>JBJTHN010000042.1:0-38793 GCA_046094505.1 Betaproteobacteria bacterium
TTCGCGCTCACCTTGCACCACATGGATGGCCATGGCGGTTTGCCCATCCTTGAAGGTGGTGAAGTCCTGCGCCTTGGCCGTGGGGATGGAGCTGTTGCGTTCGATCACGCGCTCAACCAAGCCCCCCATGGTCTCCAGGCCTAGCGACAGGGGAATCACATCCAGCAGCAAGATTTCGCCATCGGCGGCATTGCCGGCCAATTGGTTGGCCTGAATGGCTGCACCCAGTGCCACCACTTCATCGGGGTTGAGGTTGATCAGCGGCTCGCGGCCGAAGAGTTCAGCCACGGCCGCGCGTACAGCAGGCATGCGAGTAGACCCGCCCACCATCACCACGCCCAAGACCTCGTCGCGCCCCACACCCGCGTCGCGTAACACACGGCGCACCGCCTGCAGGGTCTTGTCGATGAAGGGCTTGCACAGTTCCTGCAGCTCAGCGCGGCTGACCTGCACGCGCAGTTCACCGCCATCGAGTCGGGCACACAGCTCGGTCTGCGCGTGGTCGGTCAAGGCCTCCTTGGCCGCACGCGCGGCCACCAGGATGGCCCGCTTGTCGTGGGCAGACCCGGTGAACGCCTCGGCCGTACCAGATGCAGCGCCCTCGGGCCTGGGCGCCTGGCCGGCACCGTGGCGCGCTTGTGCCAGCGCCCATTGGGCCAGCGCGTGGTCGAAGTCGTCGCCGCCCAGTGCCGCGTCGCCCCCGGTGGCCACCACTTCGAACACCCCCCGCGCCAGCCTCAAGAGCGAAACGTCGAAGGTGCCGCCGCCCAGGTCGTAGATCGCATAGAGCCCTTCGCTTCCATTGTCCAGGCCGTAGGCCACCGCAGCGGCCGTCGGCTCGTTGATCAGACGCAGCACGGGAATGCCGGCCAGCTGGGCCGCGTCTTTGGTGGCCTGGCGCTGCGCGTCGTCGAAGTAGGCCGGCACGGTGATCACCGCCCCGTAGAGATCATCGGCAAAGGTGTCCTCGGCGCGGTAACGCAGCGTGGCCAGGATCTCGGCGCTGACCTCCACAGGGGTCTTCACCCCTTCACGGGTCTGGAAAGCCACCATGCCCGGACGGTCTACGAAGGCATACGGCAGGCGCCCCGCCCCTTGCACATCGGCCAGGGTTCGGCCCATGAAGCGCTTGACCGATACCAGCGTGTTTTTGGGGTCCTCGGCTTGCGCGGCCAAGGCAGCCGCGCCAATCGCACGACGGCCCTTGCCCTGGTAGCGCACCGCAGACGGCAGTATGACCTGGCCTTGGTCGTCGGGCAGGCACTCGGCCACGCCGTGGCGCACGGCGGCCACCAGGGAGTGCGTGGTGCCCAAGTCGATGCCCACCGCAATGCGCCGTTGGTGCGGATCCGGCGCTTGGCCGGGCTCAGAAATCTGCAGCAGTGCCATGAATCAAGGGGCCCCAGGCGCTGTGGCCAGGGCCCGGGGTCCTGTTGTCAAGCCTGGTCGAGCATGTCAGCCCGCCGGGCGATGTCTTGAAGAAAGCGCTGCACGAACATCAGGGCCCGAACCTGCTGCGCCGCGGCGTGCAGATCGGGCGTGGAGCCGGCCTGGCCGTCGATCAAGACCGCCAAACGCGCTTGCATGTAGCTGGATTCTGCCTTTACCCGAGCTTCCAACTCGGACACCGCCTCAACCGTCCCTGCTTCCTCCAGGGCCTCGCGCCACTGCAGTTGCTGCAGGAGGAAGCTGCCGGGCATGGACGTGTTGCGTTCGGCTTCGATGGGCACGCCGGCCAGTTCGCACAGATAAGCCCCACGGGCGATCGGGTCGCGCAAACGCCGGTATGCCTCATTGACCCGTACCGACCATTGCATGGCCACCCGCTGAGCCGCTGCACCCTCGGCAGCAAACTTGTCAGGGTGCACCCGCGCCTGAAGGCCGCGCCAACGGCCGTCCAACTGGGCTCCATCCACCGCAAACGCCCGCGGCAATCCGAACAGGGCGAAGTCGTCAGCCGCCAGGCTCAGCGGCGCGGTCACAAGAGGAAAACGGGGTCAGAGTCATTTTTTCCCCGAACACGCAGTGTTCGCAGAAAAAATGACTCTGACCCCATTGCCTTAGACCCGGAAGGACTCGCCGCAGCCGCAGCGGTCTTTCTCGCGGGGGTTGTGGAACTTGAAACCTTCGTTGAGGCCTTCGCGCACGAAGTCGAGTTCGGTACCGTCGATGTAGGGCAGGCTCTTGGGGTCGACCAAGACCTTGACGCCGTGGTCTTCGAAGATGTGGTCTTCGGGGGCGACGTCGTCGGCGTATTCGAGCTTGTAGGCCAGGCCCGAGCAGCCGGTGGTCTTCACGCCCAGGCGCACGCCTACGCCTTTGCCCCGCTTGGCGATGTAGCGGTTGACATGCCGCGCGGCGGCTTCGGTCAGGGTGACGGCCATGATGCGGGGCCGATCAGTGCGAGCCGCCCTGCGTCTTGGACTTGTAGTCTTCCACCGCCGCCTTGATGGCGTCTTCGGCCAGGATGGAGCAGTGGATCTTCACCGGGGGCAAGGCCAGTTCCTCGGCGATGTGCGTGTTCTTGATCAACAGGGCCTCATCAAGCGACTTGCCCTTGACCCATTCGGTGACCAAAGAGCTCGACGCGATGGCCGAGCCGCAGCCGTAGGTCTTGAACTTGGCATCCTCGATCAGGCCCGTGGCTGGGTTCACCTTGATCTGCAGCTTCATCACGTCACCGCAGGCGGGAGCGCCCACCATGCCGGTGCCCACAGTCTCATCACCCTTCTCGAAGGAACCCACATTTCTCGGGTTTTCGTAATGGTCGACGACCTTTTCGCTGTATGCCACGGTGCTGTCCTCGGAACGTGTTCGAATTCTTGACTGCTAAAAAACCGCTCAGTGCGCGGCCCACTGGATGGTGGACAGGTCCACGCCGTCCTTGTACATCTCCCACAAGGGAGAGAGCTCGCGCAGCTTGCCCACACGGTCGCGCAGCAGGTTCACCGCCTCGTCGATTTCCTGCTCGGTGGTGAAGCGGCCAATGGTGATGCGCAAGCTGGAGTGCGCCAGTTCGTCGCTGCGGCCCAGGGCGCGCAGCACGTAGCTGGGTTCGAGTGATGCAGACGTGCAAGCCGACCCGGAACTGACCGCGATGCCCTTGACGCCCATGATGAGCGACTCGCCCTCCACGAAGTTGAAGGACACATTCAGGTTGTGCGGCACCCGGCGCTCCAGGTCGCCGTTGATGAACACCTGCTCCATACCCTTCAGGTCGGCCAGCAGGCGCTGCTGCAACATGCGAATGCGCTCGTTTTCGGCCGCCATCTCTTCGCGTGCAATGCGAAAGGCCGCACCCATGCCCACGCACTGGTGGGTGGGCAGCGTGCCCGAGCGCATGCCCCGTTCATGGCCGCCGCCGTGCATCTGGGCTTCCAGGCGAATCCGGGGCTTGCGGCGAACGTACAGCGCACCGATCCCCTTGGGGCCGTAGGTCTTGTGGGACGCCAGGCTCATCAGGTCGATGGGCAGTTCGGCCATGTTGATGGCCACCTTGCCCGTGGCCTGCGCGGCGTCCACGTGAAAGATGATCCCCTTCTCGCGGCACAGGGCGCCGATGGTGGGGATGTCTTGAATGACGCCGATCTCGTTGTTGACGAACATCACCGAGATGAGCACGGTGTCGGGCCGGATGGCATCGCGCAGGGCGTTGAGGTCCAGCAGGCCGTTTTCCTGCACATCCAGGTAGGTGGCGTCAAAGCCCTGACGCTCCAGTTCGCGCACCGTGTCCAAAACCGCCTTGTGTTCGGTCTTGACGGTGATGATGTGCTTGCCGCGCGCCTTGTAGAACTGCGCAGCACCCTTGATGGCCAGGTTGTTGCTCTCGGTGGCGCCGGACGTCCACACGATCTCGCGTGGGTCGGCGCCGATCAGCGCCGCCACGTCTTCCCGCGCCTGCTCCACCGCCGCCTCGGCTTCCCAGCCCCAAGCATGCGAGCGAGAGGCCGGGTTGCCGAAGTGTTCTGTCAGCCAGGGAATCATCTCCTGGGCGACACGGGGGTCCACCGGGTTGGTGGCCCCGTAGTCCATGTAGATGGGCAGGTGTGGGGTCATTCGTGAACTTATTTGGCGAAAGCCGAGCCCAGTGCAAACACGGAGTTCGGGGCTGTGACCTTGATGGGTTTGACCACCGGGGTGCTGGAGATGGCCCGCTTGACAGGGGCTTCCTCGATGGAAATGCCCTTGGCCAGCTGCTCTTCGACCAGGCGCTTGAGGGAAATCGAATCGAGGTACTCGATCATCTTGGCGTTCAGGCTGGTCCACAGGTCGTGCGTCATGCAGCGGCCGGCTTCATCGCCCATGCAGTTTTCCTTGCCACCGCAGCCGGTAGCATCAATGGGCTCGTCAACGGCCACGATGATGTCGGCCACCGTGATGTCCTCAGCCTTGCGGCCCAGGGAATACCCGCCCCCAGGGCCACGGGTGCTTTCCACCAGCTCATGGCGGCGCAGCTTGCCGAAGAGTTGTTCAAGGTAGGACAGCGAAATCTGTTGGCGCTGGCTGATGGCAGCCAATGCGACCGGGCCGTTCTGCGAACGCAGAGCCAGGTCAATCATGGCGGTAACTGCAAAACGGCCTTTGGTGGTGAGTCGCATGGGAAGGTCCTGGGCGTTGGCTTGAGCGGTCCCAGCCGGCGGATTCCGAGTGGATTGCTCAAGTATAGGAGGGAAGTTGACTCCCTTAGTGGGATTATGGACTTAAAAGTTCCTTTGTCCAAGACAACTTGGACGAAAAAGTTTTCATAACCCCGATAGTGCTTGGCTATCCATCACCCGCCCCAGCGGTGCAAAAACCCATGACGGGCCGCCCAGAACCGCCCGCCGCAACCGACCTCCCCGACCGGATCACCCCCCCTTGCCCACGAGGGGCAAGACGGCTGCCGAACCCGCCGAACCGAAGACCTGCTCCTTGATCAGCGCCAACTGATCGCGTACGCGGGCCGCCTTCTCGAACTCGAGGTTGCGGGCGTGCTCCAGCATCTGCTTCTCCAGCAGCTTGATGCGCTTGCCCAGGTCCTTTTCCGACAGGGTCTCCAGCTCGGCGGCCGCCTGCGCTTGGCGCAAATCGTCTTTGGCCGTCTTGTCGCTGACCACCCCGTCGATCATCTCGCGAACCTGCTTCTTCACGCTGCGCGGGGTGATGCCGCGCTCCGCATTGAAGGCCATCTGTTTGGTCCGGCGGCGCTCGGTTTCATCGATGGCGCGCCGCATGGAGTCGGTGATCTTGTCGGCGTACAGGATGGCCTGGCCGTTCACGTGGCGGGCGGCCCGGCCGATGGTTTGGATCAGGCTGCGCTCGGCCCGCAGGAACCCTTCCTTGTCGGCATCGAGGATGGCCACCAGGGACACCTCAGGGATGTCCAGGCCCTCGCGCAGCAGGTTGATGCCCACCAGCACATCGAAGACGCCCAGGCGCAGGTCGCGGATGATTTCCACCCGCTCGACGGTGTCCACATCGGAGTGCAGGTAACGCACCTTCACCCCGTTGTCGCTGAGGTAGTCGGTCAACTGCTCGGCCATGCGCTTGGTCAGGGTGGTGATGAGCACCCGCTCGCCAATGTCCACCCGGTCGCGGATTTCCTGCAGCACGTCGTCGACCTGGTGCGTGGCGGGCCGCACCTGCACCACCGGGTCGATCAGGCCCGTGGGTCGCACCAACTGCTCCACCACCTGGCCGGCGTGGCGGTGCTCGTAGTCGGCCGGGGTGGCCGACACGAACAAGACTTGGCGCATCTTCCCCTCAAACTCTTCGAACTTCAGCGGCCGATTGTCTAGGGCAGAAGGCAAGCGGAAGCCATATTCCACCAAAGTGGTTTTTCGGGCACGGTCGCCGTTGTACATGCCGCCGAACTGCCCGATGAGCACATGCGACTCGTCGAAAAACATCAGCGCGTCGGCTGGCAGGTAGTCGACCAAGGTGGGTGGCGGGTCACCCGGCTGGGCCCCCGACAGGTGCCGGGAGTAGTTCTCGATCCCCTTGCAGTGCCCCACCTCCTGGAGCATCTCCAGGTCGAAGCGGGTGCGCTGCTCCAGGCGCTGGGCCTCTACCAGCTTGCCCATGCCCACCAGCTCGGCCAGGCGCACGCGCAACTCTTCCTTGATGCCCTCGATGGCCTCCACCACCCGCTCGCGCGGGGTCACGTAGTGACTGCCCGGGTACACGGTGAAACGCGGAATCTTCTGCCGCACCCGGCCGGTCAGCGGGTCGAACAGCGACAGGGACTCCACCTCGGCGTCGAAGAGCTCGATGCGTATGGCCAGCTCCGAGTGCTCGGCTGGGAACACGTCGATGGTGTCGCCCCGCACGCGAAAGGTGCCCCGTGAAAAGTCCGTTTCGTTGCGCTTGTACTGCATGCGAATGAGCTGGGCGATCACGTCGCGCTGCCCCACCGCATCACCCACGCGTAGCGTCATCACCATCTGGTGGTAGTCGGCCGGGTTGCCGATACCGTAGATGGCCGACACACTGGCCACGATCACCACATCCCGCCGCTCCAGCAGGCTCTTGGTGCACGACAGGCGCATCTGCTCGATGTGCTCGTTGATGGCGCTGTCCTTCTCAATGAACAGGTCGCGCTGGGGCACATAGGCTTCGGGCTGGTAGTAGTCGTAATAGGACACGAAGTACTCCACGGCGTTCTTCGGGAAGAACTCGCGGAACTCGGAATACAGCTGGGCGGCCAGGGTTTTGTTGGGCGCGAACACGATCGCCGGCCGCCCCAGCCGGGCGATCACATTGGCCATGGTGTAGGTCTTGCCCGAGCCGGTAACCCCCAACAGGGTCTGAAAGCTCAGGCCGTCCTGCACGCCCTCGACCAATTGGGCGATGGCCGTGGGCTGGTCGCCGGCCGGTGGGTAGGGCTGAAACAGCTGGAAGGGCGATCCCTCGAAGCTGGCGAACTGGCCTTGCGCGGGGGTCTCTTGGCCTTGGGCTGCGGGGGCCTCGGCCAAGGCGCCCGGGCGTGGCGTGTCAGAGGGGGGCATGGGCACTCGAATGCGGGGTGTGGGGGTGGGCACGGGCGGGCCGCGAATCAGGGTTTAGCCTGAGCCCCCCCGCTACAATGAGGGGTTTGCTTCGATTTCAGCACAGGACGAACCATGACGCTTTTTGCCGCCGTCGAAATGGCACCCCGCGACCCCATTCTGGGCCTCAATGAACAGTTCAACGCCGATCCCAACCCGGCCAAGGTCAACCTGGGGGTGGGCGTGTACTACGACGAAGACGGCAAGCTGCCCCTGTTGCAGTGTGTGGCCGCGGCTGAAAAGGCGCTGATCGAGCAGGCCAAACCCAAAGGCTACCTGCCCATCGACGGCATCGCCGCCTACGACAAGGCGGTGCAAGACCTGGTGTTCGGCAGCCAAGGCGAAGCCGGCCAGGCCCTGGTGGCCAGCGGCCGGGTGGCCACGGTGCAGGCCTTGGGCGGCACCGGCGGCCTGAAGGTGGGGGCTGATTTCCTCAAGCGCCTGAACCCTGGCGCAAAGGTGCTGATCAGTGACCCCTCGTGGGAAAACCACCGCGCGCTGTTCACCAACGCGGGCTTCTCGGTGGAGGCCTACCCCTACTACGACGCGGCGGCTCGGGGCATCAACGTGGCCGGCATGCTGGCCGCGCTGACCGCGGCGCCCGCCGGCACCGTGGTGGTGCTGCACGCCTGCTGCCACAACCCCACCGGCTACGACCTCACGCCGGCACAGTGGCAAGAGGTGGTCAACACCGTCAAGGCCCGCGGCTTGGTGGCCTTCTTGGACATGGCCTACCAGGGTTTTGGCGAAGGCATCGCGCAGGACGGCGCCGTGGTGGGCCAGTTCATGGCCGCTGGGCTCGACTTCTTTGTGTCCACCAGCTTTTCCAAGAGCTTTTCGATGTATGGCGAACGCGTGGGCGCCCTGAGCGTCGTGTGCGCGAGCAAGGAAGAAGCCGCGCGGGTGCTGAGCCAGCTGAAGATCGTGATCCGCACGAACTACAGCAACCCGCCCACCTTCGGCGCACAGGTGGTGGCCACCGTACTCAACACGCCGGCGCTGCGCCAGCAGTGGGAAGACGAGCTGGGCCAGATGCGCGTGCGCATCAAGGCCATGCGCGAGCAGCTGGTGGCCAAGTTGACGGCAACGGGTGTACCCGGCGACCTGTCCTTCATCACCCGCCAAAAGGGCATGTTCAGCTACTCCGGTTTGAACAAGGCGCAGATGGAACGCCTGCGGGGCGAATTCGGCATCTACGGCGTGGACAGCGGACGGATCTGCGTGGCCGCGCTCAACGGGCGCAACCTGGACGCGGTGGCTTCGGCCATTGCCAAGGTGGTCTGAAGCGGGTGGTGGCCCGAAGGATTCGCGTCAGCCACCTCGGTTACAAAGGAGATGTTGCAGCGCAGCATCGTTCATGTCACAGTGCGCCTGCCCATACCCGGTCACCCCAGCGGGGCATTCGGCGTGAGCCCGATCAACCCACCACCCAAAAGGTCTGTCCATGTTGTATCAGCTTTATGAGGCCCAACGGGCCCTCCTGGCCCCGTTCTCGGAGTTCGCCAGCGCATCGTCCAAGCTGTACAACCACCCGCTGTCGCCCTTCACGCACACGCCCATGGCGCAGCGCATCTCCGCGGGCCTGGACCTCATGCACCGCCTGGCCAAGGACTACGAGAAGCCCGCTTTCGCCATCCAGAGCGTGCGGGTAGGCGGGCCCGCCATCGGCGCCGAGGTGGCCGTGCAGGAGCAGGTCGCCATCGAGAAGCCCTTTTGCCGCCTGCTGCGCTTCAAGCGCTTCAGCGACGACCCCAAGGTCTTGGCGGCGATGAAGGCCCAGCCCGTGGCGCTGGTGGTGGCGCCGCTGTCGGGCCACCACGCCACCTTGCTGCGCGACACCGTGCGCAGCCTGCTGCAAGACCACAAGGTCTACATCACCGATTGGACCGACGCCCGCATGGTGCCCGTCGATGCAGGCCCCTTCCACCTGGATGACTACGTGGCGTATGTGCAAGAGTTCATCGCCCACATCGGTCCGCAGGTGCACGTGATCAGCGTCTGCCAGCCCACGGTACCGGTGTTGGCCGCCATTTCGCTCAATGCAAGCCAGGGCGCAACCCTGCCGCGCACGATGACCATGATGGGCGGGCCTATCGATGCCCGCCGATCCTCCACCGCGGTCAACAACCTGGCCATGAACAAGAGCCACGAGTGGTTCCAGAACAACGTGATCCACCAGGTTCCGATGAACTACCCGGGCGCGGGACGATCGGTGTACCCGGGCTTTCTGCAGCACACCGGCTTCGTGGCGATGAACCCCGACCGCCACATGAGCTCGCACTATGACTATTTCCTGGACCTGATTCGCGGCGATGGCGACAGCGCAGAGAGCCACCGCCAGTTCTACGATGAGTACAACGCGGTGCTGGACCTGCCGGCCGAGTACTACCTCGACACCATCAAGACGGTCTTCCAGGACTTTGCCCTGGTCAACGGCACCTGGAAGGTGCGCGGCCAGTTGGTGCGGCCCCAAGACATCCGCGGCGTGCGCTTGCTGACGGTCGAAGGCGAGCTCGACGACATCTCGGGCGCCGGACAAACCCGCGCGGCGCTGGACTTGTGCAGCGGCATTCCCGCTCAGCACAAGCGCCACTTTGACGTCCTGGGCGCCGGGCATTACGGCATCTTCAGCGGCCGGCGATGGCGCGAGGTGGCCTACCCCGAGGTGCGGCGCTTCATCGCGCAGGGCGCCGCCGTGGTAAGCAAAAGCGCGACAAAGACCACGACCCCGCAGGGCCGCAAGCGGACCCGCTAGCATGGGGGTTTGGATGCACCGCATCTGCACGGACTGACCGACCCCACCGTGGCCTCGCCCGAACCGCTTTCGCCACTGGCCGAACGGCTCAACAACGCCCTGCCGCAAACCCAGTGCACCCGCTGTGGCTACCCGGACTGCCGCGCGTACGCGCAGGCCATGGCAGACGGGCAAGCGGCCATCAACCAATGCCCCCCAGGAGGTGCCCAAGGCATTGCCCGCCTGGCGCAGTTGACGGGCCAGCCGGTGGTGGCGCTGAACCCGGTGAATGGAGTGGAAGGCCCGCGCCAGTTGGCGGTGATCGACGAAAACTGGTGCATTGGCTGCACCTTGTGCATCAAGGCCTGCCCCGTCGACTGCATCATCGGGGCCTCCAAGCTCATGCACACGGTGATCGAAGACCAGTGCACGGGCTGTGAGCTGTGCATCCCGGCCTGCCCCGTGGACTGCATCAGCCTGCACAACGTGACGCCAGGGGCCAGCGGTTGGGCCGCCTGGAGCGCCGAACAAGCCCAGGCTTCCCGTGGGCGGTATGCGTTCCGCACGGCGCGGCTGCTGCGAGACAAGCAAGAGCAAGGGGCGCGGCTGGCGGCCAAGGCCGCTGCCAAGCTGCAGGACCTGGCTGAGCATTCCAGCCTGCAGGATCCCGAAGCGCTGGCCCACAAGAAGTCCGTGGTGGAAGCAGCCCTGGCCCGCGCGCGCCAAGCGCGCGACGATTCGAACTGAGCCGCCTGCGGAGTTCCCGCCGGCCGTCAACGGTGTCTGCCCATGAACCGACAACAGATTGACACCTTCTTCGAGACCCTGCGCGCGGCCAACCCCCAGCCGCAGACCGAGCTCGCCTACTCCAGCGTCTTTGAGCTCTTGGCGGCGGTCTTGCTCTCGGCGCAGGCCACCGATGTGGGCGTGAACAAGGCCACACGCGGCCTCTTCGCCTGCGCCCCCACCCCGCAAAAGATGCTGGAACTGGGCGTGGCGGGTATCGAACACCACATCCGCACCATCGGCCTGTTTCGCACCAAGGCCAAGAACCTGCACGAGACCTGCCGACTGCTGCTGGAGCGCCATGACGGCCAGGTGCCGCGTGAACGCTCAGCCCTGGAGGCCTTGCCAGGGGTGGGACGCAAGACGGCCAACGTCGTGCTCAACGTTGCCTTCGGTGAGCCGACGATGGCGGTGGACACACACATCTTTCGGGTCAGCAACCGCACCGGCCTGGCACCTGGCAAGACGCCCTTGGCGGTCGAAGAAGCCCTGCTGCGCCGCGTGCCGCAAACCTTCCTGGTGGACGCTCATCATTGGCTGATCCTGCACGGCCGATACGTTTGCCAGGCCCGAAGCCCCCGCTGTTCGGCTTGTGCGGTCTGCGCCTGCTGCGACATGGGTCGGCGACAGGCGCGGTGATGCGTAAGCTCGGCTGCTGGGGCTGGGCTGCCTACAATCGCAGCCGATCCCCCACCCCGGTCCAACATGCCCACTCTTGAAGACCTTGCCCGCCGCGTGGAACATCTGCTGGTGCGGCACGCGGAGCTTCAGCGCACCCAGCACCTCCTGCAGCAGCAGGTGCAGGAGCTCACCGCGGAACGCGATGCCCTGCGGGGCCGCCTGAGCAACGCGCGCAGCCGGCTCGACGCCGTGATTGCGCGGGTGCCGCCAGGCGCATGGCCACAGGCTCAGGACGCGGCGGCCGGAGGCAAAGAATGAAACAGGTTGAAGTGACGATCCTGGGCCAGAGTTACCTGCTGGCCTGCCCCGACGACGGGAAAGAGGCCCTGTTGCAGGCGGTGGCCACGGTAGACCGAGAGATGAGTGCCATCCGCGACGCCGGCAAGGTCAAGGCTCGAGAGCGCATGGCCGTGCTGGCCGCCCTGAACCTGGCCTACCGGCTGGCCGAACGGGAACTGAGCGCCGAGCCCCCGCCCTACACGGCAAGTCAGAACGAGTCGCGCATCGATGTGGATGGCCTGGTTCGCCGCCTGGACGAGGTGCTGGCCGAAGACGGCCGGTTGCTGTAGCGGCGTACACTTTGTTGGTCCGTCGCTTTCGCGCAGGTTTTTATTTCCTTGAACCGATGCTCTCTGGAGCCCGGGCTTGGAACATCGTCGGGCTGGTGTGAGCGTCTCGCGTCAGATGAACCCGAAGCCCGACTGACCTCGCCCACCTGAATCCCCTGGGTTCAGGAATGCGGCCTGCGGTTGGCGACGGACACCTCCCCCTGCAAACAAGAAGAAGCCCCCGATGGACCTGCTGCTGGCCGCTGAACTGCTCCTGTTGGGATGCTGCATCGGCTTTCTGGCGGGGCTTTTGGGTATCGGCGGGGGCATGCTGATGGTTCCCTTTTTGACCATCATCCTGGGCAACCGGGGTGTGCCCCCGGACCTGGCCTTCAAGATGGCCATTGCCACTTCGATGGCCACGATCCTCTTCACCGCCATTTCCAGCGTCAGGGCCCACCACCGGCGGGGTGCCGTCCGCTGGGACATCGTCAGGGGCATGGCCCCCGGGATCGTGACCGGCGGCTTGGTCGCTGGGGCAGGCATCTTTGCCCTGATCAAGGGCCAGGCACTGGCGCTGCTGTTCGTGGGGTTTCTCACCTTTTCGGCCACGCAGATGCTGCTGGACCGCAAACCCAAGCCCAGCCGTACCCTGCCCGGGTGGTGGGGGCAGTCGGCCGCGGGCAGCGGCATCGGGCTGTTGTCGGGGCTCGTGGGCGCGGGGGGGGCCTTCGCGTCGGCACCGTACATGACCTGGTGCAACGTGCCCATCCACCAAGTGGTGGCCACGGCCTCGGCCTTGGGCTTTCCGATTGCCCTGGCCAACACGGCGGGCTACTTGCTGGGCAGTTGGGACCTGCCGCCGGCGCTGCCAGGGGCCTTCGGCCTGCTGTACCTGCCGGCCCTGGCGGTGATCGCCACCGGCAGCATGGCGGTGGCACCCTGGGGGGCCAAGGCCGCGCACGCGCTCAATGTTCGGCAACTCAAGCGGGTGTTCGCCCTGCTGCTGTACGGGCTGGCCGCCTACATGCTGGTTCGGACCCTCAATGGCTGAAATGCTGTTAGAATCATAGGCTTTCCTGAGTGCTGCCCTGCAGGCCGCACCCAAAAGACAGACCTCAACCCCAGAGCACAAGCTGACCCATGACGACGATTCGAGTCAAAGAAAACGAGCCCTTCGACGTGGCCCTGCGCCGCTTCAAGCGCACCATTGAGAAGCTCGGTCTCTTGACCGATCTGCGCGCCCGCGAGTTCTACGAGAAGCCCACGGCCGAGCGCAAGCGCAAGAAGGCTGCGGCCGTCAAGCGCCACTACAAGCGCGTGCGCAGCATGCAGCTGCCCAAGAAGCTGTACTGATCACCCTTCGCCCACGTGACCAGGCCCGCTCGGCTGCAACGCCCGCGGGCTTTGTCTTTGGAGCCCCATATGTCGACCCCCACTCCCACCGCGCTGAAAGACCGGATCACCGATGACATGAAGTCGGCGATGAAGGCCAAGGAGGCCGATCGCCTGTCCACGATCCGGATGCTGTTGGCGGCCATCAAGCAAAAAGAGGTCGACGAGCGCATCGCCCTGGACGATGCCGCGGTGGTGGCCGTGGTGGACAAGCTCATCAAGCAGCGCCGTGACTCCATTGCCGCCTTTGAGCAGGCCGGCAGAGCCGACCTGGTGGCCAAGGAAAGTGCCGAGGTGACCGTGCTGCAGGCCTACCTGCCGGCGCGCTTGGGAGCGGACGAGCTGGCCGCCGAGGTGCGTGCCCTGCTCAGCGAGCTGGGCGCATCGGGCCCCGGCGACATGGGCAAGGCCATGGGGGCCGCCAAGCAGCGCCTGGCTGGCAAGGCCGACATGGCGCAGGTGTCGGCGCTGATCAAGGCAAGCCTGGCCGGCTGACACCTTCCCACCACCCCAGCACCAACGGACCTTCCTATGGACAACGACCTGCTGCCCCTGCACGCTGTGGCCCCCGACGTGTGCGTGGCCCCACAACTGATCCCGGAATCAATGGCCGAGGCTGCGCGCCAAGGCTTCAAGTCGGTGATCAACAACCGCCCCGACTACGAAGAAGGCCCCGAGCAGCCGACCAACGCCTCGATTGAAGCGGCCGCACGGGCCGCAGGCCTTCAGTACGCCTTCCTGCCCGTGCAGGGCGGCTACCAGTCGCCCGAGGAAATTGCCGCGTTTGCGCAGTTGCTGGCCGATTTGCCCCGCCCGATCTTGGCCTTTTGCCGCTCCGGCGCCCGTTCCAGCCGCCTGTTCGTGGCCGCCACCCGAAGCTGACGTGGGCGCGGCCGCGGTGGCGCGGCGTACGCACAGTCCCGTAGTCACTGGCCTCTGGCCAGCCGTTAGCATTAGAGCCGGCATCCTCCGGAGGACCCGTGAACCTGCTTCTGACCCTCTCGCGCGGTATCGACACCCTCAACGAACGATTGGGCCGCATGACCATGTGGCTGGTGTTGGCGTCGGTGCTCATCAGTGCCGTGAACGCCATCGTTCGCAAAGCCTTCAACATGGGCTCGAACGCCTTCCTGGAAATCCAGTGGTATTTGTTCGCCGGGGTTTTCATGCTGGGGGTGGGCTATGTGATGCTCAAGAACGCCCATGTGCGCATCGACTTCATCAGCTCGCGGCTGAGCAAGCGAACCAACGCCATCATCGACGCCCTTGGGATCGTCATCTTCACCATCCCGCTGTCGATCATCATGATTGACCTGGGATGGCCTCTGTTTGCCACGGCGTTCAAATCCGGTGAGACGAGCCAAAACGCTGGCGGGCTCATCCGCTGGCCGGTTCTGATGTTGGTGCCATTGGGCTTTCTGATCCTGCTGACCCAATCGATTTCCGAGCTCATCAAGCGGGTGGCTTTCCTGCGAGGGCACCTGGAAGAGCCGTTCACGCCCACCGGTGAGAAGACCGAGGAAGACCGGTTGGTCGAAGAACTGGCACGCGAAGCACAGGAGCACGAGCGTGCCCTGCTCCAACCGAAGAACGGGGCCTGAAGCCATGGCTGAATTCCTCACCCAGAACTTCGTTCCGCTGCTGTTCCTGGCGCTGCTGTGCTTCTTGCTCACCGGCATCCCGGTGGCCTTTGGCCTGGCCGCTACCGGCCTGCTTTTCGGCTACATCGGCATGAGCTTGGACTTGTTCACGCCCACGCTGTTCCAAGCACTGCCGCAACGTGTGTTCGGCATCATGCAGAACGACACCCTGCTGGCCATTCCCTTCTTCACGTTCATGGGCATCATCCTGGAACGCTCCGGGATGGCCGAAGACCTGCTGGAAACCGTGGGTCAGGTGTTCGGGCCGGTTCGGGGCGGCATCGCCATCGCGGTCATCCTGGTGGGCGCGCTGCTGGCAGCCACCACCGGCGTGGTGGCTGCGGCCGTCATTTCCATGGGTCTGATCTCACTGCCCATCATGCTGCGCTACGGATACAACCGTACGGTGGCCACAGGCACCATCACCGCCTCGGGCACCTTGGCACAGGCCATACCGCCATCGCTGGTGTTGATTGTGTTGGCCGACCAACTCGGCCGCTCGGTGGGTGACATGTACTCGGGCGCCCTGATCCCTGGCCTGCTGCTGGTGGGCCTCTATCTGGGCTTTGTCGCCCTGCTGGCCCTGTTCAAGCCCTCATGGGTGCCCTCGCTGCCGCCGGAAGCCCGCATCTACCGCGAAGACAGCGGTGCATCCGGTCATGTTTCACTGTTGGTGTTACTGGCGGTGTGTGCGGTGGCAGGCTGGGGGTGGGCCCAGGTGCACGATGGCCTGATGAAGGCCTGGACGGGCCGCACCATGGCTGCCAGCGGCGATGAAACGCTGATCATGTCCCTGACGGTGTCTTCGCTGTTGGCGCTGAGCCTGGCCCTGCTCAACAAGGTGAGCCGAGTGGGCCTGTTGTCGCGCTTGGCGCAGCAGGTCACCTTCGTGCTGATCCCGCCCCTGGTGCTGATCTTTCTGGTGCTGGGCACGATATTCCTGGGTGTGGCCACCCCCACCGAAGGCGGCGCGATGGGCGCCCTGGGTGCCTTGATCATGGCCGGCTTGCGCAAGCGGCTGGATTTCAGCCTGCTCAAGCAGGCCATGGACAACACCGCGCGGCTGTCGACCTTCGTGCTGTTCATCCTGATCGGCTCGACCGTGTTCTCCTTCACCTTCAATGCCGCAGACGGTCATATCTGGGTCGAGCATCTGTTTGATGACATGCCCGGTGGCGCGCTGGGGTTCCTGATTGTGGTGAACATCCTGGTGTTCGTCCTGGGCTGCTTCATCGACTTCTTCGAGATCGCCTTCATCGTGATCCCGATCCTGGCGCCCGTGGCAGAGAAGATCCTGCCCGAGATGTTCCCCCCCGGAACACCCGTTGACGCCATCATGATTTGGTTCGGCGTGGTCCTGGCCATGAACCTGCAGACCTCGTTTCTGACCCCTCCGTTTGGCTTTGCCCTGTTTTACCTGCGCAGCGTAGCGCCCAAGTTCGACTACCGTGACCGGGTCACCAAGGCGATGATCCCGGCCGTCACCACGGCTCAGATCTACAAGGGATCCATCGCCTTCATCATCCTGCAGTTGATCATGGTGGCGATGGTCATTGCTTTCCCCAAACTGGTCACCGACGGAATCGATGAGGGGGTCAAGGTGGATGCAAACCAGGCCCTGGAACAGCTGTTGCAGCTGCAAACACCGGCGCCCGGTGGGCCCTTGGACGCCATGGCGCCCCCACCCCTGCCGGCACCAGGGGGCACAGGCAACGACCCACTGCCGGCACCAGCCGGGCTGCCAAGCCCCGGGAGTGGTCCCGCAGCGCCCGCGGAAGACCCCATGAAGGCGCTGTTGGAGGCGCTGAAGGAAGACGCCGCGAAGAAGAAGTAGGCCCACAGGGGCTGCCCGCCGCGGGCGCATAAAAAAAAGGCCCTGCACGGCAGGGCCTCTTTCATTACGCAGCTTTGGCGGTGGATTACAGGCGCTGGCGCTGCATGTAGTTGTCGAACGTGGCTTCGGTAAAGCGGAACCACAGGTTGGCGTCGCGCTGGAAAGCCAGGTAGTCCTCGTAGACCTTTTTCCAGTTCGGGTTGCGGGCGTTGAGCTCGGCATAGTGCTCGCGCGAGGCCTTGAAGGCAGCATCCATCAGGTCGTTGGGGAAGGCAAAGAGCTTGGCACCTTGCGAAACCAGGGTCTTGAGCGCCTGAGCATTCTTGCCATCGTACTTGGCTTGCATGTCGGTGTGGCAGTAAGACGCTGCGGTCTCGATGATGGCCTTGTACTCCGGCGACAGGGAATCGAAGGCCTTGGAATTGACGTGCAGCTCCAACTGCGCGCCGCCTTCCCACCAACCCGGGTAGGCATAGTTCGGGGCGACCTTCACAAAGCCCAGCTTCAGGTCGTCGTACGGACCCACCCACTCCGCGGCATCAATCGTGCCCCTTTCAAGGGCCTGGTAGATCTCACCGCCAGGGATGTTCTGGGGCACGCCACCGATGCGCTCAACGATGCGGCCGCCGAACCCGCCAACGCGGAACTTGGTGCCCTTGAACTCAGCCAGCGACTTGATTTCCTTGCGGAACCAACCGCCCATCTGCGCGCCGGTGTTGCCCATGGCGAAGTTCACGCAGTTGAACTGGCGGTAGAAGTCGCGCATCAGCTTCAGACCATTGCCTTCGTAGTACCAGGCGGTGATCTGACGGCTGTTCATGCCAAAGGGAATGGCACAGGCCAGCGCGAAGGTTTCGTCCTTGCCGAAGTAGTAGTAAGGCGCGGTGTTGGCCATTTCGACCGTGCCCTTTTCGATGGCGTCCATCGTTCCGAAGGCCGGCACCAGTTCACCCGGTGCGTGGGTGGTGATTACAAACCGGCCGCCGGAGAGTTCGCGAACCTTGGCGGCAAAGATGTCGTTGACGCCGAACAGGGTGTCCAGAGCCTTGGGGAAGCTGGACGTCAGGCGCCAGCGGAGGTTTTGTTGTGCGTGGGTAATCGCAGGGGCCACGCCAGCGGCCAGAATGCCGGCTACACCAGCGCCTTGAACGAAGGAACGACGTTCCATGGATGGGTCTCCTTACAGGGGGAAGTGGAAAAGACGACGTCGCGCAGTTTATGTTTGCGTGGGCCGCAGCCACGCAGGGGATACCCCAGGGAACTCCCTGAGGGTGTCGGGGTCATCCATGTCGGCCCGACTAGGCCCCCGCCACCTTCATGCGGTCGATCAGGATCGAGCCCACCGTTTTGCTTCCCGTGGTGTATTCATCGGCCCCAAGCGCCACGATGCCCTGGAACATCTGCTGAAGCTGCCCCGCGATCGTCACCTCGTGCACCGGGTAGGCGATTTGCCCGTTTTCCACCCAAAAGCCGGCCGCCCCACGGGAATAGTCACCGGTCACGTAGTTCACGCCCTGCCCGATCAGCTCGACCACGAACAGGCCACGGTGCAGTTTGCGCAACATGGCCGGCAGATCGTCACCAGCCCGGGTCAGCGTGCTGCTCAAGCGCAGGTTGTGCGAACCGCCTGCGTGGCCGGTGGTGCGCAGCCCGAGCTTGCGGGCGGAGTAGCTGGAGAGGAAGTAGCTCTGCACCTCCCCGTTCTTCAGCACCGTTCGGGCCTGGGTGCGCACGCCTTCGTCGTCGAAGTGAGCACTGCCCTTGCCCTTGGCAATGAATGGGTCTTCCTCGATCTGCAGGTGAGGGGCCATGACACGCCGGCCCAGGCTGTCCAGCAGGAAGCTGGCCTTGCGGTACAGCGCGCCGCCACTGGTGGCTTGCACATAGGCGCCCAGCAATCCGGCGGCCAGGGGTGACTCGAAGAGCACCGGCACCTCGCAGGTGGAGATCTTGCGGCTGTTCAGGCGCGCCAGGGACCGCTCGGCAGCGTAGCGGCCCACCGCGGCCGCTTGCGCGAGATCGGCCGGGTCGCGCTCCGAGGTGTACCAGTAGTCGCGCTGCATGTTCTGGCCCTTGCCGGCGATGGGCGCCACCGACAGCGAATGGCGGGAACTGGCGTACCCCCCCCGAAAACCGCGGCTGTTGCCGGCATAGAAATGCCCCTGCATGGCACTGACCCCGGCTCCCTCGCTGTTGGTGATGCGGCGATCGGTCTTCAGTGCGGCCTCCTCGGCCTGCCGCGCCAGTTCGGCCGCGCCGGCAGCATCGATGTTCCAGGGGTGATGCAGGCTCAAGTTCCGGCCGGCCTGGCGGGCCGTCACGAGATCCCGCTCATCGGGCAGACCGGCAGCAGGATCTTCGGCGGTGTAGCGGGCAATGTCATGGGCCGCCTGCACCGTCTGTTCCAGGGACGCACGCGAAAAGTCGGAGGTGCTGGCATGGCCACGCCGTTGGCCCACGAACACGGTGACGCCGATGGACTTGTCGCGGTTGCGCTCGACGTTTTCCACCTCACCCTTGCGCACCGACACCGACAGGCCCACACCTTCGCTGACGGCCACGGCAGCGTCGGTGGCCCCAAGCTGGCGCGCGATGGCCAAGGCGTCTTCGACCAGTTGTTGAAACTGTGCGGGACTGAAGCTGAAGCCCGCTGCGGTTTGGGAATCGTGTTTGGAAGGCATCGGACTATCATAGCGACCGCATATGTGTGCCCGCCGCTCCAAAGCCCTTGACGCCGCCACCGCCTTGACCGCCCTCGGGCGGGGCCAAGCGCCCACTGACCAACGTCAACCGCGCCAAGCTTCGGCCGCGCCGGGCCGGGGTGCCACGGGGATCACCGACCACAGCCGCACCGGCGCAGGGCCAGGCCCCGAGGGCGGCGATCCCGAGCAAGCCGATGGCCGCGATGACCGGCCCAGCAAGACCGAGCTGAAAAGGGCCGCGCACGACATGCAAACCCTGGGGGACGCCCTGGCGGCCCTGTCCAATGAGCGGCTGGCCGCGCTGCCGATGGATGAGCCGCTGCGTGACGCGATCGTCGAGCTGCGCCGCACGCGAAGCCACGAAGGCCGCCGCCGCCAGCGCCAGTATGTGGGCAAGCTGATGCGCCTGGCCGACATTGAGCCGCTGGCGCAGGCCGTGGCCGAAGCCGAACTGGGATCGGCCCGCCAAACGCTGGCACTGCACCAGGCCGAAGCGCTGCGCCTGTCACTGCTGGCAGACGACCAAGCCTTGACCCAGTTCATGGCCCAGCACCCCGGCTGTGAAGCCCAGCAGTTGCGCAGCCTGATCCGGGCCGCGCGCAAGGAAGCGGCCTTGCCGCCGGAACAGCGCCATGGTCGTGCCTGGCGCGAACTGTTTCAATTCATCAAGCCCTATGCACAGGCCTGAGGCCCCATGAGCGAGTCCACCCCCTCAGCAGACCCCGTGCGCATCGGCATCGTCTCCATCAGCGACCGGGCCTCCAGCGGTGTCTACCAAGACCAGGGCCTGCCGGCCCTCCAGGCCTGGCTGAGCCGCGCCGTGCTCAACCCGGTGAGCTGGGAGTCGCGCCTGATCCCCGACGAACAATCGGTGATCGCCGCCACCCTGCGTGAATTGGCCGACGAGACCCGCTGCGACTTGGTGCTGACCACTGGCGGCACCGGGCCGGCGCGCCGCGACGTGACGCCCGAAGCCACCTTGGCCGTGGCCGACAAGGAACTGCCGGGCTTTGGTGAACAGATGCGCCAGATCAGCCTGCGCTTTGTGCCCACGGCCATCTTGTCGCGACAGGTGGCGGTGATTCGAGGCCAGACGCTGATCATCAACCTGCCGGGCCAGCCCAAGTCCATCGCCGAAACCTTGGAAGGCCTGCCCCAGGCGCAACCCCCGGCGCATGGCATCTTTGCCGCCGTGCCCTACTGCATTGACCTGATCGGCGGGCCTTACATCGAAACCGATGAGGCGGTCTGCAAGGCCTTCCGCCCCAAGTCGGCCATTCGCACACGCTGAGCCGCGCCTCAGTTGACCTTTCGGCGCAGGCCCTCGGCATCGAAGGTTTCCTGCGTGGCCGCGTCCTGAGGCACACAGGGCTCCAGCGGCAGCTGGCGGTTCTGCGCCGCAAGCTTTTCGATGGCCGCCCACAACAGGGCAATCTGGTGCTCGTGGCCGGCTGCGTTGTCGATGAGGCTGCGCATGGCCTGTGAGACCGGGTCATCCCCCTGGGTCACGCCATAGGCCGAAAAGCCCATCCGGGAAGCCACCGCCTCGCGCAGGCTGTCGGACTCGGTTTGGATGATGCGCGCAGGGTTGCCCACCGCGGTGGCGCCTGCGGGCACGGGCTTGACCACCACCGCACTGCTGCCGATGCGCGCGCCGTCGCCCACCGTAAAGCCGCCCAGGACTTGAGAATTGGCTCCCACAATGACACCTTTACCCAGCGTTGGGTGGCGCTTGGTTCCGCGGCTCAGGGAGGTGCCGCCCAGGGTGACCCCCTGGTAGATGGTGCAGTCGTCGCCGATTTCAGCTGTTTCGCCCACCACCACGCCCATGCCGTGGTCGATGAACACACGGCGCCCAATTGAAGCCCCGGGGTGAATCTCGATGCCGGTGAACCACCGTGCCAACTGGGAGATGAAACGACCCAACCATTTCAGCCCCTGGTTCCAGCAGGCATGGGCCCACCGGTGCATCACCAAGGCATGGAGCCCTGGATAACAGGTGAGCACTTCCCAAGACGAGCGCGCAGCCGGGTCGCGCTCGCGGATGCAAGCGATGTCTTCACGCAGTCTGGCAAACATCAATTCAGTGTAGTGCGGGTGGTGATTTCCGGTGCGCCAGGGGCTGCCTGCGGTTCATGCGCCCCGTGTGGCACAGCACCATTGGCCGCACGCTCGACTGCACGCGCGATGCCGCGCAGCAGGTGCACCTCTTCCTGTGCCAAGGGGGTCCGGTTGAGCAACTGTTGCAGGCGGGGCATGAGCTTCTTGGGGGCTTGGGGGTCCAGAAAGCCAACCGCCACCAGCACCTGCTGCCAGTGCTGCAGCACAGCGGCCACCGCGGCGGCATCGGCCCACTGGGTCGGTGTGGTTCGGCCCACCACCTCGAAGCCACCCAGGGCCTGCCGGTATTCGTAGGCCAGGAGCTGCGCAGCCTGCGCCAGGTTGAGCGAGCCGTAATCGGGGTGGGTGGGAATGCTCAGGCACACATGCGCGCGGTAAACATCACCGTTGGACAGGCCATATCGCTCGCTGCCGAACAGGAAGCCCAAGCGCGGCGCGCCCATGTCGCGTCGCAGATCGGCAGCGCCATGGTCCGCGCCGGTGCCGGGGCTCACCGCCACCGGGGGCGGCCAGGCGCCACGCCCAAGGGCCTCGAAAAAGGCACGCGGCGCGGCCGTGGGGGGTCCGAAGTCGCGTGGGGTCATGGCGGTGGCGCACAGGTGCTGGACGCCCTCCAGCGCATCCTCCACGCGGTCCACGATCCGGGCCCGCGTCAGCACATCAGCCGCACCGCTGGCCATGGCCACCGTTTCCTCCTGCGACAACACGTCGGCGTGGCGGGGCCGCACCAAGACCAGGTCTGCAAAGCCCATGACCTTCATGGCACGCGCCACCGCGCCCACATTGCCGGGGTGGCTGGTTTCAACCAGGATGAATCGGGGATGGGGGTCCAGAACGGGCATGGTCGCAAGGGGGTCGGGCGCCGCCCTACAATCGGGCTCCTTTGCATTGTCGCCCCCAAGGCGCCTTGCACCTGCTCTTTTCCCCGCCAGCCCCCCCTGCCCCTGCACCCGCTTGCTCCCGCGCCCGGATGCTGATGCGCCCCACGCCCGAGGACGACCGACCCATGTCGCAGCAAACCCTGCACCCCATGCTCAACATCGCCGTAAAGGCCGCGCGCACGGCAGGCACCATCATCAACCGTGCCGCACTCGACGTGGAAGTGCTCAAGGTGGGCAGCAAGGGGGCCAACGACTTCGTCACCGAAGTGGACCAAGCGGCCGAGCGCGCCATCATCGAAACGCTCCTGCAGGCCTACCCCGACCATGGGATCTTGGCCGAGGAAAGCGGCCGAGAGCACGGCCAGGCCAACAGCGAATACACCTGGATCATCGACCCGCTGGACGGCACGACCAACTTCATCCACGGCTTTCCCTTCTATGCGGTGAGCATCGCCCTTGTCCATAGAGGCGTGCTGCAGCAAGCGGTGGTTTACGACCCCACGCGCAACGACCTTTTCCATGCCTCCAAAGGCCGTGGTGCCTACCTCAATGACCGGCGGTTGCGGGTGAGCAAGCGCACCCGACTGTCCGAATCCCTGGTGGGCACCGGTTTCCCCTTCCGCAAAGGCGACAACTTCAAGCGCTACGTGAAGATGTTTGAAGAGGTCATGCAGTCCTGCGCGGGGGTGCGCCGCCCCGGTGCAGCCGCCTTGGACCTGTGCTACGTGGCGGCCGGCCACTACGACGGCTTCTTTGAGATGGGCCTCAACCCTTGGGATGCCGCCGCTGGCGCGCTCATGATCACCGAGGCCGGCGGGCTGGTGGGCAACTTCACGGGCGAGGCTGACTTCCTCTACCAGCGTGAAATCGTGGCGGGCACGCCCAAGGTGTACGGCGCACTGGTCAAGATCCTGACCCCCTACACGCGCGTGATTCGCGAAGAAGAAGCCGCTCCCACCCCGGACCGCAGCCGGCCTGAAGGGCTCACACCCGAAGCGGCCTTGGCGCGCAGCCTGGTCAGTGTGGGCCGCAGTAGCGGTGACGGGGAAGGTGCCGCACACGATACGGCCACCGCACCAGCCACCAAGCGCGCGCCCATCCGCATTCGCCGCCAGGATGCTTGAGCAACGGTGAAGGTCGGGCCTGCAGGCCCGACAATGCCTGCATGCACGGTTCCCCGCCCGCAGCTGTAGCGGACCACTCCCAACACACGCCCATGATGGCGCAGTACCTGCGCATCAAGGCCGAGTTTCCCGACACCCTGGTGTTCTACCGGATGGGGGACTTCTACGAGCTCTTCTACGAAGACGCGCGCAAGGCCCACCGCCTGCTGGACATCACCATCACCACCCGCGGCCAAAGCGCCGGCGAGCCGGTGGTCATGGCCGGTGTGCCGGTGCACTCGGTGGAGACCTACCTGGCCCGCCTGATCAAGCTGGGAGAGGCGGTGGCCGTGGCCGAGCAGGTTGGCGATGTGGCCACCTCCAAAGGCCCTGTCGAGCGCAAAGTGGTTCGGGTGGTGACGCCCGGCACGCTCACCGACAGCGAGCTCTTGGCCGACCGAAGTGAAAGTCTCCTGCTGGCCCTGGTCTCACAGAACGCCCCAACAGGATCACGCAGCGCTTCGGGTCCCCAGGCGCTGCGCTGGGGCTTGGCCTGGCTGGGTATGGCCAGCGGCCGCCTGGGGGTGGCCGAGTGCGAGGGCCCCGACCTGGGCAGTTGGCTGGCACGCCTGGAGCCGGCCGAGCTGCTCATGCCACCGCCCGACGAGCACGCGCGCGGTGCCACAGCGTTCAACACCATCTGGGCCAACGCTGGCCGTGCAACGGCCGTGCTGACCCACCGACCGGCCTGGCAGTTTGATGCGGGGCTGGGCCAGCGCAAACTGTGCGAACAGCTGCAGGTGCAAAGCCTGCAAGCTTTCGGCGCCGAGGACCTGGGCCTGGCCCACGCCGCTGCGGCGGCGCTCCTGTCCTTTGCCCAGCAAACCCAAAGCCAAGCCCTGAGCCATGTACAAAGCCTGGAGGCGCCATCGGGCCAGGACCTGATCGATCTGCCGCCCAGCACCGTGCGCAACCTGGAGCTCACCCGCACCCTGCGGGGTGAAGACAGCCCTACCCTGCTGTCCCTGATGGACAGCTGCCGCACCGGCATGGGCAGCCGCCTGTTGCGGCAGTGGCTCACGCATCCGCTGCGCGACCGCCATCAAGCCCGCCTAAGGCACCAGGCCATCGGATCCATGCTGGCCTGGCCAGCGGGTCCGCAGCCACAGGCCACGCCAGATACCCCGGCCGACCCGGCAGCATCCCCGGCGTTCGAGGCCCTGCGCCAGGCCTTGCGCCACACCTGCGATGTGGAACGTATCAGCACGCGCGTGGCCCTGCGGCAGGTGCGCCCGAGGGAACTGGCGGGCCTGCGGGAGACCTTGCAGGCCTTGCCGGCCCTTCGCGCCACCGTACGCAGGGCCGCTGAGCACGCCCAACTGCTGGCCCACGACGCGCAGGCCCTGCAGCCTGACGCGCAGATACTGGAGACGCTCGCTGCACTGGCCCACGAGCCCGCAGCCCTGCTTCGCGATGGCGGTGTCATGGCGCCTGGGGTGGATGCCGAACTCGATGAACTGCGCGCCATCGCCCAAAACTGCGATGCCTTCCTCTTGGACCTGGAGGCTCGAGAGCGCGAGCGCACCGGCATCGGCAACCTTCGTGTGCAGTTCAACAAGGTGCACGGCTTTTACATCGAAGTCACCAGCAGCGGCCTGGACCGGGTGCCGGCCGACTACCAACGCCGTCAGACCCTGAAGAACGCCGAGCGCTTCATCACGCCGGAACTCAAGGCCTTCGAGGACAAGGCCCTATCGGCCCAGGACCGCTCCTTGGCGCGTGAAAAGTGGCTGTTCGAGCAGATGGTCGAGACCCTGGCCACCCACCTGCGCACGCTGCAGCGCTTGGCGCAGGCCCTGGCGCGCCTGGATGTGCTGGCTTGCCTGGCCGAACGGGCGCAGACCCTTCAATGGACCGAGCCGCAGTTCGTCAACCACCCCTGCATCGACATCGAGGCGGGCCGCCATCCGGTGGTGCAGGCGCGCTTGCAGGAAACCCGCGGCGCTGCTTTCATGGCCAACCACTGCCGCCTGGATGCCCGCACCAAGATGCTGGTCATCACCGGCCCGAACATGGGCGGCAAGAGCACCTTCATGCGACAGGTGGCCTTGATCGTGCTGTTGGCCTCCATGGGCTCGTATGTGCCGGCCCAGGCCTGCCGACTGGGCCCGATCGACGCCATCCACACCCGCATCGGGGCGGCCGATGACCTGGCCAATGCGCAGTCAACCTTCATGGTGGAAATGACCGAAGCCGCCGCCATTCTTCACCGCGCCAGCGAGCACAGTCTGGTGCTGATGGACGAGATTGGACGCGGCACCTCCACCGAAGATGGGCTGGCCTTGGCTGGCGCCATTGCCACCCACCTGCACGAGCGCAACCGCTGCTTCACCCTGTTCGCCACCCACTACTTCGAGTTGACGGCGTTCGCACAAAACCATCCGCAGGCCTTGAATGTCCACGTGGGTGCAGTGGAGTCGGGACAAGACATCGTGTTTCTGCACGAGATTGCACCTGGGCCGGCCAGCCGCAGCTATGGCGTTCAGGTGGCGCGCCTGGCGGGCATGCCGTCAGCGGTGGTGCGCCAAGCGCGCACCGCCCTCGAATCACTGGAGCGTCGGGCCTTGGCCCAGCAGCCCCAGGTCGACCTGTTTGCTGGCGTAGCGGCCCCTGCAACCCCGGCCGCTGAGCCCAACACCACGGCCCGCGCGGTCATCGAACTGCTCGAGGGCCTTCAACCCGATTCCCTGAGCCCCCGCGAGGCACTGGAGGCCCTGTACCGGCTCAAGGACGCCGCCAACGGCTCGTCTGCTTGAGGGGCCAGCCGATGGCTACGCTGGTCTTTTCCCATGGCAATGGCTTTCCGGCGGGCACCTACTCGGCGCTGTTCAGGGTGTGGCACGAAGCCGGCTGGCAGGTTCGGGCACTCGAGCGCTTCGGCCATGACCCCCGATTTCCGGTGAGCTCGAATTGGCCCCATCTGCGCGACCAACTCATCGATTTCATGGGGCAGGAGACGCACGCACCGGTGTGGTTGGTCGGCCACTCGCTGGGCGGCTTGCTCAGCCTGATGGCAGCCTGTTGGAAGCCGCGCCTGGTGGCCGGTATCGTGCTCCTGGACTCTCCGGTCATCACGGGGTGGCGGGCGCACAGCCTGCAGGTCATCAAGGCCAGTAGGCTGATCAACCGTGTGTCACCGGGCCGCTACACACGTCACCGGCGCCAACACTGGGACAGCTTGGAAGCCGTCCGAGCCCACTTCCTGCGGCGTGCCTCCTTCGCCCGCTGGGACCCGGCCGTCTTGGAGGACTACCTCCAGCACGGCTTTGTGGAGCGAGATGGCGGCTGGGGGCTGGCCTTCGACCGTGAGGTCGAAACCCAGATCTACAACACACTGCCTCACCACTTGGGCACCCTGCTGCGCCGTCACCCCTTGCGCTGTCCGATGGGCTTCATTGCGGGCAGCCGCTCGCGGGAAATGCGCCAGGGCGGCGTGCTCAGCGCCAGGCGCATGGCCGGGCCCTACTTCCAGACCATCGAGGGCACACACCTGTTCCCCATGGAACGCCCCCAGGAAGCGGCGCAACGGGTGCTTGATCTGCTGACCGCGATGAACGGCGGAGACCGGCCCCTATAATTTTGCTTTCCACCTCGGCCCCGACCGCCGAGCCCGGCTGCGCCAAGCGCCCCGGGTGCGTCCCGGGCGGGTCGTTGCATATGACCAAGTTTGTCTTCGTGACCGGTGGTGTGGTGTCCTCCCTGGGCAAGGGTATCGCCTCCGCGTCATTGGCCGCCATCCTCGAATCGCGCGGCCTGCGCGTCACCCTGATCAAGCTCGATCCCTACCTCAATGTGGACCCGGGCACGATGTCGCCCTTCCAGCATGGGGAGGTCTTCGTCACCGACGATGGTGCCGAGACCGATCTGGACCTGGGCCACTACGAGCGTTTCATCACCACCCGCATGAAGCGCAGCAACAACTTCACCACGGGGCAGATCTACAAGTCCGTGTTGGAGAAGGAGCGGCGTGGGGACTATCTGGGCAAAACGGTTCAGGTGATTCCCCATGTCACCAATGAGATTCAGGACTACGTCAAACGTGGCGCAGGCTATGGCACGCCCGATGCGGTGGATGTGGCCATCGTCGAGATTGGTGGCACGGTCGGCGACATCGAATCCCTCCCGTTCTTGGAGGCCGTGCGCCAGCTGTCGCTGAAGCTGGGGCCGCACCATGCAGCCTTCGTGCACCTGACCTACCTGCCCTGGATCGCCACCGCGGGCGAGCTCAAGACCAAGCCCACCCAACACACGGTGCAAAAGCTGCGTGAGATCGGCATTCAGCCCGACGCCCTGCTGTGCCGCGCCGACCGCCGGGTGCCCGATGACGAGAGCGAAAAGATTTCCCTCTTCACCAACGTGCCCCCGCACGGGGTGATCAGCATGTGGGACGCCGACACCATCTACAAGGTGCCGCGCATGTTGCATGAGCAGGGCCTGGACGAGCTGATTTGCATGAAGCTGCAGTTGCTGACCAAGCCGGCCGACCTCAAGCGCTGGGACGACCTGGTTCACGCGGTGGAACACCCCCAGCGCGAAGTGACCATCGCCATGTGCGGCAAGTACACCGACCTGTCAGATTCCTACAAGTCACTCAACGAGGCCCTGCGGCACGCGGGTATCCACAACCAGGCCCGTGTACGGATCGAATACGTCGACTCGGACACCCTGACACCGGGCAATGTGGCGCAGTTGGCTGCTTTGGATGCCGTGCTGGTACCCGGTGGTTTCGGCAAACGCGGTGTAGAGGGCAAGATCCTGGCCGCACAATTTGCTCGCGAGCGCGGCATCCCGTACCTGGGCATCTGCCTGGGGATGCAGGTGGCCACCATCGAGTACGCCCGCCACATGGCTGGCCTGGATGGCGCCAACAGTACCGAGTTCGATGCCCACACGCCCCACCCCGTGATTGCGCTGATCGACGAGTGGCAAGACCGCGATGGCACCATCCAAAAGCGGGATGCGCAATCCGACCTGGGAGGCACCATGCGCCTGGGCGCTCAGAGTTCAGACGTCAAAACGGGCACGCTGGCCCACCAGATTTACGGCTTGGTCGTCACCGAGCGGCACCGCCACCGTTACGAAGCCAACGAACGGTACCTGGAGCGCCTGCAGGCTGCCGGCTTGGTTATTTCGGCCATCACGCAACGCGAGAAGCTCACTGAAATGGTGGAGCTGCCGCCCGCCGCCCACCCCTGGTATGTTGGCGTTCAATTCCATCCGGAGTTCAAGAGCACGCCCTGGGATGGACATCCCCTGTTCATCAGTTACGTCAAGGCGGCGCTGGACCACAAGGCCCGCGCTGCGCAGCGCCCCGCAAAGGCAGGAGCTGCCGCATGAAGCTCTGTGGACTCGATGTGGGGATAGACCGTCCCTTCTTCCTCATTGCCGGGCCCTGTGTGGTCGAGAGTCTGGAGCTTCAGTTGGAGGTGGCCGGCCATCTGAAGGACATCACCCGCGAGTTGGGCATCCCCTTCATCTTCAAGAGCAGCTATGACAAGGCCAACCGTTCCAGCGGCGCCTCCTTCCGAGGCCCGGGCATGGATCGAGGTCTGGAAATCCTGGCTCAGGTCAAGCGCCAGCTCGATGTGCCCGTCCTGACCGATGTGCACACCGAGGACGAGATCGCAACCGTCGCTTCGGTGGTGGACGTGCTGCAGACGCCGGCCTTCCTGTGCCGGCAGACCGACTTCATCCGGGCGGTGGCCCAATGCGGCAAGCCGGTGAACATCAAGAAGGGGCAGTTCCTGGCGCCGCATGACATGAAGCATGTCATCGACAAGGCGCGCGCGGCTGCGCGTGAACAAGGGCTCGACGAAGACCGGTTCATGGCTTGTGAGCGCGGGGCCAGCTTTGGCTACAACAACCTTGTCAGCGACATGCGGTCGCTGGCCATCCTGCGCGAGACCGGTGCGCCGGTGGTGTTTGATGCCACCCACAGCGTGCAGTTGCCCGGTGGCCAGGGCAGTTCGTCGGGCGGGCAGCGCGAGTTCGTGCCGGTGCTGTCGCGCGCGGCCGTCGCCGTGGGCATCTCCGGCCTGTTCATGGAAACGCACCCCAATCCGGCCAAGGCCTTGAGCGATGGCCCCAATGCGGTTCCCCTTCGCCACATGAAGGCGCTGCTGACCCAGCTGGTGGAACTGGATCGCGTGGTCAAGCGGCAGACCCTGCTGGAAAACGATTTTTCTTGTTGATTGGAGCTGGTTTGATATGAGTGCGATCGTCGACATCGTGGGGCGCGAGATTCTGGACAGCCGTGGCAACCCCACCGTGGAATGTGACGTGCTGCTGGAGTCAGGAACGATGGGGCGTGCCGCGGTGCCCTCGGGTGCCTCCACCGGCAGCCGCGAGGCCATTGAGCTGCGCGATGGCGACAAGGGCCGCTACCTGGGTAAAGGGGTGCTGCGAGCGGTCGAGCACATCAACACCGAGATGTCAGAAGCCGTTTTGGGGCTCGATGCATCGGAGCAGGCCTTCCTGGACAAGACCCTGATCGACCTGGACGGTACGGAAAACAAGAGCCGCTTGGGTGCCAACGCCATGCTGGCCGTCTCGATGGCCGTGGCGCGCGCAGCAGCCGAGGAAAGCGGCCTGCCCCTGTACCGCTACTTCGGCGGGATGGGCGGCATGCAGCTGCCGGTGCCCATGATGAACGTGATCAACGGGGGTGCTCACGCCAACAACAGCCTGGACCTACAGGAGTTGATGATCATCCCCGTGGGTGCCCCTTCCCTGCGTGAGGCCATCCGCTGGGGTGCCGAGACCTTCCACGCTCTGAAGAAGATCCTGCACGATCAAGGCATCAGCACCGCCGTGGGCGACGAGGGCGGTTTTGCACCGAACGTCGAGAACCACGAGGCGGCCATCAAGATGATTTTGCAGGCCATCGACATGGCCGGCTACACACCCGGTGACCAGATAGCCCTGGGCCTGGACTGCGCGGCCAGCGAGTTCTACCAGGATGGACAGTATGTGCTGCACGGCGAAGGTGGCATCAAGCTCTCGGCCCAAGCCTGGACCGACATGCTGGCCACCTGGGTGGACAAGTACCCCATCATCAGCATCGAAGACGGCATGCACGAGGGAGACTGGGACGGTTGGGCCCATCTGACACAACGGTTGGGCAAGAAGGTGCAGTTGGTGGGCGATGACCTATTCGTCACCAACACCAAGATCCTCAAGGAAGGCATCGACAAGGGCATCGCCAATTCGATCCTGATCAAGATCAACCAAATCGGCACGCTGACCGAAACCTTCCAGGCCATCGAAATGGCCAAGCGCGCCGGCTACACGGCCGTCATCAGCCACCGCTCGGGCGAGACCGAAGACGCCACCATTGCCGACATCGCGGTGGGCACCAATGCCGGACAGATCAAGACCGGCTCACTCAGCCGCAGCGACCGCATGGCCAAGTACAACCAACTGCTGCGCATCGAGGAAGACCTGGGCGACGTGGCGGTGTACCCGGGCCGCTCCGCGTTCTACAACCTGCGCTAGAGCAGGCCTCTTGCAAGCGCACCCAGCCGATGCAAGCATGATGATGCGCTGGATCACGGGAATCCTCCTGGCCCTGTTGGTGCTGGTGCAGCTTGACCTGTGGTTCAGCCGCAATGGCGTGTTCCATGTGCGCGGCCTACAAGGCCAATTGGGAGAGGTGCGGGAGCAGATCGACGCTGCCAAGGGGCGCAATGAGCAGGTGCAGGCTGAAGTGCGTGACCTGCGAGAAGGCCTGGAGATGGTGGAAGAGAAGGCTCGCGCGGAGCTGGGCATGGTCAAGCGCGATGAGATCTACATCCAGGTCACCCCGCGGCGCTGATGCCTGAGGCCCCTGCGCTGTTGGGCCCTGCACAGGGGCTGCTGTCGGCTTTGCAGTCGGTGGACCTTGTGATCTGGGGTTCGCCGGTGCCCCGTGCCGAATGGCTGGGTGCGGTTCTGGGGATGGCGATGGTGGTCTGCAACGCACGGGTTCATCCCCTGGGCTGGGTGCTGGCGATGCTGAGCTCGCTGCTGTACGGCCTGGTGTTTCTGGACAGCCACCTCTATGGACAAGCCGCGTTGCAGATCGTGTTTGTGGCGATGGCCGCCTGGGGCCTGTGGCACTGGATTCGTCCCCGAACGGGCCTGCAAGGGGCTTTGCGACCCCGCGCCGCACCGCCCGCGGTTCGACGACTGGCCCTCCTGGTGACCCTGCTGCTTTGGGGACTTCTGGGCAGCCTCTTGGCCCACACCACGGACAACCCGGCGCCCTACGCCGATGCCCTGCCTACGGCAGGCAGCCTCGTGGCAACGTGGCTGCTGGCCCGCCAATATCAGGACAACTGGGTGGCCTGGTTCCTGGTCAACCTGACGGCCATACTGCTGTTCACCCAGCAGCAGCTGTGGCCGACCGTGGGCCTGTACGCGGTCTTTGCCCTGATGTCGGCCTGGGGCTGGTGGATGTGGGGGCGGCGCGCCTGATGACAGCCGCTGCCATCGTGGCCATCGTGGGTGCGGAGAGCACGGGCAAAAGCGTGCTGGCGCAAGACCTGGCAAAGCACCTGAGCCAACGCTATGGGCTGCGCTGCACGGCGGTCGACGAGTGGCTGCGCCTGTGGGTCGAGCGCGAAGGCCGCACGCCGCAGCCTCAGGAGCAGGCTGCCATTGCCTGGGAGCAGTCGCGTCGAATCCAGGTGGCCGCGCAGGGCCACGATGTGGTGATCGCCGACACCACCGCCCTGATGACCGCGGTGTACAGCGAGACCCTGTTTCAAGACCGCTCGCTGCGGGCAGCTGCCCAGCAAGCACACCGGGGCTATGCCTTGACCCTCGTCACCGCCAATGACCTGGCCTGGCAAGCCGATGGCCTGCAGCGGGATGGTCCCCAGGTGCGTGAGCCGGTTCGGCGCCTGATCATGGCCCTGCTGGAGGATGCACGCATTCCGTATGCACAGGTGCAGGGCTTCGGGCCTGATCGCCTGCTTGGCGCTGCGCAGGCCGTGGCACACCATCTGGGGCTGGTGCCGCGCTGAAGCATCGGCTTTGAAACAGCGGCCTGGGCTGCGACCACGGCGCCCTGGGTGTGCAGGCCCTGCTGCTCCCCTACTGCACCGACCTGGATGCAGGCGGCTGGTCGGAATCGGACCGAAAGAGTTGGGCGACGTCCACCGCATCAAAGCTGTAGCGCGCCCCACAGAATTCGCAGCCGATGTCGACCTGGCCCCGCTCCTGCAGGATGCTGACGTTTTCCTCGTGCCCCAGTCCAGTGAGCATGCGCTGCACGCGCTGCCGTGAACAGCGGCAGGCAAAGCGCGGGCGCAAGGGCTCAAAGTGGCGGATGTCTTCTTCCCAGAACAGCCGGCGCAAGATGGTGTCGGCGTCCAAGCCCAAGAGTTCTTCCGCGCTCAAGGTGGCGCTCAGGTGGGCAATGCGGTTGAAGTCTTCCGACTGCCCGATGGCCTCCTCATCGCTCTTCCAGTTGGAGGCTGCGAGGTTGCCTTCCCCACCCACCGGCAAGCGTTGGATCAGCAGGCCCGCGGCGATCTGATCGTTTGCCGCCAAGACCAGGCGCGTGTCCAGCTGTTCGGACTGCAGCATGTAGTGCTCAAGAACCTCAGAGAGGTTTTGCAGGGGTTCGCGCTGGTCACCGTGCAGCGGCACCACCCCCTGATAGGGCTGCTGGCCGGGCAAACGGGCTTTGGGGTCCAGCGTGATGGCACATATCCCCTGCCCCTGCACATTGAGCAGGGCTTCCAGCCGAGCCCCATCAGGCACCGCGCCCTGCAGCGTGGCAGTGGCCCGAAAACTGAGGTCTGGCTGGACCTCGGTGACCGCCAGCCGCACCGGACCATCGCCTTGCATCTGCAGGATGAGGGCGCCATTGAATTTGATGTTGGACTGCATGAGCACGGCGGCGGCGGCCATCTCGCCAAGCAGCTTGCGCACCGGTTCGGGATAGGCCCCCGACTCCGCTCGGGCGCGGCGCTCCAGCAGGTCCTGCCAGGACTCGGTCAAGCGGACCAAGATGCCCCGCACGGGAAGGCCTTCAAACAGGAACTTGCGCAACTCACTCATGAGATGATTCTAAGGATGGACATGCGCGAGCGCGCGCTGCAGGCCTTGTTGCAGCGTGAACCCGACGAGAAGGCCGCTGCGGTCACGGCCCTGCACGACGATTGGTTGGGGCAGCGGGTGCCGCTGTGGCCCGATGCCCTGCTGCGCGAACCTGTGTGCGAAGGCGGCCTCCGCGCACTGCCCGGCCGGCCCGATCGTCCGCGCCTGGTGGCCCCCAAAGACCTGCCGCAGCGCTCTGCCCACACCGCAACCGGCCACGCAGCCCTGATCCATGCCGTGGCGCACATCGAGTTCAATGCCATCAACCTGGCGTTGGACGCCGTGTGGCGCTTTGCAGACCTGCCGGCCGCGTTCTACGCCGATTGGCTGCGGGTGGCGCGGGAAGAGGCCCTGCACTTCAGCCTGCTGCAAACACACCTGCGCACCCTGGGATACGCTTATGGGGACTTTGAAGCCCATGATGGGCTGTGGATGATGACGGCCAAAACCTCGACCGATGTTTTGGCGCGCATGGCGCTGGTGCCCCGCCTGCTCGAAGCGCGGGGATTGGATGCCACACCGCCGATGCAGGCACGCTTGGCCCGTGCCGGGGACACCCGGGCCGTCGAGATCCTCGAGGTGATCTTGCGCGACGAGGTGGGCCATGTGGAGGTGGGCAACCGCTGGTTTCGCCACCTGTGCGCCCAAAGGGGGCTGGAACCCCTGGCCCACTTCCGACAGCTTGCACGCGAGTACGGTGCGCCGCGCCTGAAGCCTCCGTTCAATCTGGAGGCCCGCCGGCGCGCCGGCTTCGACGAAGCAGAGCTGTTGGCCCTGCACCAAACGGACTGAGCGCCGCGCGGGTGGTGTGCATCAGCCGCGCGGGTGGTGCTGCTGGTGCAGCTGCCTCAGGCGTTCACGGGCCACATGGGTGTAGATCGTGGTGGTGGAGATGTCGGCGTGGCCCAGCAGCATCTGCACCACCCGCAGGTCGGCGCCATGGTTGAGCAGATGCGTCGCGAAGGCATGGCGCAGGGTGTGTGGCGACAGCGGCGCCCGCACACCGGCGCGCACGGCATGCTGCTTGACCAGGGTCCAGAACATCTGGCGCGTCATCGGCCCTCCGCGGGCGGTGACAAACAAGGCGTCACTGGACTGCCCCTTGAGAATCGACGACCGGGCACCTTGGAGGTACTGCAAGATCCAACGCTGGGCCTCATCGCCAAAGGGCACCAGCCGCTCGCGCGAACCCTTGCCCATGACCTTCAGCACCCCGTCCTGCAGGCTGAGCTGGACCGTCTTGAGGGCGACCAGCTCCGTGACCCGCAGTCCACTGGCATACATCAGCTCCAGCATGGCCCGGTCGCGCAGGCCCAAGGGCGTGGACGGCTCCGGCGCAGCCAGCAGAGCCTCGACCTGGGCCTCGGTGAGCGTCTTGGGAACCCGCAGCGCTTGCTTGCTGCTGCCCATCTTGAGGGTGGGGTCCTCTTCGATGAGGCGCTCACGCAAGGCCCAGCGGAAAAAGCGCTTGAAGACACTGGTGCGCCGGTTCACGGTGGCTGCGCGCGACTGCGCGTGGCGCTGCGCCATGTAGGCCAGTAGGTGTGTCTCGCTGGAGGCCAGGATGCCCTGCTCCAGGGACCCATGCGGATGCTGATGCCACCACTGGGCATACAGCTTCAGGTCGCGCCGGTACGCCGCCAGGGTCAGGGAGCTCAGACCATCCTCCAGCCACAGGGCATCCAGGAAACGGTCCAAGACAGTGGATGAGGCCATTGGCACGGCTGGCCCGCTGTTGGCGGGCCGCCGGCCGTTGGCCGTCCACTCAGTCGAGCTTGAGCTTTTGCTCGGCAACGACTTTCTTGTAGACATCGAACTCGGCCTTGATCTGATCGGCAAACTGCGCGGGGGTATTGCCAATGATCAGGGAGCCGGTGTCTTCGATGCGCTTGCGCACCGAGGGATCTTCCAGCACCTTGCGAACGGCAGTGTTGATCTTGTCGACGACGTCCTTGGGCATGCCCTTAGGCCCCAAGATACCGTAGTAGGCCATGCGGTTCACCGGCTCCAGGCCCGCTTCCTTGAAGGTGGGAACGTTGGGCAGCTGGCTCAGGCGCTGCGGGGCCGCCACGATGATGGGCACCAAACGGTTGTCACGGATGAAGGGCAAGGCCGAGGGCATGTTGTCGAAGATCATCGGGACCTGGCCGGCCACGGTGTCGTTGAGCGCCGGACCGGCGCCGCGATAGGGGATGTGCAGCACAAAGGTCTGGGACAGGCTCTTGTACAGCTCCATCTGCAGGTGGCCAATGCCGCCGGTGCCCGAACTCGCGTAGCTGTACTTGCCGGGTGACTTCTTCAGCTCAGCCAGGAACCCAGCGTAGTCGCGCGCCGGAAAGCTCGGATGCACCGCAATCACATTGGGCGTGGCCGCAATGTTGATGACCGGCGTGAAGTCGGTGATGGGGTCGTAACCGATGCGCGCGTTGATGGCCGGGTTGGCCGCCGTGGTCGAGACGGTGGCCATGCCCAGGATGTAGCCGTCTGCGGCGGCGCGCACCACCTCCAGCGCCCCCACCGAGCCACCACCACCGGCGCGGTTCTCCACCACCACGCTGCCGCCCAGGGCTGCACCCAGCTTCTCCGCCACGATACGGGCCACGATGTCGGTGGTGCCGCCGGGCGCAAAGGGCACGATCAAGCGCACCGGCTTGTTGGGGTAGGCCGCCTGTGCCCACGACACGGCAGGTGCGGCGCTCAGGGCGCCCAGGGCTGCCAGGGACAGGAGCTTGAGGGTCAAACGCTTCATGCTGGAGACTCCGAAAAAGGATGAACCGCGGAATTATGGTGGGCGCGCGGGAACTCCCCAACCGCAAACCCCCGGAAGCATCGGGGAATCGTCCTCACATCCGCACTAGGGAACACCCGGGGGCAACGCTCATGGCGCTGAACCCTGGCTCAGGGCCCACTGGATGTGTTCGGCCACCATCGGCGAGGCCGATTCCAACGCCGCCTGCAAGGCGCTTCGTGCGGCCCCGCACCACGGGTCTGATGCATCCGCGCACCCGCCGCGCAGGCCGTTGCCCAAGGCCACGGCCAGGTTGCGGCGCCAGCGCTCGTAACCGATGCGCCGGATGGCACTGCCCTCGGTGTGGCGCAGGAACTCAGCCTCAGTCCAGGCCCACAGCGTCAGCAGTTGTGGATCCCGCATGGCCAAGCGCGGCTGGAAGTCCGGCAGCGTGTGGCGCTGCGCGAACTTGTTCCAGGGACACGCCAACTGGCAGTCGTCGCACCCGTAGATTCGGTTGCCCATCAAGGGCCGCCAAATGGGATCGATGGGCCCGCTGTGCTCGATGGTCAGGTAACTGATGCAGCGCCGGGCGTCCAGCCGGTAGGGGGCCACGATGGCGCCCGTGGGGCAGGCCTGCAAACACGCGCTGCACTGGCCGCAGTGCTCACCGACGGGCGGCGTGAGCGGCAGCGGCAGGTCGACAAACAACTCACCCAAGAAAAACAAGGAGCCGCCGTCACGGTTGAGCAACAGGGTGTGCTTGCCACGCCAACCCAGGCCGCTGCGTTGAGCGAGTTCAACCTCCGCCACGGGGGCTGAGTCGGTGAAGGCGCGGTGGCCGAAGGGGCCAATCCGGGCCTGTAGGCCCTGCGCCAAACGGGCCAGGCGCTGCCGGAGCACCTTGTGATAGTCACGCCCTCTTGCGTACAAGGACACCGTGGCCTGCTGGGGCTGAGCCAACCGTGCCCACTCGGCGCCACGCCAATCCTGGTCGAGGTCTTCCGTGGCCGTATCGGTGCTCACACCCCAATCTCCGACCGCGGGGCCCGGACCGTAGTCCATGCGGGCGGTTACCACGCGTAGGGTACCGGGCACCAGTTCAGCCGGCCGCAAGCGCTTGAGGCCATGGGCCGACATGTAGTGCATGCTGCCGGCGAAGCCGGCTTCCAACCAAGCCCTGAATCCTGCCTCCGCACCGCTGAGGTCCACATCCGACACGCCGATCTGTGAGAATCCCAGTGCGCGTGCATCGGCCTGCAGCCAAAGCCAGACCGCCTGAGGATCCACGGGCGGATTGGCGCCGTCCCCGAGGGCGGGGGGCCCTGAGCGCGAACCCTGTGGTGCACCGTGACGCATAGCCCCATTCTAGAAACCGCCACCCTGCACTGGCCCGACGAAGCCGCCTGCGCACGGGCGGCCGCCGGATTGGCCGCAGCCGCCCCACGCGATGCCGTGATCACGCTCGAAGGTGGGCTGGGCGCGGGCAAGACCACCTTTGTGCGCCACCTGCTGCAGGCCCTGGGCGTGCAGGGCCGCATCAAGAGCCCCACCTATGCCGTGATGGAACCCTATGACGTGGGGTGGCCTGTCTCTCACTTCGATTTCTACCGTTTCCAAGACCCACAGGAGTGGGAAGACGCGGGCTTTCGAGATGTGTTTGCCATGCCGGGACTCAAGCTGTGCGAATGGCCCGACAAAGCGCAGGGGTTGATGCCGCCGCCTGACCTGGCGCTTCACCTGCGCACAGGCGAAGACGGCCGGCGTGAGGTTCGGGTGGACGCCCTCAGCGCATGCGGTGTTGGGCTCGTGCACGCCATGAGGTCGGCATGAGGCACCACCGTACGGGCCTGTCCCGCCGCTGCGTTCTGGAGCGTTTGGGCATGGCCTGGCTGATGATGGGCCTGCCCGCGCAGGCCTGGGCCAGCATGGTCAAGGCCGTTCGGGTGTGGCCTGCGGCGCTTTACACGCGGGTCACGATCGAGTCTGACAGCGCCTTGACGGTCAGCCACCAGAGGCTGAGCCAGCCCGAGCGCTTGGTCATCGACATCGAGGGCTTGGAGCTGTCCAACCAACTGCGGGACTTGGTGTCCAAAGTGCAGCCGGACGACCCCTACATTGCCGCGGTACGGGTGGGACAGTTTCAGCCGCGCGTGGTGCGGCTGGTGCTCGACCTCAAGCAGGCCGTGGCACCGCAACTGTTCAGCCTGGCGCCCGTGGCCAGCTACCAGCACCGTTTGGTGGTCGACCTGCACCCCACGGTGGAGCAGGACCCGCTGCTGCAGTTCCTGCAGGACAAGCTGCGGGCCGAAAGCCAAGCGCAGCGGCAGGTCAACGATGCCCTAGGCGACTTCATCGGCCGCATGGGGCCACGCGACACAACCTCACCCGCTCCATCGGGCCCCTCAGTCCCATCGGCCACCCCCGCCGCCCCGTCCCCCGCCCCGACGCCAGAGCCCCGCGCGCCGG
>JBJTHN010000043.1:0-28960 GCA_046094505.1 Betaproteobacteria bacterium
CAAGCACCACACCACAAGCTGCCTTGCGGCTTCAAGCCCCTCTCAGAGCCCAGCACCCGAACGCCCACACTTATCGGCTGTCAATTTTTAAAGAACATCGCCGCAAACCCAGCAGCCCCAAAAGACTACCCAAGCACCTAAGCCTCAGCACCCAAACCTCACACCCCGAAGAGCTGCCGTTTAAGCACACGCCTAAGCACCCCGCCGTTTGCAGCAGAGCCTACGATTGTGACACGTTTTTTTGCCTCTCGTCAACCTCGACCGAAATCTAAGGGTTTTGCTAGGCACCGTTCACAAGCGGAGCTCGCCAGTCTACGGCAGTTTGCAGATGCAGCGCAAGCGCTGCTGCTCAACCGTCAGCGCGCGGCGCGAAACACCCGGGCCGCAGCCTGTTCGGGATGCTCATCCATCAGCACCGCCTGCAGGTGCTGCGCCAGGTGGCGCGTGTCGGAGCGCAGCACACGCTGCTTGACCTCGGCAATGCGCGAGGGGTGCATGGAGAAGCTGCGCAGCCCCATGGCCAGCAGCACCTCGGTGAACACGGGGTCACCGGCCATCTCGCCGCACACGCTCACCGATTTGCCCAAACGGTTGCCGCACTCGATGGTGGAAGCAATGAGCTGCAGCACCGCAGGGTGCCAGGGGTCGTACAGGTGAGCCACCTGCTCATCGGCACGGTCGATGGCCAGGGTGTACTGAATGAGGTCGTTGGTGCCGATCGACAAAAAGTCAAAGTGCGGCGCGAAAAGCGGGATCATGATGGCCGTGGCCGGGATCTCCACCATCGCGCCCAGCTCCGCACCAGCGAAGGGAATGCCCGCATCGGTGAGCTGCCGCTTGGCCAGTGCAATCTGCGCCAGCGTCTGGCGAACCTCGTTGAGGTGGCCGACCATGGGCACCAGGATGCGCACCTTGCCGTAGGCGCTGGCGCGCAGAATGGCCCGCAGTTGCTGCAGGAACATCGCGGGCTCGGACAAGCTCCAGCGGATCGCCCGCAAGCCCAGCGCAGGGTTGAGCACGTGCTCATGGCGCAGCTCGTGGATGCTCATGCGCTCCAGCGGCTTGTCGGCGCCCACATCCACGGTGCGGATGGTCATCGGCAGGCCCTGCAGGTCCTGCACGGCACTGCGGTAGCACTCGAACTGCTCATCCTCGGAGGGCAGGTGCCCTTCACGGTTCATGAACAGGAACTCGGTTCTGAACAGGCCCACACCCACCGCCCCGGCCTGCGCGGCGGCCTGTGCGTCCCGGGGCATCTCGATATTGGCCAACAGCTCCACCCGCTCACCGTCCAAGGTGACGGCCGGCGTGTGGCGCAGGCGGTTCAGGCGGGCGCGCTCCAACTCACTTTGACGTTGGCGGAAGCGGTACTCCTCCAGCACGATGGGCGGTGGGTTGATGATCACCACGCCGGCATCGCCGTCGATGACCACCCAGTCGTCCTGGCGGATCAGGCGGCTGGCCTCGCGGGCGCCCACCACCGCTGGAATGTCCATGCTGCGGGCCACGATGGCGGTGTGCGAGGTCTTTCCGCCCACATCGGTGACGAAGCCGGCAAAGACGCTGCGCTTGAACTGCAGCATGTCGGCTGGGGCGATGTCGTTGGCCACCAGAATCAAGGGCTCTTCACCGCCGAAGTCGTGCTGGACCGCATGATGAACAGCAGCCTCGCCCAGAGCGGAGCGCTGCAGCGCGCGCAGCAGACGTTCCACGACCTGCTCAATGTCGGCCTTGCGCTCACGAAGGTACTCGTCCTCCATCTCGTCGAACTGACGAGACAGGACTTCCAACTGCGCTGACAGGGCCCACTCGGCGTTGTAGTGGCGCTCGCGCACCCACTGCTTGGTCGCCGCAATCATGGTCTCGTCGTGCAGCAGCATCAGGTGCACGTCGAGCAGCGCGTTGAGCTCGCCGGGGGCATCACTGGGCATGTCGCGTTGCAGCGCCTGCAGTTCACCAGCCACCTCGTCACGCGCGCGGATCAGGCGGCCCACCTCCGGCTCCAACTGGGTAGCGTCCACAAAGTAGTGGGCCACATCCATGCGGCTGGACGCGATGAGCACGGCGCGGCCAATGGCCACACCCTTGGATACCGCCAGACCGAAAACCTGAATGCTCATGGCGGGCCTTGCTGCACGATCATTGGCCTTCGCCAAACTTGTCGGTGATCAAGGTCACCAAGGCATCCAGGGCCCGCTGTTCATCAGGCCCTTCGCACTCGATCTCCACCTCAGCGCCCAGGCCAGCGGCCAGCATCATCACGCCCATGATGCTCTTGGCGTTGATCCGACGGTCGTTGCGGCTCAGGTGCACCGAGCAGGCAAAGCTGCCGGCCAGCTTGGTGAGCTTGGCCGATGCCCGGGCGTGCAGGCCCAGTTGATTACTGATCGTGATGGCGGTCTTGACCATGGGGGTTTCGTGGCTCCTGATACTGCGGTGCACGGACTTCCACCGCCATCACACCCTGCGTGGCCCCGCTGATGGCACGCTCGGCCAGGCGTTCGGCACCTTCTTGCCCGTAGCACAGCACGCGCCACAGCATGGGCACGTTGACGCCGGTGACCACGCGGATGCGCCGCTGGTCCGACAACCGCTGCGCCACATTGCACGGTGTGGCGCCAAAGACATCGGTCAGCACCAAGACTTCAGGCTGCGGCATCTGGCGCATCAACTCACGGGCCTGCTCTTCGATCTGGGACGGCGGCATGCCCGGAGGCACATCCAGGGTGCACAGGCGGGCTGCGCAATCCGGATAGACGTGTTCAGCCACGCTGCGCAAGGCCGAAGCCAAGGGCGCATGGGCGATGAGGAGCACGGCGGTGTCGTTCATGCGGGTCAGAAAGTGGCGCGACTATTCTGCACCCTTTGCCTGCCCGCCGGCCTGCGACCGGCGCGTAGCACGTGAGCCCGCCCACAGGAACCACGCGTAGCACATGCCACAGCCCATGGCCAGGACCGTAAAGGCCCCCTGGAAGGCCTGCACGCGCGGCCAACCCTGGGCGACCAGCGCATCGATGATCAGGCCCAGACCCCACTGGGCGCTGAAGACACCCAAGAAGATGACCAGGTTGAAGGCGGACAGGGCACGCCCCACCAAATGGGCCGCAAAGGCTTGACCCACGGCCGGTTGAGACAGCGACAACAGGACACAGGACACGCACCACAGCGCGACCATGGCCGGCCCGGCCGCCGGCCCCAGGGCCGCCACAGCAAACAACAGCATGGTGCTGACCGGGCTGGCCCAGCGGATCAGCCGCTCGGTGCCCCAGCCCCGGGCCGAAAGCCGCGGCACCAAGGCCCCCAAGCTGGCAAAGGAAACCAGCATGGCCAGGTTGACCCAGAACAGGCCCTGGGCACTGCTGGCTGCATCCAGCCCGGTCACCTGGTTGAACCAAGGCCCTGCCCACAAGGCCTGTACGGCCACCAGTCCACCGTAGTGCCAAAACCCCATGGGGGCCAGGCGCAAGAACGTGGGGTGGCAAAAGATCAGGCCATAGCCGCCGGCATCCTGCGGAGAAACCACCCCCCGTTCCCGTGCATCGGCCGGGACCACCCACCAAATGAAGACGGCACAGGCGGCTATACCGGCAGCCGACAGCCAGAACAAGCCACGCCAGCCCACCAGGGGCAAGAGCGCATGAACCGGTACGGTGGACATCAACATACCCAGTGAACCCGTCATCAGCATCCAAGAGGACGCGCGCAACTGCATCTCAGGGCTGTAGGCATGGCGAAAGCTGGTGAGTGCCGCCATCAGACCGGCCGACAAACCCACCCCCATGAGCGCCCGGGCCACCAGCAACGCGGCAAAGCTTTGGGCCAAGGCAAAGGCCGCACAGGCCAGCACCGCCACAGCCATCATGCACAACAGCACCCGCTTGGGGCCAAAGCGGTCCAAGGCAGCACCCAGGGGCAGTTGCGTGCTGGCAAAACCGGCGAAGAAGACGCCAGCCAGGAGGCCGAGGTCGGCAGCGCCCAGGCCCAACTCCGCACTGAACTGCGGGGCCAGGGTAGCGGTCACTGCCCTGAGAAGGGCAGAGAAAAAGTAGCCGAAGGCAAAGGCCAAAAACAGCTGTATCGGGCGATTCACGGTGACACCTTCAGTTGCCCGAAGAAGTTCTCAATGGCCGACTCATCCAGGCGCTGCCCGTGCACGCTCAACTGCACCAGGCCCTGCGGTGTCGCCATGAAAAGCGCCAGGGTGTGGGTGGCGGCCGCACCGGGGGCTGCACGGGTGTGGCGCGACCACTGCGCCTGCTGCGCCCCGGCGGGCAGCTTCACGCTTGGCGGGGCAGCCTGATCGCCGGCCAATGGGCCCCAGCGGTCCGGTGCGGAACGGACGAGGTCCTGCACGCGCTGCGCACCCAAAGCCGTCATCACGCCAGGCTCCGGCGCCTGGGTAGGCTGCAGTGCCAGGGCAGCAAAGGTCATGCCCGCGGCATCGCAGGCCATCAGGGTGGCAGACCAGGGTTGGCCCTGGACCTCAACGCTGCGGTCTTGAACCTGCGGCTTGCAAGGCAGGAGCATCAACAGGCCCGCGCCCGCCAGGCGCGCATCTCGCCAATCCAAGGCCGGCGAACAGGCGCTCATGGACAGCACCAGAAAGGCGCAGCACAGGCCGCTGCCCCGGCGCGAGCGCAGCCCCTGGAGCCCGGTGAACCATTGGCCCCCGCGCTGAAGGCCCAAGCTGTTTTGCATCAAGGCATTATCGCGACAGCACACAAGGGCCTGATCCGGATGCTGTTTCGCTTTTGGGGCCGCAGCTCGATAATAGGCGTATGGGAACGCTAACACCACGCCAGCCCGGGCGCGCACCGGGCCACGGGCCTGCGCCGAAAGCGACAAACGGCCTGGCACGCCGCCAGTGGCTGCATCGCAGCGGCGTGCTCACGCTGGGCGCGGCGGCCGCGGCATGCGGCTTGGTGGGTGCCTGCGCGCAACGCGACGCGGCACCGGATACGGCCTTCACACGCTTGGATGGCAGCACCGGCCGCATGGCCGAGCTGCGGGGCAAGGTGGTGCTGGTGAATTTTTGGGCCACAAGCTGCGCGGCCTGCGTGGCCGAGATGCCCGGGCTGATCGACACCCACCAACGCTTCAAGGCCCGCGGCTACGAGACCTTGGCCGTGGCCATGAGCTACGACCCGCCCGCTTATGTGTCGAACTTCGCGCAGCGCCGCGAACTGCCCTTCTGGGTGGCGATCGACAACACCGGCGCCATCGCCAAAGCCTTTGGCGATATTCGCATCACGCCCACCACCTTTCTGATCGACAAGCGCGGGAACATCGTCAAACGCTATGTGGGTGCGCCGGACTTCACGGCCTTGAACGCCTTGGTGGAGCAACTGCTGGCCGAAACCTGACAGCGGCTGCTGAGGCGCGCCGCGCGCCGCGCGCCGGCCGTGATGTTCAGCGCAGCGCTTGCTTACAGGGTGCCCGGGTAGACCTTCAGCCCACGCCAGCGGCATGCGCCTGCTGGTCGGCATGGTAGGAACTGCGCACCATCGCCCCCACGGCTGCATGGCTGAAACCCATCTCGTAAGCAGCCGCTTCGAAGCGCTTGAAGACATCGGGGTGCACGTAGCGGCGCACCGGCAGGTGGTGGGCTGAAGGCGCCAAGTACTGCCCGATGGTGAGCATGTCCACATCGTGCGCCCTAAGGTCTTGCATCACCTGCAGGATTTCCTCATCGGTTTCACCCAGGCCCACCATGATGCCGCTCTTGGCGGGCACCTGGGGGTGCAGCGCCTTGAACTTCTTGAGCAGGTTCAGGCTGAAGGCATAGTCGCTGCCGGGGCGCGCCTCCTTGTACAGGCGGGGCACGGTTTCCAGGTTGTGGTTCATCACATCCGGCGGCGCTTCCTTCAGGATGCCCAGGGCACGGTCGTCGCGGCCGCGGAAGTCGGGCACGAGGATTTCGATGCGGGTGGCCGGGGAGAGCTCGCGGGTGCGACGGATGCAGTCCACGAAGTGCCCAGCACCGCCGTCTCGAAGGTCGTCGCGGTCCACGCTGGTGATGACCACATAGCTCAGCTTGAGGGCTGCGATGGTCTTGGCCAGGTTCAGCGGTTCGTCGGCGTCCAGGGGATCGGGCCGGCCGTGTCCCACGTCACAGAAGGGGCAGCGGCGCGTGCACTTGTCCCCCATGATCATGAAGGTGGCGGTGCCCTTGCCAAAGCACTCACCGATATTGGGACAGGAGGCTTCCTCGCACACCGTGTGCAGCTTGTGCTCGCGCAGGATCTGCTTGATTTCGTAGAACCGGGTGCTGGGGCTGCCGGCCTTGACGCGGATCCACTCGGGCTTGCGCAACACCTCGGCCGGCACCACCTTGATGGGTATGCGGGCCGTCTTGGCCTGGGACTTCTGCTTGGCCGTGGCGTCGTACGCCTGGGCTGCAGCGGCTTGGCGAACGGTGTTGGGCGTGTCGGTACGGCTCATGCCCCAATTGTCGCGCGAAGGCGCCCTGTGCGCCTCAAGGCTCCAGCTGGGCCTGAATCCGCTCGGCCCAGCGATGCGCCACCTCGTGCCAACTGGCCTGCACGCCGCAGAAGGCCAGGTCCACGGTGCGCAAGCCCGCATAGCCACAGGGGTCGATGCGGGTGTAGGGCTCGAGGTCCATGGCCACGTTCAGCGCCGCGCCATGGTAGGCACAGTGTCTGGTCACCTTGATGCCCAAGGCCGCGATCTTGCCCAGTCCGCGGAAAGGGTCCTGAGGGTGTTGCGGTCCGGTCAGCGCAGCATGTGAGGCCGGATCGTCCAGACGCACGTAGATGCCGGGCGCACCGGCCACGCGGTGGCCGGTGATGCCCAACTCCGCCAGCACCGACACGATGCTGGCTTCCAGCCGGAACACATACTCCTTGACGTACAGGCCGCGCCGGCGCAGGTCGAACAACGGGTAGGCCACCACTTGGCCGGGGCCGTGATAGGTCACCTGCCCGCCCCGGTTGGTGGGCAGCACGGGAATGGTGCCCGGGGCCAGCACGTGCTGGCTGCGCCCGGCCAGGCCTTGCGTGTACACCGGGTCGTGTTCCACCAGCCACAGCTCATCGGGTGTGTGGGGGCCGCGCGCTTCGGTGTAGGCCTGCATCTCGGCCAGCACATCGGCGCAGGGGCGACGGCCGAGGTGGCGAATCTTCATGCGTCGTGCGGACTCACAGCACCACCTTGACCATGGGGTGGGTGGACAAGGTGCGGTAGAGCTCATCGAGCTGCTCACGGCTGGTGGCCTTGACGGTGATGGTCAGGCCCATGTACTTGCCGCTGCTGCTGGGCCGGCGCTCGACCGTTGAGGGGTCAAAACCCGGATCGAAGTGCTGCGCCACCGCCACCACCGCCGACTCAAATCCGGCCACCTGCTCACCCATCACCTTGATGGGGAAGGCGCAGGGGTACTCGATCAGGCTGTCGCGGCCGGGCGCTGGGCTGGGGGTCTGGTCCATGGCTGCAGCGTTGGCGTCATTGAATCCACAGGCGCAGGGCGTCCCAGGTGCGTCCGATGATGCCGGCCTCAGGCACCGGCTCCATCACCACCAGGGGCAGCTCGGCCACAGCGGCCCCACCAGTGGTGCTGACCTTGACGGTGCCCACGCGTTGGCCCTTGCTCAAAGGCGCCACCAGGGGTTCGGTGCGTTGCAGTTCGGTGCGCAGCTTGTCGGCTTCGCCGCGGGGCACGTTCACCACCACGCCACCCACGGCACCCAAACGGGCCTCCTTGGCCACGCCCTTGAACACGGCGCTGGTCACCAGGGGCTTGTCGGCCTCAAACAGGCGCACCGCATCCCAGGTGGTGTAGCCCCAGTTGAGCAGCTTCTGGCTTTCCACGGCCCGCGCCTCACGCGAGGACGTGCCCATCACCACGGACAACAGCCTGCGCTTGCCACCTGGAAAGTCGCGCTGCGCGGAGGCCACCAGGCAATAGCCGGCGGCATCGGTGTAGCCGGTCTTCATGCCGTCAACGGTGGGGTCGCGGCGCAGCAGCAGGTTGCGGTTGTCCTGCCGAATCTTGTTGAAGGTGTACTCGCGCACCGAGTAGTAGCGGTAGAACTCGGGAAAGTCACGGATCACACGCGAAGCGATCACGGCCACATCGCGCGCGCTGCTGCGGTGGCCCGCTTCGGTCATGCCGGTGACGTTTTTGAAGCTGGTGTTCTTGAGGCCGAAGGCCTGCGCCTGGCGGTTCATCATCGCCACGAAACCGTCCAGGGAGCCGCCCACGGCCTCGGCCAAGGCTACCGAGGCATCGTTGCCGGACTGGACGATCATGCCGTGCAGCAGTTCATCCACCGTGGGGGTCATGGTGGTGTCAATGAACATCAGCGACGGGTCGCCCCGGCGTTCAGCCCACGCACGTTTGCTCACGGGCAGGCGTTGGTCCAGCGAGAGCTTCTTGTCCTTGATCGCCTGAAAGCTCAGGTAGGCGGTCATCAGCTTGGTCAGGGAGGCCGGATCCGACGGGGTGTCCGCGTCCCGCTCGGCCAAGGTCTGCCCGGTGGTGATGTCCATCAGGATGTACTGGCGCGCCGCCACTTCAGGGGGCTGTGGGGCCTGGGCCAGGGTCGGTGTGTGGACGAGGGTCCAGCACAGGGCCGCCAGGCTCAGGGCCCGAAGTGTTTGCAGGCGATGGAACTGAAATGACATCAGCATAGGGGGTTTGGTTCAGGGTGACTGGACCGCTGCGGCGGGGTCCAGTGCGCGCAACACAAGGGACTTCAGCAAGGGCAGTTGTCCATGAAAGAAGTGACCCACACCGGGCAAGACCGTGACCGGCAAGGCCTGGGCACGGGCCCAATCCAGGGTGCATTGCAGCGGCACCACCTCATCGGCTTCACCGTGCACCACCAGGGTGTCAGGGGCCACCGGTGGCAGTGCAAAGTTGCCAGTGGCCGGGCCCACCAAGACCAGCCTTTTGGCGGGGCGTGCAGCTTGGGCCAGGCGCTGGGCCAGTTGGGCCGCGACGAACCCCCCGAAGGAGAAACCCGCCAAGAGCAGCGGCTCCGCGGGCTCGGCCACGGCCAACAGCGCGTGCTGCGCATCGTCGGTCTCGCCCCGGCCTTCGTCCCATTCACCCGCAGACTGCCCCACGCCGCGGTAGTTCAGTCTCAGGCTGCGCCAGCCCAGTTGGAGGAACGCGCGGGCCAGTGTCTGCACCACCTTGTTGTCCATGGTGCCGCCGTGCAGCGGGTGCGGGTGGCAAATCAGGGCCAAGCCCTTGCCATGCGCAGGGCCGGGCGGCACGTGCAGGGCCACCTCCAGGGGCCCCGACGGGCCCGCCAACAGGCGGCGTTCGGTGTGAGCGTTCACCCCTGGAGCCCCTCAGCGGCCCACATCGGGTGCGAGCATCAAGCGCTCAACGGGATGCCCGTTCACCAAATGCTGCTCGACGATCTCGTCGATGTCGCTGCGGTCCACAAAGCTGTACCAGATGCCTTGCGGGTACACCACCGCCACGGGCCCGCCGGCACAACGGTCCAGGCACCCAGCCTTGTTCACCCGCACGCCACCGGGCCCGTTCAGGCCCAAGGCTTTCACGCGTGACTTGCAATGGTCAAAGGCTTCCTGCGCGCCCTGGCCTGCGCAGCACGGCTGTCCCTGGTCGCGCTGGTTCAGGCAAAAGAACACATGGTGCTTGTAGTAGCTCATGGGCAAATTGTAGGCAGGCCGCAGCGGTGCCCGGCCCTCCGGCCCCATGGCCACGTCAGCTCGAGCGCTGCGGCCGTGCCAGCCGGCTCATGAGCCACGCCATGGCCAGGTAGGGCCACAGCCAGGCCACCCACAGCGCCAGCCCGTGAAAGCGGATGAAGCGGCCCTGCTCCCAGGCTTGCAGGTTCAGCGCGTGGTACGCGCCCGTGGGCATCTGCGCCCCCAGGGCCACCCCCACGGCCAGAATCAACAAGGCCAGGGCCGCACACCAGCGCCGGGGCAACCACACGAAGGGCAAGGCCAAGGGGATGCACAGCGCACAGGCCAGCCAGGCCCCCGGCGTCAGCCAGGACAAGGCGTGGCCCGGCCCGAAGTTCAGCGCGGTGGACAGCGTCATCGATGCCAAGGCCAGCGCGGCCATGGCCAACATGGGCACCAAACGCTTCAGGCCGGCCGACATGGCCGCACAGCACAAGGCCAGGGGCGACAAGGCCCCCAGCGCGATGGCCAGAATCTGCGCGGGCGTCGAAGGGGGTTTGACCTCGCCCGCCAGCGCCGTCGGCTGCACGTCCACGTCCAGGCCCCAGGCGCTCAGCGGCAGTTGACCCAAGACCCACAGAAACAGCGACTCGACCTCATCCCAGCACTGGCCCAGGCCAAACGGCAAGGAGGAAGGCGCCAAAAGGGCCACCGGCCATAGCAGCAACAGCACCAAGGCGCCGGCACTCTCGCCGGAAAACCACCGGTCGCGCAAGATGCGCGCTCCTTGCAACCAGCCCGAACGGTGCAATGCCCAGGCCAGGAGCGCGCCCATCGCAGCCCCCAAGGTGTTGCCGGCCCAGTCCTTGAGCGAGGGCACCCGGCGCGGCAGCAGCATCTGCAGCAGCTCCATCGAATACGACAGCAGGGCCGGCAAGGCCATCCCCAAGCCCAGCGCCAACAAGGGGTTCAAGCCGCGGCGCAGCAGCGCCACCGTCACCACCATCCCCACCGGCACATAGCCCAGCAGGTTCAACCATTCATCGGCACGGTCCCGCCAACGCGGCCACGGCAGTTGCCAGCCACTGGTCCAGTCGACACCCGTGGGCCAGCGCCATCCCTCAAAGGGATACAGGCTGGCATAGGCCACCAGCATCACCATGAAGGCCGCCACCAGCACCGACAGGCTGCGCTGGCCACGGCCATCACGGTTGAAGTCCGTACTGGGGGGAGGCCGACGGCGGCGAATAAACCGGTTCATGGGGCCGCCGTGCAATCAGGCTCGACAGTCGCGGGTGGCGGCGCGGCTAGAAGGGCTTGACGACCACCAGCACCACGATGGCGGCAAACATCAGCACCGAGGCTTCGTTGAAGAAGCGGTACCAGGTGTGCGAACGGGTGTTGTGGCCCTGCTCGAATTGGCGCAACAGGCGCGCGCACACATGGTGATAGGCCCCCACGCCCAACACCAGGGCCAGCTTGGCGTGCATCCAGCCGCTGCCGGGGCCGCGACCGATGCCCACCACCAGCCACAACCACACACCGGCCAGCAGGGCCGGCACCATCAGCAGCGTCGAAAAGCGCAGCAGCTTGCGTGCCATCAGCAGCAGCCGATCGCGCTCGGCCGTGCTGTGGGGGTCCACCATGGCCAAGTTGACGAAGAGCCGGGGCAGGTAGAACAGGCCGGCGAACCAGCTGGCCACAAAGATGATGTGCAGGGCCTTGACCCAGAGGTAGGACGCGCTCATGTGCCGATTATCGCGAGCCGGGGCGCCCAGCCATGAAGCGGTGGGACTGCGCCCAATCGGACACCACGGAAAACCGCCCGTTCACACGTGCCCTGACCTTGGGCCACAAGCTCAGCATCAGCTCAGCCGTGGCCAGTGCGTCGGCCGCAGCCTGGTGCCGGATCAGGCAATGGATGCCCTGGCGCTTGAGCCAATGGTCCAGCGGCCGGGGCCGAGGGTCCTGGTGCACCAGGGCGGACACGTGTTCCAGGTCCAGCCAGGGGTTGGGCAGGACCCGCCCGAACGCGGCCTGCATGGCACGGTCGATCATGGCCTGATCGAAGGCGCTGTGATAGGCCACCAGGGGCGAGTCGGCCGCAAAGCGCGACCAGGCCTGCAGCGCCTCCTGGGCCGGCCGGGCGTTGCGTTGCGCGCCCACCCCGATGCCGTGGATGAGGATGTTGGCCTTGTCAGCCTGCTCGGTGTGGCGCCGTGCTTGGCGAAGCAGGACCTCAAAGGCATCACCGAGTTCGATGCGGGGGTGACGGAAATCCTCATCGAAATGCACCGCCACAGCAGCGATGGCCAAGAGACGGTCTCGCGAAGGGTCCAAGCCGCTGGACTCCACGTCCACCACCAGCCATCGGCCAGGGGCCGGCAACCCCCCGGACGGGGCGGCGCGGCGGCGGGCCAGGCTCGCCCACCAAGTCGACAACGAAGCCCACATGCTCAACCCCGCCGGTAATCGAGCTCAACGTCCTGCTGCAGGCGACGAACCAGACGCAGGGTCTCCTTCAAGATGCGCTCGTCAATGTCATTGAGGGCATCCAAGCGGATGTGGTTGGGCCCCGCGTGGGGCGTTGCCGGATCGGGCCCTTGAAGTTGTGTTCGCAGGCGCAGCATCTGCAGGAATTCAAAGGCACTCACCCAGGCCTGGGCATGGTGGGCCGGCACACCGCGGATCCGTGCAATGGCCTCCAGGCGGCGCCGCGTGTTCACCTCGGTGATGCCCTCGGCTAGGCTGCGCAGGCGCGCCACCGCCACGAACACAGCCGTTCCATGCAGCTTGAGGTCCAACATGGGCACACCATCGATCGACTGCGCTTCAATGCCCCCCAACCAACCCAAGGCTGCAGGGCTGCGCAGCACCTCTTCGGCCAGCTGACGACAAAAGCGCGGATTGGCACGGGCCTTATCGGCCACCAGCTCCATGAGGCCCTGCGCCAATTCAAGCTGCCCAGCCAAGGGCCGCAGATCGAAGTAGATGCTGGCGGCCAGCAGGTCCTCGGGTGAGCCTTGTTCGATCCATTTGAGGAACCGCTGGCGCCACTCCTGCGGCGTCAGGCAGCACGCCGGGTTGCTGGCCATCACCTGCCCCTTGCACAGGGGATAGCCGCAGGCATCAAGCCACTCGTTGACCTCCCGCGCAAACGCCAACCAAGCCGGCCGGTCCCGCTGCGGGTCTTCGCTGACGAAGATCAGCCCGTTGTCCTGGTCGGTGGCCACCGTCTGCTCGCAGCGGCCTTCCGACCCAAAGGCCAACCAACACGCCTGCCCCAGGTCCAAGCCGTGTGCGTGGGCTTTGACGGTGACCATCTGCTGGGTGAGGACATCGTTGAGGTGGCTGATGAGCTCGGTCAGGGCCGGCGCCTGAACGCCCTGTGCCAGCAGGGCGCGGGTGGTTTGTCGGATGTCAGCTGCTGCGCCCTTGAAGTCCTCCTGGGTGACGGCGGTGCGGATGGCCGTATGCAACTGCTTGATCGACATCTGCTGCATGGCAAACAGATCGCGTTCGGTGACCACGCCCACCAACACGCCGTCACGGGTGACCGGCACATGCCGAAATCCCATGCGCGTCATCAGGATGGCGGCATCCGCTGCGGAGTGCTCGGTGCTCAGGCTCGTGACCGGCGAGGTCATCACCGTGGCGACGGCTTCGCTCAGGGGAAGGCCCGGCAGCGTGATGCGGCTGAGCACGTCAAAGCGGGTCAGGATGCCCTGAGGCGCTCCCTGCCCATCCACCACATGCACCGAATCGCGCCGCTGCTGGTGCATGTGGCGCAGGGCGTGCTCGATGGTGTCCGTGGCCGAACAGGTGATGGGCGGGCGCCGGATCAAGGCGCCCAGGGGGCGTTCCAGGGTTTGGCTGGCCAATGCCGCGGAGGCTTGTTCGAGCTGCAACGCTCGACGAGAGGCCTCCACAAAGCGCAGCATCTGGCGGCTGAGCACTTCAGCAAACGGGGCGCTGTTGGCAGCCAAGGCTTCAACCGCCGCACGGGGCACGCGCAGGCAGAAGGTGTCGTCGTTGGCGGTGATGGTCAAGGAGACCCGCCTGCGGCCCATGAAGGCCGCCACGGGGAACAAGTCGCCCGTCACGTACTCGATGTTGGCGTCGTAGATGCTCTGGGGCCCGCGGTGTCCGGTGATGCTGCCCTGACGCAGGAAGTACAGGTGGTCCACGGGGCCGCTCTCGGCCTGAAGGATGACCTCGCTGGGCTCAAAGTAGACCTCGCTGGCGGCGGCCAAGAATCCGTCCACGTGCTCGGGCCGCATCTGCGAAAACGGCAGGTATCGCGCCAGGCGGTCTCGCAAGGCATCGGCCAGGGCCGAGGAAGCCAAGCCAAGCGGGACCCCAGGCTCTGCATTGGTGGTGTTGTCCGGTGTGGGCATCGCCTGCCTCCAGAAAGAAAAAGGCCCGCGAAGCGCGAACGCTTGGCGAGCTGACGGCTTCAGGCCTGATGGTATCGGCTCGGTGCCATAAGCCGAGTCTGTGATGATTAAACACTCAAGAGAGCGCCCGTGCCGGGCGCACCCAAAAAAGGGCCCCGACGGATCGGGGCCCTTGGATTCACCCCCCCCACCGGCTCACGCCGACAGGGGTGTGTGAAGGCGATCAGGTCGCCTGGGTGTTGATGTCACCCTTGATGCTCGGGTAGCGCACGTGCTCAATGAGCTCTTGGATCTCAGCCTTGGGAGCCGGCGTTAACAGGCTCACCAGAATGATCGCCGCAAAGCCCACGGGCACGCCGAACAAACCTGCCGAGATCGGCAGCACGCCGTACCAAAGGTCCACCGGCTGGGTCACACCGAAGATGGTGCGCATCCAGGCATGGTTGGTGGCCATGTAGTACAGGGTGACGCCGAAGCCGGCGATCATGCCCAGCACCGCGCCCGCAGAGGTGGCACGCTTCCAGAAGATGCCCAAGACCAGTGCCGGGAAGAAGCCCGCAGCCGCGAACGAGAACGCCGCCGAGACCAGGAACAGGATGTCAGCCTGCTTGGTCACGTAGACGGTGTACGCGGTGTAGGCCGCTGCCAGGGACACCACCAACAGCAGGGCCTTGGAGATGGACACGCGGCGGGCGGTGGAGGCGTTGGGGTCGATCATCTTGTAGTAAAGGTCGTGCGACAGCGCGTTGGCGATGGTCAGCAGCAGGCCGTCCGCAGTGGACAGCGCCGCAGCCAAACCACCGGCAGCCACCATGCCCGAGATCACATAGGGCAGGCCCCCGATCTCCGGCGTGGCCAACACGATGATGTCGCCACCAATACGAAGCTCACCCAACTGGAAGATGCCGTCCTTGTTGATGTCCGCTACGGACAACAGCGTCGGATCGACCTTGGCCCAGTTGCTGATCCACACCGGCAGCTTGTCAAACGGCAAGCCCACGAGGTTGTTGAAGACCTCGTACTTGACCAGCACGGCCAGTGCAGGCGCAGTGAAGTACAGCAAGAAGATGAAGAACAGCGACCAGGCCACCGACTCACGCGCTTCCTTCACCGACGGCGTGGTGTAGTAGCGCATCAGGATGTGCGGCAACGCGGCCGTACCCACCATCAGGCAGAACACCAGGGCCATGAAGTTCAGGCGAGACTCGTTGAAGGTCTTCTGTGCCTTGGCGTCGCCATTGGGGTCACCCGCGTACACCGTGGCATGGCCCGGCATACCGGCCAGGGGCCTGGCACGTGCCTCGTTGGCGGTCTTGGCTGCGGTGTAGGCCTTTTTCGCATCAGCCTCGGTGGCCGGCAGGGCATCCAGCGCCTTCTGGGCGGCCTGGATGTCGGCCACCGGTGCGTTGGCTTCCTTCAGGTCGGCCAGCTTCTTCTCGGCAGCTTCTTTATCCGCTGCCATGGCAGCCGGCACGTCCTTGAGCTTCTCGGTAGCGGCATCCGCACGCGCCTTGAAGATGGCGATGACTTCCTTTTCCTTTTCGTCTTCGCGAAGCTGCTTCTCGCGCTCGGTCACCTTGGCCAACTGCTGGCCATAGATCACCTGGGGCACGGGCACACCGGTCTGCTTCACCGACAGCCAGACCACGGGGATCAGGTAGGCAATGATCAGAATGATGTACTGGGCCACCTGGGTCCAGGTCACCGCACGCATGCCACCCAGGAACGAGCACACCAAGATGCCGCCCAGACCCAAGAAGATGCCCAGGCCGAAGTCCACACCCGTCAGGCGCGTGGTGATCAGGCCCACGCCGTAGATCTGCGCCACCACGTAAACGAAGGAGCAGATGATGGCGATGATGATGCCCACCAGACGTGCCAAGTTGCCGCCGTAGCGGGCACCCAGGAAGTCGGGAATGGTGAACTGGCCGAACTTGCGCAGGTAGGGCGCCAGGAACAGCGCCACCAGGCAGTAGCCACCGGTCCAGCCCATGATGAAGGCCAGACCGCCGTAGCCGGTGAGGTACAGCGTGCCGGCCATGCCGATGAACGACGCAGCCGACATCCAGTCGGCGCCGGTGGCCATGCCGTTGTACACGGCAGGCACGCGGCGGCCGGCCACGTAGTATTCCGACGCATCGTTGGTACGGCTCATCACGCCGATGCCGCCGTACAGCAGGACGGTGGCCACCAGGAAGGTAAAGCCGATGTAGTTACGCGGCAGGCCCATCTGTTCCAGGATGCCCAGCAACACGATGAACACCAAGAAGCCCCCGGTGTACCAGGTGTACACCTTGTTGAGCTGCTGCTTGAAGGCTTTGTTGGAGCCTGCCGGGGCTGCGCCGCCGGCTTCAGGAGCGAGTCCAGCCATGTTTATTCCTCCTCTTCGGCCACGCCGTGCTCAATGTCGAGCTCGTTCATGCGCTTGGCGTAGTACCAAATGATCAAGCAATACACGATGAGCGAACCTTGCGCCGCCACGTAAAAGCTCAATGGCCAGCCGAAGAAATTGATTGATGCCAGATCCCTGGCGAAGAACGCGACGACATAGGTCACCACAAACCAGATTCCCAACAGGACTGCGGTCAGCCTGAGGTTCTTCTGCCAGTAGCGCAGGTGGGTTTCCGTCACTTCCATGAGCAAGACTCCTGTCTCCAACTACCCCAACGGGGGGCACCGATTCTGACTACACACCCAAGCCCCAACAGGGGCCACCCTAACCAGCGGGGGTGTCTTCCGCTCTTCGCGGCCATCGAAGGAATTCAGCGGGTGCCGACGTCCTTCGATGACCCGATTCCGGTTTCGCGCCTCAACTGCGCGGCCACCTTGGGCTCAAAGCCCTCCAGGTGACGAATCACGCGCGCGGCCTCATCGCGTTGCCCCACATCCATATGGGCTCGGGCCAACTGGTACCAACCAAAGGGGCTCATGGGCTGCATCTCGGTGTTGCGCTTGAGTGCGGTAATGGCCTCTTCGAACCGCTGCTGCCGAATGAGCGCCAAGCCCAGGCCATACCAAGCGCGGTCGATAGAGGGCTCCAGTTCGATGGCCTTGCGAAAGGCCTGCTCGGCCTCCTGTGCCTGTTCCTGCTGTTCCAGCACATAGGCCAGGTTGAACCAGGCGGCGCCCGATGTGGGCGTCAAGGTGACCAAACGGCGCAGGTGCTGCGCCGCGCGGTGTAGCCGCCCAGCGGCGGCCTCGATATTGGCCAAACTCTGAAGCACGTATCCGTCCTGCGGCCACCGTGCCAGCATGTCCTGAAAGGTATCCAGCGCCTGTTGCTGCATGCCCAAGAACAAGAAGGCACGGCCGCGCCACTTGAGCATGAAGAAGTCCCGGCCGGAGCCGCTGCGTGCTGGAGTGCTCATCGACGTGTTCATTGGCACAGGCCCTGCAAGGGGTTGGCGCGGCACAGCTGCACCTTCTCAGACAAGGCGAAAAACCACACCCAAAAGAGCAGGATGAAGGTCACCAGGGGAATGTGGCGGTCGACCACCAAAGCCGGCGTGACGCGGCGCACCAGGCCGGTGAAGGGATTGGTCAGCATCGACAGGGCTTGATAGAAGAGGTTTTGCTCGCGCTTTTGCCCCGCCAACAGGCCCAAAAGCCACCGCCCAGCCAAGCCGAACAGGGCGATTTCCGCGATGAGTTTGAGACAAGACGCCAACAACAACATGGTCAATGAAATTTCTTGGGCCCATCCTGGCTTTAGGACTTACCTGAAGCTGACTTTGTGGTTGTTCCCTAGTAGACCGGAGCACAGGGCTTACCCTCAGCCGAAACAGGACGCACAGAGGTGTCAATTAAGATTGACACTTCACGGCCACCACAACGGCCACACAATTCACGCTCGAGACGTCGCACCAGCCGACGCTGCTGACCACGGGCCGCTGAGCCGGCGGCCCTTGAAGGAAGTCTCATGGCCCAACACCTGCTACCCCCCTACCCAGCCTCGCGCCCCCGACGCCTGCGCCGCGATGCGGCCATCCGGGCCCTGGTGCGCGAGCATCACGTCCACGCCTCGAACCTGATCCTGCCGGTCTTCATCCTGGATGGGGTCAAGCAGGTGCAAGACGTGGCCAGCATGCCCGGCGTGCAGCGCCTGTCGGTGGACGAGTTGATGCCCGTGGCCGAAGACTGCGTGAAGCTGGGCATTCCCGTGTTGGCCCTGTTCCCAGTGATCGATCAGTCGCTCAAGACCCCAGATGGGCGTGAGGCCTGCAACCCGCAGGGCCTGGTGCCGCGGGCGGTGCGCGAACTCAAGGCCCGCTTCCCACAGTTGGCCGTGCTCACCGACGTGGCCCTGGACCCCTACACCAGCCACGGCCAAGACGGGCTGCTCGACGACAGTGGTTACATCCTCAACGACCCGACGGTGGCGGTGTTGCGCGAACAAGCCCTGGTGCAGGCCGCCGCGGGCGTGGACATCGTGGCGCCCAGCGACATGATGGACGGCCGCATCGGCACCATCCGCTCAGCCTTGGAATCCCAGGGCCAGGTGCACACCAAGATCATGGCCTACAGCGCCAAGTACGCCAGCGCCTTCTACGGCCCCTTCCGAGACGCGGTGGGTTCAGCCAAGAACCTGGGCAAGAGCGACAAGAAGGTCTACCAGATGGACCCGGCCAACACCGATGAAGCGCTGAGGGAAGTGGCCCTGGACATTGCAGAAGGTGCCGACATGGTGATGGTCAAGCCGGGCATGCCTTACTTGGACATCGTGCGGCGGGTCAAGGACGAGTTTCACGTGCCCACCTTCGCCTACCAGGTCAGCGGTGAGTACGCGATGCTCAAGGCCGCCGCGGCCAACGGCTGGCTGGACCATGACGCCGTGATGATGGAAAGCCTGCTGGCCTTCCGGCGTGCCGGCGCAGACGGTGTGCTGACCTACTTTGCGCGCGATGTGGCCCGCCTGTTGAGGGCAGCCTAGCGGCCAGAGGCCCAGAGGCGCAGAGCCGCCGAGCCTGCGGCGCCCGTGCGCGTCTGCGGCCCGCTCAGCGCTGCGGCGCGTAGGGGTCGGGCACGCCCAGCGTCGCCAAGATGAAGGCCTCCAAGGCCTGCATATCAGCCGCCTGGGCGTCGTCCTCGTGGTCCCAGCCCAATGCGTGCAGCGCGCCGTGCACCAACAGGTGCGCGTAGTGGTGCTCCAGGCTCAGGCCTTGGGCCTGGGCCTCACGCTCCACCACGGGCGCGCACAGCACCAGGTCGGCCAAAACGGGCGATGCGCTCGAGTAGTCGAAGGTCAACACATTGGTCGCGTAATCCTTGCCCCGAAAGTCAAGGTTCAAGGCGCGGCCTTCCACGGCGTCCACAACGCGCACCGTGATTTCGGCGGGCTCCGAGATCGCTGCAGCCAGGCAGCGCCGAACGAAGGGGCGGCTCAAGACTCCGCGGTGCCGCGGATCGGCTTGCTGCAAGGACAGGTTCAACATAGGCTCTGGCGCGTGTTCTCAGGTGCCGGGAGTGTCTGCGCAGGCCCGGTGCGTCAGCGGCCGCCGCGGCCGGCCGCGCCACGCACAGCCGAATGCCCGCGCGCGTCTTCATAAGCCTGCACGATTTTCGTCACCAAGGGGTGGCGCACCACGTCCGAAGCGGTGAACTCGGTGAAGGCGATGCCCTCGACCTTGTTGAGCACCCGCCATGCATCGAGCAAGCCACTGGTGATGCCGCGCGGCAGGTCCACCTGACTGGAGTCGCCGGTGATGACCGCTTTTGAGCCGAAGCCGATGCGCGTGAGGAACATCTTCATCTGCTCGGGCGTGGTGTTCTGCGCCTCGTCCAGGATGACGAAGGAGTGGTTGAGCGTGCGCCCGCGCATGAAGGCCAGGGGCGCGATCTCCAACAAGCCTTTTTCGAAGGCCCGGGTCACGCGGTCAAAGCCCATCAGCTCATACAGGGCGTCGTACAGCGGCCGCAGGTAGGGGTCGACCTTTTGAGACAGGTCGCCAGGCAGAAAGCCCAGCCGCTCGCCGGCTTCCACGGCCGGGCGGGTCAGCAGCACGCGCTGCACCTGGTGGCGCTCCAGGGCGTCCACGGCACAGGCCACGGCCAAGAACGTTTTGCCGGTGCCGGCTGGGCCCACACCGAAGGTCAGGTCGTGCGACAGGATTTGGCGCATGTACTGCACCTGGGTGGCGGTGCGGCCCTGCAGGTCGGCCCGCCGCGTGTGCAGCACGGGCTGTGCGTCGGCCTGGCTCCCACCCATCGCTGCCCCGGCCTGGGCGTTCTGCCCTTGATCAACCCTGGCCGAGGGCGCCGAGGCGGGCCTGAGCAACCAAGCCAGGCGCTCGGGCGGGATGTCGCCGCTTCGAGACAAGGCGCCGATCTCCACCAGCAGCGCCGCCGCCCTGTGCACCGCCGAGTCTTCACCCTCGATGCGCAACTGCGCAGCGCGGCGCGACAGCTTGACCCCGCAGGCCTTTTCCAGGGCGCGCAGGTTCTCATCCAAGGGTCCGCAAATGCGCAGCACCGTGGGCGTGTCGTCTTCGGGGAGGATGTGTTGAAGGATCAAGGTGTGTCGATCGTGTGGCGTGCCGCGATTGTCACGCCTGCGCCCGTGCACTGCTTTGACAAGCTCACGCCTGTGGCGTGGCAGGCCAGGAATGTCCACACATACGGTATGAATTCACAGTTGGGCTGGCTTCGTTTATCAGCCCCCGATGCGCGCCGACAGCGACTTGGAGAAGATGGTTTGCCGACACGATGAAAGACAAGATGATGTCGATTTTGCTACTCGAAGACGAGGCCGAGCTCCGTGTGTGGCTCAGCGAACTGTTGGCGCGACTGTTCCCCCAGGCACTGGTGATGGTCTGTACCCGTCGAGAGCAGGCCCTGGCCTGCATCGACCAAGGGCATGTGGACTTGGCCCTGGTGGACTTGGGCCTGCGCGACGGCTGTGGTGTGGACCTGGTGGAACGGCTGCAAGGGCATCAAGCCGCCCAGCAAACCGTGGTGGTGGCCATCCATGACGACGACCGGTACCTGTTCCCGGCCCTGGAGGCCGGCGCCTTTGGATACATCCTCAAGGGCCAGAACCGGACCCAATTCGAGGAACAGCTGCAGCGCATCCGCAGCGGCGAGCCGCCCTTGTCGCCGTCGATCGCGCGCCGGGTGATCAGCCACTTCAAGCGCTCGCCCCAGCCCAACGCGCTGCCCCTTCCCAAGGTGACGCTCACCGCGCGGGAGGGCGATGTGATGCTGCGGGTGGCCAAGGGCTGTACCTTGCCGGAAATCGCACAGCAGCTGGGCTTGTCGCGCTACACGATTGCCGGCTACGTCAAGCAGATCTACCGCAAGCTCGGCATTTCGTCACGGGCCGAGGCTGCGCTGGAGGCGCAGCGCCTGGGCCTGATCAGGTCCTGATCAGGTCCGGATGACGTCAGGGGCGGGCGCGGGCCGGCGCGCCTGAGGTATGCCAACACCCGACCGACCGCGCTTCCCCGCTACCATGTGCGCATGATCGGACGAGTTGCAGGCCTGCTGCTGGAAAAGGCACCGCCGCGCATCCTGGTGGATGTGCAGGGCGTGGGCTATGAGCTGGAGGTGCCCATGAGCACCTTCTACCAACTGGGCGCCATCGGCGCCCCCGTGGCCCTGCTCACCCACTTCGTGGTGCGTGAAGACGCGCAACTGCTGTTTGGCTTTCTCACCGATGCCGAGCGGCGCACCTTTCGGGAGTTGGTCAAGGTCAGCGGCGTGGGGCCACGCACGGCCTTGGCGGTGCTCTCGGGCCTGAGCGCCGAAGAACTGGCGCAAGCGGTGGCGCAGCAAAGCACAGCCAGGCTGGTGAAGGTACCGGGCATCGGCAAGAAGACGGCCGAGCGCCTGCTGCTGGAACTCAAGGGCAAGCTGGAACCGGTGGGGCAGCCGATGCCGGCGCTGGCCAACGACAGCCAGGCCGATGTGCTGCAGGCCCTGTTGGCCCTGGGCTACGGCGAAAAGGAGGCCGCCGCAGCACTGAAGTCCATGCCGGCTGACCTGGGGGTGAGCGAAGGCATCAAATACGCGCTCAAGGCCCTGTCATGACCATCCAAACCGACGAGTTCGCACCCGCGCCCGCACCCGCGGGCCCCGGGGCTCGCGTGGTGAGCGCCAACACCGGCAGCGCCCGGGAAGAGGCGCTGGAGCGAGCCCTTCGGCCCAAAGAGCTCACCGAGTATGTGGGGCAGAGCAAGGCCCGGGAGCAGCTGGAGATCTTCATCGGCGCGGCACGCCAGCGCTCGGAGGCCCTGGACCATGTGCTGCTCTTTGGCCCGCCGGGGCTGGGCAAGACCACGCTGTCGCACATCATCGCGGCCGAGTTGGGTGTGAACCTGCGCCAAACCTCGGGCCCCGTTCTGGAAAAGCCCAAGGACCTGGCCGCCATCCTCACCAACCTCGAGAAGAACGATGTCCTGTTCATCGATGAGATCCACCGCCTGTCCCCGGTGGTCGAGGAAATCCTGTACCCGGCGCTGGAGGACTACCAAATCGACATCATGATCGGCGAAGGGCCGGCCGCGCGCAGCATCAAGCTCGACCTTCAGCCCTTCACCCTGGTGGGCGCCACCACGCGTGCGGGCATGCTCACCAACCCCTTGCGCGACCGATTCGGCATCGTGGCGCGCTTGGAGTTCTACACCCCGCAAGAACTCGCGCGCATCGTGCGCCGATCGGCTGGACTGTTGAGTGTGCCCATCGACGACGAAGGGGCGCTGGAGATTGCGCGTCGATCGCGTGGCACGCCGCGCATTGCCAACCGCTTGCTGCGCCGGGTGCGCGACTACGCCGATGTGAAGGCACAGGGGCGCATCACGGCCAGCGTGGCCGATGCGGCCTTGGGAATGCTGGATGTCGACCCCAAGGGGTTCGACGTGATGGACCGCAAGCTGCTGGAGGCCGTGGTGCACCGTTTTGACGGCGGGCCTGTTGGTTTGGACAACGTGGCCGCGGCCATCGGCGAAGAGCCTGGCACGATCGAAGATGTGATCGAGCCCTATCTCATCCAGCAAGGATTTCTTCAGCGCACGCCGCGCGGCCGGGTGGCCACGCAAGCGGCTTGGCGACACCTGGGCTTGGTGCCGCCGTCCACGCGGGGCGACCTGTTCGAAAGCCCGAGTAGCTGAAGCGGCCCGTGGCCGGGGCCGCAAGGCTCAGCGCCCGTCCTCGTTCAATTCGTCCCTTGTGGGCTCGTCGTCCAGGTGACTCACATCGGCCCAGCCCACCAGGGTGAACACATCGCCGGCGCGCAAAAGCCGGTTGATGCCGGCATTGGCCATCGCCCAGGTGCGTGCCGCACCCAGTGACTGGCCGGTGGCTGCGCGATACAGGCAATCCAACACACCGCCGTGGGCCACCATGGCCACCGCCTGGCCATGATGCGCTTCGGCCAGGTCATGCACGGCCTGCACGCTGCGCTCGAAGAAGGCCTGCAGGGTTTCGCCGCCCGGAGGACCAAATGAGGGATCCCGGCGCCGCCAACGCATCGCTTGTTCAGGCCATCGGGCTTCGATTTCGGCAAATGTATGGCCTTCGAAGCTGCCGAAAGCCCTCTCGCGCAGGGTGGGGCTCACCTGCACGGAAAGGCCCGCCGCATCGGCTACGGCCTGCGCCGTCTCGCGTGCGCGCTGCAGGTCGCTGCTGTACACCGCCGCCATGCCCTCATCGGCCAAAGCAGCGCCCAAGCGCTTGGCCTGCCAACGACCACGGTGGTTGAGGGCGATGTCGATGTGTCCCTGAATCCGGGTCTGGGCGTTCCAGTCGGTTTCACCGTGACGAATGAGGATGATGCGGGTAACCGGCTGCACTCAGACCCCCCACACGATCGCCTGGCCTTCGGCATGGCTGCGGCGCATCATTTCGCGCATCGGCCACAGGCGTTGGCGCAGGCTGACCTCGGGTCGGCGGATCGTCTGCCCCTTTTCCCGCGCTTGGCGTTCGGCCTCCTCCAAGTGGGCCTCTTCGAGCTCGATGGCCTGTTCCAACTGTTGCATCAGGCGGGGCAGGTCCTGTGCTTCGAAGATGCCTTGCTCGCAGGGCTCGCGGCCCAGCACCTCGAGCAGGCGGCGGCCGGCGGGCTCAAGCATCACGAGATCCGCCGTGGCGCGGGATTTGAATTTGTAGAGCATGGGGCCTCCTGCGGAGATTGTCAGGCCTGTGTGCACACCCCGATGCGCTTGCACAGGGGCGCCGCTGCCCCTAAAATGTTCTTAATACGATCATTTGTTCGCATTTAGAACAATTGGCCGGATCCACCCGTTTCCCTTCCATGCCCCTCCACCCGGTGCCCCCATGGTCAACAAACTGATACCCACCCTGGCGCAGGCCGTGGCCGATGTGCCCGACGGCGCCACCGTCATGATCGGCGGCTTCGGCACGGCCGGCCTGCCCAACGAACTGACCGAGGCGCTGATCGAGCAAGGCGCACGCGACCTGGTCATCGTCAACAACAACGCCGGCAACGGCGAAACCGGCTTGGCCGCGCTGATCAAGGCCCGCCGGGTGCGCAAGATCATCTGCAGCTTCCCGCGCCAGGTTGACAGCCACCACTTCGATGCGCAATACCGCAGCGGCGAGCTGGAGTTGGAGCTGGTGCCGCAGGGCAACCTGGCCGAGCGCATCCGCGCTGCCGGCGCCGGCATCGGCGCCTTCTTCACGCCCACCGGCTATGGCACGCCCTTGGCCGAGGGCAAGGAAACGCGGGTGATCAACGGCAAGCCCTATGTGCTGGAGTACCCGATCCACGCCGACTACGCCTTCATCAAGGCCGAGCGTGGCGACCGCTGGGGCAACCTCACCTACCGCAAGACCGCGCGCAATTTCGGGCCGGTGATGGCCACCGCGGCCAAGGTCACCGTGGCCACGGTGCACGAGGTGGTCGACTTGGGCGGCCTCGATCCCGAGGCCGTGGTCACCCCGGGCCTCTTCGTTCAGCGCGTGGTCTGCATCCCGCGCCAAGCCACACAGGCCGGCGGCTTCAAGGAGCAACGCGCATGAGCACCGATCAGAACCCCACTGCAGCAGCCCCACTGCCCCGCTGGAGCCGCGACCAGATGGCCGCCCGCGTGGCGCAAGACATCGCCGACGGCGCGGTGGTGAACCTGGGTATTGGGCTGCCCACCCTGGTGGCCAACCACATCCCCCCAGACCGCGAGGTCATCCTTCAGAGTGAGAACGGTGTCATCGGCATGGGCCCGGCGCCGGCGCCCGGCGAGGAAGACTACGACCTCATCAACGCGGGCAAGCAGCCGGTGACGCTGCTGCCCGGCGGCTGCTACTTCCAACACGCCGACAGCTTCGCCATGATGCGCGGCGGCCATCTGGATGTGTGCGTGCTGGGCGCCTTTCAAGTGGCGGCCAATGGCGACCTGGCCAACTGGCACACCGGGGCGCCCGACGCCATTCCGGCCGTGGGCGGCGCCATGGACCTGGCCATTGGTGCCAAACGTACCTACGTGATGATGGAGCACACCACCAAGGCGGGCCAGAGCAAGCTGGTGCCGAGTTGCACCTACCCCTTGACCGGCCAATCGTGCGTGAGCCGCATCTACACCGACTTGGCGGTGATTGAGCTGCGCCAGGGACGCGGCCATGTGATCGACCATGTGCCGGGCATCACGCTGGCCCAGTTGCAGGCGGTTACGGACATCGAACTGCTTGCCGGCTGAAACCCAAACCACCCCGGCGGGGCCCTGCGCCGCCAACAGGAGAGAACCCATGACCCACGCCTTCATTTGCGACGCGATTCGCACCCCCTTCGGCCGCTACGGTGGCGCCCTTTCTTCTGTTCGCACCGATGACCTGGGCGCCATTGCGCTCAAGGCCCTGATGGCCCGCAACACGAAGGTGGACTGGGCTGCGCTTACCGACGTCATTTACGGCTGCGCCAACCAAGCTGGCGAGGACAACCGCAACGTGGCGCGCATGAGTGCCCTGCTGGCTGGCCTGCCCATCGAAGTGCCCGGCGGCACGGTCAACCGCCTGTGCGGCTCGGGCCTGGACGCTTTGGGGACCGCCGCACGCGCCATTCGAGCCGGTGAAGCCGGCCTGATGATCGCCGGTGGCGTGGAGAGCATGAGCCGCGCACCCTTCGTGATGCCCAAGGCTGAGAGTGCGTTTTCGCGGGCCAACGCGGTGTACGACACCACCATCGGCTGGCGCTTCATCAACAAGCTGATGAAGGAGCGTTACGGCGTGGACTCCATGCCCGAGACCGCCGAGAACGTGGCGCTGGACTTCAAGATCGAACGCGAGGCCCAGGACCGCATGGCCCTGGCCAGCCAACTCAAGGCGGTGGCCGCGCAGAAGTCGGGCTTCTTCGACGCCGAGATCACGCCCGTGACCATCCCTCAGAAGAAGGGCGAGGCCCTCGTGGTGAGCCAAGACGAGCACCCGCGCGAAACCTCACTGGAGGCGCTGGCCAAGCTCAAGGGCGTGGTGCGGCCCGATGGCTCGGTGACTGCAGGCAATGCCTCGGGCGTGAACGATGGGTCCTGCGCCCTGCTGCTGGCCAGCGAGGCTGCTGCGGCGCGCCACGGCCTTACGCCTCGGGCGCGTGTGGTGGGCATGGCCACGGCCGGCGTGGCCCCGCGCATCATGGGCATCGGCCCGGCGCCGGCCACGCGCAAGGTGCTGGAGCTCACCGGGCTGCGCCTGGACCAGATGGATGTCATTGAGCTCAATGAAGCCTTCGCGGCGCAAGGCCTGGCGGTGCTGCGTGAGCTGGGATTGGCCGATGATGACGCCCGAGTGAACCCCAATGGTGGGGCCATCGCACTGGGCCACCCGCTGGGCGCCAGCGGTGCACGGCTGGCCACCACCGCGGTCAACCAACTCCACCGAATCAAGGGCCGTTATGCCTTGTGCACCATGTGCATCGGCGTGGGCCAGGGCATCGCTGTCATCCTGGAGCGGGTGTAGACAACCATCGACTTTTATCTATAGATAAAGGTCGAAATATCGATTTTCAGACCTATCCTGTTTCCCCTACGATGGCTGGATGCACACACTCTTAGACCCGGCCATCCTGTTCTTTGTGTTTGGCGCGGTCGCCGGGTTGGTTCGGTCCAACCTGGAGATTCCGCAGCCCATCGCCCGTTTTCTGTCGCTGTACCTGTTGATGGCCCTGGGCCTCAAGGGTGGCTTTGCCCTGGCCGAATCGGGCCTGACACGCGAAGTGGGGGTGAGCCTGGCCTGCGCGGTGCTGCTGGCCGTGGTCATCCCAGCCATCGGCTACACCATCCTGCGGCGCTGGCTGTCGGGCTTTGATGCGGCTGCGGTGGCGGCCACCTACGGGTCGGTCAGCGCCGTCACCTTCATCACGGCGGTGCAGGTTTTGGACGGGCGCGGCGTGGTGCACGGTGGCCACATGGCCGCAGCCATGGCGCTGATGGAGTCTCCGGCCATCATCATGGCGGTGTTGTTGGCCAATATGCTGCGGCGCCAGCAGGCCGCTGCGCTGGTGGCTGCGGGCCCTCAGCCCGGGTCGGCTGCCCTGGCCAGCGCCGGCGCGGGGCCCGTTCCACCCTTGCCCATCGGCAAGGTGCTGCATGAGTCCTTCACGGATGGCGCGCAACTCTTGCTCTTGGGCGCCATGGCGGTAGGCCTGGCCACGGGAGAAGCTGGGCAAGCGGCCATGAAGACGTTTTCAGGCGACCTCTTCAAGGGCATGTTGGCCTTCTTCCTGCTGGACATGGGCCTGCTCACGGCGCGCCACCTGCACACGCTGCGCGGCATGCCGCGCTTGCTCTTGGCCTGGGGGCTCTTGGCACCCTTGGCCCATGCGGGCCTGGCCTTGGGTCTGGCCATCGCCACCGGCATGAACGTGGGCAATGCCGCGCTGCTGATGGTGCTGGCTGCCAGCGCCTCCTACATCGCGGTGCCGGCGGTGCTGCGCCACGCCGTGCCCGAAGCGCAACCGGCGCTGTACTTCGGCCTGTCGCTGGGCGTGACCTTTCCCTTCAACATCCTGCTGGGCATACCGCTGTACATCGCGGTGGCGCAGTGGGCCTTGGGCGCCTAGGGAGCGGCCTGCAAGGCGCGCCAATGCTCAGGCGTGCCCACGTTCTGCCAGGGGCCGTCCCACACACGGCCAGCCAAGCGCCCGGCATCGGCGGCTGCAAACAAGCTGGGCGCCAAGGCCGCGCGCTGGCCCGGCTGCAGGCCCTGCACCAGTGCCGGCTTGAGCAAGGCCAGGCTGGCATAGGTCATGGCGCGGCCCGATGAGGCCACGGGGGCAGCCCCCGGTGCCGTCGGCGGTGCCAGGCGCTGCAGGCGGCCCCCTTCGTCCAAGCAGAAGTCTCCGCACGTGTGAAACGGCGGGTTGGGCACCATCCACAGCAGGCCCCAGTCGGCGCTGTGTGCGAAGCGCTCGGCCACGCCAGGCTCGAAGGCAAAACCGGGCACCACGATGTCGCCCGACACCAACCAAAACGGTTGGTCGTCGTGCAGCGCCAGCGCCTGCAAGGCGGTGACCACGCCGCCACCGGTCTCCAGGGCACCGCCCCACTGGCGCCCCTCGTGCGAATAGGTGATGCGCAAGCCCCAACGGCTGCCGTCCCCCAGCGCTGCGGGGAACTGCTCCTCCAACCAAGCCGTGTTGATCACCACCTGTCGCACGCCCGCTGCAGCCAAGGCCAACAGGTGCCACTCGATCATGGGCTTGCCATGAACCGGCAAGAGTGGCTTGGGGATGGTGTCCGTCAGGGGACGCAGGCGCTCGCCCCGGCCGGCTGCCAGGATCAAGGCGCATGGCGCGTTCTGTGTAGGCCCCAAGGGCCGGTGCAAGGGTTCGGTCACGGGCATGGCCGCCAGTCTACGGTGCGGCGCAATGGGCGGCTGCGCCGTGTTCACGGGACAGGCCAAGACCGTAGAATCACGGGTTTTCCCGCTGTAGCGGGCCCCTTCAACGGCACCGTCGCCGCGTCGCGAACCCCACCCCAGCACCATGCCCGTGACCGAAC
>JBJTHN010000044.1:0-22381 GCA_046094505.1 Betaproteobacteria bacterium
CCGCCACCGTAGCCACCACGGCCACCGCCGCCGAAGCCACCCGGGCGCTCCTCACGGGGGCGTGCCTCATTGACCACGATGGCACGGCCTTCGAGGGCCTGGCCATTCATGCCATTGATGGCAGCCTGAGCCTCGGCGTCAGAACCCATTTCTACAAAGCCGAAACCCTTGGAACGGCCGGTTTCGCGGTCCATCATCACCTTGGCTGAAGTCACGGTGCCAAACGGCGCAAATGCCGTCTGCAGCGACTCGTCACGAACGCTGTAGGCCAGATTGCCCACATACAACTTGTTTCCCATGGGGAAGCCCTTTCATCACTGGAACCTGGTAGAGCTTCAACCCGTCGTGAACCATTCAAGCGAAGGCGCCGCATCAAACCCAGACTTCATAATTATCAGCCACCCCCCAGCCGACTATTGAGGCTTGCGGGTATTTGTTGTTTATTCGACTCAATGAAAACCCACCCATGCCGGCACTGCGGGTGTTGGAACGGGTGACCACAATGGGCGCCATGAGCTCCAGCAACCGCCCGTTTGACTATGTGATCGTGGGGGCCGGCACGGCTGGTTGCCTGCTGGCCAACCGCCTGAGCGCCAACCCGGCGGTGCGCGTGTTGTTGCTGGAAGCCGGCCGAAAGGACGACTACCTGTGGGTGCACGTGCCCGTGGGTTACCTGTACTGCATCGGCAACCCCCGCACCGACTGGATGTACCAGACCGAAGCCGAAGCCGGCCTCAACGGCCGGCAGCTGCGCTACCCGCGCGGCAAGGTGCTGGGCGGCTGCTCCAGCATCAACGGGATGATCTATATGCGAGGCCAGCGCCGCGACTATGACCAATGGGCCGAGCTGACCGGGGACCCCCAGTGGGGGTGGGACGCCTGCCTGCCGGCCTTCTTGGCACACGAGGACCACTGGGCGGGCGAACGCCCCGGCCATGCCGCGCCGGGGCACGACCCCAGCGGCAAACGGCCGGGGGGCGAATGGCGCGTGGAGCGGCAGCGGCTGCACTGGCCCATCCTGGACGCTTTCTCTGAGGCCGCCCAACAGGCCGGGATCGCGGCCACCGAAGACTTCAACCTGGGCAACAACGAGGGCGTGGGCTACTTCGAGGTGAACCAGCGATCGGGCGTGCGCTGGAACACGGCCCGAGGCTTTCTCAAGCCGGCGGCCAACCGCCCCAACCTGGAAATTTGGACAGGCGCCTTGGTGGAGCGGGTGCTGCTGGAGGGCCCACCGGGCGGCGGCGACGCCCCACTGAGGGCCACCGGCGTGGTCTTGCGCCCGGACGGCCAAGGTGAGTCGGTCACCGTCACGGCCACGCGCGAAGTGCTGCTGTGCGCCGGGGCCGTGGCCACGCCGGTGCTGCTGCAGCGCTCGGGCATTGGGCCAGCGCCACTGCTGCAGCGCCATGGGGTGCCGGTGCGCCTGGACGCCCCGGGTGTGGGCGGCAACCTGCAGGACCACCTGCAGATCCGGGCGGTGTTCCGTGTTCAGAACACCCGAACCCTGAACACGCTGGCCAACAGCCTGTGGGGCAAGGCGGTGATCGGCCTGGAGTACCTGCTGCGCCGCAGCGGCCCCATGAGCATGGCGCCCTCGCAACTCGGGGCCTTCACCCGTTCCAGCCCGCAGCAGCCCTGGCCGAATGTGCAGTACCACGTGCAGCCCTTGTCGCTGGACGCCTTCGGGCAACCGCTGCACCGCTTTGATGCCATCACCGCCAGCGTGTGCAACCTCAACCCCACCAGCCGGGGGCGGGTGGACCTGCGATCGGCCGACCCGATGGACGCCCCCCTGATCCAGCCCAACTACCTGGCCACGCCGCAAGACCGCCAGGTGGCGGCCGACAGCCTGCGGCTGACACGGCGCATTGCCGCACAAGCGGCCTTGGCCCCGTTCAAACCCCAGGAGGTCAGGCCTGGTGTGCAGTTCCAAAGCGATGAAGACCTGGCGCGGCTGGCCGGCGACATCGGCACCACCATCTTTCACCCGGTGGGCACCTGCCGCATGGGGCGCGCAGACGACCCCTTGGCGGTGGTGGACACCCGGCTGCGCGTGAAGGGGGTGGCGGGCCTGCGCGTGGTGGACGCCAGCGTGATGCCCACCATCACCAGTGGCAACACCAACAGCCCCACCCTGATGATCGCTGAACGCGCCGCGGCCTGGTTGATTCAAGACCAGGCCTGAAGCCCCCCAGAAGCACCCTGGGGCGTGGCAGGGTTAGCACGGTGGTCCCAAAGGTCGGGCCTGCATACATTCTCCGGACTCTCCTTGGTGGCTTGATCAAGGTCTCCAGGGTTGGAGGTGTGAGGAGACACACTACGAGGTTGCCGACCACCCACTCGGTTTCGGCACCGGCAGCCCCATCGAGGCTGCACCGCTGCAAGAGGCGTCGGCACACCCGACGCCTTTTGTTTTTCCGATTCGGCCCTACGCCCAACCCACCCCCGAGCCCCACCCCGCCATGCCCGACCTGCTGCTCGTGGCCGCAGCCTCCTTGATGGCCGGCTTTGTCGACGCCATCATCGGCGGCGGCGGACTGGTCTTGTTGCCCGCGCTCTTCAGCGTGTTTCCCCACCTGAGTCCGGCCACCTTGTTCGGCACCAACAAGGCCACGGCCGTTTGGGGCACGGCCTTGGCCACCGTGCAGTACGCCAAGCGGGTGCAGATGCCCTGGGCGGCGGTGTTGCCGGCCCTGCCGGCTGCACTGGCCGGCAGTGCGGCCGGTGCCTGGGTGGTCACGCAAATCGACCCCTCAGGCTTGAAGAAAGCCTTGCCCCTGCTGCTGCTCCTGGTGCTGGGCTACACGCTCATGCGCAAGGACCTGGGCCAACACCATGCCCCGCGCTGGGTCGGTCGCAAACAGGCCGCCGCAGCCGCGGCCATCGGCCTGGTCGTGGGCTTCTACGACGGCGTCTTTGGCCCCGGTACCGGCAGCTTCTTCGTGTTCGCCATGGTGCGCCTGCTGGGCTGGGACTTCCTGCACGCCTCGGCCGGCGCCAAGCTTCTGAACACGGCCACCAACAGCTCGGCCCTGGTCTTGTTTGCCCTCAGCGGCCATGTGTGGTGGCAGCTGGCGGCGGTGCTGGCGCTGGCCAACATGGCCGGCAGCCTCCTGGGCACACGGCTGGCCTTAAGACACGGCTCGAGGCTGATTCGGCATTTCTTCATCGCCGTGGTGACGCTGCTCATCCTCAAGACCGGCTACGATGCTTGGCTGAGCTGAACCCCCAGGTGGGTTGCGGCCTGAACGGAGCTGAACATGAATGCACCCGAACGCCTGACCCTGCTGGAGCCGGCCGCGTTGCAGCAGTTCACCGATGAGCGCTGGGACCAGGCCATCGTCCCGGCCCTGCGGGACTACATCGCCATTCCCGCCAAGAGCCCCATGTTCGATGCGCAATGGGCACAACAAGGCCTGCTCGACCGCGTGGCGCGCGACGCAGCGGCGTGGATCGAATCCCGACAGGTGGCGGGCCTGAAGCTGGAGCTCATTGCCCTGGAGGGCCGCACACCGGTCATCTTCTTCGAGGTGCCCGCGCGCGGTGACAACGCCAGTGGCCAAACCGTGCTGCTGTACGGGCACCTGGACAAGCAGCCGGAGTTCAACGGCTGGCGAAGCGACCTGGGCCCTTGGACGCCCAAGCTGGAGGACGGCAAGCTCTACGGCCGCGGCGGTGCCGATGATGGCTATGCCGCCTATGCCGCCGTGACGGCACTGGAAGCCCTGGACCGCCAAGGCGCCTCTCGGCCCCGTGTGGTGGGCTTGATCGAAACCTGCGAGGAAAGTGGCTCCTTCGACCTGCCGGCCTACATCGAGCAGCTCAAGCCGCGCCTGGGCGATGTCAGCCTGGTGGTGTGTTTGGACTCGGGCGCCGGCAACTACGATCAGCTGTGGCTGACCACCAGCCTGCGCGGCATGGTCTCCGGGGTGCTCAAGGTGGAGATCCTGTCTGAAGGCATCCACTCGGGCGACGCCAGCGGGCTCGTGCCCTCGTCCTTTCGCATCCTGCGTCAGGTGCTCGACCGTTTGGAAGATGCACGCACCGGCCACCTGCTGCCCGAGGGCTTTCACTGCGAGATTCCGCACGAGCGCCTGGCTCAGGCCCAGACCACGGCCGGCATCTTGGGCCAGGATGTCTGGAAGCGCTTCCCCTGGGCTTGCGGCGCCGATGGCACGGCCGCCCTGCCCACCACCACCGACCCGGTGCAGGCCCTGCTCAACCGCACCTGGCGCCCCACCTTGTCCGTGGTGGGAGCCGACGGCTTTCCGGAGTTGAAGAATGCGGGCAACGTGCTGCGGCCCTACACCGCCTTCAAGCTCAGCCTGCGCCTGCCGCCCCTGGTCGATGGCAACCAAGCCGCGCTTCGGCTCAAGGCCCTGCTGGAAGACAACGCCCCCTACAACGCCCGCGTGACCTTCACGCCCGATGGCCGTGCCGGCGCCTTTGGGGCCAGCGGTTGGAACGCGCCGGACATCGCGCCGTGGCTGATGAAGGCCTTGGACGGCGCCTCACGCACACACTACGGTGCGCCCGTGGGCTTCATCGGGCAGGGGGGCACGATTCCCCTGATGAGCATGCTGCAAAAAGGATTCCCGCAGGCGCAGATGATGGTGTGCGGTGTCCTGGGCCCCAAGTCCAATGCGCACGGCCCCAACGAGTTCCTGCATGTCCCCTATGCCAAGCGCTTGACTGCGGCCGTGGCCCAGGTGATCGCCGCCCACCCCTGAGCGGCGCGGCCGGTCTCAGCGCAGGGTGTAGCCCTGCTCCAGCGCAAAGCCCGACAGGGGCTCGATCAGGGGCAGCAGCGGCGCCAGTTCTCGGTAGCGCAGCGCCACCTTGGTGGCGTAGGCGAAAAAGCGCGGCAGGTCTTGCGCGTAATGCGCCTTGCCATCACGGTGCTTGAGTCGGCAGAAGATGCCCAAGACCTTGAGGTGGCGCTGCAGGCCCATCCATTCCAGGGCCCGCCAGAACTCGCCGAAGTCGTCCTGCACCGGCACGCCAGCGGCCCGGGCCTGCTGCCAGTAGCGCACCGCCCAATCGATTTCGCGTTCTTCGTCCCAACTGATGAACGCGTCGCGCAGCATGGAGGCCGCGTCGTAGGTGACCGGGCCACGAACCGCATCCTGAAAGTCCAGGATGCCCAACTGCTCCCCACACACCATGAGGTTGCGGGGCATCCAGTCGCGGTGGACGGCCACCGTGGGCTGGGCCAGGGCACTGTCCACCAGGCGCTGGCACACGCGCTCCCAGGCCTGCTGCTGCGCCTGGTTCCACACCTGGCCGAACTCGCGGCCCACACACCATTCGGGAAAGAGCGCGATCTCGCGGCGCAGCAGGGCCTCGTCGAAGGCCGGCCAGGCCGAAGCGTCCATGCCACGTTGCCACTGCACCAGGGCCTGCCCGACCCGGCGCATCAACGCATCGGCCTGCGACGGCCGATGGGGTTGCTGCGCTGCTTCGGTGGCTTGTGCGTGCTGCAGCGTGGGCAGCAGCAGTTCCTGCCCCAGGTCTGACAACAACACGAAGCCGAGCTCCTCGTGCACCGCCAATACCTGCGGGCCGTGCAGGCCTGCAGCCTGCATTTGATGCGCCAGGCGCACAAAAGGGCGCACACCATCCTCCGGCGGCGGTGCGTCCATCACGATCACGCTGCCGGCCTGGCCCTGTTGCAGGCGCAGGTAACGCCGAAAGCTGGCATCGGCAGAGGCCGCTTGCAGGGTGTCGGGGTGCAGGCCCAAGGGCTGCACCAATGAACCCAACCAGGCGCTGAAGGCCGCGTGGCGGGCGGGGTCGGCCCAGGCGACGGCCGCAAGGGGCGTTGGGGGTGTACTCATGTGGGGGTCGCTAAACTCGACCGATTCTAGTGATGAGCCACGCCGACCCACGCCCCCTTTCCGCGGCCATGCAAGCGAGCACTTGGCCCTGTCGGGCCCTCCTGGGCGGCGTGTTCGCCTTGTGTGTGGGCAGCGCGCAGGCCAACAAACCCCCGGTGGTCCTGGAGGCCGATACCCTGCAGGGCGTACCCGATGGGGTGAGCCAAGCGCAGGGCCGGGTGCGGTTGGGCCAAGGCGCGCTGAGGATGGAAGCGCCCCAGTTGCGCTTTGATGCCACGGGACGGGTCGTCTACATCGACGGTGGCGGCGTGCGCTGGGCCCGTGAACGCGACCGGTTGCAGGGCGAATCCGGCGTGTTTGAGCTGGACCGCTCGGTGGGCGAGTTTCGAGCGCCCATCTTCTTTTTTGGCCAATCCATGTCCGGGGGCAGCGGGTCCATGCTGCGCATCCTGGACGCCCAACGCGTGGAGATCCGGGACGCGCGGCTGACCAGCTGCCTGGCCGACGATGCCGGGCGGCCACTGCGCGACGCTGGGGCGCGCCCCGGGGTGACGCGTGCACCGGCTGCGTTGGCCATGCTGCCAGACCCTGCGCCGCAGGCCCTGCTTCAGTTGGCCGCTGCCCCGGCCCTGGGCGGCCCACCCAAGGCCGATGCCAACCCGGGTTGGGAGCTGCGCAGCCCGCGCATCCTGCTGGATTTCGAACGCGAGGAAGGCGTGGCCGAGAACGCGCAGATCCGCTTTCTGGGGTTGCCCCTGGTGGTGCTGCCCCGGCTGGGCTTTCCCCTGGGTGACGCGCGGCGCAGCGGCTGGCTGCCACCCACGGCGCGGGCCGACACGCGCAGCGGCTTTGAGGTCAGCGCGCCGTACTACCTGAACCTGGCACCCCACTACGACGCCACGGTCACGCCCATCATGGCTACCCGCCGAGGCCCGGCCGTGGAGCTGGAGTTTCGGCAGATGGGCTCGGCACAGGCTGGCCTCTTGCAGCTGCACCACCTGCCCCAGGACCAGGTGCTGGAGCGGTCCCGCAGTGCCCTGTACTGGCAGCAGATCTGGCGCGTGGCTGGCGTGCAGCTCAGGACCGAAGGCCTGCGGGTGTCCGATGACGACTACTGGAAGGACTTCGCCCACACCCAGACCTTCCAGCGGCGCAGCTTCAGCGTGCTCGACGTGGCCGAAGGCTTGAACGCCGAGCGCGTACAGGCCAACCTGCAGCCCAGGCTGTTGGCGCAGAGCGCGCAGGCCGAACGACCCTGGGCATGGGGCGGCGCCACGGGCTTGGTGTACGCGCGGGTGCAGCATTGGCAAGTGCTTCAGGGCGCGGACCCCAATGGGGCCTTTGTGTCGCCCTACCAGCGCAGCCCACAGGTGGGGGTGAGTGCCCTGACCCAGGCCTGGGGCGGCCTGGATCTGTCCTTGGAGACCGAACTCAACCGGTTCACGCGGCCGGACATGGCCCTGGACCTGGCGCCCCAATTGCGCAACGGGCAGCGTTGGCATGCGCTGGCCACCATCAGCCGGCCCTGGATTGCCGCGGCCGGTTGGGTGATCCCCAAGCTGACCCTCAACACCGCCAGCTACCACTTGGACAGCGGCACCGCACTGCCGGGCACGCCCTTGGTCGCCGAAGACACCCTGTCCCGAACCATCCCCACCTTGAGCGTGGATGGCGGGCTGAACTTTGAGCGGCCCTGGCGCTTGGGTCAGCGCCAGCTCATGCAAACGCTGGAGCCTCGCCTGGTGTACGTCAACACCCCCATGCGCGACCAACGCGGCCTGCCCAATTTCGATGCCGCACCCAAAGAGTTCAACAGCACCTCCATCTTCAGCGAGAACGCCTTCTCGGGCATCGACCGGGTTTCCGATGCCCACCAGGTGACGCTGGGCATGACCACGCGCTCCATCGACAAGGCCAGTGGCACCGAGTGGATCCGCGGCTCGATTGCCCAGCGCGTGCAATTTCGAGACCAGACCACCACGCCGGCCGGCAGCGTGTCCAATCAGCGCCTGTCCGACGTGCTGCTGGCCGCTACCGTGGGACTGAATTCCCCATGGGGGGTGGACAGCACCGTGCAGTACAGCCCGGATGTGGGCCGCACCACCCGCTCGGTGCTGACCCTGCGCTACCAGCCGGCGCTCAACACCACGCTGCTGGCCTCCTACCGCTATGCGCGCGACCTGGCCGAAACGGTGGAGCTGCGCGCCAACTGGCCGCTGTACCGCCGGCTCAGCCCGGTTGCGGGCGGGGGCGCAGGCCAGGACTGCACGCTGCAGGTGACCGGTGCCACCCGGCTGAACTACAACACCCGCGAGGGAAAGTTGGCCGACAGCCTGTTGGGCCTGGAGAGCGATGCCGGGTGCTGGATCATGCGCCTGGGGGTCCAGCGCCAATCCACCGGCGTGGCCGAAGTGGTCACGCGCCTCATCTTCCAGTTGGAGCTGTCGGGCTTGACCCGTTCGCGCGCCAATCCGCTGCGCTTCTGATCCCGCCCGGGCGGCATGCATGACAATAGCGCCACGATGAACCCCCGCATCACTCCGGGCCCGATGGCCCACGCACCCGGCACCGCCGGCGCCACCCCTGCAGCAGCATGGGCCCGCCCGCTGTTCACAGCCGCGCTGTGGGCCAGCTTGGCTCTGGGCACCAGCGCCATGGCGCAACCGGCGGCCAAGCCCCGCATGGCCGACTACATCGTGGCCGTCGTGAACCAGGAGTCGGTGACCGCCTTCGAAGTGCGCCAGCGCGCCCAGCGCCTGCGCGCCGAAGCCCAACGCACCGGCTCCCCGCTGCCCCCCGGTGATCAATTGGAGCGCGAAGTGCTGGACTCGCTCATCGATGAGCGCGCCATCCTCAGCCAGGCTCGAGAAGGGGGCATCCGGGTCGACGATGGCGATATGGACCGGGCCTTGGCCAACATCGCGGCGCAAAACCAGATTTCGGTGGTGACCTTGCGCGACCGCATGGTGGCTGAGGGCATGGACTTCAACCGCTTTCGCGCCACGGTGCGCGAGCAGATTATCGTGGAGCGCATGCGCGAGCGCGAGGTGTCTCAGCGGGTGCGCATCACCGACACGGAAGTGGAGGACTACATCGAAAAGCAGCGCGGCCAGCGCGCAGGTGAAGTCGAGTACAACATCGCCCAGGTTCTGATCCCCGTGCCCGAAGGGGCCTCTGCCGCCGTGCTGTCCGAGCGGCGCGCCCTGGCCGACGCCGCCATGGCCCGCGTGCGGGCAGGCGAAGATTTCGCTGCGGTGGCCAAGGCCCTGTCGCAAGATGCCAACCGCGAACGAGGTGGTGAGATCGGTCTGCGACCAGCCGACCGCCTGCCCGATCTGTTCCTGGAAACCGTACGGCCGCTGGCCGCCGGTGCCGTGGCACCTTCGGTGGTGCGCAGCGGTGCGGGCTTTCACATCCTCAAGCTCATCGAGCGACGCGACGGTGCGGCGTTTCGGGTGACCCAGACCCGCGCACGGCACATCCTGCTGCGGGTCAACGACGCCAGCAACCGTGACGCCGCCATCCGCCAGATGCGGGAGTGGCGCACGCAGATCGAGCGGGGCACACGGCGCTTCGAAGACATCGCGCGCGAGCGCTCGGAGGACGGCACCGCCTCCAGCGGCGGTGACCTCGGTTGGGCCTCGCCCGGTCAGTTCGTGCCAGAGTTCGAGCAGGCCATGAACCCCTTGCCGCCAGGTGGCCTGTCCGAGCCTGTGGTCTCGCGCTTCGGTGTGCACCTGATCCAGGTGGTGGAACGCCGTGAAACCGCTTTGGACAACAAGCAGTTGCGCGACCAGGCCCGTGCGGCCTTGCGCGAACAGAAGTTCGAAGAAGCCTACGGTGAGTGGATCAAGGAGATGCGTTCGCGCGCCTACGTCGAGCGCCGCGAAGCCCCGCAGATCTGAGCCGAATGGGCCACATTGCACGCAAGCGCTTCGGCCAGCACTTCCTGACCGACGAGGGGGTGATCGCAGACATCGTGCAGGCCATTGCGCCGCTGCCGGGCCAAGCCCTGGTGGAAATCGGCCCCGGCCTGGGCGCACTCACCGCGCCACTGCTGCACCGCTGCAAGGCCCTGACCGTCATCGAACTCGACCGCGACCTTGCCGCCCGCCTGCGCAAGCGCGAGGGCCTCACCGTGCTGGAGGGCGATGTCTTGAGCGTGGACTTCGCGGCCCTGGCCGACGCGGCGGGCCAGCCGCTGCGGGTGGTGGGCAACCTGCCCTACAACATCTCCACCCCCATTCTGTTTGCCTTGCTGCCTTTCGCGCACCGCATCGCCGACCAGCACTTCATGCTGCAAAAGGAGGTGGTGGACCGGATGGCCGCGCGCGAGAAGACCGCCGACTATGGGCGGCTGTCGGTGATGCTGCAATGGCGCTTCACGGTCGAGCCCTTGCTGGAGGTGCCACCCGAGGCCTTCGACCCGCCGCCGCGCGTGGATTCCACCGTGGTGCGCCTGGTGCCGCGCGCTGATGCGCCGGCACTGGACGTGCGCCTGTTCGAGGAGCTGGTTCAGGTCTCGTTTTCCCAACGGCGCAAGCTCCTGCGCCACACCCTGGGGCAGTGGCTGCAGGCCCGGGGCTACACCGCCCCATTCGACCTACAGCGCCGGGCCGAAGAGGTGCCGGTGGCCGAGTATGTGCAGCTGGCCAGGGCCGTTGAAGCCGCAGGGGCCGGCGCACCCGCAGGCGCAGCCCCATGAAAAACGGCCGGTGAACCGGCCGTGGAGAGCGGCATGGGGGCTTGGCGCCCCCCGGCCACGCCTTAGGCGGCGTTGAGCCACATCGCCGTGTCGAAGGCGCTGCTCATCATCGGCATGTTGGCGCTGAAGGTGGGACCGGTGCTGGTCTTGGCTGCAGGCTTGGGTTTGGCCTCGGGCATGGGTGCCGGCGTTTCGGCCACCTTGTCCCAAGCGGTGTTGTCCGAGTGGGACACCGCGAAGGAATAGAAGCAGCGGAAGGGGATCTTGCGCTCGGCCCAGAAGTCGGCTGCGTCACGGAAGACGTCGAGCACCTGTTCACGGGCTTCGCGATCGAAGCCGCGGGTGTCGGGCAACTGCTCCAACACCACGACGAAACCGCGCTGCGACCCGGCCTTGTGCACCAGGTCGGTCATGCAGTCATACAAGGCGTCCAGGTTCTTGCCGAAATGCGCCGGTAACAGAAAGGCCTGTGCAATCAGCTCCAGCACTTCCTGCTTGGACTGCGCATCGGTCACGTTCGCATAAAGAAAGTGGTGTCCCGCATCCTGCGCGGCGCGCATCAGGTCGTCCACCCGGTAGGCGCGGATGGCCTGCACGATGTTGGGTCGAACGGTCTGCAGCAACATGTTCTTCTTCCTCCGGAAATCTTCAAGGCAAACGCAACACGGCCCTCAGGGGGCGATCCGGGCAAAACTCGCGTAGTGATCGGCCGTGTAGTAGCAGACTTCAGGGCGCACCGGCGGTTCCCCACCACAGACGATGCGCCGCGCCCCGCGGTTCTTCGCCCTGGGGGTGTCCACCGTGTATTCGCGGTAGTAGCCCCTGGGCTTGCCGGGCAACAAGCGCTCTCGGTTGCCGAACACCGTGCCGTCCTTGTCGTAGGGAAACGGCCCCCCCGAAAGGATCAGGCGATGGGTGTCACGGGCCTCCTGCGGCAAAGCCTGTAGGCTGACCGGTAGCAACTCGGATGCCAGGTCGGTCTTGGCCTGAACAGGCAGCGCGGCAGACAAGCCCACGCCCCAGGCCAGTGCCAAGGCCAACACCCCACCTGGGCGCCTGCGGGACCGACCGGGAGCCTCGCTCACCACCCGATCCGCAAAAGCAAGCCCCCACTGACGGGGCACCGGGACCGCCGATGATCCGACACTCGAAAACACGGGTTAACCCTTAATCTGACGGATACGATGATAGCGAAGCCCGGTCAAAACGACAAGGCATGACCCTGTGTCAATCCGAAAAATACGGTTATCAGTGTTTGCTCACTTCGCTCCAAAGATCAATGTAAGAAAAGATGCACCAGCTTGGTGCTATCGAGCGGCATTGGCGTCGGCCACGGTCAGGGCCGTCAGGTTCACGATTCGGCGCACCGTGACCGAGGGGGTGAGGATGTGCACCGGCTTGGCGGCGCCCAGGAGGACCGGCCCAATGGCGATCCCCCCACCGGCCGCCGTCTTGAGCAGGTTGTAGGCGATGTTGGCGGCGTCGATGTTGGGCAGCACCAGCAGATTGGCTTCGCCCGACAAGGTGGTGCGCGGCATCAGGGCCTTGCGGGCGGCGCTGTCCAGGGCCAGGTCGCCGTGCATTTCGCCGTCCACTTCCAGCCACGGGGCCTGCTCGCGCAACAGCGACAAGGTGCGGCGCATCTTCACCGCCGAGGGGTGGTCGCTTGTACCAAAGTTGGAGTGGCTCAGCAGAGCGGCCTTGGGTTGAACGCCAAAGCGGCGCATCTCTTCGGCGGCCATCGCGGTGATTTCGCACAGCTCTTCGGGCGTGGGGTCGTCGTTCACATGGGTGTCGACCAGAAACACCTGGCGGCCGGGCAGCATGAGCCCGTTCATGCAGGCATACACCGGCACGTCCTGCGGCGTGGCCAAGCTGCCGCCCTTGCGGCGGCCGATCACCTGGTTGATGTAGTACAGGTGCTGCTGCGTGGTGCCCCAGGTGCCGCACAGCATGCCGTCTACATAGCCCTTGTGCAGCATCATGGCGCCGATCAGCGTGAGCCGGCGGCGCATCTCGATCTTGGCCATCTGCACGGTGATGCCCTTGCGGTCGGTCATCGCGTGGTAGGTCTGCCAGAAGTCGCGGTAGCGGTCGTCGTGTTCCACATTGACGACTTCGTAGTCGCGGCCCTCCTTCAGGCGCAGGCCGAAGTTCTCCACGCGCTGGGCGATCACGGCTGGGCGGCCGATCAGGGTGGGGCGTGCCAGGCCCTCGTCCACCACCACCTGCGCCGCGCGCAGCACGCGCTCTTCTTCGCCCTCGGCATAGGCCACGCGCTTGTTCTGCGCGCGCTTGGCAATGTTGAAGATGGGCTTCATCGTGGTGCCGGAGGCATACACGAAAGCCTGCAGCTTTTCATGGTAGGCGTCGTGGTCCTGGATGGGCCGACGGGCCACGCCTGAAGCGGCCGCCGCCTTGGCCACGGCCGGGGCGATCTTCATCATCAGGCGCGGATCAAAGGGCTTGGGAATGAGGTACTCGGGCCCGAAGCTCAGCGTGGCGCCGGCATAGGCGGCCGCCACCACTTCGCTTTGCTCGGCCTGTGCCAGTTCGGCGATCGCATGCACCGCAGCAATCTCCATGTCCACCGTGATGGTGGTGGCGCCGCAATCCAGCGCACCCCTGAAGATGTAGGGGAAGCACAGGACGTTGTTGACCTGGTTGGGATAGTCGGTTCGACCGGTGGCCATGATGGCGTCGTCTCGCACCGTCTTGACCTCGTCGGGCATGATCTCCGGCGTCGGGTTGGCCAGGGCGAAGATCAGCGGCTGCGTGGCCATGCGGGCCACCATCTCGGGTTTGAGCACGCCGCCGGCAGACAAACCGAGGAAGGCATCGGCACCCTCGATGACCTCGGCCAAGGTGCGGTGGGGGGTGTCCTGGGCGAACTCGGCCTTGTCCGGGTCCATCAGCTCAGTGCGGCCCTTGTAGACCACGCCGGCCAGATCGGTGACCCAAATGTTTTCGCGCGGCAGGCCCAGCTTGACCAACAAGCCCAGGCAGGCCAAGGCCGCGGCTCCGGCGCCCGACACCACCAATTTGACCTTCTTGATGTCTTTGCCGGTGACCTTCAGGCCATTGAGGAAGGCCGCGCCCACCACGATGGCGGTGCCATGTTGGTCGTCGTGGAAGACGGGGATCTTCATGCGCTGGCGCAACTGACGCTCCACATAGAAGCAGTCGGGGGCCTTGATGTCTTCCAGGTTCACGCCACCAAAGGTGGGCTCCAGCGCGGCGATGATGTCCACCAGCTTGTCGAGGTTCTTCTCGTTGACCTCGATGTCGAACACGTCGATGCCGGCGAACTTCTTGAACAGCACGCCCTTGCCTTCCATCACGGGCTTGGCGGCCAGCGGGCCGATGTCGCCCAGGCCCAGCACCGCGGTGCCGTTGGTGATCACCGCCACCAGGTTGCCGCGCGAGGTGTAGCGAAAGGCGTTATCCGGGTCGGCCACGATTTCTTCGCAGGCGGCGGCCACACCGGGCGAGTAGGCCAGCGCCAAGTCGCGCTGGTTGACCAGCTGCTTGGTGGCGGCGATGGCGACTTTGCCGGGGGTGGGGAACTCGTGGTATTCGAGTGCGGCGCGGCGCAATTCGGCGCGCTTTTCTTCGGGAGTGGGCATGTTGGGTCCAGCGGATCCCGCCAGTGGGCGGGCATCACTTGATTGTGCACCGGGCTCACCAACCCGTGCCCTCGGTTTGTGCGGACCAGGCTTGGGCGGTGCCTGCTCGATACTTCAGTGGTGAAACGGGACACCTTGCTGGCTGCAGCGGCCCCAAGCACAGGCAACGCCGGGCCCGCAGCCACGATCACCAACCGCCGCCGCTGGCTGCTTTGGAGCGCCCTGGTGGGCCTGCTGGTGATTGGCCAGAGCTTGCTGGTGGTGCTGACCTTGCGCTACGAAGACAGCCGTGCCATGGACCGTGCCGAGTCGGTGGCCGCCTCCACCGCTCAAGACGTTCGGCGCGTGGCCATTCAGCGCTTGCAATCGGTTCAGGCCCTTCAGTGGTGGTCTGAGCCCGGCCAGTGGAGTGCCCAGGCCCGCCAAATGCTGGCTCGCGTGCCGGAGATCGCGCGCCTGGAGCGGCGCGACGCCCAGGGTCGGATCGTCAGCGCCGTCGACAGCCCGCTGGGTCAGCCCCTGTTCGCCCTGAAGTTTCGCGACTTCTTGCGGCTGGACAGCGACCAGGCTTGTGCGGCGGCGCTGAGCACCTTGAGCCCTCAGTTCTCCCGCTCGTACTTCGTGCCGATGTCCGGTGGCGCCGGCATGGAGGTGCTGGACGTGTGCCTGCCTGAGCAGGAAGCCGGTCGGGTGTCGGGCTTTTCAGTGGCCAGCTTGCCCCTGGGGCAATTGCTGGAGGCCGTGGCCCCACAGGACAACCGCTACGAAATCACCTTCGTGGAAGCCGATGGTGCCCGCCTGGCGCGGCATGGTGCGGCCCGCGGCAAAGGCCTGTACGTGGCGCGGCGCCCGATCGACCTTCCTGGGGCCGTGGTGGAGCTCAAGGTGGACGACACCCTGGGGCGGCCCGGCCTGCTGCCCAATGTCACCACAGCCCTGGTGCTGGGCCTGTCGATTGCGCTGACCGTGGTGATGGGCCTGATGCTGCGCGACATGCGACGGCGCAGCGCAGCCGAACAGGCCCTGGCCGAATCCCTGGCCTTTCGCAAGGCGATGGAGGACTCCTTGAACACGGGGTTGCGGGCGCGTGCGATGGACGGGCGCATCACGTATGTGAACCCCGCCTTTTGCAGCATGGTGGGATTTTCGGCAGCCCAGCTGCTGGACAGTGGCGGCCCCGGGGGTGCACAGCCCCCCTACTGGCCACCCGAGCGGGTTGATGAGTACCAAAGCCGGCAGTCCAGCCGCCGGCCCGCACAAGCCGCGGCTGGGGTAGAGCCCGGCACCGGCAGCCGAGGCGAGGTGGGGCCCAGAGGTGAGGGGACTGCGCTGGAGAGCTTGCCGGCAACGCTGCAGGGATTTGAAACCGTGTTCATGCGCGCCAACGGTGAACGCTTTCCGGTGATGATCTACGAAGCGCCCCTGGTGGATGGCGCAGGCCAGCAAACCGGGTGGATGAGCGCCGTGTTGGATGTGAGCGAACGCCAGCGCAACGAAGAAGTGGCACGTCAACAGCAAGAGCGGCTGCAAGCCACGGCTCGATTGGCCACCATGGGGGAGATGGCCTCTTTGCTCAGCCATGAGCTCAACCAACCCTTGGCCGCCATTGCCAGCTATGCCAGTGGATGCCAGAACCTGCTGGCCGAACCCGATGTGCACACCCTGCCCATGCTGCGCGAGGCCGTCGCCCGCATGGGCGAACAGGCCGAGCGGGCTGGGCGGGTGATCAAGAGCGTGCACGACTTCGTTCGGCGGCGTGAACAGCAGCGCGAGTCGATCGCCGTGCAGGTGCTGTTGGAGGGCGTTCTGCCGCTGGTGCGGCTGCAGGCGCGCAAAAGCGGTGCGCGGGTGGACGTGCACGAGCATCCGGCAGGCCTGAGGGTTCAGGTCGACCGCACGATGCTGGAGCAGGTGCTGCTGAACCTGACCCGCAACGGCATCCAGGCCATGGAGCGTGAGACCCCCTTGCAGGACCGGGTGCTGCGCCTGGATGTGCGCGCCTGGCCCAACGGTCGGGTGCAGTTCGAGGTGCAAGACCGTGGGCCGGGTATCGCGCCCGAAGTCGCCGAGCGGCTGTTCACGCCTTTTTTCACCACCCGGGCCGACGGCATGGGCCTGGGCCTGAGCCTGTGCCGAACGGTGGTCGAGCAGCATGGCGGCACGCTGGAGTTCGAAGGCGGCGTCGGTGAAGGCGGCGGCGCCGGCTGCCGCTTCCGCTTCACGGTGCCGCGTGCAGGGGATACTTGAGACAACGCACGAGACCCCGCCGATTGAACAATGCCCCAGGACATGACTGCCGCGGCCCATGACACTGCCAGCCTGGGCTTGCCCATGGTCTACCTGGTCGACGACGAGGACGTGGTACGCGATGCCATGGCCTGGCTGCTGCGCAGCCGCCGTCTGCTCAGTGAGGGCTTTGCCAGCGCCGAGGCCTTCGAGACCCACCTGCAATCGCAATCCGGGGCCACCCCGGCACCGGCCCGCGCAGGCACGGCCGCGCTGGCGCCCGCGGCAACGGCCCAGCCTTGGCCCCGCAGCCCGTCTTGCCTGCTGCTGGATGTGCGAATGCCGGGGATGAGCGGGCCTGAGTTGTTCGAGCGGCTGGATGCGCGTGGCCTGCTGCAGCGGCTGCCCGTGATTTTTCTCACCGGACATGGCGATGTGCCCACGGCCGTGGCCGCGGTCAAGCGCGGGGCCTACGATTTCGTGGAGAAGCCGTTTTCGGACAACGCGCTGGTGGACCGGATTGAACAGGCCCTGGCCAGCAGTGCAAGGGTCCTCTTGGCCGAACGCGCCGGGCAGCGGCTGCTGCTGGCCTTTCAGGAATTGACCGATCGCGAGCGCGAGGTGATGCACCTGGTGATGGATGGGTTGCCCAACAAACTCATTGCCGACGCACTGGACATCTCGGTGAGAACCGTTGAGGTGCACCGCTCGCGGGTGTTTGACAAGATGGGGGTGAAGTCAGCGGTGGAGCTGGTCAACCTCATGAACGCCCACCCGCCGCTGCACCGCCAGGGGCCGGCGCTGCCGGGCGCTTGAACCCACCGCAAAGCGGACCACATGGCCCTGGGCGAATTCGAACTCATAGAGCGCATCTTGCGCCGCCCTCAGGACGCGCAGCGCGGACGCGTGGCGCTGGGCGGCGGAGACGACTGTGCCCTCTTGCAAGTGCAGGCTGGTGAACAGTGGGCGGTGAGTACCGACACCCTGGTGGAAGGCCGGCACTTTTTGTCGACCGTGGACCCGGCCGCCTTGGGGCACAAGGCTTTGGCGGTGAACCTCAGCGACCTGGCCGCGTGCGGCGCGCAGCCCCAGGCCTGCACACTCAACCTCACCTTGCCCCGCGCCGACGAGGCCTGGCTGCGCGCCTTCGCCCGGGGCTTCTTCGGGCTGGCCGACGCGCACGGTGTGGTACTGGCCGGTGGCGACACCACGGGCGGCCCGCTGAACATCGCGGTGACGGTGATGGGCACGGTGCCCACCGGCGCAGCCCTGCTGCGCTCGGGTGCAAAGCCTGGCGACGAGCTGTGGGTCAGCCACCCGCGAGAAGGGGGCCTGGGCATCGGCGACGCCCGCTTGGCCTTGGAGGTGTTTCGGGGCCGCACCAGCCTGGCACCGGAGGGTTGGGCAGCGGTGCGCCAACGCATGGAGCGTCCACAGCCCCGGGTGGCCCTGGGCCTGGCGGTGCGGGGCATGGCCCATGCGGCCATCGACCTGAGCGACGGCTTGATCGGCGACCTGGGCCACGTGCTGCGCGCCAGTGGGGTGGGTGCGCAGTTGTGGTGGCAGGCCTTGCCGCGCAGTGCCTGGGTGGCGCTTCAAGACCCCGAACTCCAGCGCGAGTGCCTGCTGGGCGGCGGCGACGATTACGAGCTCTTGCTCAGCGTGCCCCCCGGCCAACGCGACCCGCTGTTGCAGCGCGCTGCGGACTGTGGGGTGGGGCTTTGCCGCATCGGCCGCATCGTGGCCGGTGCCGGTGTGGAGGTGTTTGACGATGAAGCGGCGTGCCAAAGCGGCGCGCCAGCCTGGCCCTCAGCCGCGCTGCCACGCGGTTTCGACCACTTTCTCGAAGCGGCTGCGGGTGGCCCCGGCGGTGTGGCAACCCCACCCCATGGGCATCCTTCATGAACCAAGACCCCAACCCCGCACCGGTGGCTACACAGGCCCCAACCGCACCTGTCGGGCGCCGGCCCGGCGGCCGGTTCATGCTGGGCCATCCGGCGCGGTGGATCGCCTTGGGCATGGGCAGTGGTCTGTCGCCGTGGGCGCCCGGCACCGTGGGCACCCTGTGGTCGTGGGTGGCCTTCCTGGCCTTGGAGCCCTTTCTGGACGATGGGCAGTGGCTGCTGCTGATCGCAGCCGGCGTTGGGGTGGGGGTCTGGGCCTGCACCCGCACCGCGCGGGAGCTGGGTTTGGCCGACCCGTCTTGCATCGTGTGGGACGAGATCGTGGCCTTTTGGATCGTGCTGCTGATGATTCAGCCCGCGACCTGGGTGGAACAGACCGTGGCCTTTTCCCTGTTTCGCTTCTTCGATGCGGTCAAGCCGCCTCCGGTGAACTGGGCCGACCAGCTTTTCAAGCCGCGATCGCCCGCCTCCGTGGGTTGGTTGCAGGGCTGGGGCATCCTCTTTGACGACCTGGTGGCGGCCTTTTGCGTGGTGCTGCTGTGGGCCATCTGGTGGTTCTGAAGGGCTGGGCATGAAAGACACCCCCATGGGCGAACTGGTGGAGCAGGTGGCGCAGGCCTTGGAGCGGCGCGGGTGGCACCTGACCACGGCGGAGAGCTGTACCGGCGGCCTGATCGCAGCGCACTGCACCGACCGGGCGGGATCCAGCGCGTGGTTCGACCGCGGCTTCATCACCTACAGCAACGCGGCCAAAACCGAACTGCTGGGCGTGGCGGCGCAGGACATTGCACGGGAGGGTGCGGTGAGCGAGGTGGTGGCGCGGGCCATGGCCGAGGGCGCCTTGCGGCATTCGCCGGCCCAGGTGTCGGTGGCCGTCACCGGCATCGCCGGGCCCGGTGGTGCGGTGCCCGGCAAGCCGGTGGGAACCGTGTGGCTGGGCTGGGCGCTGCGCAGCGCAGCAGACGCCCCCATGCAGTGCGGCGCCCAACGCCTGCAGTTCACGGGGGACCGCGCCGCGGTGCGCCATGCCACGGTGCGCTCGGCCTTGGCCCAGGTGCTGAAACTGGCCGGCCACTGAGGCGGCCGCAAGCGGTGCCGGCGTGGGCTGGCCGCCTGCTCAGCGCGAGCCCAAGGCCTCCCAACGCTCCAGGGCCTGCATCAAGGCGTCCTCGATGGCAGCGCTGCGCTGGCTCAGCGCGGTGGCCCGCTCCAGGTCGGTGCTGAACAAGTGGCCATCGGCCAAGGCTGCCGTGACCTCTTGCTGCTCGGCTTCGAGCTGGTCGATCAGCGCAGGCAAGGCCTCCAGCTCCCGCTGTTCCTTGTAGCTGAGCTTTCGCCGGGCCGATGGGGGTGCGGATGGGGTTGCCGATGAAGCCGCCGATGGGGTGGCCTGTGGAGACGACGCAGGCACACTCTGCGCCGCCGTGGTGGACGCCGCGGCCCGCGCGCGGTTGCGCTGGAGGATCCAATCTTCGATGCCCCCCTCGTACTCCCGCCACAGACCGGGCTGCCCGCCTTGCGCCGGGTCGCCTTCCCAGGCCACGGTGCTGGTGACCACGGCATCCACGAAGCGACGGTCGTGGCTGACCAGGAACACGGTTCCGCGGTACTGCTGCAACAGCTCCTCCAGGAGCTCCAGGGTGTCGATGTCCAGGTCGTTGGTGGGCTCGTCCAGCACCAGCACATTGGCGGGCAAAGCAAACAGCCGAGCCAACAGCAGCCGGTTGCGCTCGCCACCGGACAGCGTGCGCACGGGGCTGTTGGCACGCTCGGGGGCAAACAGGAAGTCGCCCAGGTAGCTCATCACGTGCTTGCGGGTGCCATTGATCTCGATCCACTCGCTGCCCGGGCTGATGGTGTCGGCCAAGGTGGCGTCCAGGTTCAGGCCGGCACGCATTTGGTCGAAGTAGGCAACCTGCAACTGGGTGCCGCACCGCACGCGGCCCTCTTGGGGTTCGGCCTGGCCCAGGATCAGGCGCAGCAGGCTGGTCTTGCCCACGCCGTTGGGGCCGATCAGGCCCACCTTGTCGCCGCGAAGGATGGTGGCCGAGAAGCGCCGAACCAGCCAGGGTTGGTCTTGGCCCCACCGCAGACCCACGGCCTGCAACTCCGCCACGATCTTGCCGCTGGGCAAGCCGGCATCGAGCTCCAGCCGCACTTGGCCCAGCTGTTCACGCCGCTGTGCCCGTTGTTGCCGCAGGCCCTGCAGGCGCGCCACGCGAGACACACTGCGGGTTCGACGGGCTTCCACGCCCTTGCGGATCCACACCTCTTCCTGGGCCAGCAGCTTGTCGGCACGGGCGTTGGCCAGGGCTTGGGCTTCCAGCTCGCGCTCACGCGCCTGCTCGAACGCGGCATAGGTGCCGGGGTAGCTGCGCAGTTGGCCGCGGTCAAGTTCGACAATCCGGCTGGCCACGGCGTCGATGAAGGCGCGGTCGTGCGAGATGAACACCAAGGCACCGCGCCACCCGCACAGGATCTCCTGCAGCCACTCGATGGCATCGAGGTCGAGGTGGTTGGTGGGCTCGTCGAGCAAGAGCACGTCGGGCTTGGACACCAAAGCCTGGGCCAGGGCCACCCGCTTGCGCGTGCCGCCGGAGAGCTGGGCCACGACCGCCTCGGCGTTCAGGTGCAGGCGCTGCAAGGCTTCTTGAACGCGAACCTCCCAGGCCCAACCGTCCAAGGCGTCCAGCCGGCCATGCAGGTCGTCCAGCTCTTGGCTGAAGTTCGCTGATGAGACGGCAGCCGCGTCATCACCTTGGGGGCCCTGCAGCAGCGTGTCGTAGCGGCGGCGCAAAGACAAGACTTCCTGCAAGCCCAGGCTGACCGCCTCGAACACGGTACAGCCCTGCGGAAACTGCGGCTCCTGGGCCACGTACACCCGGCGCACGCCCTGTTGGACCTGCTGCTCGCCATCGTCGGGCCACTCCAGGCCGGCCATGATCTTGAGCAGCGAAGACTTGCCCGCGCCGTTGCGCCCGATCAGGGCCACACGCTCGGCCGCCTCCAGGGAGAAGGCCGCCCCTTCGAGCAGGGGCACATGGCCATAGGCCAAATGAAGGCGGGACAGGGTGAGCAGGGCCATGGGGGCATTGTCGCCCTGGGCTGCCTTGATGCCCGGCGCAAGCCCGACTCGGGGGCCGTCAGCCCGCGCGGAAACCGGGTGCGGCCCCTGAGCGGCGTGCCATCACGGCAACCTCCAAGGCGTCGATGAAGCAGGCGGCCACATCAAAGCCCGTCTGTGCCGTGATCTCGGCAAAGCAGGTGGGGCTGGTGACGTTGATCTCGGTGAGCTGCTCGCCGATGATGTCCAAGCCCACGAGCAGCAAGCCCCGGGCGGCCAAGATCGGGCCCAAGGCCTGGGCAATTTCGCGGTCGCGCTCGCTGAGCTCACGCGCCTCCCCGCGCCCGCCGGCAGCCAGGTTGCCCCGGACCTCATTGCCCTGCGGGATTCGGGCCAGGCCAAAGGGTACGGGCTGGCCACCGATGACCAGCACCCGCTTGTCACCCTCGGCAATCGCCGGCAGGAAACGCTGAACCATCACCGTCTGCGCCCCATGTCGGTTGAGGGTTTCGATGATGCTGCCCAAATTCAGGCCATCAGCACGGACGCGGAAGATGCCCATGCCGCCCATGCCGTCCAGCGGCTTGAGAATGATGTCGCCCTGCTCGGCGTGAAAGCGCCGAATGTCGGCGGCGTCGCGCGTGACCAGGGTGGGCGCGATGAACTCGGGAAACTCCAGGATGGCCAGCTTCTCCGGATGGTCGCGCAGGGCCTGCGGGCTGTTGAACACCCGCGCACCCTCGCGCTCGGCCTGGCTGAGCAGGTGGGTGGCGTAGAAGTACTCGCTGTCGAAGGGCGGATCCTTGCGCATCACCACCGCGTCGGCCTTGCAGAGCTCGAAGGCCGGGTGCGCGGCCACGGTGCTGAACCAGCTCGCGTCGCCGTGATGCCCGGAGCCCTGGGCCTCCTCGGTCAGCTCAATCTCGCGGGCCTGGGCCGTGACCCGACCGCCGGCCACCCAGCGCAGGTCGCGCGGCTCGCAGGCCAGCAGGCGGTGGCCGCGGCGCTGCGCCTCG
>JBJTHN010000045.1:0-9852 GCA_046094505.1 Betaproteobacteria bacterium
TGGTGGCGCATCAGGGATTCGAACCCCGGACCTGCGGATTATGATTCCGTCGCTCTAACCGGCTGAGCTAATGCGCCTGAACTCAGCATTGTAACGGCTCACGGTCACCCCATTGCCCATGTTCAACTTCTTTCGCAAGAAGGCCCCGCCCGCGGTTGCGGCTTCGGGCCCCACGCAGACCTTGGCACCGGCCCCGGCCCCGCAACCGGGCTCGGCAGCCCCGCCTGGGAGCGGTGCGGCCCCTGTTGCCGCCACGGCCAGCCCGGCCAGCGGGCCACGTGCGGGTTGGCTGCAGCGCCTGACACAAGGCCTGCGCAAGACCGGTGCGTCCATGGCCACCGTGTTCACCGGCACGCGGATCGACGAGGACCTGTACGAATCGTTGGGGGCCGCGCTGTTGCAGGCCGATGCCGGCATCAAAGCCACCCAGCACCTGCTGGCCGATCTCAAGCGGCGGGTCAAGGAGCAAAAGGCCACCGACCCGGCTCAAGTCAAGGCCCTGTTGGCCCAAGCCTTGACCGAACTGCTGCAGCCCCTGCAGCAGCCCCTGACCATTGGGGCGCAACAGCCCACGGTGATCATGGTGGTGGGCGTGAACGGCGCCGGCAAGACCACCTCCATCGGCAAGCTCACCCGCCACCTCGCTGACAGTGGCCAAACGGTGCTGCTGGCGGCGGCCGACACCTTTCGGGCCGCCGCGCGTGAACAGCTGGCCGCTTGGGCCCACCGCAACGACGCTGCTGCTGCACTCCACGACGCCCGAATCGACATCGTGAGCCAAGAAGGCGCCGACCCGGGAGCGGTGTGTTTCGATGCGGTGACCGCGGGCCGGGCACGGGGCAAGGACGTGGTGATCGTGGACACCGCTGGGCGCTTGCCCACACAGCTGCACTTGATGGAAGAGCTCAAGAAGATCAAGCGCGTGACCGCCAAAGCACTGGACGGCGCACCCCACGAGGTGTTGCTGGTGGTGGATGGCAACACCGGCCAGAACGCCCTGGCCCAGGTCAAAGCCTTCGATGAGGCCTTGGGCTTGACCGGTCTGGTGGTGACCAAGCTGGACGGCACCGCCAAGGGCGGCGTCTTGGCCGCCACCGCCCTGTGGGGCCGTGAGCGCAAGGGCGCCGATGGCCAGCCGCGCATGGTGCCCGTCTACTTCATCGGTGTGGGCGAAAAGCTCGAGGACCTGGAGACCTTTGACGCGCGCGAATTCGCGCAGGCGCTCTTGGGGTGAGGGGCTTGCGTGCCGGCTACGTGCGGCCAGGTACGGACTCAGCCCATGCCGGGGGGCATCAGGCCCTTCATGCCCTTCATGCCGCCCAGCTTCTTCATCATCTTCATCAGCCCGCCGCCCTGCATCTTCTTCATCATTTGCTGCATCTGCTCGAATTGCCCGAGCATGCGGTTGACCTCCTGAATTTGCACACCGGCGCCGGCCGCAATGCGCCGTTTGCGGCTGGCCTTGGTCTTGCCGTCCAGCAACAGGGCGGGGTGTGAGCGCTCTCGGGCGGTCATCGATCGGATGATGCCTTCCATGCGGCGGATGTCGCGCTCGGCCTTGTCCAGGTCGGCTTGGCCGGCCTTGGCGGCCATCTGGGCCGGCAGCTTGTCCATCAGGCCCGAGAGCCCCCCCATGTTCTTCATCTGCGAAATCTGCAGCAGGAAGTCGTCGAGGTTGAAGCCGCCGCCGCCTTTGACCTTCTCGGCCAGCTTCTGCGCGCTGGCCATGTCCACGCCCTTGGTGACCTCCTCCACCAGGGCCACGATGTCACCCATGCCCAGCACACGGCCGGCATGGCGCTCGGCGTCGAACACCTCCAGGCCGTCAATCTTCTCCGAGACACCCGCAAACTTGATGGGAGCACCGGTGGTTTGGCGCACGCTCAGGGCTGCGCCACCGCGGGCATCACCGTCCAGTTTGGTCAGCACGATGCCCGTCAGCGGCAGGGCCTCTTTGAAGGCCCGCGCGGTGTTCACCGCATCCTGGCCCTGCATGGCGTCGACCACAAACAGGGTCTCCACCGGGTTCAGCGCTGCATGCAGGTCGCGGATTTCGGCCATCAAGGCTTCGTCGATGGCCAAGCGCCCGGCCGTGTCCACCAACAGCACGTCGAAGTAATGGCGCCTGGCGTGGTCCAGGGCTGCCAGGGCGATGTCACGCGGCTTTTGCTGCGCATCAGAGGCAAACCACTCGGCCCCGGCCTGCCTCGTCACGGTGCGCAACTGTTCGATGGCTGCGGGCCGGTACACGTCGGCCGACACGGTGAGCACCTTCTTCTTGCGCTTTTCAATCAGGTGCTTGGCCAGTTTGGCCGTGGTGGTGGTCTTGCCCGCGCCTTGAAGGCCGGCCATCAGGATCACGGCGGGCGGTTGTGCGGCCAGGTTCAGGTCGGCGACCCCTTCGCCCATCGTGGCCGCGAGTTCCTTGTGGACGATGCCCACCAGCGCTTGCCCGGGGTTGAGCGACCCCACCACCTCCTGGCCGAGCGCCTTGTCCTTCACCCGGCTGATGAAGTCGCGCACCACCGGCAGGGCCACGTCCGCCTCGAGGAGGGCCATGCGAACCTCGCGCAGCATGTCCTGCACATTGGACTCGGTGATGCGCGCCTGGCCGCGCATGGTCTTGACGAGTTGCGACAGGCGATCGGTGAGGGAGGAGGCCATCGTGGGTCGGGGTTCGGCCGCTGGGGGTGCGCGGCCCGTACACTTTGGAAATGAGTGTATCGGTTGGCCTTGAAGCCCTGCTGGCCCTGCTAGCCTGTACCGCCTATGGGCTGGCCACGCTGCGCGGCCGTGAGGTCGCCCGGCTGCCCTCCTTGGCCTTGGTGGCCGGATGGCTCCTGCATGGGGCCTCCTTGGCCGTGGACGTTTCGGGCTGGGGCACCGACGGTGGTGCGCGCTTTGGCTTTGCGCCAGCTCTGTCCGGCGCGGTTTGGCTGGTGTTGGCGGTGCATGCGGTGGAAAGCCGCTTTGTGCCCCTGCCGGGCGTGCGACGCGCTTTGGCCGCCATGGGCGTGGTGGTGTCCGGTCTGCTCGTCTTTTTCCCGGGGGAAGTGGCGCTGAAGTTCAGCTCGCCGCTGGTGCCCTTGCACCTGCTGCTGGGCATTGCGTCCTATGGCCTGTTTGGCGCTGCCGTCATCCATGGGGTGATGCTGGACTCGGCGGAGCGTGCGCTGCGGCGCCGGCCCGGCAGCGCGGGCGCGGGTGTGGGGCCTGCGCCGCTGCCGGCCGCGCCCGGGCCCAGCCCCACGCTCTTTGGCCTGCCGCTGATGCGCCTGGAACGCCTGACCTTTCGCTTTGTGGAGGCGGGCTTCCTGGTGCTGAGCCTGGCCTTGCTCATGGGATGGTTGGCCAGCCTGATGGGCCACGCGGCCTGGCGCTGGGACCACAAGACGGTGTTCTCACTCTTGGGTTGGGGCACCTTTGCCGCCCTCATTGCCGGGCGCCACCTCAAGGGCTGGCGCGGACGCAGGGCCACACGCTGGTTGTACGCCGGTGCGGGCCTGTTGGTGTTGGCCTACATCGGTTCACGCTTCGTGGCCGAGGTCGTGCTCAACCGGACGGTGCCCACGTGACCAAGTGGCTTCTTCTGGCAGCGGTGGTGGCGGCGGCTTGGTGGTGGCTCAGCCGTGGCCGCCACCGCAGCCGCGGCACGGGCCCTGGCCCCGAGAACGCACCGCATGCATCTTCGGGCACGAGCACAGGAGCGAGGGCAGCAGGCCCGGCCGAACCTGAGCCCATGGTGGCCTGCGCCCACTGTGGACTGCTGCTGCCACGCTCCGATGCGGTCCCATCCGCCGCACAACCGGATGATGGCAGCGTCCGTTACTTTTGCTGCGAGGCGCACCGCCGTGCAGGCCCCGGCGGGTCCTGAATGCCCGGCCGATGAATGGGCGCGGGGCTGGTGGCGCCACGCCCGCGCCGTGCCCTCGCCCAATTTCGGACCCCGGCCGGCGGGCCCCGATGGGCTGGTGAGCCTGGTCGTGGTCCACGCCATCAGCCTGCCCCCGGTGCCCCAGTCCACTGGGGATTTCCATCAGACATACACTAGGGATAGTGTCTTGAGAAGATGGGGCCCACTAGATATAGTGGGTCCTTCCCCCGCAACCTGCGCGCCCGTGCACACCCCCTGAAGTAACGCTGCAGCCCCTGTCCTGCGGCCTGGCACCCCCATCTGGCCCATCCAAACCACAAGAAAAGACCCCTGTATATGGAATCCACAACCCTCGGCCCCGCCTCCACCCCCATCCAGCCGTCCGCCGCCTTGGGGGGGTCTTTTGCGTCGTCCGCTGAAGTCGGCGCCAAGGCCGCGTCGGCCTACCAGGGTTACCAGATCATCCGCCGCAACGGCGCGGTGGTGTCCTTTGAGCCCAGCAAGATTGCGGTGGCCTTGATGAAGGCCTTTTTGGCCGTGCACGGCACGCAAGGCGCCGCCTCGGCCAGCGTGCGCGAAACCGTGGAAGGCCTCACGGAGGCGGTGGTGCGCGCCCTGCTGCGTTCGCGCCCGGGTGGCGGCACATTCCACATTGAAGATGTGCAGGACCAGGTCGAACTCGGCCTGATGCGCGGTGGCCACCACGAGGTGGCGCGGGCCTACGTGCTCTACCGCGAGCGCCGCGCCCAGGAGCGCGCCAAGTCCGGCAGCAAGCCCGCCGTGGTGTCCACTGGCCTGATGGTGACCGACGCTGGCCAGCGCGTGCCCTTGGACGAGGGCCGGCTGCAGGCCCTGATCGAGTCTGCGTGTGCCGAGTTGGGCGCCGATGTGAAGGCCGACCCCATCCTGGCCGAGACCCGGCGCAACCTGTACGACGGCGTGCCCATCGACGAGGTCTACAAGGCCGCGATCCTGGCCGCGCGCACCCTGATCGAAAAGGAGCCGGGCTACACGCGGGCCACCGCACGCCTGTTGCTGCACACCATCCGCAAGGAAATCGTGGGGCGCGAACTCACCCAGGCCGAGATGGTCTCGGCCTACGCAGAGTACTTCCCTCAGTTCATCCGCAAAGGGGTGGAGGCCGAGCTGCTCGACCAGAAGCTGCTGAAGTTCGACCTGGCCAAGTTGGGTGCAGCCCTGAAGGCCGATCGTGACCTGCAGTTCGACTACCTGGGCCTTCAAACCCTGTACGACCGCTACTTCCTGCACATCAATGAAACGCGCATTGAAATGCCCCAGGCTTTTTTCATGCGCGTGGCCATGGGTCTGTCGCTCAACGAGATCGACCGCGAAGCGCGTGCCATTGAGTTCTACAACGTGTTGTCCACGTTCGACTTCATGAGCTCCACGCCCACGCTGTTCAACAGCGGCACGCAGCGCTCGCAGCTGTCTTCGTGCTACCTCACCACGGTGGCCGACGACCTGGACGGCATCTACGAAGCCCTCAAGGAAAACGCCTTGCTGTCCAAGTTTGCCGGCGGCCTGGGCAACGACTGGACCAATGTGCGCGCCCTGGGCTCCTACATCAAGGGCACCAACGGCAAGAGCCAGGGCGTTGTGCCCTTCCTGAAGGTGGTCAACGACACCGCCGTGGCGGTCAATCAGGGCGGCAAGCGCAAGGGCGCCGTGTGCGCCTACCTCGAGAGCTGGCACCTGGACATCGAAGAGTTCCTGGAGCTGCGCAAGAACACGGGCGACGACCGCCGCCGCACCCACGACATGAACACCGCCAATTGGATCCCCGATCTGTTCATGAAGCGGGTGATCGAAGGCGGTGACTGGACGCTGTTCTCGCCCTCCACCTGCCCCGACCTGCACGACAAGTTCGGCAAGGCCTTCGAAGAGGCCTACACCGCCTATGAACGCAAGGCCGACAGCGGCGAGATCAAGCTCTACAAGCGCATGCCGGCCAAAGACCTGTGGCGCAAGATGCTGTCGATGCTATTTGAGACCGGCCATCCCTGGATCACGTTCAAGGATGCTTGCAACGTGCGCTCGCCTCAGCAGCATGTGGGCGTGGTGCATTCCTCCAACCTGTGCACCGAGATCACGCTCAACACCAACGACAGCGAGATTGCCGTGTGCAACCTGGGCTCGGTCAACCTGTCGCAGCACCTGAAGGACGACGGGCAGGGCGGCAAGACCATCGACCACGACAAGCTCAAGAAGACGGTGTCGGTGGCCATGCGCATGCTCGACAACGTGATCGACATCAACTACTACGCGGTCAAAAAGGCGCGCGACTCCAACCTTCGCCACCGCCCGGTGGGCTTGGGCGTGATGGGATTCCAAGACGCGCTGTACCAGATGCGCATGCCCTACGCCTCGGCGCAGGCGGTGGAGTTTGCCGACCGTTCGATGGAAGCCCTGTGCTATTACGCCTACTGGGCTTCCACCGACCTGGCAGCTGAGCGGGGCCGCTACACCAGCTACCGCGGTTCCCTGTGGGACCGTGGCATCTTGCCCTTGGATTCGGTCAAGCTCTTGTCCGAGCAGCGGGGCGGCTATGTGGACGTGGACCTGTCCTCCACGCTGGATTGGGGCACGCTGCGCTCGCGCATTGCCGAACACGGCATGCGCAACAGCAACTGCTTGGCCATTGCGCCCACGGCCACCATTTCCAACATCATTGGCGTGGACGCCTCCATCGAGCCGTGCTTTGGCAACCTCTCGGTCAAGTCCAACCTTTCCGGCGAGTTCACCGTCATCAACGAATACCTCGTTCGCGACCTCAAGCGCCTGGGCCTGTGGGACGACGTGATGATCATGGACCTCAAGCACTTCAAGGGTTCACTGTGGCCCATCGACCGCGTGCCGATGGACCTCAAGCGTCTGTACGCCACCGCCTTCGAGGTGGAGCCGGTGTGGCTGGTTGAGGCGGCCTCGCGTCGCCAGAAATGGATCGACCAGGCGCAGTCGCTCAACATCTACATGGCCGGCGCTTCGGGCAAGAAACTGGATGAAACCTACAAGCTGGCCTGGACGCGTGGACTCAAGACCACCTACTACCTGCGCACGCAAAGTGCCACGCACGTGGAGATGAGCACCGTCACGCGTGGCGGCCAACTCAACGCGGTGCCCACTGGCGGCGGTGTGGCCGGTGCGGCCGCGCCTTCGGCGTTGGACGCAGCGGCCGCTCAGGCCCGCGCACAGCAAGACGCCACCCCCGCCACCGACATCAAGTTCTGCTCGATCGACGACCCAAGCTGTGAGGCCTGTCAGTGATTCACCGGCGCAAGCGCGGTGCATTCAAGGTCAATTCGATGCTTGATCACAACACGAAGCCGGCCGATGAGCTGGAAGTGCTTGGTGTTGTGACGGAACGCTCTGATAATTCGAACTGTTAAGGAACGTAGCAATGCTGGTTTGGGAAGACGACACTCGTACCCACAACACCACCGCCCGTGTGGTGCCCTCTCCCGACTCCGCTACCGCCGTTCGCTCTGCGGTGGAGGCGCAGCCAACGCCGTCACCTGTGGTTGATGCTGCTCTGGTGGCGTCGCACACGGCCCAGTCCGCTGCGTTTGCGGCGCCCGCGGTGGTGCCCTTGAAGGACCTGGCTGCAGTGCCGGCCACTTCCGCGGCATCTGCCTCGGCTGAGCGCCGCGTCAATGCCGCCGACAAGCGCATCATCAACGGCCAGACCGACGTCAACCAGTTGGTGCCCTTCAAGTACAAGTGGGCTTGGGAAAAATACCTGTCCACCTGCGCCAACCACTGGATGCCGCAAGAGATCAACATGTCTCGCGACATCGCCCTGTGGAAAGACCCCAACGGTCTGACCGAAGACGAGCGGCGCATCATCAAGCGCAACCTGGGCTTCTTCGTCACGGCCGATTCCTTGGCCGCCAACAACATCACGCTGGGCACCTACCGTCACATCACGGCCCCCGAGTGCCGCCAGTTCCTGTTGCGCCAGGCCTTTGAAGAAGCGATCCACACCCACGCCTACCAGTACATCGTGGAGTCTTTGGGGCTGGACGAAAGCGAGATCTTCAACGCCTACCACGAGGTGTCCTCGATTCGGGACAAGGATGAATTCCTGATCCCCTTCATCGATGCCATCATGGACCCGAACTTCAAGACGGGCACCCTTGAGGCCGACCAGACCCTGCTCAAGAGCCTGATCGTGTTCGCCTGCTTGATGGAAGGCCTGTTCTTCTACGTGGGCTTCACCCAGATCCTGGCTCTGGGCCGCCAGAACAAGATGACCGGTGCGGCCGAGCAGTACCAGTACATCCTGCGCGACGAGTCGATGCACTGCAATTTCGGCATCGACCTCATCAACGCCATCAAGATGGAGAACCCCCATCTGTGGACGGCCGAATTCAAGACCGAGATCCGCGCCCTGTTCATGAAGGCCGTGGAACTTGAGTACCGCTACGCCGAAGACACCATGCCGCGTGGCGTCTTGGGCCTCAATGCTTCCATGTTCAAAGGCTACTTGCGTTACATCGCCAACCGGCGCGCCACCCAGATCGGTCTGGAAGAACTCTTCCCCAATGAAGAGAACCCTTTCCCCTGGATGAGCGAAATGATCGACCTGAAGAAGGAGCGCAACTTTTTCGAAACCCGCGTCATCGAGTACCAAACCGGTGGCGCACTGAGTTGGGATTGAGGTCGGGCTGATACACGCTCCGCGTGGCACAGTCTTGTCTTCGGTCTCATCTGATCCGGCCTGATCGGCCAGCCTTCCGCAGAGAAGGCAGTCGTTTGGGCTTTACGAATTCGTGGCACTGCCGAGTCGGTGGTTTAAGGCCTTCGGGCTGAAGACAACCGCAACGAGGCGGGCCATGAATCGCCGTGCATGAGCTCGTGCACGGTGCTCTTTGCAACTTGATCAAGGAGATCACGATGGCAACTGCGAAAAAAGCCCCGGCCAAGAAGGCCGCTGTGAAGAAGCCCGCCGCCAAGAAGGCCCCGGCCAAGAAGGTAGCGGCAAAGAAGGCTCCGGCCAAGAAGGCCGCGGCCAAGAAGCCTGCTGCCAAGAAGGCTGCCAAGAAGCCTGCTGCCAAGAAGGCCGCCCCTGCTGCCCCTGCTGCCCCTGCTGCCAAGACGGCCCTGAGCCCCGCGGCTGCTTGGCCCTTCCCCACCGGCAACAAGCCCTAAAGGAAGCGCCAGCACACAGTCCCAGGCCAGGCTTGGGACTTGTGGCGGACAGCTTGAGAACCCGGCTTCGGCCGGGTTTTTTCATGGAACTTGCGCAAAAGCACCTGCCGGCAAGAGTTGCCGGCGCAGGTCTGAAGGGGCGAAAGCGCTTGGGCGTGCTGTATCAAGCGCCCGCGAATTTCGCAATTTGAAAATCGCTTTGACCCTGCACAAAGGCCCGCATCCTATCTATACTTTACACATTACTGGTCAGTCCGGTTAATGACGCTCGGAGCGATTCATGCCCTTTACCACCACCCAACGGACGGAAGCGTACCGCTTCTTTGCCATAGCCTTTGCAGCAGCACCGGGCGTGACCCATCTGCGCGACATCGAATTGGCTTACGAGGGCGGCGCCCCAACCAAGCAAATCGTCAATGAATACACCAAGAAGTCTCAGTTCAAGGCGGTCTACGCTGATTCACTGACCGACAGCGTGTTCGCAACCACCCTGGTGGAGAACGTGGTGGGTTCGTCGGCCAACGCGGCTGCTAAGGGCGAGGCCGCTTTGGATGTCCTCCTCGCCTTACGCGGCGGCGCAACACGTGGGGATGTAATTTTCCAAATCTTCACCAATCTGGCTGGTTTGCGTGGTGACTCCAAGTGGGGTGCCCTGGCAGCCAAGTTGGACAAACAGGTTACCGTGGCGCAGTACTACACGGAGACCCTGTCGGGGCCGTCGGATAGCTTGGCGACTCTACGTTCGGCTATAGCAGGCGTGGATGGCAGCACGGATATCTCGGCTTCCGCACTCAATGTTCGCCTAAGCC
>JBJTHN010000046.1:0-35181 GCA_046094505.1 Betaproteobacteria bacterium
TGGCTGGAGCGGCTGATGGTCTGCGGCTTTCCGCCGCCTTCATCGGGTCATCTGACGATGATGCAGATCCTGGGCATGCTGGAGGTGCTGGATGGCCGCCGGGTGCCCACCGAGCCGGGCCGGGGCACCGGTGCCGAATCAGCCGCTGCGGCGGGCGCGGCCCGCGGAATGGGACCGGACTGGCTGCACCGCTACAACGAGGCCGCTCGCCTGGCCTATGCCGACCGGGCGCTGTACCTTGCCGACCCCGCCTTCGCGCAGCCCCCCGCAGGGCGCTGGGACAGCCTGCTGCAGCCGGGCTACTTGCGCCAGCGCGCGGCGCTGATTGGTCCGCGGGCCGCGCCTCGCGTGGAGGCGGGTCAACCCAACGGTGCGGCCGTGGCCGCGGTGGCGCCGATGCCCCTGCAAGTGGAAAACGGCACCAGCCACATCAGCGTGGTGGATGAACGGGGTCACGCCGTATCCCTGACCACCACGATCGAGGCGCAGTTCGGCGCACGCATCCTGGCCGACGGCGGCACCGGGCTGCCGGGCGGCTTTCTGCTCAACAACCAGATGACGGACTTTTCGCTGAGCCCCCGGGACGCCGCGGGCCGCCCGATTGCCAACCGGGTTCAGGCCCACAAGCGCCCGCGCAGTTCGATGTCGCCCACACTGGTGTTCGACCGGCACGACGGGCGCCTGCTGATGTCGGTGGGCTCGCCCGGTGGCGGCATGATCATCCACTTCACTGCGAAGGTCTTGGTGGCCACGCAGCAGTGGGGCCTGTCGGTGCAAGAGGCGATCAACCTGCCCAATTTCGTGCAGGTGCTGGGGCCGATTTGGTTGGAAAAAGGCCGCTACGCACCGGGCTTCATTCAAGCGCTGCAGGCGCTCGGACACCGCGTGGAGGAGCGTGACCTGACCAGCGGCATCCAGGCCATCGAGCGCACGCCAGCGGGCTGGTTTGGTGGCGCCGATCCCCGCCGTGAAGGCGTGGTCCGCGCCGATTGAGGATGCTCAACGAGTGGCCAGTGCCCGTGCGGCTTCGGTGACCAGCTCAGGCCCCCTGTAGATCAGGCCGGTGTAGATCTGCACAAGGTCCGCGCCGGCTTCGATCTTGGAGCGTGCATCCGCGCCGCTCATCACGCCACCGACCCCGATGATGGAAAACACCGGCCCCAAGGCTGCGCGCAACTGCGCGATCACGCGGTTGCTGGCCTGCAGCACCGGCGATCCCGACAGGCCACCGGTTTCCTGTGCATGCGCCAAGCCTTGCACCGCTTCGCGCGAGAGCGTGGTGTTGGTGGCGATCACGCCGTCGATCCCGTGGCGCACGAGTGTGGCGGCAATCACCGCGACCTGGGCTTTGTCGAGGTCGGGCGCAATCTTGAGGAACATGGGAACCCGGCGCAGGTGTTGCCGGCTCAAGGCCTCGCGCCGCTCGACCAGCGCACCCAACAGGGCGTCCAAGGCCTGGTCGCTTTGCAGGCTGCGCAGGTTTTGGGTGTTGGGGCTGCTGATGTTGACGCTGACGTAATCGGCGTGCGGGTACACGCCATCCAGGCCGATGAGGTAGTCGTCAGAGGCCCGCTCGATGGGCGTGGCCGCATTCTTGCCGATGTTCAGGCCGATGATGCCGCCGTCCCGGCGAAAGCGATGGGACTGCTGCACGTGGGCGATGAAGCTCTGCAGGCCGTCGTTGTTGAAGCCCAGGCGGTTGATCAGGGCCTGCCGTTCGGGAATGCGAAACATGCGCGGCTTGGGGTTGCCTGGCTGGGCCAGCGGCGTGACGGTGCCCACTTCGATGAAGCCAAAGCCCATGGCCCCCAAGCCGTCGATGCAGCGCCCGTTCTTGTCCAAGCCAGCGGCCAGGCCCACCCGGTTGGGAAAGCGCAGGCCGGCCACCGTGACGGGGTCGTTCACGCGCACCTGTGCCCAGCTGCACTGCAGCGGCGTATGCTGAAGGCGCGCGATGGCACCCAGGGTCAGGTCGTGTGCGGCTTCTGGGTCCAAGCCGAACAGAAAGGGGCGGGTGAGGGCGTAGGGGACGATGGCCATAATGGTGGATTGTCGCCCCTTGCACCGCACATGACCCAAGACGAACTCAAGGCCCTCGTGGGGCAAGCTGCCCTGCAATACATCATCCCCGGCCAGATTGTGGGCGTGGGCACCGGCTCCACCGTCGACAAGTTCATCGATGCCTTGGCCCGCGTGAAGGATCAGGTGGCCGGCGCCGTATCCAGCTCCGATCGCAGCACCCAGCGCCTGCAGGCCTGCGGCATCCGGGTGGTGCCGGCCAGCGAGGTGCAGCGCCTGTCGGTGTACATCGACGGCGCCGATGAGATCGATCACCAAGGTCACATGATCAAGGGTGGTGGCGCTGCCTTGACGCGCGAGAAGATCGTGGCCGACCTGGCCGACCGCTTCGTGTGCATCGCCGACGAAAGCAAGTGGGTACAGACCTTGGGGCAGTTCCCGCTGCCGGTTGAAGTGATTCAAATGGCCGTGCCCCAGGTGATGCGGCGATTCGAAGCCCTTGGTGGACAGCCGCAGTTGCGCGCGGGCGTGCTGACCGACAACGGGCATCCGATCGTTGACGTGCGGGGTTTACATATCGTCGACCCTCAAGCACTCGAGATCGAGATCAACCAGTGGCCGGGCGTGGTCACGGTGGGCATCTTCGCAAGGCACCGCGCTTCGGTGTGCTTGCTGGGTACCGTTCAAGGTGTGCGGACCATCTCACTTTGATCAAGCGGGGGTGTTGCTTCTGCGGCTACGCCGCAAGGCAAAGCGTCTCGGGTCGATGGCCTGCAGCAGCGAGGTGGGCAGGGGTGGCGGCTCTCCTGCAATCCAGTGGGCGATGACGGCACCCACCAGGGGAGCCCACGTGATCCCGCGGGAGCCCAGGGCCGTGGCGGCGAACAGGCCTGACTCTGCCGGCAACTCACGCAGCCTGGTGGCGCCGCTTGCGCGATCCGCGTCCGTGAAGGCTTCCACGGGCCCAACGATGGGCAAGCGGTCGGTGGCCTGAAACCGCCAGCCCACCCGGCCACCCAGGGAAGCGGGTGCAGGTGCGGCGCACCAACCCAGCAAGCGGTTCATGCGTTGCAGGTTGTACAGGTGGTCTTCTGGACGAAGGTCGCCACAAGCGTCCTGTTCGCTGCTGGTGGCACCACACAGCACGTCGCCATTGGGCAAGGTCAGGGCGTAGCCGTGGCCGCTCACCGGCCGAAGTGGGCCCGGACCGGGGGCCTGTGATGCCGGAAGTTGTGTGATCTGCCCGCGTTGCGGGGCCACGGGCCAGTGGGCGGTGAGGTGGGGGGGCAGGAGTGCCAGCAGGTCGGCCGCTGCACACAGCACCACGTGGCGGGTTCGCGCCAACACCTGGCCGCTGGCACCGAGCACGGTCCAGTCGGCGCCCGTGCGCTGGAGTGCATGCACCGCAGCGTCTGCCTGGAACCGAACGCCGGTGCGGCTCAAGGCCAGGCGCACCCACGCTCCGGGGTCGATCCAGCCGCCGCCCGTGAACCGGCAGGCGCTCATGGGGTTCACGCTGGGCATGGCCAGCAGCGCGGCCACCTGCTCGGCCGGACACGCCTGCACATACTCGGGCGGCAGGCCCAGTGCATCGATCAGGGCTTGAAGCTCCCCTGAGCTCGTGTCCTCGAGCAGCCTCAGCAGGCCCTGTGCCTGCCCCGGAACCTGGCCTGCTTCAATGAGCGGCCCGTAGTGGCGCTGGGCCATCCAGGCCGCCGCACGGCCCAGGCGTGCATGCGCGCCGTCCTCCGGGTGCAGCACCCCATGAAAGAGCCCAGCGGCGTTGCCCGAGGCACCCTGTGCCGGCTGTGCCGCGCGGTCCAGCACCAGGGTGGGCACACCGGCCATGGACAGTCCCAGCGCGCAGGCCGCGCCCGCCAAGCCGGCCCCGATCACCACCACAGGGGGGGACCCCGGTTGCCAGGGTGCTTGATCTGCCGCGCCGACACGCTCCATGGACGCTGCAGCAGTACGGCGCGTCAGGTGTGCACGCAGCCGCCAGCGTTCTGGCGCGAAGCCAGGTTCTCGGCTGACCTCAAAACCGGCCTGCACCAGACCGTCTGAAACGGCCTGATCCGCGCTCCAGGTGGCGGCCGTACAGCCCGGCCTCACGCGCCGTGCCAGTGCCTTGAACACCGATGGGCTCCACATCTCGGGGTTGTGCCGCGGGCTGAAGCCGTCCAGGTACAGCGCGTCGGCTTGCACGGGCCAGTCGCGCAGCACCTGGCCCACGTCGCCGTGCAAGACCTGCAGCACCACGCGGTCTGCTGCGAAATGGGCACGGAACCCGTCTGGCGAGGCTGCGGGCCACACCTCCAACAGCGCACGGGCCTTGTCGTGCAGGGCTGTTCCTGCATAGGCAGAAAAAGCCCGCTCGGCGGCTTCCAGGGGAACGGGGTGCCGCTCGATCGACACGAACCACAGCTGCCCGCAGGCCTGAGGGTCTTCAGCCCAAGCCTGCCAGGTGGCCAGGAAGTTCTGACCCAGACCAAAACCGGTTTCAAGGATGACGAAGCGCCGGCGCCCTTGCCACCGCTTGGGCAGGTCATTGCCGGCGAGAAAGACCGCACGCGCGTGTGCCCAGGCACCGTCCCGGGGGTGGTAGAGGTCTGCGTAGACCGACGAGCAGGGGGTGCCGTCGGGTTCGAAGGCGACCTGTGCTGGCGAGATGGACGCACGCTTCATGGACCGCAGATCCTCTCAGTCGGCCCGGGAAACGACAAGGGGCACCGAAGTGCCCCTGTACCGCGCCCTTCGGGTCCGTTCAAACGCGCTTCTTGTACTCGTGCGTGCGGGTGTCGATTTCGATCTTGTCGCCGTCTTCCACGAAGAGCGGGACCGGGATTTCGAAGCCGGTGCCCACCAGACGCGCAGGCTTCATCACCTTGCCGGACGTGTCGCCCTTGACCGCCGGCTCGGTGTTGATCTGGCGCACCACCGTGGTGGGCATTTCAACCGAGATGGCCTTGCCGTCATAGAAGGTCACTTCCACCTGCATGCCGTCTTCGAGGTAGCTGATGGCGTCACCCATGTTCTCCGACTCCACCTCGTACTGGTTGTACTCGGAGTCCATGAACACATACATCGGGTCGGCAAAGTAGGAATAGGTGCACTCCTTCTTGTCCAGGATGATCTGGTCCATCTTGTCGTCGGCCTTGAAGACGACTTCGGCCCCGCCACCGTTGAGCAGGTTCTTCATCTTCATGCGTACGGTGGCCGCACCACGGCCGCCGCGGCTGTATTCGGTCTTCAGAACGACCATCGGGTCTTTGCCCTGCATGATCACGTTGCCGGCGCGGATTTCTTGTGCGAGTTTCATGGTGTGGTGGAGGTGGGTCCGGTATGCAGGGTCAACCCAACATTCTAGCCCGGCCCGCCCCGCGCTGCCACGAAGTGCAGCAGCGTCCGGGCCAAGGCCGGTTGCCGCATCAGGCGCGAACGGGACCGCAGACAGGCTGCCTCCCAGGTGGTGCTGCAGGCCCAGGGGAAGGTCTGGTCGGCCGGCCACGGGGCCAGTCCGTTCCAAGCTTGCCACCAGGGCAGCAGCGGGGTGCACAGGTCCTCCGGTGCGTCCGCTGCGATCACCGAGTCCCAAAAGGCCTGCAACTTGTCGCCATGCGCCCCATCGTCTTGCGGGTAGAGCTGCCAAACGAAGGGCCGCCCCGCCCAAAGGGCCCGAACCAGAGAGTCTTCTCCCCGCACGAAGTTCAGCTCACATGACCACAGCAGGTGGTCAAAGTCCTGGCTGCTCAACCAGGGCAGGGGGCTCAAGCGGATGGCCGATTGGAGTTGGGGGTGCGCCTGCAACCAATGTGCAGCGCGTCCCTGCAACGGCCCCTCGGTGAGCATCAGCCGCACGGGCCGGCCGTCCACTTGCGCGCAGCGGGCCCAGCTGTCCAGCAGGGCCTCCAGCGGGGCGCTGGGGTAGGCAAACAGCGACACGCGACGCTCCTGTGAACCCAGGCCAGGCAGGCCAAAGCCGCGCAGCCAGGCATCAGCGTCGAAGGATTGTTGGGCGTCCAGAAGGCCCTGCTCGCGCAGCAGGCCACCGGTGTGCTCGTTGAACCCGGGGTAAAAGAACCACTTCTTCAGCCCCATGCCGGCTCCACTGAGTTGAGGCGAGGGCAGGCCGTGGCTGCGCTGCACGTAGGCCTGCGCGCTGAGGTACTCCAGGTTGATCCAGACCGCCGGTGCGTTCGCGGCCCCCTGAGCTGCCATCTGCGCCCGGCGCTGCATCCGCTGCACAAAGGCCTGTGGCAGTTCACAGCCGAAGGCCTCGATCACCACATCGCCGGGTTCCTCAGGACAGGAGGCCTCCAGGCTGGGGTGCCAATGGGCCCACTGAACCGGGTGTGCCCAAGCAGCCTGGCCCACACCGCCCTGCAGGGCTGGGATGTCCGGCGCCATGCGCTGCATCAGGTCCGCATCGTCCACCCACAGCCGAACCCGGTGCCCCAGCGCAGCCAGGTGCAGGGCCAGCCGTCGACACACGCCCAGGTCTCCAAAGTTGTCCACGACCCGGCAAAAGACATCCCACAGCAGGAGCGTTGCGGGCGCGGCGCCGTCGGGTTCGGGCTGGGTCGTGGGCGGGCTCATCGCCGGATTATCCGAAGGCTGGACGGTGCACACCCCCGTGCGGTGCCCCAGGGGCGCGGGCATGCACAATCGGGTCGACGCCATGATGGGCTTGAGCCTGTCTGACCACTTGGCAGGGTTTTCTTCAGACCTGTGCGTCTCCTGCGCCCCACACGTGAACGCCGATTCCCCGTCTTCTGCCGACCCCCACACCGCGCCGCAGCCGGATGCCGGTGCGCAGGCCGTTGCTGCGGCCCAGCAGGTCCGCGAGGCCTTGTTGACACAAGTGGCTGCGCTCCCGTCCTTGCCGGGGGTCTACCGCTATTTCGACGCGCAGGGCCAGGTCTTGTATGTGGGCAAGGCGCGCAGCTTGAAGAAGCGTGTGGCCAGCTACTTCCAGAAGGACCACGGCGGCACGCGCATCGGGCACATGGTCAGCCGGATCACGCGACTGGAAACCACGGTCGTGCGCAGCGAGGCTGAAGCGCTGCTGCTGGAAAACAACCTGATCAAGACCCTGCATCCCAAGTTCAACATCCTGTTCAGGGACGACAAGAGCTACCCGTATCTGCGGCTGGTCAGCGGTGACTATCCGCGAATGGCGTACTACCGCGGCGCGGTCGACCGCCGGCACCGCTACTTTGGTCCCTATCCCAGCGCCTGGGCCGTCAAGGAGACGATCCAACTGATCCAAAAGGCCTTCAGGCTGCGCACCTGCGAGGACTCGGTGTTTGCCAACCGCAGCCGTCCTTGCCTGCTGCACCAGATCAAGCGCTGCTCAGCCCCCTGCGTGGGTTTGATCAGCGCGACCGACTATGCGCGTGATGTGGCCGACACCGAACGTTTTTTGCTGGGCCAAGCCCAGGGTGTGATCGAAGAGCTCCAATCGCGCATGATGGCTCACGCGGATGCGCTGGCCTTTGAGCAGGCCGCCGAGCTGCGCAACCAGATCACGGCCTTGTCTCGCGTGCTTCACCAGCAATCGGTTGAGGCCAGCAGCCTGTCGTCTTTGGAGCAGGATGTCGACATCTTGGCGGTGAAGGTTCAAGGTGGGCGGGCGTGTGTGAACCTGGCGATGGTGCGGGGCGGCCGGCACCTGGGCGACCGGCCGTACTTCCCCGCGCACGTGGAAGACGGTGCCGCCTTGGCCTTGGCGCCGGACGGGCATGCCGATACCCCGGCACTGGCACCCGCGCCGAACCAAGCGGCGGCAGCACCGGCCGAAGAAGCCGCCACGGCGGACAAGCCTTTGGGTGTTCACGACATCGAGACACGCGTGCTGGAAGCCTTCATCAGCCAGCATTACCTGGACCTGCCCGCGCCAGCGCAGCTCATCACCAGCCACCCTGTCGGCCGTGACCTGCTGGCGGCTTTGTCGGACCATGTAGGAGTGAAGCTGCAAGCCACGCACCAACCCCGCGAACAGCGCCGGATTTGGCTGGAAATGGCGCAGAAGAATGGGCAGTTGGCACTGGCCCGCTTGCTGGCCGAAGAGGGCTCTCAGCGTGAGCGCACCCGTGCCTTGGCCGAGGCGCTGGGCCTGGAGGCAGAGGACCTCGACCGCCTGCGGGTGGAGTGCTTTGACATCAGCCACACCGCCGGCGAAGCAACCCAGGCCAGCTGCGCGGTGTTCGAGCACCACCAGATGCAAAGCGCGCAATACCGCCGCTACAACATCGAGGGCATTGTGGGTGGCGATGACTATGCGGCGATGCGCCAGGTGCTGCACCGCCGGTATGCCAAGGTGGAAGAAGCACGCCTGCCCGATGTGGTGCTGATCGATGGTGGCAAGGGTCAGGTGGGCGTGGCGCGCGAAGTCTTCGAGGAGCTGGGCCTGGACCTGTCTTTGCTGGTGGGCGTCGAAAAGGGCGAGGGCCGCAAGGTGGGATTGGAGGAGCTGGTCTTTGCCGATGGGCGGCCCAAGGTCTATCTGGGCGCCGACTCGGCGGCCTTGATGTTGGTGGCGCAGATTCGGGACGAGGCCCACCGCTTTGCCATCACCGGCATGCGCGCCAAGCGTGCACAGGCCCGAACGGGCGGCAGCCGCCTGGAGGACATTCCGGGTGTGGGCCCGCGCAAGCGTGCCCGGCTGCTACAGCGTTTTGGGGGTGTGCGCGGCGTCGCCTCGGCTTCCGTGGATGATTTGTGCAGCGTGGAGGGCATCTCCAAAGCGCTGGCCGAGGAGATATACCGTGCCTTGCATTGAGGGCGGCCCGATGGTGGGCCGCCGCACCCCGCCAGTGGCGGGATCCCCCTGGGCTTGGGGACTGGCCTTGGCCTGTGCCCTGAGTGCCTGTGCGCCCACCAGGCCCCCCGTAGCCTCGCCCGCCCCGGTGGCCGCACCTGCACCGGCGCCTGCGCCGGCCGAGCCCTTGGTCTCCAAGCCCGCACCAGCCATGGCAGGCGATTGGCGCGAGTACCACCGCATGGCGGCGCGCCAGCTGGTGCAGGCCAACCTCGAACGCACGTACATGGGTACCGTGCCCGAACCCTTGAGGGGCATTCCCATCCTCGAAGTCGAGTTGCATGGCGACGGAAGTGTTCGCAACATCAAGGTCCAGCGCCGTCCGCGGCCTGCGGACGCGCAGCACACCGTCCAGTTGGCCATCGAGGCGGTTCGACGCGCCGCGCCGTTTCCGCCGGTATCCCACCTGCCCAAGCCTTGGTCGTACACCGAAGTGTTCCTCTTCGATGAGGCGGATCGGTTCAAGCCTCGAACCTTGGATGAATGAGCCGGGCGCTTGCCGGTAGGATCGCCTCATGTTCTTCACCATTCCGACCATGCTGACCTGGCTGCGCATCGTGGCCATACCGGTGATCATCGTGGTCTTTGCCATGCCACTGGCTGTGGAGACCCGCAACCTGGTGGCCACCGTGCTCTTCGTGGCCGTGGCACTGACCGATTGGGCCGACGGATACCTGGCGCGCAAGCTGGGGCAGACCTCGGCCTTCGGCGCCTTTTTGGACCCGGTGGCTGACAAGTTCTTGGTGTGTGCCTGCTTGCTGGTGTTGGTGGAAATGGGCCGCGTGGACACCTTGGTGGCCCTGGTGATCATCGGGAGGGAGATTGCGATCTCGGCCCTGCGCGAGTGGATGGCGCAGATCGGCGCCGCGCGCAGCGTGGCGGTGCACATTGTGGGCAAGCTCAAGACCACGGTTCAGATGGTGGCCATTCCCTTCTTGCTCTACGACGGCTTGCTGTTCGGCGTGCTGGACACCGCCGCCTGGGGTACCGCACTCATCTATGCGGCGGCCATGCTCACGATCTGGTCGATGGTGTACTACCTGCGCAAGGCTATTCCCGAGATCCGCGCGAAGGCCCGCTGAGCACCTCGTGCAGCTTTGGTCTTGAACTCCAACCCGTCCCGCACGCCGATGCCCTCGGGGCTCGACCTGGTGGCACTGATGCCGGCGCTGTTCGTGCTGATCTGGAGCACGGGCTTCATCGTGGCACGCCTGGGCATGCCACACGCCCCGCCCATGACCTTCTTGTGTTGGCGCTACGCGCTGTCCTTGCTGGGCCTGGCACTTTGGGCTTGGTGGGCCCGGGCGCCGTGGCCCCACACACCCCGCGCATGGCTGCACCTGGCGATCACCGGTGTGTTGCTGCAGGCCGGGTACTTGGGGGGTGTGTGGAGTGCGGTGAAGATGGGCCTTTCAGCTGGCACCACCGCGCTCATCGTGTGCCTGCAACCGGTGCTGACCGCCATCTTTCTGGAGTGGCAGGGCGGGCGAGGGCGGGTGCGTCCTTTGCAGTGGATGGGTTTGGCCTGTGGCCTGGCGGGCGTGCTGGTGGTGGTGTGGGACAAGCTTGGATTGGGCGAAGCGCATATGCTGAACCTCGGCTTGGCGGTGCTGGCCCTGCTGAGCATCACGGCTGGAACCCTGTACCAGAAGCTGCATGTGGGCCCCACCGATGTGCGCAGCGCGGGTGCCGTTCAGATGGGCGCGGCCCTGGTGATCAGCCTGCCCCTGGCCCTGCTCGAGACCGAGGGCATGGACTGGCATCCCGAGTTGGTGATCGCCCTGGCTTGGTCGGTGTTGGCGCTCACCATGGGCGCCAGTTCCTTGCTGTATTTGCTGATCCAGCGAGGAGCGGCCATGAAGGTGGCCAGCCTGTTCTATTTGGTGCCGCCGTGCACCGCCTTGATGGCCTGGGCCTTGTTCAGCGAGCCCTTGAGCTGGGGGTTGCTGGTGGGCCTGACGTTGGCGGCCATCGGGGTGGGTTTGGTGCAGCGCTCGGCGTGATTGGCGCGGCTAGCCCATCCCTGTATCCGCTGTCAACCGGGCTTTTCTGACCTGCAGGCCGCACCAGGCCGTGTAATCGGAGCATAGAATCCGACTCCCGCGCACCGGATCCTGCGGCCGCCCCAAGGTGGACACATGCACCAGTGTCGAGGCCAATGAATCAAGCAGGCGCTGCTCTGCAAACCGAATTGACTGGAGAAGAATGCTGTGAACAAAGGCGAACTGATCGAACACATTGCCAAGCAAGCCGACCTGTCCAAGGCGGCCGCTTCCCGTGCCCTGGAGGCCGTGATCGGCGGCGTGCGCACCACGCTCAAGAAAGGCGGCACCGTGTCGCTGGTGGGCTTTGGCACCTTCTCGGTGACCAAGCGCGCTGCCCGCACCGGCCGCAACCCCCGCACCGGCGCCACGATCAAGATCAAGGCAGCCAAGGTGCCGAAGTTCCGTCCTGGCAAGGCCCTGAAGGACGCGCTCTGATCGGAGCGCGGTACCGTATGCGCGCCTTGGATGCGCGTACGGGTGCTTAGCTCAGTTGGTAGAGCGGCGCCCTTACAAGGCGTAGGTCGGGGGTTCGAACCCCTCAGCACCCACCAAGGATTGCAGGCAGCCGTGAAGCTGGCCTCAACCCCGAGAGGGCCTCGTTCAGCGAGGCCTTTTTCCTTTTGAAGAATGAGCGGCATGGCGCCTGCCCTGACCACCGTTGAGTTGTTCCTGATCGCCATGGCGGTGATCTTCACCGTCCCCTTCCTGATTTGGCGATTCGGTCGAACCGATTACTGGGCGCCCCTGGTGGTGGTGCAGATCGTGACCGGCGTGGTCTTGGGGCCGGGTCTTCTGGGTCAGTGGTGGCCCGAGGGCTACCGGACCATCTTCACACCGGCCGTGATACAGGCGCTCAACGGCTTGGCGTGGTGGGCGGTGATGCTCTTTGTGTTCCTGGCGGGCTTGGAGCTGGACCTCAAGAAGGCCTGGGACCAGCGCCGGTCCACTTTGATATCGGCCGGGCTGGCCCTGGGTGTACCCCTGGCCTGTGGCTGTGCAGCCGCCTTGGTGCTGCAATCCCAGGGCGGTTGGGTCGGCCCGCGCGCGCAGCCTTGGCAGTTTGTGGCGGGAATCGGCATGGCCTGCGCCGTCACGGCCTTGCCCATCCTCGTGTTTCTGATGGAAAAGCTGGGCATCTTGCGGCAGCCTTTGGGCCAGCGGATTCTGCGCTACGCCAGTCTGGACGACATTGCGATTTGGGGTGTGCTGGCCATCATCCTCATGGACTGGAGCCGCGTGGGCCGGCAGGTCGTGTTCTTGGCCCTGTTTGTCTTGGCCGCTTGGGCGATGCGCCGGCTGATGGCCCGCTGCAGCGAGTCCGACCGCTGGTATGCGGTGCTCATTTGGTTGGCCGTGGTCTCGTTTGGGGCTGACTGGGCGGGCCTGCATTTCATGGTGGGTGCCTTTTTGGCTGGAGCGGTCTTGGATTCCTCGTGGTTGGGCTTGGAGCGACTGGAAAGCCTACGCCACCACGTCCTGCTCGTACTGATGCCCGTGTTCTTCCTGTCCACCGGCTTGCGCACCAACTGGGAACTGGGTGGCACGGTGGTGTTCTTGGGTGCGGGCTTGCTGTTGGCCGCCTCAGTCGGGGGCAAGCTCGCCGGGGTGTGGGCCGCCGGCCGCCTGCTGAACTGGGCGCCGGGTGAGGCGCGCATCGTGGGTTGGCTCTTGCAGACCAAGGCCCTGATCGAAATCATCTTCGCCAACATCCTGTTGGACAAGCAAATCATCACCTCGGCCACCTTCACCGCCTTGCTGCTGATGGCGGTTGCCAGCACCATGCTGACCGTGCCCATCGTCACCCCGCTGCTCAAGCGCTATCCCGCTGTCGCCCAGCGGGACGGCTGAGCCTCGTGTTCAACGCGATAATCCGTGGATCAGATGGGCGTGAGCCCCATCCGCCCCAAAGGTAGCCCCCCATGTTTGATTTCGTCCGCGACAACACCCGCCTGATGTTGGGCCTGCTGGTGTTGCTCATCATCCCCTCGTTTGTCTTCTTCGGCATTGAAGGCTACAAAGGGTTCAATGGTCCGGAAAACCAGAAGGTCGCTTCGGTGGCGGGCCAAAAGGTCACTCAGGCCGAGTGGGATGCGGGCCATCGTCAGCAGGTGGACAACCTGCGGCGCCAAGTACCGAATTTGGATGCGGCCCTCTTCGAAAAGGCCGAGGCCCGCTATGAGTCGCTTGAGCAGATCGTGCGCCAGCGGGTGCTGCAAGAGGTGGTGCGCCGGGAACACTTGGCGGTGAGCGATGCCCGGCTGCAACGAGAGCTGTTGGCCAATCCGCAGTTGGCCGCGCTGCGCCGACCGGATGGATCCATCGACGTGGAGGCCTACAAGGCCTTGTTGTCCGCTCAGGGCTACACACCGGAAAGCTACGAAGCGGCCCTGAGGCAGGACCTGCTGCAGCGCCAGGTACTGGGCCGCGTGGGCGAAACCTCGGTCGCCCCCGCCGCTGTGGCCGACGCCTCACTGCGTGTCGTGTTCCAAGAGCGGCAGGTGCGGCTGCAGCGCTTTCAGGCGGCGGACTTCTACAAGGACGTCAATCCGTCGGCGTCTGATGTTCAGGCGTACTACGACAAGAACACCGCGGTCTTCCAGACGGTCGAGCAAGCCGACATCGAGTACGTGGTGCTGGACGCCGCTCGCCTGCGTGACAGCCTCGTGATCTCGGTCGATGAGGCGCGCCGCTACTACCAGGAGAAGCTGGCCAGCTACACCAAGCCCGAAGAGCGCCGCGCCAGCCACATCCTGATCAAGGCGGACAAGGGCGCCTCAGCGGATGACAAAGGCAAGGCGCGGGCCCGTGCCCAGGCCATCCTGGAAGAAGTCCGCAAGGCGCCCAAGCGGTTTGCGGAACTGGCCAAGGCCAAGTCCGAAGACACCGGTTCTGCAGTGGCCGGCGGCGACCTGGATTACTTCTCCAAGGGGGCCATGGTCAAAGGCTTTGAAGACGCCGTGTTCGCCCTGAAGCGGGGCGACATCTCCGATCTGGTGGAAACGGAGTTTGGCTACCACATCATCCAGCTGACCGACATCAGGGGAGGGCAGCAGCAGCCGTTCGAAGCCGTGCGTGCAGAGATCGAGGCCAAGCTCAAGCAGGACCTTGCTCAGAAGCGCTACACCGAGGCGGCCGATCTGTTCAGCAACTTGGTGTACGAGCAGTCGGACAGCCTCAAGGGTGCTGCCGAGCGCTTCAAGCTGCCGGTGCTCAAGGCCACGGTCACCCGCACACCGGTGCCGGGTGCCCAGGGCGTCTTGGCCTCGCCCAAGCTCCTGGACGCGGTGTTTTCCGACGACGCCCTGCGCAACCGTCGCAACACCGACGCGGTGGAGTCAGGGCCGAATCAGCTGGTTTCGGCTCGGGTGGTGGAGCACCGCCCCTCGGTGCTCAAGCCGCTGTACGAGGTGAAGGCCGTAGCTCTGGAAAAGGTGCGGCTGGAGCAAGCGCTGGCCAAGGCACGCCAGGCCGGTCAGGCCCGGCTGGAGGCGGTGAAGTCCCAGCCGGCGGAATTCGACAAGTTCCCACCGGCGGTGGTGTCACGGCCGCAGCCTTTGGGTCTGCCCCGGGAGTTGCTGGACGCCATCATGCGGGCCGAGGCCGGCAAGCTGCCCGCCTTCGCGGGGGTAGACCTCGGCAACAACGGGTATGCCGTGGTGCGGATCGATTCGGTCAAGACGCCTGATATTCCCGCGCCTGTTAAGGCGCAGTGGGGCCCTCAGTTGGCACAGGCCTATGCTGCGGTGGAGTCCCAGCTGTACTACGAAGCCCTCAAGAAGCGCCTGGAGGTCCAGCTGAAGGTGCCCAAGCCCTGAGGTGTGCCTGCGCTGGCCCAGGCGGCTGCGTTATACTTTTGGGCTCTGCGGTGGCTGTAGCTCAGTTGGTAGAGTCCCAGATTGTGATTCTGGTCGTCGTGGGTTCGAGTCCCATCAGCCACCCCAATAAATTTATCAAGTTAGCCTCGGTTCGCAGCCGGGGCTTTTTTGTTTCCACTTGAGATGTAACTGCGGATTTAAGCGAGGTGCATGATCCACCAGTGCAAAACTTGCAGCGCAGTCCGAGTTGGAGTCCACCGCCATGGCAAAGAAGAAGCACTCTGGCAGCAACAATTTGATGTTGGAACCACCGCTTAAATGTGCCGCTTTTGCTGGGTAATGGTAGGGAAAACACGGGGACGCTTGTTGGGTGAGGATCACGCTTATGAAAGCGCTTTCATTTATAGTGCGATTTGCGTGAAACCCTTGTCCGCCTAAGGAAGTCATCGTTCTTTCATGAGCCGAACTGAGTGCGCTGCGGAATCAGCAGTCCAGCGCCTGCGAAGTCGCGCTGCGCGCCGCGACGCTTTGTGCCGCCTGGCCGTGATGGCCACGGGTGCGACGTCGGCTGCTTTCGGTCTCAGTGGATTAAGTGGTTGCAGTTCTCGTAACGAGTCTGGCTTGCGCCTGACGGTTGCCGCTTACCCGCAGATCGATGCCGTGGTCAAGGCTGCGCTGCCTGCTTGGCAGGAAAAACATCCCGGTGTGGTGGTTGACGTGGTCAGCCGCCAGTACGCCGACCACCACACCGCGATGACCACCGCGTTATCCACTGCCGTGGGTCTTCCAGATTTGATGGCCCTGGAGTCGAGCTATGTAGGACGCTTTTCAAGCGGATACGGGTTGCAAGATTTGGCGGGAGCGCCCTATGTCGGCCTGGCGCTGCGTGAGCGTTTCGTGCCCTTCGCCTTTGATCAGGCCCTCAACGCTCGCGGTGAGTTGGTTGCGTTGCCTACCGACATAGGCCCAGGCACCATGCTGCTGCGCCAAGACATCCTTGACCGTGCGGGGGTTGCGCCTGAAAGCCTGGCAGCTTCATGGGACGCCTACGTCAAGGCAGGTTTCCAGATTCGCAAGGCCACCGGCGCGAAGCTGCTGTCCAATGCGCAGGGCCTCAAGGACATTCTCATCCGTAGCGGGCTGAAGCCCGGGCAGGGCTTGTACTTCGGCCCAGACTCGGAAGTCCTGGTGGAATCGGATCGCTTTAGACGCGCCTTCGAACTGGCGCGTGAGGTGCGGTCGGCAGGGCTCGACGCCAAGGTGGGGGCTTGGTCCAATGAGTGGGCTGAAGGCTTCAAGAGGGCACAGGTGGCCACTGATCTGACCGGGGCCTGGATGGTAGGGCAGCTGGCGCAATGGGTGGCGCCGAGCACGGCGGGCCTCTGGCGAGCCTCACAGCTTCCGGAGTCCACCTATGTGTCGTACGGCGGCACCTCCTATGCAATCCCCCGTCGCTCCGAGCCAGCGCGCAAGGACCTGGCCTGGTCACTGATGCAGCATCTCACGCTGGATCCTCAGCTTCAGCTGCAGGCTTTTCGGGATGTAGACGCCTTCCCGGCGCTGGTGCAGACGCTGCAGGCCCCTTTCTTCGATGAGCCTTTGCCCTTCCTGGACGGGCAGCCTGCAAGGCGGCTCTGGCGTGAGGCCGCACAGCGCATCTCGGCCATACCCACCCACAAGCAGAACAATTTCGCTGATGAGGTTGTGGGAACCGAACTTGACAATGTGCTCGAGCGCGGCAAGCTGATCCCGCGGGCGTTGGCCGATGCAGCACAGGTGCTGCGGAGGAGGGCGTTGCGATGAGCCGCAGGAAGCTGCGTCTGTCACCGTATTGGGCGCCTTACGTCTTCGTGAGCCCCTTTCTCATTCTGTTCGCCACCTTTGGCGTATTCCCGTTGCTGTTCTCGCTGTGGCTGGCATTTCAGTCTTGGGAACCGACCAGCGGCCTAGACGCTATGCGATTTGTCGGTCTGGAGAACTTCACGTTCGCCCTGGGCGACGACTGGTTCTGGAAGTCTCTAGGAGGAACATTGGTGTTGGCGCTCCTATCGGGTGTGCCGCAGCACTTGGTGGCCATTCCATTGGCGGCTTTCATTGATCGGGCGTTCGGTCGATGGCGGGATCCGGTTTCAGCGGCCTACTTCCTGCCGTTCATCACGTCCACGGTGGCGATTTCCATTCTTTTCAGCGCCTTGTTTTCCAAAGATTTTGGCTTGATCAACAGCACCCTGCACGCACTCATGGGTGGCGAGAACATCGATTGGACAGGTCAACCTGAAACCCTGGGGCCGGTGGTAGCCTTCATCGTCTTTTGGCGCTACCTGGGCTTCAATGTAGTGCTGTACATGGCGGCGTTACAAACCATTCCACGCGACCTCTACGAAGCGGCTTCGCTCGATGGGGCAGGTCCCTGGCGGCAGTTTTTCTACATCACGCTGCCTGGCCTCAAGCCCATGATTTTCTTTGGCGTCACCCTCAGCGTGATCGGCGGCTTGCAGATCTTCGAAGAGCCTTTCATCCTGACAGGCGGCAAGGGTGGGCCTGACCAGGCTGTGCTCACGGTGTCGATGTACCTGTACCGCATGGCCTTCGAATTCAACGACTTTGGAGGGGCCAGTGCCATGGCCTGGATCCTGTTTGGCGTGGTCGCATTGGCGACCTGGCTCACCAACCGTGCGTTCAAGCCGCGGGGGGAGGGCCAATGATGAAGCCGATGTCCGTGTGGGCTGCTCGCTTGCTTGTGCTGGCCGGCATGGGGCTGATGTTGGCCCCTTTCTGGTTCATGTTCGTCTTCGCCAGCCACACTCGCTCAGACATCTTCAACCTGCCCCCGCCGGTGTGGTTTGGTTCGGCGTTGATCGACAACTTGCAGATCCTGGCCGCGCGTATTCCGTTCTGGCGAAACCTGGGTTGGAGCCTGTATGTTGCGCTGGCGTCGACGGCACTGACGCTGCTGTTCTGCTCGATGGCTGGGTTTGCGTTTGCGGCTTACCGCTTTCGTTTCAAGGATGCGATCTTCGCTTTGGTGATGGGCACGATGCTTGTTCCGTCATTCATGAACATGATCCCGTCTTTCATGATCATGGATGCTCTGGGTTGGATCGATCAACATCGCGCCTTGATCATCCCTGGGGCTGCCAGCGCATTTGGTATTTTCCTGATGCGGCAGTTCATTGAAGCGGCTGTGCCGATGGAGCTCGTGGAGGCCGCACGTATGGACGGCTGTGGCGAATTCACCATCTACCGACAGGTGGTGCTGCCCTTGATCACACCGGCGCTCGGCACGCTGGGCCTGGTGACTTTCATTGCGTCCTGGAACAACTTCATGGGGCCGCTGGTGGTGCTGCGCAGTGCCGACCAGTACACGCTGCCCCTGGCTTTGCGCAGTCTGCAGGCACCCGTCAATACCGAGTGGGGAGCGCTCATGGCCGGCTCTGCCATTGCCACGATTCCCCTTCTGATCCTGTACTTCGTGTTTTCTCGGCAATTGATTGCAGGATTGACCGCAGGGGCTGTGAAGTAGCCCAAACCGTCCAGCGTTCCCACCTGACACTTAGCAGCAGTAGACCCCATGAGCACTGAACCTCACCAACTTGCTTCCCGCTTCCCTTCGGACTTTCAGTGGGGTGTAGCCACCAGCTCTTTCCAGATAGAGGGTGCAGCCCGCGACGATGGCAAGGGTGAATCCATTTGGGACCGCTTTTGCCGTCAGCCCGGCGCTATTGCTGATGGCAGCAACGGTGACGTAGCCTGTGGTCACTACCACCGCCTGGATGCCGACCTGGACCTGATCGCATCGCTCGGTGTTGACGTCTACCGGTTTTCCATGTCCTGGCCCCGGGTGCAACCGCAGGGGCAGGGCGCGTTCAACGAAGCCGGTATGGCCTTCTACGACAGGCTGATCGAGGGGCTCATTCGCCGCGGAGTTCGGCCATGTCTGACGCTCAACCACTGGGACCTCCCGCAGCATCTGCAGGATCAGGGCGGCTGGAATTCGCGCGAGACGGTGTACCGTTTTGTGGACTATGCGCGTGAAGTCGGTCGTCGCTTTGGTGATCGCCTGGCTCTGTTGACCACCCACAACGAACCATGGGTGATTGCGGTGCTCGGCCATGAGCGGGGCATCTTTGCTCCGGGTATCCGTTCGCGCCGAGTAGCGGTACAGGTCTCGCATCATCTGCTGCTGAGTCACGGCCTGGCCGTGCAGGCCCTGCGGGCTGACGGATGCCGCAGCGATCTGGGCATCGTGCTCAACCTGGGCCATGTCGAGCCGGCCAGCCCTTCGCCAGAAGACGAAGCCGCCGCACGGCATGGGTGCGGCTGGGGCCGGCGCTGGTATCTGGACCCACTGTTCAAGGGGCGCTATCCCGCCGAGATGTTGGAAGAACTGGGCGACGACACGCCCCGCATCGAGTCCGGTGACCTGCAGGCCATTTCCACGCCGATCGACCACCTCGGTGTGAACTACTACACCCGGAGTGTTTTTCAGGCTGCAACGCCCTTCGATGTAAAGACCTCAGGCCTGCCACTGACCGACATGGGTTGGGAAATCTATCCGAAAGGCCTCACCGGATTGCTGAAATGGATGAATGCCGAGTATCAGATGCCTCCCATCTGGATCACGGAAAACGGGGCAGCTTTTCCCGATGTGAAAACCGGTGATGCGGTGCATGACGCTGCGCGCGTAGCCTATCTGCACGACCACATCGCGGCGGTCGCCGATGCCTTGGATGCCGATGTGCGGGTGGCCGGCTACATGGTGTGGAGCCTGATGGACAACTTCGAGTGGGCCAGCGGCTATGCGAAACGCTTCGGCATCGTTCACGTGGATTACGAGACGCTCAAGCGAACGCCTAAGGACAGCGCGCTGTGGGTGCGTGAGCTGTTGGGTGCGGTGGCTCGGTAGCGCATGCCTTTGAGTCAAGGAGGTGTGCGTGGCGTCGCTTGAGCTCGTTGGGGTCCGAAAGCGCTTCCACGCGGCCGACATCATTCGCGGCGTGGATCTGGCGGTTCGTGACGGCGAGTTCATGGTCTTCGTCGGGCCCTCTGGCTGCGGCAAGTCCACGATGCTTCGCATGATTGCCGGCCTGGAGGAACTCACCGAGGGCGACATTCGCTTGGCGGGCCAGTCCATCGTGCACCAGCACCCCGCCGACCGTGGGGTGGCGATGGTGTTCCAAAGCTACGCCCTGTACCCCAGCATGACGGTGGAAGACAACATCGGTTTCGCGCTCAAGGTGGCCGGTGTGTCTTCAGCATCAAGACGCCAGCGTGTGCTGGAGGTGGCGCAGATGCTGGAGCTTGAGCCTTTGCTGCAGCGACTGCCCAAGCAGCTTTCGGGTGGTCAGCGCCAGCGGGTGGCCATTGGCAGGGCGCTGGTTCGGCAGCCGCGTTTGTTTCTCTTTGACGAGCCGCTGTCCAACCTGGATGCTGAGCTGCGCACGCGCACACGCGTGGAATTGGCGGCGCTGCATCGGCGCTTGGGCACCACGATGGTCTACGTGACGCATGATCAGGTCGAAGCGATGACCCTGGGCGACCGTATCGCTGTCTTCAGTGAGGGTTGCATCGAGCAGGTTGGCCCACCTATGGAGCTTTACAAACGGCCGGCGACTGAGTTCGTCGCCGGCTTCATTGGGTCGCCCCGCATCAACCTGCTGGAGGTGGCGCCCCTGCGGCAGTGGGTGGCTCAGGGCGCTCAAGCCAACACCGGGCATGGGGCGGCATCCGTACGCTCCTGGGTGATGTCCTGGCCGGCTGCGGCGCGCCGCGTGGGCATTCGACCTGATCGCTTACGGCTGGCCTCGCCTGGAGCGGGTATTCCGGCGCGCGTGGTGCATGTGGAGCACCTGGGTGACAACTCCATCCTGCATGTGCAACTGACGCTAGGGACGCCTGGAGCCGATTCAACAGTGCAGATGAAGGTCCCCGGCGGTGAGGTACATGCAGCGCCGGGCGACGAGGTGCACCTGACAGTTGATCGTGCTGACACGGTATTGGCCTTCGACGAAAACGGTAGGCGCATTGAGGGGTAGCCGCACGACCAGATGCGGATAGACTAGCTGTTGGGCTCGACTTGATCTCACCTGACCATCTCCAGGTTACCCAGTAGCACCTGAACATGCCCTTCAACCCAAGAAGTCGCACCGCCGTGGGTCAAAAGGCTGTCAATCGCAGCATGGAACCCGAAGGCCGAGCTACGCTGGCCATGGTTGCCAAGGCTGCTGGGGTGTCTCCCAGCACCGTCTCGCGCATCCTCAATGGCACGGCTAAGGTCAGTGTGGACAAGGAGGCGGCAGTCCGTTGCGCCATTGAGGACCTTGGTTTCAGCCCCAATCCTGTCGCCCGTGGCTTGGCCGGTGGGCGCACCTCCAGTATTGGCGTGCTCACCCAAACGGTCAGCAGTCCGTTCTACGGTGAGGCGCACCTGGGCATCGAGGCTGCGCTGCGGGACGAGGGCTACATCCCGTTGTTCGTCAGTGGTCACTGGGTCGAAGCCGAGGAACGTAAGGCCCTTGAGGAACTCATGTCACGCCGTGTCGACGGCTTGATCGTGCTGGCGGGTCGGCTCTCCGACCGGGGCATGCAGGGTTATGCCAAGCAGGTGCCCATGGTGGTGCTGGGCCGGCAGATGTCAGGGGTTCGGGTACACAGCCTGTCGTTTGACAACCGCAGCGGTGCAAACATGGCCACTCGCCACTTGGTGGAAATGGGCCATCGGCGCATTGCCTACATTGCCGGCGACACCGACCACGACGATGCGGTTGAGCGATTGGAAGGTTATCGCGACGCGATGCGTGAAGCTGGGTTGCCGGTGGATAGCAAACTCATCGTGCAGGGTGATTTCACCGAAGCTGGCGGCATGTTGGCTGTCAACCGATTGCTCGATAGGCGGGTCAACTTTACGGCGATTGCCTGCTCGAATGACCAAACGGCCATTGGCGCGCTTCTGGCATTGAATCGACGCAACATCCGTGTTCCGGATGATGTCTCCATCATCGGTTTCGACGACGTGGCGCCCGCTCGATTTTCGATTCCGCCGCTGACCAGCGTGCACCTGTCGGTTTACGAGGCTGGCGAAGCAGCCGCTCGCAGCATTCTGAGCCTGTTGCGCGGCGAGCCTGCGGGAGAGACTTTGCCTGAACCTCGACTCGCCATGAGGGAGTCGACCCGGCGCGTTTCTCGTTGAAGTTCTGACCCGGTCAGCCGGCATGCAGGCCTGCGCAGGGCTGAATGTCACTCGTGCGGTGGCATCAGGGCCACGGCGGCTCCGCGCAGGGCTGGGGATTCCGGGGTTGTGATCACCCACACGGGTATGTCGCGAAGGTACTCGCCAAAGCGGCCTTTGCGTTCGAAGGCCTCCCTGAAATTCGGCCGCTGGAGACGATCCAGCAAGCGAGGCGCGATGCCGCCGCCGATGTAGACCCCTCCGCGCGCTCCCAAGGAAAGGGCCAAATTGCCGGCCGATCCGGCCAAGAAGGAGCAGAACAGATCAACGGCGGTCACGCAGGCCTCGTTCATCCCCGCCTGGCCCTTCGACAAGACATCAGCAGGTGTGAGCGCTTCGGTCGGGAGGCGGTTCATCGCGCATGCTGCTCGATAAAGATTCACGAGCCCTGGGCCCGATAGGGCTCGCTCGGCCGACACATGGCCAAATTCTCTCCGCAGGATCTGCACGATCTCGCACTCCAGGTCACTGTTGGGCGAGAGCGTTGCATGTCCACCCTCACCGGAGATCGGTACCCAGCGTTGGCGAGCGTGGGGCAACAGGCCTGACATGCCCAGACCGGTGCCGGCTCCCAGTAGTGCAATCGGCTGATCGGGCTGCGCGACTCGACCCTCGCCCAGCTGCATGCGGTCTTCGTTTCGAAGCGTGGGTAGGGACAGTGCCAGCGCGGTGAAATCATTCAGTACGACGAGGCGCTTCCAGGCGAATCGTGAGCGAAGACCAACCTGTGAAAACGACCAATGGTGGTTGGTCATGCCGACTCGATCACCAGCGACTGCTGTCGCAATGCCCAGTGCAGCCGATTCGAAGCGTTGAACGCGGCATTTCGACGCGTAGTGGTCAATCGCTTCAGCCAGTGTGGGGAAATCTGCGCAGGCGTACTGATGCACGTCCTGTATCTCGGATGTGGGTGTGTCAGCCCATGCAAACCGAACGTTGGTGCCGCCGATGTCGGCCAGTAGCAGATGTTGGGCGCTAGGGCTCATGGGCGGTCACCTTTGCGGCTGGGTGCTTGATAGACCCTGACGTAGTCCACTTCCATCGATACTGGGAAAATCTTGTCGTCGACCGGGCCGCCGAGATCGCCTCCAATGGCCAGATTCAGCAACATAAAGCTGGGCTGATCAAAGGGCCATGCGCGATCGCCGGCATCCATCTTTGGGAATACGAGATGAGTCACACCATTGACCCCGAATAGGACATGCTGTGGCGTCCAGAGCATCTGGTAACGATTGAACTCGGTGCAGGCGGTCTTCAGCGGCGCGATGCCGGTAACGCCCTGCCCGCCATGACCGATGGCCATGTGCACCGCACTAGATATATGGCCTGGCTTGCTGCCGACGTGTTCAACGATGTCCAACTCCCCATCCTCTGGCCATCGCCCACCCGCGCCGAGCATCCAGACCGCAGGCCAAGTGCCCAGGCCGCAGGGCATCTTTGCGCGAACCTCAAAGAATCCGTAGGTCCAGGCGGCTTTCCCCTCGGTGATCAGGCGTGCTGAGGTGTAGGCCTGTCCGCCACCGTCGGACTTTTTGTGAGTCGATTCTCGTCGCGCAGTGATGATCAGTCGCCCGCCTTTGACGATGGCGTTATGGCCATTGGCGTCGTTGTAGTACTGGAGTTCGTTGTTGTGCCAGCCCGCCTTGTTACGGCTGGTGTCATGGACCCACTTGCGGGGGTCAGGTAGGCCATCGACATCAAACTCGTCCGACCAAACCAGTCGGTAGTCCGGCGGAACCCCCAACGGTGCGGCGGATGCTGGACTCCAAAGCGCTATCGCAAGTCCAAGACCTAGGAAAGCTGCTCTGATCGGTACCCATCCATCCTTACGTCCGAGCGCCTGGCTCAAGCGGCTGATCCCTTCAAACACGTCAAAACTCCTGACATCAAATGGCTGGCGGCATCTCGTGCCAGTGCCCTGCGCTTGGGGCCTGCGATGGGCCCGGGGCAGCCCTGCTCGGCGCAATCAACGCTCAGCCGCCGTTTGTGGTTTTCCGTTGTCGAATCGGCGGATCAGCTGAAAGCGCTTTCAAATTCTTGCAAACCGTGCCGCGTCATGTCAAGTCGCACGTGTGATGTTGGGGCCGGGCTTCGCTTGGGCGTTGCGAGGCGACGAGCTTTGGCACAAGATCGCGGTGCCTCGCGCGCATGGACGTTCCGGATGGATTCAATCACGGCGTATTCGGTGCGCACGCAGTGTGTTGACGGTCCAACATAGGGTATTTCCCGTCAATTGACAGGCTTGTATCCTCTCCCAACATTGACTATGCTCCAACCTGAAAGCGGTTTCAGGCCCGAATTTCAAAAAAGTATGAAAGCGCTTTCTCGGGCTTCGCCATCCACACCTCTCGTCTTTGGAGTTCTCGCATGCGTCCCATCGCACATCAACGTCTTCAGAAATTTCGGCTGAACCCACTGGTGGCCGCTTGCGGCGTCTTGTTGAGTTCTGTTTCCGTTCAGGCGCAAGAGGCCAAGAAGGAGGAGGCGACAGCGGTGGAATCAGTCGTGGTGACTGGCATCCGCAAGAGCCTGGATACATCGCTGGACCTCAAGCGCGGCGCAAAGGGCCTGGTCGACGGTATCGTGGCCGAGGACATTGGCAAGTTCCCCGACACCAACCTGGCCGAATCGCTCAGCCGAATCAGCGGCGTCTCGGTTGAGCGTAACAACGGTGAGGGAACCCGCATCACCGTGCGAGGCATGGGCCCCGACTTCAACCTGGTACTGCTCAATGGCCGCCAAATGCCAGGGTCCAGTTTTGATGGCGGTGCGCCCAGTTCCCGTTCCTTTGACTTTTCCAATCTGGCGGCTGACGGCATTGCAGCGCTGGAGGTCTACAAGACCAGTCGCGCAAGCAGCCCCACGGGTGGCATGGGCGCAACGGTGAACGTCCGAACCCAGCGCCCTTTCGACATCAAGGAAACCGTCGCGCAAGTTGGGGTCAAGCTGGTCAACGATGAAACGGCCAGTCGCGTGCCTTTGGAGCAGCAGGGGAAAAAGGCGACGCCTGAGCTGAGCGGCATCTACAGCACGCAATCGAAAGATGGCACCTTCGGCATCTCGCTCATGGGAACCTATCAGGTTCGTGATTCCGGCTATTCACAGGCTGCAGTGACCAGCGGCTGGAAAACCTTCAGTGGAAAGACGGACAACGATTGGGGCGGCGGCAATGCAGCTTGGGGTGGTCTGCCGCCGGCATCATGGAACGCCATAAAGAACCGGCCCGCTGCAAACTCCATCTACAGCGTTCCGCAGAATTTGAACTACTCTTTCACGGGCGTCCACCGTGAGCGGATAAACGGTCAAGCGGTCATCCAGGTAAAGCCTGCGCAAGATGTGGTGGCCACGCTGGACTTCGTCATGTCGGAGCAGAAGTTCCGTCAACGCCGCAACGACCTTTCCGCCTGGTTCAATTACGGCGGCCAGTTTGGTGAGTACCAGACGGGTTCGCCCTCCTCGCCGATCATCTACGGCGAGAAGATGACGAATTCCGACGTGGCTATGGGTGGGTCATCCATCCAGACCAAGGTTCAAAACCGACAGGTGGGTTTGAATCTGAAGTGGAAGGCATCTAACGCGTTGAACTTTGACTTCGATGCGCACCACTCCACCGCGATGTCTGGAGCTGATGGTCCGATGGGCACGTCGGCGGTGCTGGGTACAGCCTCACTCAATCGAGGAGACACCTACGTCGACTTCAGCAATAAGTTCCCGGTTCTCAATATCGTAGGCGGCGCCTTAAATCCCGCACTGCAAGAACTGCAAGGCTCCGTATTCAGCAACAGCCTGCAGAGGAACGAAGTCAATCAAGTGCAAACCAAAGGCACATGGAAAATCAACGGAGACAGCAGCCTGGACTTTGGCGTCTCGCTGACTGATGTGAAGAACCGGTCGGCGTTTGCAAACGTTCAGCGAGACACTTGGGGGGGCGGCGCGGCGGGAGGACCTGCGGCCATGCCCGACAGCATTTGGCGTGCTGATTCCATAAGCCGCTACTTCGGCAGCATCCCGGGATCCAGCGACCCTCGATTGTTTAACCAGTTCTTTGGGTGGAACTTTGACGCCGTTCGGGCTGCCGCCATCAAGTCACTTGGATCAGACACCTTGCTGAAGGCCTCATTCGATTTTACGGATGACTTCCGCACCACGGAGCGGTCGCAAGCGGCCTTTGCACAGTACAACCTGGGCTGGGACTGGCACGTGCCGATGGACCTCGGTCTTGGTCTTCGGTACGAGCGCACAAAAGTCCAATCACCAAGCACAGAGTCGATTCCTACGGCTGTTCGCTGGGTGGCTGATAACGAACTGCCGATCACCTTCAGCGGCACACGGGCTGTATCACGTTCGGGGGAGTACGGTTATGTCTTGCCCTCGATTGATTGGAGCGCGGACTTGGCCGTCAACACCAAGCTGCGTGTGAGCCACGGCAAAACCATCGGCCGCCCAGGCTGGGCTGCTATCCAGGGTGGCCAAACGGTAAGCGGCATTGCCCGCATTGAAGGTGGGTACGGTTCAGTGGGTGAACCCAATCTCAAGCCATTGCAGTCTTCAAACTGGGACTTTTCGGCTGAGCACTACTATGCCAAGGGTAGTTATGCGGCCATCAGTTACTTTTTGAAATCAATTAAGGATTACAACGAAAACACCCTGGATCCGCGTAACATCAACAACATACGCACTCCAATCGGCGGGGCCTACTACCAGCAGGCTGTTCAGAAGGGTCGCTGCGCGCCCAATGACTCGGGGTGCATCCGCCAGTACATCTTTGCCAATCTCGCCAATTCACCCGGCGTGGATGCGGTCAACAAGGTGATCACAGCCTTGCCAACGGATCCCTTGATGGTCTTCCAGATGGGAACCTACAAGAACAATTTACGCACCAGCAAGCTCAACGGGGTGGAGCTCAATCTACAGCACATTTTTGGTGGTAGCGGATTTGGCGCCTCTGCCAACTTCACCAAGGTACGCTCTAACCTCAGCTACGACAACAACAAGGCGGGCGCACAGACCGATGTCTTGGTAGGGCTGGGCGATTCGGGTAATTTAGTAGGCTTCTATGAGACCGCGGATTACAGCGCCCGCCTGGCCTATAACTGGCGCGGCAAATTCCTCGTGGCCAACTTCGGTGGTGCTGAGGGCGCTCAGCCGCTCTATGTGGAGCCCTACGGCCAGTTTGATCTGAGCGTCGGTTACAACTGGGACAAGAACCTGCGCTTGCAGTTCGAGGCGATCAACCTGACCGATTCCTATGTGCGCACGCACCTTCGCAACGAAAACCAGATCGGGTCAGTGACGCAGTTGGGCCGCCGCTTCATGATCGGCGCGCGCTATAAGTTCTAAGCCCTGTTAGCAGGTCGGCTCTTCGAGTCGACCTGCCACCGAACGCTCGGTGTCTTGCCACAATGCAGATCAGACAGGGCCCGCTTTCAGGATCGGCCTCTATCGGCTGAGCTGTAGACAATCAACAGCTGCCGACGATGCCAGGTGCGGGATCTGAGTTGTAAGGTGGTGAAGGCCGGATGGTGAATGACCGACTGCGCAAGGTTGTGGTGCTGGGCGGAGGTTCAGCGGGTTGGTTGGTGGCTGGCCTATTGGCGGCCGAACACCCCGACCTTCACATCACGCTGATCGAATCGGGCGATGTGCCCATCATCGGCGTCGGTGAAGGCACTTGGCCATCCATGCGCGACACCTTGCGCCGCATCGGGCTGTCCGAGACAGCGTTCATTCGCCAATGCGATGTGGCCTTCAAGCAGGGCTCGCGGTTCGACGGCTGGGCCGGCGGTGCGGCTGGCGAGGGAGGCGACCGCTACTACCATCCCTTCATGTTGCCCGTGGGCCATGATGATGCCGATCTGGTTCAGGCCTGGATGAGCACTCAGAGCGAGTGTTCCTTCGCAGATGTTGTCAGTCCATCGGTTCAAGTCTGTGAGAGGCAGGCAGAGCGCCCAAGCAAGCCCAAACCCCTGACTTCGGAGCTGTTGCCAATTACGGCTACCACTTTGATGCTGCTCGCTTTGGGCAAATTCTGCGCGAGCACGCCTGCGGTCAGTTGGGCGTTCACCATGTCATTGACCACGTGGAAGGTGTGCGCTCCTCAGAAGCCGGTGATATCGCTGCTTTGCAGACGCGCGCGCATGGCGAAATCGAGGCGGATCTTTTCGTTGACTGCTCGGGGCTTGCCTCGCTGCTGATCGGTCGACACTTCGGCATTCCTCTGAAGAGTGAACGCGAAGTGCTGTTCAACGATGCGGCGCTGCCTGTGCAGGTGCCGTATGCCAGGGTCGATGGCCCGCTGGCCACGTGCACCATCGCCACGGCCTGGGCCAAGGGGTGGATATGGGACATTGGTCTGCCCTCTCGGCGCGGTGTGGGTTGTGTCTTTTCGCGCGAGCACGCCAGTGAAGACGAAGCTCAGGCGGCGTTGCAGGCCTATTTGGACGCCAGCGGTGCCCCAGCAGAGCGACCTGCTCCCCGGCTGATCCACTTCGACCCTGGCTACCGAAAGCAGTTCTGGGTACGCAATTGCGTGGCCATTGGCCTTTCCTCCGGTTTCATTGAACCCTTGGAGGCTTCCGCCTTGGCGATGGTGGAACTCTCGGTTCAACGGCTGTGTGACGAACTGCCGATGACACGCCAAAGCATGGACGCGGTGGCCCGTCGTTTCAATGACGACTTCAGCTACCGGTGGGCCCGTGTCATCGACTTTCTCAAGTTGCACTACGCACTGACCCGCCGAGACGACAGCGACTATTGGCGCGCGCATCGCGATCCGTCCAGTTGGCCTGAGCGCCTGCGCGAACTGTTGCCCATGTGGCAGCTCCGGCCCCCTGCGCGTCACGACTTTGGGCGCATCGACGAAGTCTTTCCGGCGGCCAGTTACCAGTACGTTTTGTACGGCATGGGTTTTCGCCCCCAGACCCGGTCACTTTCCGATGTCAAACTCGGACAAGCAAAGAGCTGCTTCGAGCAGGCCGCTCATCTCAAACGTCGTTTACTCACCGGTCTGCCGGGCCACCGCAGCCTCATCGACCACATTCAAAAGAGTGCCTGATGTCCCGTCCCACCTTGCTCGACAACGTCACCCATCGCGACCTGCGCGTTCGGCCCGAGCGTTCTGCAGCCTTGGGTGATGCACGCCATTACGCCTTGGCGCTACCAGCCGAGTTTCGCCATCTGCAGGCACACTTTCCCATCGTCTTCCAGCATGTTGAGGGAGGCATCGGGTTTCAACCTATCGTCCTTTTCGGGTTGCAGGAAGGGCAAAACCTGTTCTTGACGGATACAGGCTGGGATGCAACCGCCGTTCCGATGGCTATGCAACGTGAACCCTTCCTGATCGGTCGTGCTCTGGACGACACCCTCCAACTTCACATTGACATGGACAGCCCGCGTGTCGTCAGGCCTGACGAGGGCGAGGTTGGCACGGCCCTGTTCATGCCGCACGGTGGATTCAGCGAATACCTCGAGCAGGTGGTGAGGCTGATGGAAAGCCTTCACGAGCAGGCGCAGAACTTGCCGGCGTTTATTGAGGCACTCATGCGCCACCAGTTGCTTGAACCGTTTGTGCTCGATATGGAAATGCCTGGAGGGCAGCAGGCGCGGCTGACGGGGCTATTCACGATCAACGAGGAGCGCTTGGCTTCCTTGCCTGGATCGGCATTGGAAGTGCTATCCCAAGATGGTCATCTGATGCCCATCTTCCTACAGATCGCATCGCTGTCGCAGTTGCCCATGTTGGCGGAGCGCGCCGCACGCCGTTGAATTCCGATGAGAGACATTCCAGTCTGGACTGGCCCCTTTGACCCGAATGACCTACCGGGCGACCTATTGGCCGCCGGTAGACCATTTGTCGTGCGCGGCGGCTTTTCGCACTGGCCGGTTGTTCAGGCGGCGCGGCAATCTGAGGTGGCCCTGGCGCGCTATCTCATGGGTCTCTACAACGGTGTGCATGTCGCGCTTTTCGAACTGGCGCCGCAAGCCAAAGGCCGCGTGTTTTATGCAGACGAATCGTTGACCAGTTTCAACTTTCGTCGACACGCCGCCACGCTTGATCAGGTGCTCAAGGGGCTGATCGGAGTAGCGCAAAACGAAGAGCCGCCGGGCCTGTATGTCGGCTCCACCACCGTGGAAGCCGTACTGCCTGGATTTCTCGACGCCAACGCGATGGGCTTGGGTGAGCGGGATGCGCTGGTCAGCCTGTGGTTGGGCAACCGCACACGTATCGCTGCGCACTATGACTTGCCGGACAACCTCGCCATTGTGGCGGCGGGGCGGCGGCACTTCACCGTTTTTCCGCCCGAGCAAATCCACAACCTTTACATGGGGCCACTCGACCCCACGCCCGCCGGACAGCCTGTCAGCCTGGTCGATTTTCACCAACCCGACCTGCAACGCTTCCCCCGTTTCGGCGAGGCTTGGGAAGCCGGTGAGCAGGCGGTACTGGAGCCGGGTGACGCCCTCTTCATTCCCAGCATGTGGTTTCACCATATCGAAAGCCTGGACGCCGTCAACCTTCTGATCAATGCCTGGTGGCGCCAAGTTCCCGAATACGTCGACTCTCCTCTGAGCACCTTACGATTGGCCCTGATGACCTTGCGGGATCTGCCTGAGAGGGAGCGTCGACTTTGGGAGCGCCACTTTCAGCATTTCGTTTTCGGCGCAGATGACAGCACCTGGGCGCATATCCCCGAAGCCGCGCGCGGTGTTCTGGGGCCCATTGATGAGAACCTGTCGCGTCAGTCACGCGCGCAACTCTTGAATCAACTCAAGCGATGAACACTGCTATGAATCCTATTCGTCGAGTCGTGATTGCCGGCGGTGGTACCGCGGGCTGGATGATGGCCGCGTTGATGAGCAAGCTGCTGGGCAAGCAACTGAGCATCAAGCTGATCGAATCCGAGGAAATCGGTACGGTCGGTGTTGGTGAAGCCACTATTCCTGCGCTGCATACGTTTCACAATCTGCTGGGCATCAATGAAGCGGAATTCATGGCCGCCACCAACGCCACCTTCAAGCTCGGAATCAACTTCGAGGGGTGGAAGAATACTGGCCAGGACTATTTCCACTCCTTTGGCTCAACGGGCAATGACCACTGGAGCGCTGGCTTCCAGCACTTTTGGCTCAAAGGGCGTGCCGAGGGTTTGGTCAAGACCTACACCGACTACAACCCCGAGACAGTAGCGGCTTTCGCCAATCGCTTCGCTCATGTGCAAAACCATGCATTGAATTACGCCTACCACCTGGATGCGAGCCGCTACGCCCGTTTTCTACGCGCGATGAGTGAGGCCTGTGGCGTGCAGCGCATCGAAGGCAAGATCGCCAAAGTGGAAAAACACGGCGCTGAAGCTGGGGCACTTCAAGTCGGTGACCTGGCAGCACTTCGTATGGAAGACGGCTCTCGCATCGAGGGAGATCTCTTCATCGACTGCACGGGCTTCCGTTCTATGTTGCTTGGCGAGGCCTTGGGTGTCGGATACGAGGACTGGTCTTACTGGCTACCCTGCGATCGAGCCGTGGCCGTGCAGACTGCATCGGTCAAGGAGGCTTGGCCCTACACACGTTCTATCGCGCACCCGTTTGGTTGGCAATGGCGTATCCCCCTGCAGCACCGCGTAGGCAATGGACTGGTGTACAGCAGCAAGGAACTCAGCGATGCGGATGCCCCCGACATGCTCCGAAAAAATGTCGAGGGCGAGGTGCTGACGACACCTCGTGTGATTCGATTCCTGCCCGGCCAGCGCGACAAAGTCTGGGAGCGAAACTGTGTTGCCGTGGGCCTGGCCAGTGGCTTTGTTGAGCCCCTGGAGTCCACCAGCATCCACCTGATCCAACGCGCGGCTATCAGGCTGATGCAGCTCTTCCCGTCTCAGGGTATCCAACAAGCCGACGTGGATGAATTCAACCTGCAGTCGAAGCGCGAACTCGAGCACATCCGCGACTTCATTGTGCTGCACTACCACGTCAATGAGCGGACCGATTCGAACCTGTGGAAGCATGTCCGTGAGATGGACATCCTGCCGTCGCTTCGACATCGAATCGATCTGTTTCGCGAGACGGCCCGCGTGTTCCGCCCAAGCGATGAACTATTTGCGGAAAACTCTTGGGTGCAGGTCATGATGGGCCAAGGCATCACCCCGCAGCGATATCACCCCGTGGCCGATCTCATGGGCCTGGATGAACTCAAGCGTTTCCTGACGGACATTCAGGTGCAGGTTCAGCGCACGGTGGCGGGGCTGCCGCAGCATCAGCGCTATGTGCAGCAGCTGTGCGCGCCTTACCGCGAGCCTGTTGCCAGTCTCTGACGATTTAATGAATACTGGCGTCATGGGGACGGGTGATGCGCGACTGTTGGAGCGGCTGGTGCCCCTGACTGATCGCCCCCGGATGGAGCCGCTGTGCTGCACTGTGGAAGGGCCGCTGGGAAAAGCAAACCCGCTGACACCCGAGGAGCGGTCATGAACAGGGGCCAACGCAATGCGCTGATGCTGGGCGTGGGGGTCGCCGTGGCCAGCATTGCAGCCGCCTACTGGGCCCGCTACTCGCTGGTAGAGGTCGACGGCCTCGAAGCTTTCTGTGCGCAACAGGCGCAGCAGCTGCGCTGTACCTTGCGCATGGCGGTGATCACCGCCTTTCAGGAGCACCGACTCGGCGGGGCCGCGATCCTTTTTGCAGCACTCGCCCTCTACACGAGGCGTGGTGCATGGGCACTGATGGCCTTGGCTGTGGCCGGTACTGGGCTTGTCTTGTATGACGCCGATGTATCCGCAGTAGCCTGGGTGGCCTCAGCCTTGGCGCTGCAGCGCGCAGCCAGCCGCCCGGCGGGGCCAGCTCCGATTTAGCGGACTTCGGTGGATTGGGGCTGATGCAAATCGAGGCGGTGGTGCTGCACCATCGCCCCGAACGCCGAAACCGCCAGGGCGGCCCAGCCCAGCGCCACACCCCAGGCCTGCGCGTTTTGCGGGCCTTCAAGAACGGGAAGGGCGAGGGCAGCCACACCGAGGCCCAGTCCCATCAATCGGGTCGCTGGGCTCCAGCCCACAGCCAGCGGGCTCGGGCTGCGGTGGTCTGGTTCGTTGTACAGCGGCCACCAAGCCAGTACCGCTGCGGCGGCCACCATCGACCAAGGCAGTATGCGATAGCGTGCGTCGAAGCACAGCGTCAGAGCCCCCACGGCCAGGGCGAACAGCAGCGCCGCATCCAACGCTCTGTTGCGCCTCCCCTTGCTGAAGGGCCGCGTGGCCACGAGCATCAACAGCAGCGGCGTCACCCCGCCCATGACCCATTCTGAGGTGCTGCGGGGCCAATCGATCCAGGCGCTGAGGTGATGCGCCATCAGGCCCGCGAACAGACTCAGACCGAGTGCGGTGGCCAGTAATGGGTGCCGGCCGTTACGCCGCGACAGGATCACCCCGATGCTGGCGCCACCCAACAGGCCTAGAAGACCGGCCAATGCCTCTGGATCGCCCAGTGAAGACCTCAGGCGGTTGCCAGCGCGAGGTTCACCCTCAGCGCTGAGCAGTCCCCAAGCGCCACCCATGACCCCCTCCAGTTGGCGCTTCCAAGGCTGATCAAAACCTTCTATGAAGTTGAAGTCAATCCCTCGGTCGCGATGCAAGGCTTGGAGATCGGCCACCCATCGGGCCTGCTCCATCAAGCCGGGCAAGGCCGGCCCGCGCTGTCTGCCACGCACAGGCCAGCCGGTTTCAGCCACCCAAATGGGCAGAGGGGCCAATTCCCGCCGGAGGTGTTCGACAACTTCCGCCAGGTGCGAGGCCGCAGCGTCCACACCCGTCGGAGTGTCCTCCCAGTAGGGCAGCACATGAATGCCGACGAAATCCACATGGGGCTTGAGCACCTCGGCATCTCGCAGCCAGAACTCCCAGACGTCCGCATACGTCACCGGCACGCCACCCGAAGCCGCACGGGCTCTCTGCAGCAGGCTGGCCAACTGCTGCGCAGTGAGTTCCCGGCGCAGCAGCACCTCGTTGCCGACGATTACGGCTCGCACCACGTCAGGTTGTCTCCTTGCCAATTCCAGTGCCCGCTCGAGTTCAACCTCATTGGCCGCGGCATCCCGCGAAATCCAGGCACCCACGGCCACTTGAAGGCCGAGTTCCCCCGCGATTGCAGGGACCTGGTCAAGGCCATGCGATACACCGTAGAGACGAACACAGCCGGTCAGGCGCGCCAGGCGGCTCAGGTCATCGCGCAGGGCCGCAGCTGTGAGCCGCAGGTTCGGGTCAAAGGGGGTGTGACCGGCACGCCGAAACGGCGCATAGGAAATGCAGGGCAGAAGGGGTGAGGCCTCGGCACTGTTCAATCTGGCATTCGCTGTGGGCTCACCGATGAGTCGTACCCACCAGATCGCCGTCAGGATGATCCATAGACTCACCCCCAGCGCGAGCATCCCTAGGCTGGGGTAGGTTCGCGGGGGTGCAGTGTCTCGAATCATTGGATAGCGTCTTGGGCGGGGGCATCCTGTTTCGCTAGAGTGTAGGAGAACATGTAAACCGTAGAACCTGCAGATGTTTGGCCTCTGAATCCGATATGACACCACGTGTGCGGAGCGTTTACACCGGTCAAGCCGGGCGTTATCTGAACTGGTCAAGTCCTAGGCGAGAGGTCAGCCAACAGTGACCTGCCCGGGCAGGTCATGTTCTCGAAGTCACAAGCGCGGCAAGTTCAATTAACCTTTCTTATAGGCTAAGCGCATCGGAACCATCTCATGGCCAAACCAGTTGTTCTCGTCGTAGAAGACCATCCGTTGTACAGGCAGGCCTTGGGTGGGCTTGCATGCCTAGGGTTTCCAAAGGCCCGGGTTGAGAGTTTTGCCGACGCAGAAAGCGCACTCGCCTTTTTTTGCCGGTCTGAAAGACGGTGCACGGCAACCGTGTGTAGTGCTCCTCAATCCGTCCCTACCTGGCTTGTCGGGGCTGCCGCTTATTGAGCGCATGAATTTCGATTTTCCAGGGCTAACGTTGGTTGTGATTTCTGGATCGAATGACTCCTTGTTTGTGAGTGCTTGTTTTGGGGCGGGGATCAGCGCTTTCGTGAACAAGGCGGCAGCCCCTGACCTGATGCTGCAGTTGCTTGGGCGTGCTATTCAAGATTAATTGGAGGGGCCCGAGTGGTTGAGCGCGAGTGGGCCATGCGATTTCAATGAGTTGTCGACGGTTCACCTGACATCGCGTCAACTTCAAGTCCTGGGGCTAATCGCGCAGGGACTGACCAACCGCCAGATTGCCGATCGCC
>JBJTHN010000047.1:0-44446 GCA_046094505.1 Betaproteobacteria bacterium
CTTGGTGGCCACGCGGCCCGCAAACTCGTCTTGGTAGAACGACAAGCTCTGGCCCAGCATGTGCCGGTGGAACACCCAGCGCAGCCGCATGGGGAAGTTGCCGGCCAGGGCCTGATGCTTGATCAAGGTCTGAAGCAACACCAGCAATGGGCTGGCCAACAAGATGCCCGCCAGGAGCAGAAGGTTGGACTGCTGGCGTGCCCACAACTCCCCCACCGGCGTTTGCGTTAGCCAATCCACCACCTGGCCCAGCATGGCAAACAACAAGGCTTCGAACATGCCAATGCACGCGGTGCACAGCGTCATGCCCAGGATCAAGGGGCGCAGGCCCTGTGTAGCCGACCACAGGAAGGCCCCGAAGCCCCGCGGGGGTGTGCCAGGCTCGGCAGCCGGATAGGGGTCTAGGCGCCGTTCGAAGAGAGTCAGCATCGCAAATTAAAGCATCGTTGGGAAGCGACGTGGTGTGGCTGCGTCGTACCCTGTCAACACCGAACGCGCCAGGCGCTCAAGCGCCGCGGGCGCTTGGCTGTCAGCGCTCGTCCCGCGGGCCTGGCCGGTTCCGTGGCCTTTAGAGTTTGAATTCCAAACCGACCCTCAGGTTCACGGGCGTGCGCTCGACCAAGCGCCCAGCCTCGCGCGTGGTTTCCGTCACCACCACACTGCCGGTCACGTAGTCGCGCACGATGAAGTTGCTGGCAGCCAAGCGCAGCAGGGTGTTGCGGTTGAGGTTCACGGTGGCGTAGGCGTCCCACACCTTCTTCAAGCCCACTTCACGGTACTGTGTTTCGGTGATGCGGGTCTCATACCCCGGCGTCAGGTTCACACTGGTGCCGATGTTCAGGGGCAGGCCGGGAACCCGGTAGTCGCCGCCGAGGTTCAAGGTGCCCCGGGGTTGCTCGTCCAGGCGGGCATTGGGCCCGGGAACGGCATCAACCTTGGAATTGAAGACACTGAGGTTGCTGCGCACGTCAATGCGGGGTGCAGCGGCCACCAAGTCATTGAGGCGGAACTTGGCCTCCAACTCAATGCCCTGGGTGTAGGCGCCGCCCACGTTTTGCGGGCGAGACACCCAGCGCGGCACGTTGGACCAGGGCACGCTTTCTAAGGCGGTCACATTGCGGATGTAGTCCGTCAGCTCCCGGTGGAACACATTGACGCTCAGGATGCCGCCATTGGACAGGTACCGTTCGATGGCCACATCGACGCCCGTGGCCAACTCGGGCCTGAGGTCTGGGTTGCCCGCGCGGTCCGCTTGTGTGGCCGAGTTGGGGCCAGGCGCGGGCAAGCGGGTGTTCAGGAACGGCCGCGAAATCAGGTTCTGCAGCGTGGGCGAACGGTAGCTGCGGGTGAGGCTGACGCGGATCTGGTCACGCCCCTTGGGGTCGAACTTCCAAACGGTGTGGGCCAGGGGCGTCCACACGCTGCTGCGGTTGCGGCTGCTGCCCAAGCCACTGTCGCCTTCGGTTTGGATGCCCTCCCAGCGCAAGCCCGCGTAGGCCGACCACTGCGGGCTGAAGCTCCACTCGTCCTGGGCATACGCCGCCAAGCGCTGCGAGCGGGCGGACACGTTCTCGCCAAAGTCCGCCAACAGCGGACGCCCGTTCTGCAGGGTCAGGCGGTTTTCGTCGCGGCGGTTGTTTTCCAGCTCAAAGCCACCCACCAAGCTGTGCTGGTTGGCCATCAAGCGCGAGGCCTTGAAGTTCAAGGAGGCGCCACGGTCGGTGATGGCCGCGTCGTCGTCGAGCACGCGCAAGGGGGTGAGCGTGTTGGCGCCGAACTCTTGGCGCAGGTTCTGGTTGTCAAAACGGTTGCGGTTGGCGCTGACACGCCACTCGGTGCGGGTGTCGCCAAAGCGCAGGTTCAGGTTGGCCCCCACGCGGGCAAGCTCAAAGATGCCGCTGCCGTGGGACTCACTGCTGGCATAGGGCGCCGGTGTGCTGCCCACCGACTGCGTCAAGGTGCTCGTACGGTCGGTGGTGCCGGTGGAGCGGATGTACATGGGCATGATGAGAGCCGAATCGCCCGTCTGGCCACGCCACTGCAGGCGGCCATTGACGTTCATGCCCTCACGCTTGTTCAAGGCACGCGCACTCTCTTCTTGCGCCAGCAGCGTGCGGCCCGTCACCAGGTCGGTTGAGGTGGTCTGGCCCACATTGCGGTCATCGGTGTCGCGCTTGAAGGCTGTCGCGGTGAGGTTGTAGATCCAGCGCTCGCCGATCGTGTCGTTGCGGGTCCAGGACGCACCAGGCTGCCACTGACCACGCTCGTAGCCCGAGCCCACCCGCACATCGTTCAGGCGACGCCGATAGCCCTCGCGCATGACGATGTTGATCGTGCCGCCGATGGCACGCGCGCCGGTCTCTGCCGTGGGCGCCCGCAGGATTTCAATCCGCTCAATCTGGTCAGGCGCCACGTTTTCCAGCGAAAAGCCTGGTGGCACCCGCTGGCCGTCCATCAAGATCTGGGTGTAGCCCGCGCCCAGGCCGCGCATGCGCGGAGGACCGCCGCGCCCCGGTGCGCCGGGCATCGTGATGCCGGGCAGGCGGCGCAGGATCTCCAGGGTGTTGGAGTCCCCAAACTGTTCCAGTTCCTGCCGACCGATCACGATCTTGGACGCGGTGGCGTTGCGCCGTTCCTGCTGGTCGGAAGGGCGATCACTGGTCACGTCCACCCGCTGGGTGCCGCTGGCCGGAGCAGCGGCTGCCGCGGGGCGGTTGGCCCCAGGCGCCGTCGCGCCGCCCTGTCCGGCGGCACCTGCAGCGGGGCCCCCGGTCGGCGTGCCGGGCGTGGCATTCGCAGCGCCGGTGGGCGTGGCCGTTTGCGCCTGCAGCGGCAGGCTCAGGGACAACAGGCCCACGCAGAAAGCGGTGGCCGTAAGGGAATAGGGGTTCTTGATCATGTCGTGTGCCCAACCGGTGGGCTGGGCTGTTGTGTCAGGCATCGGGGACAACACCGTTGCTGGGCTCACGTCTGGTCGACGGAACCGCGCACCATACTGCATTCTGAACCAGGCCCAGCTGCCTTCGAGATCCACAGCCGAATACCCCCTCAGGCGCCTTCAGACGGATTAGCATCGGCCGGCGTTCAGCCCAGGAGCCGGTTTGCCGGGCCACCGCACCCCACCCCACGTTCATGACCCACGAGCCCACTGCCTGGACCTACGAGCCCGCCGCAGGTTTGCCCACCGTCATTCACCTGGACGAGGCCCTGGTGGTGGTGGACAAGCCCTCTGGCCTCCTGTCGGTGCCGGGCCGACTGCCCCAACATCACGACAGCGCCCTGTTACGCCTGATGGAGCCCTACGGACCGCTTTGGGTGGTGCATCGACTGGACATGGACACCTCGGGTCTCATCGCCTTCGCACGCACCCGGGAAGCCGCCGCCCACCTGGGGCGGCAGTTCGAGCGGCACAGCATCGCCAAGCGTTATGTAGCGCTGGTGTGGGGGCGGCCACCTTCACAACAGGGAACCATTGCCCTGCCCTTGCGGATCGACTGGCCACAACGCCCCCGCCAGCAGGTGGACGCTCGCGGGGGCAAGCCCTCGGTGACCCACTACGCCTGGGCTCAGGGGCCCCACCCCGGTCACGGCTGCGATGCCGTTGCACAGGACGGGGCCGGGGTCGGCATCCTGCAGGGCCATAGCCGCATGTGGCTGACGCCGGTGACCGGCCGCTCACACCAGCTCAGGGTTCACCTCAGTGCCGTTGGCCTGCCCATCGTGGGGGACCGCTTCTACGGTCGGCCTTCGGCTGAAGAGCCGGGGGTTGGGCGCTTGATGCTGCACGCCCAAACGCTGGAGCTGCGCCACCCGGCATCGAACCAGCCCCTGCGCTTGGAAACCCCGTCGGCCTTCTGAAACGTCCCTCAGGCCTGACGCTGCGCGGCCAGGGCTGCGCCTTGTGCCAGCGCGCTCAGCTTGGCTTCAGCCACCTCTCGGCGCATGGGCGCCATGCCGCAGTTGGTGCAGGCAATCAAGCGGTGTCGCGGAACGAACTGAAGCGCCTGCTCAATGGTTTGCGCCACCTCCTGCGGTGTCTCAACCGTCTCGCTGGCCACATCAATCACCCCCACCATCACCTCTTTGCCCTCCAGCAGGGCCATGAGTTCAGGCGGCACATGGGAGTGGATGCACTCCAGGCTCACCTGGTCGATGGAACTGGCCGCCAGCGCCGGGAACACGGCTTCGTATTGCCGCCACTCATGCCCCAGGCCCTTTTTCCAATCGATGTTGGCTTGGATGCCATAGCCGTAGCAGATGTGCACCGCTGTCTTGCAGGTCAGCCCTTGGGCAGCACGCTCCAAGGCGCGAACGCCCCAATCGGCCGCTTCGGCCATGTAAACATTGAAGGCCGGCTCGTCGAACTGGATGATGTCCACGCCATCGGCCTGCAGGGCACGTGCCTCCTGGTTGAGCAGTTCGGCAAAAGCCATGGCCATCTGGATGCGGTCACCGTAAAAGCGATCGGCAACCGTGTCCACGATGGTCATGGGCCCCGGCAGCGTGAACTTGATCTGCCGGCGGGTGTGGGCACGCAGGAACCGGGCCTCGGCCTGGTGTACCCGCCCCTTCAGCCGCAGCGGCGCCACCACCTGCGGGACCATGGCCTTGTAGCGGTCGGCCCGAATGCCCATCTCCACCTTGTGATCGAAGTCGATGCCTTCGACCTGCTCCAGGAAGCCGTGGACGAAGTGTTGGCGCGACTGCTCGCCATCGCCGATCACGTCCAGCCCCGCGTCTTCTTGCGCCTTGATCCACAAGCGGGTGGCGTCGAGCTTGGCCTGGGCCAGCTCCTCCCCCTGCGCGCGCCACTGCGGCCACAGCTTGTGGGTCTCGGCCAACCAGGAGGGCTTGGGCAGGCTGCCCGCGATGGCGGTTCGGAACATGATGGTCTCCAAGAAATCAGTGGATGGTCAGGCCCGGGTACCGAACTGCACCACCCGGGTCCTGCGGTGTTCACGCGTGCGCTACGGTGTGTGGCACGCAGGGTCTCTAGGCTTCTTCTGGAATCAGGCCACGGTCGCGCAGCATCGGCTCCACCCTTGCGTCACGGCCGCGGAAGTCACGATAGGTTTGTCCCGGTTCAATGCGGTTTCCCGCAGCATAGATGCAGCGCAGCAGCCGCTGGGCGGTGTTCGGATCAAAGATGTCGCCCGCCTCCTTGAAGGCCTCGAAGGCATCGCAGTCCAGAACCTGGGCCCACAGGTAGACGTAATAGCCCGCCGCGTACGACGATCCCGAGAACAGGTGTTGGAAGTGCGTAAAGCGGTGGTTCAGCCCTACGCCCGCAGGCAAACCGCAACGGGCCAAGACCTCGGCCTCGAAGGCCACCACATCGTCAGACAACTGGTCGGCCCCCAAACCATGCACCGCCATGTCGGTCAGTGCGCTGGCGGTGTAGCGGACCGTCTCGAACCCCTGGCCAAAGTTGCGCGCGGCCTGTAGTTTGTCGATGAGCGCCAGTGGAATCGGCTCGCCGGTCACCACGTGGCGCGCGTGCTCCTGCAGCACCTGCGTCTGCCCCATCCAATGCTCGAAGAGTTGCGACGGCAACTCAACGAAGTCCCTCAAGACCTGGGTGCCCGACAGCCGTTCGTATCGCACGTCTGACAGCAAGCCGTGCAGGCCGTGGCCGAACTCGTGAAACAGGGTTCGGACATCGTCAAAGCTCAGCAGGGTGGGCTGCCCCTGCGGGGCCTTGGCGAAGTTGTTGTTGTTGACGATGATGGGCAAGGTCCGCTGCAGGGCGCGGCCCTCGGCTGTGTCAGGCAAGCCCGACTGCAGGCGATAGGCGCTCATCCAAGCGCCGCTGCGCTTGGTGGGCCGGGCAAAATTGTCGTGCAGGAACAGGCCCACAGCCGTGCCGTCCCGCCGCGTGACCTCATAGGCCTTCACGTCCGGGTGGTACAGCACCAGGTCTGGCCGGTGCAGGAAGCGCAGGCCAAAAAGGCGCCCCGCACAGTCGAAGGCTGCCTGCACCATGCGGTCCAGCGAGAAGTAGGGTTTGACCTGCGCATCATCGATGGCATAGGTGCTCTGGCGCACCTTCTCCGCCCAATAACGCCAGTCCCACGCCTCGATCACCCCGCTTCGACCCAGCGTGGCCTGAAGCGATTGCAGTTGCGCGCGCTCGGCCTCCACCGCCGGCAAGGCGCGCTCCCACACCTGGTTCAACAGGCCCATGACCGCCGACTGGCGCTGCGCCATGGTGTCTTCCAGGGCGAAGTCGGCATAGCACCGGTGGCCATGCAGCGCAGCCTGCTCGGCCCGCAAGGCCAGGATGTCCTTCACGATACTGCGGTTGTCGGTCGGGCCTTCATGTTCACCGCGCGAGGTCCAGGCGCGCCAAGCCTTCTCACGCAGGTCGGCTCGCTCGCTGAAGGTGAGGAAGGGAACGATCAGCGAGCGCGACAGGGTGATCACGTGGCCCGACAGGCCCCGCACGCGGGCCGCATCCGCCGCCGCATCGCGAACGAAGGCCGGCAAGCCCGCCAGATCGGCTTCGCCCTGCAGCGGCAAGGTGTAACCCGACTCGTCGGCCAGCACGTTCTGGCCAAAGCGGGTGTGCAGGTCGGCCAGTGACTCCATCACCTGGGCGTACCGCGCCTGTTTGGCACCTTCCATCCGGGCGCCGGCGCGCACAAAGTCCAGGTGCACGCGCTCCAGCAGGCGCAGCGACTCCGCGTCCAGGCCCAGGCTGCTTCTCTGCTCGAACAAACCGTTGATGCGTGCGAACAGGCCGGCATGCATGTAGACGGCGTTGTTATGGGCAGCCAGGGGCTGGGCCAGCCGCCGCTGCACCGCCTGAAGCTCAGGCGTGGTTTCCGAGGCGCACAGGTTGTGGAACACGCCCTCCAGCCTTGCGAGCAAGCGCCCCGATGCATCGAAGGCCGCTACGGTGTTGGCAAACGTGGGGGCTTCCAGCTGCCGTGCGATCGCATCCAACTCGGCGCGCTGATCGGCCATGGCTTGGGTAAAGGCCGGCTCGAAGTGATCGGGCTTGATGATCTCGAAGGGCGCCAAGCCGAAGGGCCGGTTCCAGGACTGCAGCAGTGGGTTGTCGTTGGGAGGTGTGGTGGATGGGTTCATGGGCATCGAGGGCTGTCCTCAGGCCTGCGGTGGTGGTCGGCGCTGCGCGCCGCTCAGCGGCCGGCGCGGATGGCCTTTTCGTCGTCTTCCCGATAGGGGCGGTCTGCGCAATCGCGGCGCCAATCCGACGACGCAGCCGTCAGGTCCTCGTTGTCTTGGGCATGCTGGGACTTGCGCCGGTTCCATTCGGCTGCACGTTCCTCCACAGCCTTGGCTTTGGCGGCAAAGGCTTTGATGCTGTCTTCGTAGCCGTCCAGCAGGCGCTCGCGTTCCTCGTTGAGGGCCTTGCGCTCGGCCTCGAACGCGGGAATTTGTTTGCGCATGTCCTCGAATTCACGGCCTTCGCTGGTGGTCAAGCGGGTCTTGGCGCCCAATTCGTCCATGCGCCGGTTGAAGGCTTCCACCTTCTGGCCATAGGCCACCATCTTGGGCTGGAACTCGCGGATGCGCACGGCACGGGCCTCTAGGGTGGCACGCTCGGCTCGAATGGCCTCCAGACCTTGCTCGATCTCGGGACGCTGCCCGTTGATGGCGGTGGCTTGACCGTCGAGGTCCGTGGCGCGCACCTTCAGCTCGTCGTTGCGCCGCAGGCATGCCCGCAGTTCATCGCGGGTCATCACCCTCTTCCCGCCCACCATCGCCGGCGCAGCGGCAGGTGCCGCTGCCGCTGCCGGGGCCGGTTTGGCCGGCGCCGTGGCGGCCGGGCGTGCGGGCTGCCCAGGGCTGGTTGCACTTTGGGCCTGAGCGGAGGACGCACACCAAGCGGCGGCGCACAGGGCCCACAGTGCCGGGGACTTCACCGCGCCCGGGCGGATGGCGGTGAGCGGAAAGCGTCGAAGAGTCATGTGCACAAAGGCCCCTGGGGCCGCAGGTTCTGAGGGTGCGGAGCTTAGCCCGAATCGAGTGGCCCCAGGTGCATCATGCCTCAGGGTTTGCGCGGTTTTCCTCGTCTTGAAGGAGGCGCCACATCACCTTGCCCGAGCCGCTCTTGGGCAGGCGCTCCACGAACTGCACCACCCGCGGTACTTTGTAGGCGGCCATGTGTTGGCGCGCCCATTCGATGATGGCCTGCTCGGTGGCCTGCGCGGCAGCTTCCGGGCGCGGCACCACCACCGCCTTGACAGTTTCGCCCCGGTAGCTGTCTTTCGTGGAAATGATGCAGGCCTCCAGCACCAGTGGGCACTTGTACAAGAGCAGTTCCACCTCGGTCGGCCACACCTTGAAGCCGCTGGCGTTGATCATGCGCTTGAGGCGGTCGGTGATGAAGAAGTAACCGTCTTCATCGATTCGACCCAGGTCCCCGGTGCGGAAAAAGCGCTTGCCGTCCAACTCGATGAAGGCCTCCTCGGTGGCCTGCGGGTGTTTCCAGTAGCCCTTGAACACCATGGGGCCGTGGGTGATGATTTCACCGGCCTCGCCCTGCGGCAGTTCCTGCAGGCTCTGCGGGTCGATGATGCGCGAATCGACGCCAAAAATCGGAATGCCCAGACACTGCAGCTTGGGCCGATCCGGCGGATTGGAGTGGCTGGGCGCCGCGGTCTCCGTCAGCCCGTAGCCTTCGGCGAACTTGAGCTGGAACTCATCGAGCAGGCGCTGCGCCACGGCCTGCGGCATGGCCGCGCCACCGCCAGCCAGCACCATCAGGCTCGACAGGTCGAATTGTCGGTAGTTGGGGCTTCCGAACAGATCGATGATCATGGTCGGGATGCAGATCCACACCGTGACCTGGTGGGCCGAAATGAGCCGCCCGGCCAGTTCCCGGTCCCACCGGGGCATCACGATCAGCGTGGCGCCACTGTAGATGGGCATCAGCACGCCGTACTGCATGCCGGTGATGTGAAACATGGGCACCACGGCCAGCGAGACCGTGTCCTGAGAGGTATGGACGAAGCTGCCCACCACATTGGCCATCAGGGTGCGGTGCGTGTGCATGCACCCTTTGGGCAAGCCGGTGGTGCCCGAGGTGTAGGGCAACAAGGCCAGGTCGTCAGGGCCGCGCGGCACGGGCTGCTCCAGCGGCGGATGCGCCAGTGCCTGTGACCAGGTCGCCACGGCCACGCCCGCAACGGTGGCCACCGGCGGCGGCACCGCGGTCAGCGTTTCCCACAGCGCTGCCGGCACACCCAGGTGCTCGGGACGCTCAGCCGGCAACGCATCCGCGTAACGCAGCAACAACACCTGCGGTGCACGCTGCTGCTCTGGCAGGTCGGCTTGGGCCTGCTGCACCACCGCTGCCAAGTCTTCCGCACAGATCACCACCCGGGTCTCGGGGTCGGTGATGTAGTGGCCGAACTCGTCGGCGCGGTTCATCGGGTTGACCGGCACCACCGCGGCCCCGGCCGCCTGCACCCCGTAGAACGCCACCAGAAACTGAGGACAGTTCTGCATGAACAGCACCACACGGTCACCGGCCTGAACGCCATGCGCGGCCAGCCACCCGCCCAGTGCCAAGGCCTGGCGCAGCAGTTCCGCATAGGTCAAGGACCGGCCCAGAAACACCGCCGCGTCCTTGCGTGGGTACCGCGCAGCCGTGACCTGCAGGTTGTGGAACAGGGTGACCTCCGGAATGGTCACGGTCTTGGTCAGCCGCGCGGGCCAAAACGCATGGTGGCGGGGGGCCGGACGTGTGCTCATGGCCGTAGGTGTACCCGGGCGCACTCAGGCGACAATACAGGGTTTACACCGGACCTGCGCGCCAGCAGGCCTGAGGTCCGCACGCCGCACCCTGACGCGGCACATCCCCCGAACCTTCGACCTCCACGACCCCATGAGCACCATCCTCCAGTCGATTCCCGCCGGCCAAAAGGTCGGCATCGCCTTTTCCGGTGGCCTGGACACCAGCGCCGCCCTGCACTGGATGAAGCTCAAGGGCGCCCTGCCCTATGCCTACACCGCCAACCTGGGCCAACCGGACGAACCCGACTACGAAGCCATCCCGCGCAAGGCACTGGAGTACGGCGCCGTGTTGGCGCGCCTGATCGACTGCAGGGCGCAACTGGCCCATGAAGGCATAGCGGCCCTGCAAGCCGGCGCCTTCCACATCACCACAGCCGGCGCCACCTACTTCAACACCACCCCACTGGGGCGTGCCGTCACCGGCACCATGCTGGTGTCGGCCATGAAGCAAGACGATGTGAACATCTGGGGCGACGGCTCCACCTTCAAGGGCAACGACATCGAGCGCTTCTACCGCTACGGCCTGCTGACCAACCCCGCGCTCAAGATCTACAAGCCCTGGCTGGACCAAACCTTCATCAATGAACTCGGCGGGCGCGCCGAGATGAGCGCCTTCCTCAACCAGGCCGGCTTTGGCTACAAGATGAGCGCCGAAAAGGCCTACAGCACTGACAGCAACATGCTCGGCGCCACCCACGAAGCCAAGGACCTGGAGTTCCTCAACAGCGGCATCCGCATCGTCAACCCGATCATGGGCGTGGCCTTCTGGAAGCCTGAAGTCGAGATCAAGGCTGAAGAGGTGACGATTCGCTTCGAGGAAGGCATGCCCGTTGCGCTCAACGGCCGAACCTTTCCTTCGCTCGTGGACCTGATCCTGGAGGCCAATGCCATTGGTGGCCGCCACGGCCTGGGCATGAGCGACCAAATCGAAAACCGCATCATCGAAGCCAAGAGCCGCGGCATCTACGAAGCGCCGGGACTGGCGCTGCTGCACATTGCCTATGAACGCCTGCTCACCGGTATCCACAACGAGGACACCATCGAGCAGTACCGCGAAAACGGCCGCAAGCTCGGACGCCTGCTCTACCAGGGCCGCTGGTTCGACCCACAGGCCATCATGCTGCGCGAAGCCGCCCAGCGCTGGGTGGCCCGTGCGGTCACCGGTGAGGTGACGGTGGAGCTGCGCCGCGGCAACGACTACTCCCTGCTCAACACCGAGTCACCCAACCTGACCTACGCGCCCGAGCGCCTGAGCATGGAAAAGGTGGAGGACGCGCCCTTCACCCCCGCAGACCGGATCGGTCAGCTGACGATGCGCAACCTCGACATCATCGACACCCGCGGAAAGTTGGGCATCTACTCCAACGCCGGCCTGCTTTCAGTGGGGGCCGATGTGGCACTGCCGCAGTTGAAGAAAGACTGAAAGCACAAGAGGCCGCGCCGCGCTGCGCGATATGAGCAGGCCCCGAACCCACGATGGCCCTTCGGGCCTCACTGCCGACGCTGTCGGCAGCGGACCTTGATCAGTTGGTCTGAGCCAACTGATCAAGGATCGCGGGGTTCTCCAAGGTCGAGGTGTCCTGGGTGATGGCTTCACCCTTGGCAATCGAACGCAACAGGCGGCGCATGATCTTGCCCGAGCGCGTCTTGGGCAGGTTGTCGCCGAAGCGAATGTCCTTCGGCTTGGCAATCGGGCCAATCTCCTTGGCCACCCAGTTGCGCAACTCGTTGGCGATCTTCTTGGCCTCCTCTCCCGTCGGGCGGGGGCGCTTCAAGACCACAAACGCGCAAATCGCCTCACCTGTGGTCTCGTCCGGACGGCCCACCACGGCCGCCTCGGCCACCAGCTCCGTGCAGCTCACGAGGGCCGATTCGATCTCCATCGTCCCCATCCGGTGGCCCGACACGTTCAGCACGTCGTCGATACGGCCGGTGATCGTGAAGTAGGCGGTCTTCGCATCGCGGATGGCGCCGTCACCAGCCAGGTAGTAACCCTTGAGTTCCGGCGGGAAGTAGCTCTTCTTGAAACGCTCGCCATCGCCCCAGATCGTGCGGATCATCGAGGGCCAGGGCTTCTTGATCACCAAGATGCCGCCCGACCCGTTGGGCACGTCCGCACCGGTCTCGTCGACGACGGCCGCCTGAATGCCCGGGAAGGGCAAGGTGCATGAGCCCGGAACCATGGGCGTGGCGCCCGGCAGCGGGGTGATCATGTGGCCGCCCGTCTCGGTTTGCCAGAAGGTGTCCACGATGGGGCAGCGGCCACCGCCCACATGGGCGTGGTACCACTCCCAAGCAGCCGGGTTGATCGGCTCACCCACAGAACCGAGCAGCCTCAGGCTGCTCAGGTTGTAGCGGCGCGGGTGCACGGTCTCGTTGGTTTCGGCGGCCTTGATCAGCGAACGAATGGCCGTGGGCGCCGTGTAGAAGATCGACACCTTGTGGTCCTGGATCATCTTCCAGAAGCGGCCGGCATCGGGGTAGGTGGGCACGCCCTCGAACACGATTTCGGTGCCCCCAAGGGCCAAGGGGCCGTAGGCAATGTAGGTGTGGCCGGTCACCCAACCGATGTCGGCGGTGCACCAGAACACGTCGTTGGGCTGAAGGTCAAAGGTCCAGCTGGTGGTCAGGGCTGCGTGCAACAGGTAGCCGCCCGTCGAGTGCTGTACACCCTTGGGCTTGCCGGTGGAGCCGGAGGTGTAGAGCAGGAACAGGGGATGCTCAGCCTCCACCCACTCAGGCTCGCAGGTGGTGGGTTGGGCATCCACAACGTCGCTCATCCAGCGGTCGCGCCCAGCGCTCATGGCCACGTCGTTGCCGGTGCGCTTGACCACCAACACGTTCTTCACAGAATCGCAACCACCCAGGGCCAGGGCCTCGTCCACGATGGCCTTCAGGGGCAGGTTCTTGCCGCCACGCACCTGTTGATCGGCGGTGATCACGGCCACGGCGCCGGTGTCTTCAATGCGGTCACGCAGCGACTGGGCCGAGAAGCCGCCAAACACCACCGAGTGCGTGGCACCCATGCGCGCGCAGGCCTGCATGGCCGCCACACCGTCCACCGACATGGAGATGTAGATGATGACGCGGTCCCCTTTGCGCACGCCCAGGGACTTCAGACCGTTGGCGATCTGGCAGGTTCGGGCCAGCAGTTGGGAGTAGCTGGTGCGTGAAACGGCACCATCATCGGCCTCGAAAATCAGGGCTGTCTTGTCACCCAGGCCACGCTCAACATTGCGGTCCAAACAGTTGTATGACGCATTGAGTGTGCCGTCTGCAAACCACTTGTAGAACGGGGCCTGTGAAGCATCCAGCACCTGGGTGAAGGGCTTCTTCCAGCTGATCATCTCCCGCGCCAGGCGGGCCCAGTAACCTTCGTAGTCATTGGCCGCTTCAGCCACCAAGCGTTCGTAGGCGGCCATGCCGGATACGCGTGCAGCCTTCACGCCGGCGTCAGAGGGCAGATACAGCTTCTGGTCCTGGTTTTCGCTCACAAGGGTCTCCTCGGTTCGGTCATTTTTTCAGGGCACGGTTGGGGCGGGGCGGAGACGCCATGCGGTGCACGGGCGCCTCAACTCAACCCGAAATGGTCAGCGCAGGCGCTGACGAACCCCTTACTTTAGGCCGCAAATGGGCCTTCGGGGAACCCGATCGCGCTGTCCGCGAGCAGGGCGCACCCCTAAAATGGAGCGGTCCGCACACCCGACGGCACCCTGCCGAACCCTTATGTCTTCTTCCCCTCCCAACGGCTCTGCCCCCATGGGGCCCCTGCCCCGCGCCATCTTTGCCAGCCGCTGGCTCCAATTGCCGCTGTACCTGGGGCTGATCCTGGCCCAGGCGGTATACGTCTTTCAGTTCTGGACCGAACTGGTCCACTTGGTAGAAGCGGCCTTCGGGCATCAGGACGCCCTGGCCAGCCTGGTCAAGAGCATCGGCTACAAGGCCACGCCCATCAAGGACGCAGCGGGCGCGGTCATCGGCTATGAACCCATTGCCAAGCTCAACGAGACCATCCTGATGCTGGTGGTGCTGGGCCTGATCGACGTGGTGATGATCAGCAACCTCTTGATCATGGTGATCGTGGGCGGCTATGAGACCTTTGTCTCGCGCATGAACCTCGAGGGCCACCCCGACCAGCCTGAATGGCTCAGTCATGTGAACGCATCGGTGCTCAAGGTGAAGTTGGCCACCGCCATCATCGGCATCTCGTCGATCCACCTGCTCAAGACCTTCATCAATGCCGACAACTACACCGACAAGGTGCTGCTGTGGCAAACCGTGATCCACATCGCCTTCCTGTTCTCGGCCCTGGCCATTGCCTACGCCGACCGATTGATGTCGCATGTGACCGATCAGCATTGAACCCCCGAACGCCGCGCCCCCCGCGGCGTTTTGCAACTTCAGCTTCCACCGAAATCCGAGTTCCCAGAAGCTGTGAAGGACGTACTGATGAGCACCACCATCCGCCACCACGACTTGGTCGAAACCATCGCTGCTGCCCTACAGTACATCAGCTACTACCACCCGGCCGACTACATCACCCACCTGGCGCGCGCCTATGAGCGCGAGCAAAGCCCGGCGGCCAAGGACGCCATGGCGCAGATCCTCACCAACAGCCGTCTGTGCGCCGAAGGCCACCGGCCCTTGTGTCAGGACACCGGCATCGTCAATGTGTTTCTGAAGATCGGCATGGATGTGCGCTTCGAGGGTTTCAAGGGCTCCCTGGAAGACGCCATCAACGAAGGCGTTCGCCAGGGCTACAACCACCCCGACAACAAGCTGCGCGCCTCGGTGTTGGCCGACCCACTGTTTGAGCGCAAGAACACCAAGGACAACACGCCTGCCGTGGTCCACATGACCGTGGTGCCGGGCCACACCCTGGAGGTCACGGTGGCAGCCAAGGGCGGCGGCTCAGAGAACAAGAGCAAGTTCGTGATGATGAACCCCAGCGACAACCTGGTGGACTGGGTGCTCAAGACCGTGCCCACCATGGGTGCCGGCTGGTGCCCGCCGGGCATGTTGGGCATTGGCGTGGGCGGCACGGCCGAGAAGGCCATGCTGCTGGCCAAGGAAGCGCTGATGGAGCCCATCGACATGTACGAGCTGCAGGCACGCGGCCCGCAGAACAAGCTCGAAGAACTGCGCCTGGAACTCTACGAAAAGGTCAACGCCCTGGGCATTGGCGCGCAGGGCCTGGGTGGCCTGACCACCGTGCTCGACATCAAGATTGCCACCTTCCCCACCCACGCGGCCTCCAAACCGGTGGCCATGATTCCCAACTGCGCGGCCACACGCCACGCCCATGTGGTGATGGACGGCAGCGGACCGGCCTACATGGAGCCGCCGTCTCTGGACCTGTGGCCCCAGGTGAACTGGACGCCTGATGCCCAAAAGAGCAAGCGCGTGGACCTCAACACGCTGACTGCTGCCGAAGTGGCCAGTTGGAAGCCCGGGGACACCCTGCTGCTCAACGGCAAGATGCTCACCGGCCGCGACGCCGCCCACAAGCGTATCCAAGACATGCTGGCCAAGGGCGAGAAGCTGCCCGTCGATTTCACGAACCGCGTCATCTACTACGTAGGCCCAGTGGACCCCGTGCGCGATGAAGTGGTGGGCCCGGCCGGCCCTACCACCGCCACGCGCATGGACAAGTTCACCGGCATGATGCTGGAAAAGACAGGCCTGATCGCCATGATCGGCAAGGCTGAGCGTGGGCCGGTGGCCATCGAGGCCATCAAGCAGCACCAGAGTGCCTACCTGATGGCAGTGGGTGGTGCCGCCTACCTGGTGGCCAAAGCCATCAAGGGCGCGAAGGTGGTGGGCTTCGAGGACCTGGGCATGGAGGCCATCTACGAGTTTGATGTCAAGGACATGCCGGTGACGGTGGCCGTCGACAGCCAGGGCATCAGCGTGCACAACACGGGGCCCAAAGAGTGGCAGGCCAAGATCGGCAAGATTCCCGTGGCCGTGGCCTGAGCCACGGGCCCGCTCAGCCCTGCTGCGGATGCTGCGGGCTGGGCGCAGGCGGCGATGCCCACTGCACGGCGCGCTGTGGGCAAGGAATGACCACCCCCTGATCGGCCAACACGGCCAGGATGGCCAGGTTGACGTCTGACTTCACGTTGCCGCTGCCATGTTCGGGATCGGCTATCCAGAACGTCACGACCAGGTCCAGCCCATCGGGGCCGAAAGCGTCCAGGTGCACCGCCGGCGGCGGCTCATGCAACACCCGGGGCACCTGCACGATGGCCCTCACCAGAAGCGGCCCCAGCCTGCTCAAGTCGGTTCCGTAGGCCACGGTCACGGCCGTGCGCAGCACCACCTGCGGATCGGCCAAAGAAGAGTTCTCAATGCGCTGCGTGAGCAGCACCTCGTTGGGCACGATGGACTCCCGGCCATTGAGCGCCCGAATGACGGTGTAGCGCGTCTTGATGTCGGTGATGCGCCCCTCGAAACCGTCCACGTTGACCATGTCACCGATGCGCACGCTGCGTTCGGCCAGGACCACGAAGCCACTGACGTAGTTGGCAGCCAGCTTTTGCAGGCCCAAACCAATGCCCACGCCCAGCGCGCCTCCAAAGACACCCAAGGCCGTCAGCGGAACACCCGCAGCGGACAGGGCCATCAACACACCCACCACCAACAGACCCGTGCGGATGATGTTTACCGCCATCTTGCGCAAGGACAGTGCGGCGGGGTCGCTGGAAGGCGCCAGCCGCGTGAGCACCTGCCGCTCCACCGCGGCGCTCAGCCACAAGGTGATGAGCAGCACCGCCACCACGCTCAGGGCGCCTTCCAACAGGGTGCGCAGGCTCACCTTCACGCCGCCCAAGTGCCACTGGATGGCGTCCATCTCCTGCAGCAACAGCGGCAGCAGGCCAGTCAACCACAGCACGATCGCGCCCCAGATCACCCAGGACCACACCCGCTGCAGGCGCTTGACCAGGACGGACTCCGGAAACGCAGCCCGCAACACACGCGCCGAACCCTGCACCACCAACAAGGCCAGCACGATCGGCAAGCCCAGGCGCAACAAGGCTTCCAGCAGCGCGGCCGGTTGCTCCAACAGGTCCCAGGTCCACTGGGTCTGGCCCAACCACAGACCGCTGTCGAAGATCGCTTCGCTACGCATTCCAACTCCTCAACTTCTGCACAGCACACCCACGTGCGCCGCCACACTTCGGGCCAATGCCGCCAGGTTGTAGCCGCCTTCCAGGCACGACACGATGCGACCATGGCAGTGCCGCCCGGCCAAGGCCATCAGCTGCTCGGTGATCCAGGCGTAGTCCTCCTCCAGCAGGCCCAACTGCGCCAGCCCGTCGTCACGGTGGGCGTCAAAGCCCGCGGAGATGAAGAGCATCTGGGGCCTGAAGGCCTCCAGACGCGGCATCCACTGCTGTTGAACCAAGGCCCGAACGGCGGGGCCTCGCGTGTAGGGCGCCACGGGAACGTTCAGCAAGTTGTCGGCGCCGGGCACGGCACCGCTGTAGGGGTAAAGGGGGTGTTGGAAGAAGCTGCACATCAGGATGCGCTCATCACCCGCTACGATGTCTTCGGTTCCGTTGCCGTGGTGCACGTCGAAGTCGATGATGGCCACGCGGTCCAGGCCCCGAACGTCCAGTGCATGGCGCGCCGCCACGGCCACCTGGTTGAAAAAGCAGAAGCCCATGACCGCACCGCGCGTGGCGTGGTGGCCCGGCGGCCTGACGCTGCAAAAGGCATTGGCCACTTCACCATCCAACACCGCGTCGGTGGCCGCCACCGCTGCGCCAGCCGCCCGCGCCACGGCCGCAGCGGTGTGTGGGCAAGCCGTGGTGTCAGGGTCCAAGGCCAGGGTCTTGTGCTCGTCCTGCAGACGCCTGAGCAAGGCTGTCAGGCGCTGCACATGGCCGGCTTCGTGCGCACGCAAGAGGGCCGACTCCGGCACCAAGGGCGCCTCACGCCACTGCAAGGCGGCATCCAAGCCCGTGGCGCGCAAGTGGTCTTCAATGGCCACCAGCCGCGCAGGCGACTCAGGGTGCCCTGGGCCCATGTCGTGCAATGCACAGTCGCGGTGGGTGTAGAACGCCGTGCTCATGCGCCGGATTGTCACCCCTGTGGCTGCGGGTAGCATGAAGCCCATGACACCACACGCCAGCGGCCGGCACAGGCTGCATGTTCACACGGCGCGGCGGACAAACGCGGCGCCTTGGCTCATGGCCGGCTGCATCCTGGCGGCGCTGATGCTTGCCGCGCCATCGGCCAGCCGTGCCCAGCCGCCAGAGGCACCCCCAGCCGCAGCCACACAAGAAGGCCCGGCCCCGGCACCACCCCGACACCCCGGGGGCGACTACGCCCATCGAGAGGAGGTGCAACGGTTCGCACAGGAACTGGCCGAACGCCACGGATGGAGCGCAGAAGCAACCCTGGGCACACTGTCCCAAGCGCGCTACCTGCCCCGTGTGGCCCAGCTCATCATGCCGCCTGCGGCGGGCACAGCGAAAAACTGGGCGGCCTACCGCAGCCGCTTCATCGAACCCAAACGTCTTCAGGCCGGCGTGCAGTTCTGGAACACCCACGACCGGCTGCTGCGCAAAGCTGAGCGCACCTACGGCGTCCCAGCCTCCTTGGTCGTGGGCATCATCGGCGTGGAAACCTACTACGGGCGCCACATGGGCGGCTTTCGCGTCTTGGACGCGCTGGCCACGCTCAGCTTTGACTTCCCCAGTGGCCGCAGCGACCGCAGCGCCTACTTTCGCTCTGAACTGGAGTCCTTGCTGGTTTGGGCTCGGCGCGAGGGGCGCGACCCACAGCACGTCAAGGGCTCCTATGCGGGTGCCATCGGTTGGCCCCAATTCATGCCCACCAGCATCCTGCGGCACGCCGTGGACTTTGATGGCGACGGCCACATCAACCTTGAGCGCAATCTGGCCGATGTGATCGGCAGCGTGGCGCACTTTTTGAAGAACCACGGCTGGACACCGGGCATGCCCACGCACTACCCCGTTGAACCCCCAGCGGACCCTGCAGCGCGTGCCGAGCTCTTGGCCCCCGACATCGTGCCCAGCTTCTCGGCACAGGACATGGTCTTGCGCGGCGCGGTGCTGGGCGACCTGGCGCAGGGGCACGAAGGCCCGCTGGCCCTGGTGGCGTTGGAAAACGGCGGTGCGGCCCCGAGCTTCGTGGCCGGCACCAGCAACTTCTACACCGTCACCCGCTACAACTGGTCCAGCTACTACGCCTTGGCCGTCATCGAGTTGGGGCGCGAGGTGCAGCAGGCCCGCAAGGCCCAAAACACCCGCTCGACCAAGCGCTAGGGTACGGCAGGACCCTGCGCAGCAGGCTGGTCATGCCAATGGCGCGGCTGCATGGCGCGCCAGCACTGCGGATCAGCTCCTTTCCACAACAGGGCGCCGCACCAGGGTGAGCTGAGCAGGGGAATGCCCAGGTCGGCGTAGCGCTGCACCACGACCGGTGCCGGGTGGCCATAACGGTTGAGGTAGCCCGCCTGGGCCAGTGCCCAGCGCGGCTGAACCGCTTGCAGAAAGCCCTCGGTGGACGAGGTACGGCTGCCGTGGTGGGGCACGATCAAGCCGTCGGCGCGCAAGCCCGCTCCATCAAACGCGTCCTGCAAGGCCTGCTCCTGTTCGCGTTCAATGTCGCCCGTCAGCAGCAGCGAACGCCCCTGCGCATCTTCGACGCGCAGCACACAGCTTAAAGCGTTGGCCTTGGCGGTGCGGGGCTCGTGGCCCCAAGGGTGCAAGACCTCGAACGCAACCCCATCCCACTGCCAGCGCTGTCCGCGCCGGCACGGCTGGTGGTGAACCCCCAGCTTCAGCAGGGGATGAGACGGCTCCAAGGTGGAACGCAGCCGCGCCACGGGCAGGGCCTTGATCACCGAGGCCGCACCACCCACGTGGTCCAGGTCACGGTGCGTGACCATCAGTTCGTCCAGCCGGCCCACCCCACGGTGGCGCAGGAAGGGCACCACCACACGGTCGCCTGCATCACGCCCCTCGCCCCACGCAGGCCCTGCGTCCAGCAGGAGGGCATGGTGTCGGGTGCGCACCAACACGGCTGTGCCCTGGCCCACATCCAAACCCCACACCTCGGCCTCACCCCACCCCGGCAGGCGTGGGGCCGGTACCAGCAAGGGCAGCATCAGCGCCAGGCCGCTCACGCCCAGCGCGGGGGGGCCGCGCATCAGGGCCAACCACGCACCCACCAGTGCCAAGCCCAGGGCCCAAGCGCTGCTGCCAGGCACACCCACCACCGCACCCGGCAGGCTCACCAGCGCGGCCATGACCGCGCGCAAGGGCTCGACCACCCAGGGCAACAAGCCCCACAAGGTTGGCCACAGCACACCCATCAGACACAAGGGCGTCAGCACCAAGGTGATCCAGGGCAGCGCCAACAGGTTGCCCACCACACCCACGACCGACACCTCCCCAAAGCACACAGCAGCCAAAGGCGCCAGCCCCAGGGTGGTGAACACCTGAACGCGCATGACTTCCCACAGCGGCCGCACGCGTTGAACCAGGCCCCGATAGACGCCAGGCGCCGGCGTCTCACGGGCGTCCGACAGCCCCGGCCGGTGTGTGGGCTGCCCCGTCAAGATCAGCAGGCCCACGGCAGCAAAGGACAACCAAAAGCCTGCCTGCCACACCGCCCAGGGGTCGAGCACGACGATGGGGGCGGCCGCCCAGATCCACACCACCACCGCCGGCCAGTTCAGCTGCAGCGTACGGGCCAGGCACACCACGGCCAGCATGGCCACGGTCCGCTGAGCGGGCAAGCCCCAGCCGGCCAACAAGGCGTAGGCCAGTGCCAGCAGCCAACCCACCCACAGGCCTACCCATGGTGCTGGGCACGCCAGGCAAGCCGATGGCCATCGCCGCCAAAGCCAAGCAGCCAAGGGTGCTGCCAAAGCGGCAAACACCGTGATGTGGGCACCGCTGATGGACAAGGCATGGGCCACACCTGCAGCCCGAAACAGCTGCCAGTCCTGCGCGTGTACCGACGCCTGGTCCCCAATGGTGAGCCCAGCCACCAAGCCCGCCAGCGCATCGTCGTGCACATGGGCATCGATCCGGTCGCGAACCCGTGCCCGCTGCCGCTCAAACCAGGCCCAGGCGGTGGCCGGTCCCTCCAGGCGGCGCACCAGGCCCCGATGGCCCATGGCCACCGAACCGGAGGCGCCCAGATCCTGTTCCAAGAACCAGCGTTCAGCGTCGAAAGTGCCGGGGTTGATCGTCCCATGCGGCCGCTTGAGCGTGACCGGCAACTGCCAACGCTCCCCCGGCCGTGGCTCGGGCAACGCGGCCGCGACCAGCGCGTCCACATGCGCTTGGCGCCACCAACCCAGCCACGCCGCGCTGGCCAGCACCTGCACCGGCTCACCGGCCAGGGTGTGTGCAGCCTCCACTGAAAACACAAACTGCAAGCCCTGCGCGCTGCGCCGGGGCAAGCCCACCACAGTCCCTTGCAACAACAAGGGCACGCCCTCCCAGGCGTGGGGCAACCTCGCTTCAAGCCGTTGGGCGGTGCGCAAGCCCATGCTGCCCAGCGCCACCAGCGCGGCGGCTGCCCCCACCGCGCACAGCATGCCCAGGCGACCGCGGACGGCCCAGGCGCCGTGGTGCCGGCGCCGCACCGCGCGCAGCAACACCGCCACGCCCAGCCCTGCACCGGCGGCCACCAGGGCCTGCAGCAAGGCCGCCGGCGGCAGGCGCGGCCACAGGACCGGCAGGGCCACGCCAGCCACCCAGCCTACTGTGGACATCACCCCAACGGCGACCCAGCCCTGCGCGTCACCCCAGTTCCGCTTCACAGGCTCAATGTAGGATCTTGACCGTCCTGTTCATCCCCTCTTCAGAGGCCCCCTCATGACTGCATCGACCATCGCCCAACGCCTGCAAGCACTGGGCATCCAACTGCCGCCTGTGGCCGTACCCGCGGCAGCCTATGTGCCGTATGTCCAAACGGGCTCTCTGGTGTTCCTTTCGGGGCATATTGCCAAGCGCGACGGCAAGCCCTGGGTGGGCCAATTGGGCGCCACCATCAGTACCGCAGAAGGCCAGGCAGCAGCCCGTTCAGTGGCCATCGACCTGATGGGCACCCTGCAGGCCGCTGTAGGAGACCTGCAGCGCGTCAAGCGGATCGTCAAAGTCATGAGCTTGGTCAACAGCACCGGGGAATTCACGGAAGCCCACCTGGTGACCAACGGCTGCTCGCAGTTGCTGGTGGAGGTGTTTGGCCCTGAGGTGGGGGCGCACGCCCGCAGCGCATTTGGGGTGGCGCAGTTGCCACTGGGGTCCTGCGTTGAAATCGAAATGGTCGTCGAGGTCTCCCCCACTTGATGAGCCCGTCCCCTCGGCGCATGGCCGAGCCGCTCTTGGCTTCCCTGCTGGCCCTGGGCGCCGTCGGTTTGGCCCTCGTCTCACAACACGTGTACGGCCTGCAGCCCTGCCCCTGGTGCGTGCTGCAGCGCCTGGTGTTCGTGCTGGGCGCGGCCGTGGCCTTGTTGGAGGCCAGCGCCCTGCTGGCCCTGCACCGTGGCCGCTGGAGCGGCGGCTCCGGGCTGCAGGCGGGCTGCCAAGCCAGTGCAGGCCTGCGCCTGGTGTTGGCGCTCGGCGGCGTGGCTGCTGCGGGCTGGCAGCACTTCGTGGCGGCCGCTCAAGCCTCGTGCAACTTCACCCTGGCCGATCAAATCCTGGCCATGACCCGCTTGGATGGGCTGTTGCCCGACATCTTTCAGCCCCGCGCCAGCTGTTTGGACGCCAAGGCCTGGCTCCTGGGCATGCCCTACGAGTTCTGGAGCGCTGCGCTGTTCACTGGGTTGGCCGTTGCGGCGCTGGCGTCCGTGACGCTCACAGGGAAATCGAAGGCCTGAGGGCCATGGCTGCGCGCCAGCGCAGCAGGTGGGGATGTTCAGGCCCCGGCTTGACCTTGACGATGCGCGCGAAGTCCACCGCCACCACCGCCACGATGTCGGCGATGCTGAACTGGTCAGCAGCCAAGTAGTCGCGGCCCTCCAGGCGCTCGTTGAGCCACTGCATGAAACGCTGCGTGCGCTCGACCCCCCGCTGGGCCAGGGCCGGAATCTGCTCATAGCCATCTGGCCCGGAAAGGGCGCGGCCGGCCATTGCCGGTGAGGCGTTGCGAAAGCCTTCGGCAATGGCCAGGAGGCCTTCAACCTCCACGCGCCAGTGCCAGCTGGCGATCTCAGCCTTCTCCACCGCGGTGCTGCCCCACAGCGGCGGCTGCGGCGCATGGGCCTCAGCCCAGGCTTCGATGGCGGCGTTGTCCGACAGCACCGTGCCGTCTTCCAGCCGCAGGGCCGGTACCGTGCACCGAGGGTTGATGGCGCGAAACGCGGCACTCAACTGCTCGCCGGCGGCCAGGTTCACCTGAACCGTGTCGTGGGGAATGCCCTTCTCCGCCAACACGATGCGCGCGCGGCGAGGGCTGGGTGCGGTGGAACAGTCGTAGAGGGTGATCATCGGAGATCCCGTTTAGGCATCGAATGCGAATGGGGCTTCAGACCAGCGGCGTCACCCGCATGGGCCGCGGGAAGCCCTCGACCTTGCGCCCTTTGCGCGCCCGCTTGCCGGCATGTTGCGCCAGGGTGGCGCCCTGAAGCTTCTCATCTTTGTCCTTACCGCCTCGGCCCTGGCCCGCCACCCTAAGCGCCCCGACAAAGGTACACACCGACACCAGCGGCGTCTTCGCATCCACATCCATGAGCGTCAAGCCGCGTCCACCGCCGGGCTGCAACTTCATCTCGTCCCGCGCGAACACCAACAGGCGGCCGTCCAACGCCAAGGCCGCCACCGCATCGTGCGAGGGCAGCACCTGGGCGGGCGGCAAGACCTGCTCGCCAGTCTCGATGGACAAGAAGGCCTTGCCCGCGCGCTGGCGGCTGTGCAGGTCTGACAGACGGGCCATGAGGCCAAATCCCCCGGTGCCGGCCAGCAGCAGCACCGTGTCCCCGGGCCCGGCCAGGTAGTGGGCGGGCTGCGTCCCGCTTTCCAACTCAATGAAGGTGGTGATGGGTGCGCCATCCCCGCGCCCGCCCGGCAGCGCTGAAACGGCCACCGAGTAAGCCCTGCCATTGCTGCCCAGGACCACCAAGGCGTCTACGCTGCGGCAGGCAAATGTGCCGTACAGCGCATCGCCGGACTTGAACTGCAAGGCTGCAGCCTCAACCTCATGCCCCTTGAGGGCACGCACCCAGCCCTTGAGGCTGACCACCACCGTCACCGGTTCATCCACCACCCTCACCTCGGCAACCGCCCGCTTGTCGGCTTGAATCAAGGTGCGGCGCGCATCGCCATGGGCCTTGGCATCGGCCTCGATCTCTCGGACCACCGTGCGCTTGAGGGCCGCGGGTGTAGACAGGATGTCCTCGAGCTTCTTCTGCTCTTCCCGCAGGTCCCGCAGTTCCTGCTCGATCTTGATGGCCTCCAAGCGGGCCAACTGGCGCAGGCGAATCTCGAGGATGTCCTCGGCTTGGCGATCGCTCAAGCGGAAACGCTCAATCAGCGCTGCCTTGGGCTCATCGCTGTTGCGGATGATGCGGATCACCTCGTCGATGTTGAGCAGTACCAGCTGCCGCCCTTCCAGCACATGGATGCGGTCCAAGACCTTGGCCAGCCGGTGCTGGGTGCGGCGCTCAACCGTCAGCAAGCGGTAGCCGATCCACTCCAGCAGCACCTGCCGCAGACCCTTTTGCGTGGGCCGTCCATCAGACCCCACCATGGTGAGGTTGATCGAAGAGCTGGTTTCCAAACTGGTGTGGGCCAAGAGGGTCGAGACCAGATCGGCCAGTTCGATGGCACGGCTCTTGGGCTCGAACACCAGCCGCACGGGAGCATCCTTGCTCGACTCATCGCGCACCCCATCCAGCACGGCCAGGATGGTGGCCTTGAGCTGGGTCTGATCGCTGCTCAAGGCCTTCTTGCCGGCCTTCACCTTGGGGTTGGTGAGCTCTTCGATTTCTTCCAGCACCTTTTGCGAACTGGTGCCCGGCGGCAACTCCGTCACCACCAGCTGCCACTGCCCCCGTGCGAGGTCTTCAATCTTCCAGCGGCATCGCACCTTGAGCGAGCCGCGCCCACTGGCATAGGCCGCGCAGATGTCCTGGGGCGAACTGATGATCTGGCCACCGCCCGGATAGTCCGGCCCCGGCAGTAACTCGAACAGCTCTTCATCGGCGAGCTTTTCGTTCTTCAGCAGCGCCACCGTTGCCGCCGCCACCTCACGCAGGTTGTGGCTGGGAACTTCGGTGGCCAGGCCCACCGCAATGCCACTGGCGCCGTTGAGCAGCACAAAGGGCAGCCGGGCCGGCAGCAGGCGAGGCTCCTCGGTAGAGCCGTCATAGTTGGGGATGAAGTCCACCGTGCCTTCGTCAATCTCCTCCATCAGCAAACGCGTAATGGGTGACAGACGCGCCTCGGTGTAGCGCATGGCCGCAGCACCGTCGCCGTCACGGCTGCCGAAGTTGCCCTGGCCGTCGATCAGCGGATAGCGTTGGGAGAAGTCCTGGGCCATGCGCACCAGGGCGTCATAGGCCGCCTGGTCGCCGTGCGGATGGAATCGGCCCAGCACATCGCCCACCACGCGCGCACTTTTGACGGGCTTGGCGCCGTTGGCGCCTGAAAAGCCCAGCCCCATACGGGCCATGGCATACAGAATTCGCCGCTGCACGGGCTTTTGGCCGTCGCACACATCGGGCAGTGCACGCCCCTTGACCACGCTGAGGGCGTACTCCAGGTAGGCCCGCTGGGCATAGGCCGCCAGGCCGTCTTCGTCGCCCGGCACGTCGGCTGGGGTCAGTTCAAGTTGTTCAGACATGTCGGTGCTCAAGCGCCTTCTTGTTCAGGTGTGGTGTTCAACATCGTGTGGCCTCAGCCCTTAGATGTCCACCTCCACGGCATCCCCGTGTAGCTCCATCAGTTCACGCCGCGCCGCAGCCTCGCCCTTGCCCATCAATTGGTTGAAGCGGTTTTCGGTCGCGGTGAAATCCATGCTCCCCAAGCGAACCGTCAGCAGGCGCCGCGTCTCAGGGTTGAGGGTCGTCTCCCACAACTGCTCGGCGCTCATCTCGCCCAAGCCCTTGAAGCGGCTGATGCTCCACGAGCCCTCGCGTGCACCCTCCTTGCGCAACTTGTCCAGGATAGCGGTGAGCTCGCCTTCATCGAGCGCGTAGAGCTTGGCCGCCGGCTTCTTGCCACGCGCAGGCGCATCCACCCGGAACAGCGGGGGTCGTGCCACATGAATCACGCCGGCTTCCACGAGCTTGGGGAAGTGGCGGAAGAACAGAGTGAGCAGCAGCACCTGGATGTGCGAGCCATCCACATCCGCATCGCTCAAGATGCACACCTTGCCGTAGCGCAGCCCACTGAGGTCAGGCGTGTCATGGACGCCATGCGGATCCACACCCATGGCCACCGCAATGTCGTGGATCTCGTTGTTCTTAAACAGCAGGTCGCGCTCGACCTCCCAGGCGTTGAGCACCTTGCCGCGCAGAGGCAGGATCGCCTGCGTCTCCTTGTCACGGCCCATCTTGGCGCTGCCGCCGGCAGAGTCACCCTCCACCAGGAAGAGCTCATTGAGCGACAAGTCGCGGCTCTCGCAATCGGTGAGCTTGCCGGGCAGCACCGCCACCCCGGAGCCTCTTTTCTTCTCCACCTTCTGTGACGCGCGCTGGCGTGTCTGCGCGGCCTTGATCACCAAATCAGCCAGTTTGCGGCCGTGCTCCACATGCTGGTTCAGCCACAACTCCAGAGCAGGCTTGGTGTAGGCCGATACCAAGCGCAGTGCATCCCGAGAGTTCAACCGTTCCTTGGTCTGCCCCTGAAACTGCGGGTCCAAGACCTTGGCCGACAACACAAAACTGGCCCGTGAGAACACGTCTTCGGGCATGAGCTTGACACCCTTGGGCAGGAGGGCATGCATGTCGATGAAGCCCTTGATCGCGCCGAACAGGCCGTCCTTGAGGCCGGACTCATGGGTGCCGCCGGCCACGGTGGGGATGAGGTTCACATAGCTCTCGCGCAGCAGCGCTCCATCCTCAGTGAACGCCACGCACCAGGCAGCACCTTCACCCTCGGCAAAGTTCTCGGTCTCCGCCGCCTCCGCAAACCGCTCGCCTTCGAACAGGGGAATCAAGGGCTCGGCGCTCAGGCTTTGCAGCAGGTAGTCGCGAAGGCCCCCCTTGTACAGCCAGGTTTGCGTGTCGCCACTCTTCTCGTGGTGCAGGGTCACGGTCACGCCCGGCATCAGCACCGCCTTGCTGCGCAAAAGGTGCACCAACTCCGCCCTGGGCAGCTCTGCGGACTCAAAGTACCGGGCGTCGGGCCACACGCGCACCGAGGTGCCGCTGCGCCGGGCTGCACCGGCGGCCTGGGCTGCCAAGCCGGTGGCCGGCGGGGCTGCCGCCATCACCTTCAGGGGCTCCACGACATCGCCACCGGAAAAGGCCAGTGCGGCCGTTTGCCCTTCACGCCAAACCTGCACCTGCAAGCGCTTGGCCAAGGCATTCGTGACGCTGACGCCCACGCCGTGCAGGCCGCCGGAGAAACTGTAGGCACCGCCCGAGCCCTTGTCGAACTTACCACCGGCGTGCAGCCTTGTGAACACGATCTCCACCACCGGCACGCCTTCATCCGGGTGCAGCCCAAAGGGGATGCCCCGCCCATCGTCGTCCACGGTGATCGACCCATCGCTGTGCAGCGTCACGCCGATGCGCCGGCCATGGCCCGCCAGGGCTTCGTCGGCCGCGTTGTCGATCACCTCCTGCACGATGTGCAGTGGGTTGTCGGTGCGCGTGTACATGCCGGGACGCTGCTTGACCGGCTCGAGGCCCTTGAGAACCTTGATCGAGGCCTCGCTGTAGCGGCCGGCCTCAGCAGAGCGGCCCGCCGCAGACTTCTTCGGTGTGGGAGGTGACATGGGCCGAGATTCTAGGCAGGGGCTCCATCGAGCACGGGGCGGCTGAATTCGCGACAATGCCTCGATGACACATCCGACAGGTCCGGCGGCCCCCTTGCTCAGCCTTCGCCAGGTGCTCATTTGCAGCGCCTTGATCCTCACCCTGTCCATGGGCATACGCCACGGCTTTGGCCTGTGGCTGCAACCCATCACGGTGGAGCGGGCGTGGTCTCGGGAAACCTTTGCCTTCGCGCTGGCCGTCCAGAACATCGCCTGGGGCTTGGCGGGCCCCATCGCCGGCATGTTGGCCGACCGGTTCGGGGCCTTTCGGGTCTTGGTGGTCGGGGGCCTGCTATACAGCCTGGGCCTGGTGCTCATGGCCCTTTCCACGTCCGGGTTGGCCTTCACCGGCAGCGCGGGCCTGTTGATCGGCATGGCGCAGGCCGGCACCACCTACGCGGTCGTGTATGGCGTGATCGGTCGCAACGTGGCGCCAGAGCGGCGCAGCTGGGCCATGGGGGTGGCGGCGGCGGCCGGCTCCTTCGGCCAGTTCATGATGGTCCCGGTGGAAAGCGGGCTGATCGGCTCGATCGGTTGGCAGATGGCCCTGTTCGCCTTGGGTGCTGCCGCCTTGGCCATCATCCCGCTGTCCCTTGGCCTGCGCGAGCCCGCCAGCGCAACCGCCAGCCAGCCCGGCCAGCAAAGCATCGGCCAGGCGCTCAAGGAAGCCTTTGGCTACGGCAGCTTCAATTGGCTCATGGCCGGGTTTTTCGTTTGCGGCTTTCAGGTCGTGTTCATCGGGGTGCACCTGCCCAGCTACCTGAAAGACCAGGGCATGGGCCCGGATGTGGCCGCCACCGCCTTGGCCCTGATCGGGCTGTTCAATGTGGTGGGCACCTACGGCTCGGGTGTGCTGGGCCAAATCCTGCCCCGCAAGTGGATTCTGTCCAGCATCTACGGCCTACGGTCCGTGGCCATCGTGCTGTTCCTGTGGGCTCCGCTGACCACCACCAGCGTGTACCTCTTTGCCTCGGTCATGGGCTTGCTGTGGCTGTCCACGGTGCCCCCCACCAACGCCGTCATCGCCCAAATCTTCGGCGTGCGCTACCTGTCCATGTTGGGCGGTTTTGTGTTCCTGTCTCACCAGGTCGGCTCCTTCCTGGGCGTTTGGATGGGTGGCCTGCTGTACGACGCCACGGGCGCCTACGACCTGGTGTGGTGGATTGCGGTGGCCCTGGGCGTGTTTGCAGCCTTGGCCAATGTGCCTGTGCGCGATGCCCCGATCGCACGGCCGACCCCAACGGTGCAAACGGCTTGAGCCTGTCCAGCCGCATCCTGTGGGGGCTCTTGGCCCTGTGCGCTTGCGCGGCGGTGTTCCTGGCCTGGATGAACCCACACCTGGCGCTGGAGGTGGCCAGCCTCGTGCGCAGTTGTTTCTAAGGGGCTCCGCGATGCACGGTACCGGTGAAGCATCTGATTGGGTCCAACGGTTCAGCCACTTGGTGCCGCTTGGCGCTCGGGTGCTGGACGTGGCCAGCGGTGCGGGCCGGCACAGCCGATGGTTTGCCGCGCGGGGCGCCGCTGTCACCGCCGTGGACCGCGACGCGGCCGCCTTGCAAGGGCTCGATGCCGTGGCCCGCGTGGTGTGCGCCAACATCGAAAACGGCCCGTGGCCCTTGCCTGGCGAGTCCTTCGATGCCATCGTCATCACAAACTACCTGTGGCGGCCCCTGTGGCCCGTTTGGCTGTCCAGCCTGAAGCCGCAGGGCGTACTCCTGGTGGAAACCTTCGCCATGGGGCACGGCCGCTTGGGCCGGCCGCGCAACCCCGACTTCCTGTTGCAGCCGGGTGAACTGCTGCAACTGGCACAGGCCGGTTTGCATGTCCTGGCCTACGAAGACGGCCTGCTGGGGTCGGCAGAGCCGGCGAACCTTCGCCGGGTGCAGCGCATGGCCGCAATCAGACCCCTGACCACCGATGTCCAGGCCGTCGGGGATTGGCCCCTGAACCCTGGATAATCGGCCCTCGGGCATCAAAGCCCAACGTTCACCTAGCCGAGCCCCCCAACATGAAACCGATCACCGGCAGCATCGTGGCCCTGGTCACCCCCATGCGCGACGATGGCGCCGTGGACTTTGACGGCCTGCGCCACCTCATCGACTGGCACATTGCCGAGGGCACCGACTGCATTGGCGTGGTGGGCACCACCGGCGAGTCGCCGACGGTGACGGTGGAGGAGCATTGCGAGATCATCCGGGTGGCCGTGCAGCAATGCGCGGGCCGGGTACCCGTGATGGCCGGTGCCGGTGCCAACTCCACCCACGAGGCCATCGAGCTCTCCCGCTTCGCCAAGAAGGTGGGCGCCGACTGCACCCTTCAGGTGGTCCCCTACTACAACAAGCCCACGCAGGAAGGCATCTACCGCCACTTCAAGGCCATTGCCGAAGCGGTGGACATTCCCATGGTGCTGTACAACGTGCCGGGCCGCACCGTGGCCGACATGGCCGTCGAGACCACGCTGCGCCTGGCCGAGTTGCCCAGTGTCATTGGTGTGAAGGACGCCACGGGCAACCTGGAGCGTGCCGCATGGCTGATTCGGCATGCACCGCCGCATTTCCGCATCTATTCGGGCGATGACCCCACGGCCATTGCCCTGATGCTGCTGGGCGGCCACGGCAACGTGAGCGTGACCGCCAACGTGGCGCCGCGGGCCATGCGCGAGATGTGCGCAGCGGCCATCGCGGGCGACGCCATCCGCGCCCGCGAGATCCACCTGCAGTTGCTGCCCTTGCACAAGCACCTGTTCGTGGAAGCCAACCCCATACCCGTGAAATGGGCCCTGCACCGCATGGGCCGCTGCGGCGGCGCCATTCGCCTGCCGCTCGTGCCCTTGAGTGAGCCGTCCCAAGCCATTGTCGAGCAGGCCATGCTTGAATGCGGCCTGCTCCCATGAAGCCTGCCCATCTGCGCTGCGCTGACCACACCCTTTCCCTCGACCCTGCATTGCCTGCATCACACATGACCTCTAAGCCCAACCCCGTCACCGGCACAACCCCTTCGCCACACGCCTTCCTTGGACGCCCGGTGCAATGCGGCACGGCGCTGGCCGTGGCACTGGCCTTGGGCGGGTGCTCCACCGTGAGTGGCTGGTTCAGCAGTTCGGGCGAAGCGGCCGGCTCACCGGTGAACTACCGCTCCAAGGCGGTCAAGACCCCTCCTCTGGAGGTACCACCGGACCTCACACAAATTGCCCGCGAAGGCCGTTTTGCCGTTCAGTCGGGCCAGCCCATCAGCGCCAGCACCTTCGCGCAGGGTGGCCCGTCCGTAGCCGCGGCCAGCACCGGCCCCGCCGTCGCGCCCACCCAGGTGGGGTCTGTCCGGCTGGAACGCGATGGCGACACGCGGCGCTTGGTCACCACGCTGGCACCGGAAGTGGTGTACGAGCGCGTGGTGGCTTTCTGGAAGGACAACGGATTCAACCTGGAGGTCGAGCGCCCGGAAGCCGGTGTCGTGGAAACGGGCTGGGCCGAGAACCGGGCCAAACTGCCCCAAGACCTGGTGCGCAGCGTTCTGGGCCGCTTCGCTGACGGCATCTTCTCCACCGGTGAGCGCGACCGCTACCGCACCCGCATCGAACGCTTGGCCGGCGGCCGGGGCACCGAGGTAACGGTGGCGCACCGCGGCCTAATGGAAGCCCCGGTGGCCAACAACAAAGACCTGATTGCGTGGCAAGCACGCCCCAGCGATCCTGCCTTGGAAGCCGAAATGCTGTACCGGCTGATGGCACGCTTGGGTGCGCCTGAAGCGGCCGTTGCCCAGGCCCGCGCCGGCGAGCGCAGCGCGCCTGGCTCCGCAGCAACCCGCCCCAACGCGGCCCCGCGAGCCCGGCTCTTGGCCGACGGACGCGTGCAAATCGACGAAGGCTTTGATCGTGCGTGGCGCACGGTTGGCGCTGGGCTGGACCGCAGCGGTTTCACCGTGGAAGACCGCGACCGCGCCGGTGGCATCTACTTTGTACGCTACGTTGACCGCAACGCCAGCGGCAAGGAAGGCTGGATCGCCCGCATGGTCGACGTGTTCCGCAGCGACGACAGCAAGACGCGCCTGGCCCGCTACCGCATCCTGGTCAAGGGGGAGTCTGACAACCGCTCCAGCTTGACCGTGCTCAATGCCAACGGCCAACCCGAGACATCTGACACGGCCAAAGCCATTCGCGAAGCCCTGCTCAAGGAACTGCAGTAACCGGCCCACCGGGGCCCTGTGGTGTGCTGCACCACAGGGCGCACATGAAAAAAGCCGCCCGAGGGCGGCTTTTTCGTTCCTGGGAGCAGCTTACTTGCTGGCAGGAGCAGAGGCTTGCGCAGCAGCGGCCGGTGCGGAAGCAGCAGATGCTTCAGCAGCGGGAGCAGCGGCCGGCGCCGGTGCCGGTGCCGGAGCAGCAGCGGGGGCGGGAGCCGGAGCGGCTTCCTTCTTGCCGCAAGCGGCCAAAGCGGAAACGGCGATCAGGGATGCCAGCAGGATGGAATGCTTCATGTGTGTCCTCGAAACGATGAAACTGACAGAAATGCAGGGTGTTACAACCCCAAGAGTCACGGTCAGCCCCCAAAAACCTGGACTGGACGTCCACCGCTCACCTCGGGATGCATCCCAAAAAGGGGCCGTTTGTCGGAAACCGAACCGGGTTCAGTATAACCGATATCAGGGTCTACACTGATCCGCGTGCAACCATCCGGCCGCTAGCCACTCCAAGGCCACCGCCTGGGCTTGTGCGCTCAGGTGCGCCCACGCGCGCGCCTCCAAACGCCGCTGATCAGCCAGGCGGCGCATGAGTCGGCCATCGGCCCCGGCCACACGAAAAGCCTCACCATTGATGAAGAGCAGCCCCGCATCGTGCGCCATGCGGGTGCGGCGGTCCAACACCACCCCCTGCCCGGTTTGCAGCCGCGCAGCCTGCGGTTCAAACCACACCTGGGCCTTGGGCTCGGTCAGCCATCGACCCAAGGCCTGCACCAGGGCCTGTTCATCGGCCATGGCACGGCGCAGGGATGCACTGGCAAACGCCCGCAAGGTTGCCGGAACAGCACCCGTTTGCAGTGTGGCCGAAAGCCCTGGGTCGGCATAGCGGCGGCCCCATGCACCGTGGCGCCCGGCGCTGTCTTCCAGCAGTTCCTCCGCCATGCCCTGCAGCAAGGCCGCACCCAATTCACCCGCGGTGGGTGAGCGAAAGCCGATCGAGGCGGTCATGCAATCACCGCCCAAGGCCACGCCCTCATGCCCCCAGCCGGGTGGCAGGTACAGCACGTCACCGGGCTCCAGAACCCAATCTTGCTGGGCCTGGAAATCTGCCAGGATGCGAAGCGGCAGCCCGGGCACGAAGTGCGCTGGGCCGGGCGGCGCAATGCGCCAGCGGCGGCGCCCCTGCACCTGCAGCAGGAACACATCGTAAGAGTCCACATGCGGGCCCACACCGCCGCCATCACTGGCGTAGGACAGCATCAGGTCGTCCAGCCGCGCTTGCGGGATGAAATCGAAGGCCCGCAGCATTTCGTGGGCAGCCTCCACGTGCAGGTCCAGCCCTTGCACCAGCAAGGTCCAGCCCGGTCGGCCCAGGGGCGGCAGTTGACGCCGTTGGAACGGGCCGTGCCGCAGCCGCCAGACGCCTTCATGCTGCTCAACCAAGCGTGACTCCACATCGTCACCAGCACACAAGCCGAACAGCACCTGACGCTCGGCTGGCGGCTGCACCTGCGGCCATGCCTGGCGCACCATCAGCGGCTTGCGCTGCCAGTGCCGCCGCATGAACTGCGTGGGGCTCAGGCCACCCAACAGAACGCGGGCTTGTCGCAAGGGATCAAGGGAACGCGAGGAAAGACGGGCCACGGCGCATCAGGTGAAGCCAGGGTCCCTCCACTGTGCCATGATTCCGTCCATGGACATTTCGACACCGTGCGTGGTCACCCTCACCTGGACGCTCTCAGACGCACAGGGCAAGACCATCGACGAGCTGGCCGAGCCCCTGGAGTTCCTGGTGGGCGGCAACGACCTGCTGCCCAAGGTGGAAGAGGCGCTCATCGGCCAAACCATCGGCTTTGAGACCCAGGTGCACCTCGAGCCAGAGCATGCCTTCGGCGATTACGACTCTGAGCTGGTGTGCTTCGAGGCCCGGTCCCTGTTCCCGCAGGACGTGGGCCCCGGCATGCAGTTTGAGGGTCTGCCCCCAGGTGCAGCCACGCCCGACATGCCTGCAGAAGCGGTCTACACCGTCACGGAGGTGTACCCACAGCACGTGGTCTTGGACGGCAACCACCCCCTGGCCGGCATGGCGCTGCGCTTGGCCCTGACGGTGCGCGATGTGCGCCCGGCCACCGAGGAAGAGGTTCAGGCCGGTAGCGTGGGTGGACCGGTCGTCCGGGTGGCGGGCAGCGGCGACGACCTGACCGAGGATGCGGCCGACCGCACCCTGCACTGAGGCTGGCAGCGCCCGACGGCGCAGGGTGTCCGCGCCCTAGGCGTGGCCAGTGGAGCCGAAGCCGCCCGCGCCTCGGTCGCTGGGTTCGAAGCTGTCCACCACGTCGAATCGCGCTTGCACCACGGGCACGATCACCAGCTGGGCCAGCCGTTCCAAGGGTTGCAGTGTGTAAGGCTGCGCACCCCGGTTCCAGCAGCTCACCATCAGCGGCCCCTGGTAGTCGCTGTCGATCAGGCCCACCAGATTGCCCAGCACGATGCCCTGTTTGTGGCCCAGGCCCGAGCGCGGCAGGATCATGGCCGCCAGGCCGGGGTCTGCAATGTGGATGGCAACGCCGGTGGGAATGAGCTCACACTGCCCGGGCTGCAGCACCAGCGCTTCGGGCACGCAAGCGCGAAGGTCCAAGCCCGCGCTGCCGGGTGTGCCATAGGCCGGCAGCAAGGGTGGCTGGTCGGGCGTGCCGCGAAGGCGCTCGTCCAGGATCTTCAAGGCAATGGTGGCATGGGTCATGGTTGTGGGGGCAAGCGTTGAGCCAGTTCCAGCACCAAGGCACGGGCCAGGCTGAGTTTGCTGGCCGCGGGCAGCTCTCGCGTTCCCTGCGCATCCACCAGCATCAGTTGGTTCTCATCGCGCCCGAAGGTCGAGGGGCCGTGGTTGGCCACCACCATCTTCAGCCGCTTGCGCTGCAGCTTCTCGCGCGCGTGCCGCTCGATGTCGTGTGTTTCCGCCGCAAAACCCACGCAGAACGGGGGCGCCGGCAGGGCAGCCACGGTGGCCAGCACGTCCGGGTTCTCGGTGAGTTCGAAGGCTGGCGCACCCGGGTGGGCCCCCTTCTTGATCTTGGCTGGGGCCGCGCTCAGGGGCCGCCAATCGGCCACTGCGGCGGTCGCGATGAACACCTCGTGCAGTGCGGCCAAGGGCAAGACCGCGTCCAACATCTGGCAGGCGGATTCCACGTCTACGCGGCGAACACCGGCGGGCGTGGGCAGCTGGACCGGCCCGGCCACCAGCGTCACCTGTGCGCCGGCCTCGGCAGCCGCGCGTGCCAGGGCGAAGCCCATCTTGCCGCTGGAACGGTTGCTCAGACCCCGCACGGGATCCAGGGCTTCAAAGGTGGGGCCTGCCGTGATCAACACGCGGCGCCCCCGCAGCACCTTCGGTTGGAAATGGGCGATCACGGCGTCGCGGAGTTCGTGCGGCTCCAACATACGGCCGTCACCGACCTCGCCGCAAGCCTGCTCACCGGCAGCAGGGCCCAAGACCACCGCCCCATCGTCCATCACCTGCTGCACATTACGTTGGGTGGCAGCATGGGCCCACATTTCACGGTTCATCGCCGGCGCCAACAGCAAGCTGCAGCGTTGTGCCGGCCGAGCGATGCACAACAGGGACAGGAGCTCGTCGCACCGGCCCTGCGCCAAACGCGCGATGAAGTCTGCCGTGGCCGGCGCCACCACGATGGCGTCGGCCTCACGGCTGAGGTTGATGTGGGCCATCGCATTGGGCTGGCTGCTGTCCCATTGGGTCGTGGCCACCGGCCGTCCCGTCAAGGACTGCATCAGCAGCGGCGTGACAAACCGCTGGGCCGAAGCCGTCATCACCGCCTGCACGGTGGCCCCTGCCTTGATGAGCTCGCGTGCCAAGTCGGCCGCCTTGTAGCAGGCCACGCCGCCGGTCAGCCCCAGAACGATGTGCTTACCGTGCAGGTCCAAGGAAAGCTCCTACAGCCCGGCTCAAGCGCGCTCGGCCACCCAGGCCTGAACCGAGCCCAATGCCTTGGGCAACTGCGACGGGTCGGTGCCGCCAGCCATGGCCATGTCGGGCTTGCCGCCGCCCTTGCCGCCCACCTGCTGGGCCACAAAGCTCACCAAGTCGCCGGCCTTCACGCGGCCCACGCTGTCAGCGGTCACGCCGGCAGCCAGCTGAACCTTGCCACCGTCCACGGCCGCCAACACGATGGCCGCGGTCTTGAGCTTGTCCTTGAGCTTGTCCAGGGTCTCGCGCAGGGTCTTGGCATCGGCCCCGTCCAGCACCGCGGCCAACACCTTCAGGCCCTTGACGTCTACCGCCTGCGCGACCAATTCATCGCCCTGGGCCGACGCCAGCTTGCCCTTGAGGGCGGCCACTTCCTTTTCCAAGGCCCTGACCTGCTCCAGCACGGCCGCGGCGCGCGCGGGCACGTCACTGGCGGCCACCTTCATGGTGCCTGCGGTGTGCGCCAAGGTGCCTTCCAACTGCTGCAGGTAGGCCAAGGCCTTCTCACCGCACACGGCTTCCACCCGTCGAATGCCGGCGGCCACGCCACCTTCGGAGACGATCTTGAACAGCCCGATATCGCCCGTGCGCTGCACATGGGTGCCGCCGCACAGCTCACGGCTGCTGCCAATGTCCAACACGCGCACCGTGTCGCCGTACTTCTCACCAAAGAGCATCATCGCGCCCACCTTCTGGGCTTCTTCGATGGGCATGACCCGCGCCTGCGCGGCGGCATTGGCCAGCACTTCTGCATTCACGATGGCCTCGACGCGTGCCATCTGCTCCACCGTCATGGCTTCGTTGTGGGCGAAGTCAAAACGGGTGCGATCGGCGTTCACAAGCGAGCCCTTTTGCTGCACATGCGCGCCCAGCACCTCCCGCAGGGCCTTGTGCATCAAGTGGGTGGCGCTGTGGTGGCGCACGGTGTGCGCGCGCTGCGCCGCATCCACGCGCGCCGTGAACCGGTCACCGACGCGAATCTCGCCTTCCAGGACCCGGCCGTGGTGGCCGAAGACCGCCGCCTGAATCTTGAGCGTGTCCTCCACCACCACCCGCGTGCTGGCGTTGCGCAGCTCACCGCTGTCACCGGCCTGTCCACCGCTCTCAGCATAGAAGGGCGTGTGATCCAAGACCACCACCACGTCTTCGCCAGCACGGGCCTGCTGCACGGGGCTGCCGTCCACATACAGGGCGGTCACGTGGCTGGTTTCGCACACCAAGTGCTCGTAGCCATGAAAGGCCGTGTCGGCACCGCTGTACTCCAGGCCTTGCTGCATCTTGAACTTGCCCGCGGCGCGGGCCTGTTCGCGCTGGCGCTGCATGGCCGCGTTGAACCCCGCCTCATCCACCTTCACACCGCGCTCGCGGCACACGTCGGCGGTGAGGTCCAGCGGGAAGCCATAGGTGTCGTGCAACTTGAAGGCCGTGTCACCGTCCAGCACCGCCACCGCGGACGCGGTACCCGGCGCACCGGCCGTGCCGCCCAGGGCAGCATCCAGGATTTCCATGCCGTTGGCGATCGTCTGGAAGAAACGCTCTTCTTCCTGTCGCAACACCTCGGTCACGCGGGCTGCAGCCTGGCGCAGCTCGGGGTAGGCCTGGCCCATGGTCTGGTCCAAAGCCGCCACCAGGTGGTGGAAGAAGGGCTTGCGCGCGCCCAGCTTGTAACCGTGGCGAATGGCGCGCCGGGCAATGCGGCGAAGCACATAGCCACGGCCTTCGTTACCCGGAATCACCCCATCCACGATGGTGAAAGAGCAGGCCCGGATGTGGTCGGCGATCACCTTCAACGAGGGCGACTCCGCGTCGCAGCCGCCGGGGGCTGCAGCCGCGCCACCGGCGGCATCCACCGCCACCTTGGCCGCCTTGAGCAGGTGCACGAAGGTGTCGATTTCGTAGTTGCCGTGCACGTGTTGCAACACCGCGGCGATGCGCTCCAGCCCCATGCCGGTGTCCACGCTGGGCTTGGGCAAGGGGTGCATGACGCCGTCTTCCGTGCGGTTGAACTGCATGAAGACGTTGTTCCAGATCTCGATGTAGCGGTCGCCATCCTCATCGGGGCTGCCCGGGGGGCCGCCGGGGATCTCCGGCCCGTGGTCGTAGAAGATCTCGGTGCAAGGACCGCAGGGGCCGGTGTCGCCCATCATCCAAAAGTTGTCGCTGGCGTAGCGCGCGCCCTTGTTGTCACCGATGCGCACGATCCGCTCAGCCGGCACGCCCACCTGTTTGTTCCAGATTTCGTAGGCTTCATCGTCCTCGGCATACACCGTCACCCACAGCTTGTCCTTGGGCAACTTGAAGACTTCGGTCAGCAGTTCCCAGGCATAGCTGATGGCGTCCTTCTTGAAGTAGTCACCGAAGCTGAAGTTGCCCAGCATCTCAAAGAACGTATGGTGACGTGCGGTGTAGCCCACGTTCTCCAAGTCGTTGTGCTTGCCGCCAGCCCGGATGCACTTCTGCGCCGTGGTGGCACGGGTGTAGGGGCGCTTGTCGAAGCCCAGGAACACGTCCTTGAACTGGTTCATGCCGGCATTGGTGAACAACAGCGTGGGGTCGTCTCCCGGCACCACCGGGCTGGAGGCCACGATGGTGTGTCCCTTGGACTCGAAGAACTTCAGGAAGGCGTTGCGGATTTCAGCGGCGTTCATGCGCGTGCGGGGCGGTTTGGCAAAACTTTTTGATTATAGGAAGCGGCCTGTCTGGAAAGCGGCCGGCTCAGGCCATGCCCCCGTTTCTGCAGCCCGGGCCGGAATACCCGAAACTTCAGCGTTAAGCCTCTTACCTGCCCCGAGGAGCCCCCATGGACATGAAACACTCCCCACTGGCGCTGTTGAACGACGCCGCGCTGCTTCGCACCGGCGCCTTGATCAACGGGCAATGGACCGCCCTGCCCCAGCGCTTCGCCGTGTGTGACCCGGCCACGGGCCTGGAACTGGCCCAGGTGGACAACGCTGGGCCCGAGCATGCCCAGCAGGCCATTGCGGCCGCGAACGCCGCATGGCCCGCCTGGCGCGCCAAGCCGGCCAAGGAGCGCGCCGCCATCCTGATGAGGTGGTTCCACCTGATCCTTCAACACACGGACGACTTGGCGCGCATCATGACGGCCGAACAGGGCAAACCCCTGGCCGAAGCCAAGGGCGAGGTGGCCTACGGGGCCAGCTTCATCGAGTGGTTTGCCGAAGAGGCCAAGCGGGTGTACGGGGAGACCGTTCCCAGCACCGACCCAAACAAGCGGGTGTTGGTGCTCAAGCAGCCCATCGGCGTGTGCGCGGCCATCACACCCTGGAACTTTCCGATTGCGATGATCACGCGAAAGGTGGCGCCGGCCCTGGCCGCCGGCTGTCCGGTGGTGATCAAGCCGGCCGAACAAACCCCGCTGTCGGCCCTGGCCGTGGCCGAGCTGGCACAGCGCGCGGGAATGCCCGCGGGCGTGCTCAACCTGCTGCCGGCCGATGCGCAGCGCTCGGTGGCCATTGGACATGTGCTGTGTGAATCGGATGTGGTGCGGCACCTGTCCTTCACGGGCTCCACCGAAGTCGGCCGCATCCTGATGCAGCAATGCGCCCCCACCATCAAGAAGCTCAGCCTGGAGCTCGGTGGCAACGCGCCGTTCATTGTGTTTGACGACGCCGACCTGGACAGCGCTGTTGAAGGCGCGATGGTCAGCAAGTACCGCAACGCCGGCCAAACCTGCGTGTGCGCCAACCGTTTGTATGTGCAAGACGGGGTGTACGACGCCTTTGTGGCCAAGCTGGCCGAGAAGGCCAAGGCAATCCAGGTGGGCAATGGCTTCGCGGCCGGCATCACCCAAGGCCCCTTGATCGACGACCAGGCCATCGCCAAGGTGGAAGCGCATGTGGCCGACGCGCTGGCCAAGGGGGCCACCCTGGTGGTGGGCGGCCAACGCACCGGCGAACGCTTCTACACCCCCACGGTTCTGGCCAATGTGACAGCCGATATGCGCTGCGCCCGCGAAGAAACCTTTGGCCCGGTAGCGCCGGTGTTCCGCTTCAAGACCGAGGCTGAGGCGATCGAGTTGGCCAACAGCACCGAGTTTGGCCTGGCCGCCTACTTCTACAGCCGTGACATGGGCCGCATCTTCCGCGTCGCCGAGAGCCTGGAAAGCGGGATGGTGGGCATCAACACCGGCATCATCTCGGCCGCCGAGGTGCCCTTTGGCGGCGTGAAGCAATCGGGTCTGGGCCGCGAGGGCTCTCGCCACGGCATCGAGGACTATGTCGAGATGAAGTACCTGTGCATCGGGGACGTGCTGAAGTGACGTTCGGGTCTGCAGCCCTTGCTCACCGGGTGGGGCCCTGGCGGATCGCAGCCGGCGCGGTGGGCTCGGCCGCGGTATGGGCCACGCTGGCTGCGGCCGCCATGCCGACCGCCGATATGCAGGCCGTTGGCCGCTTCGAGATCGACCGCACCGAGGTCACGATTGGCGCCTTTCGCGCCTTCGTGCAGGCCACCGGCATGCGCACCAAGGCCGAACGCGAAGGCGGCAGCCTGATCTACGAAGCCGGTTGGGAAAAGCGCGCCGGCTGGTCTTGGCAAGCCCCCTATGGCACGCCCGGTGCCGCCCAAGAACCGGCCGTTCACATCACGCACGGCGAGGCGCAGGCCTACTGCCGCTGGGCCGGCAAACGCCTGCCCACCGAGGCGGAATGGCGGGAAGCCGCCTACACCGAGCGCCGGGCGCAGCCCCCCGCACCCTTCGTGCAAGGCAAGACCTATCCCTACCCCACCGGGGACACCCCAAAGGGCGCGAATTGCCTAGGCGACTGTGGAAACACCGCAGCCGCCGTGTCGCACGCCGTGACCTCGCGCGGGCGAGGACATGCGCCGGTGGGCACCACCCTTGCGGGCGTCAATGGCCTCTACGACATGGGCGCGAACGCCTGGGAGTGGGTCGACGGCGGCCCGGGGCCTGAGCAACCCACGATGGGCGGGTCTTGGTGGTACGGCGCAGGGCCCATGCACCGTGATCACCGCGCCACCAAAGCAGCCGACCTCAGCGTGGTCTACATTGGCTTTCGCTGCGCACGCAGCCGCTGACGTAGCCGCTGACATAGCCGCTGCAGCACCCGCTACGGGCGCACTCAGCCCGCCGCCACGCGCTGCGCAATGGCCTGTCCCACCTCGGTGGTGCTGGCCGTACCGCCCAGGTCTGGCGTGTGCGGCCCTGAACGAATCACGTCTTCAATGGCCTTGACGATGGCCTCTGCCGCTTGGGCCTGCCCCAAAAACTCCAGCATCATCGCGCCCGACCAGATCATGCCAATCGGGTTGGCAATGCCGCGGCCGTAGATGTCCGGTGCCGAGCCGTGCACCGGCTCAAACAGCGAAGGAAAGTTCCGCTCAGGGTTGAGGTTGGCTGAAGGCGCAATGCCGATCGTTCCCGTCGTGGCAGGCCCCAGGTCGGACAAGATGTCGCCAAACAGGTTGGTCGCGGCAATCACATCGAATCGATCGGGCTGCAACACCAAGCGCGCGCTCATGATGTCGATGTGATGGGCCTGCATGGCCACATCCGGATAGTGCTTGGACATCTCGCGGCACCGCCCATCCCACCAGGGCATGCTGATGGCGATGCCGTTGCTCTTGGTGGCCAAGTCCAGCCGCTTGCGGGGTCGGCTGCGCGCCAACTCAAAGGCAAACTTCAACAAGCGGTCGGACCCTCGACGGGTGAACACGCTCTCCTGGATCACGAACTCACGGTCGGTGCCCTCGAACATCACCCCGCCGGCCGAGGTGTATTCCCCTTCCGTGTTCTCGCGAACAATGAGGTAATCAATCTCGCCGGGCTTGCGGCCGGCCAGCGGGCAGCGCAGGCCTTCGAACAAGCGCACGGGGCGCAGGTTGATGTACTGGTCGAATTCGCGCCGAAACTTCAGCAGCGAGCCCCACAGCGACACATGGTCGGGCACGGTATCGGGCCAACCCACCGCCCCAAAGTACAGGGCGTCCATGCCCTGCAGTTGCTGCTTCCAGTCATCGGGCATCATGCTCCCGTGCTTAGCGTAATGGTCGCAACTGGCCCAGTCGATGGGTGTGAAGTCCAGCTGAAAACCAAAGCGCGCTTGTGCGGCCTCCAACACCCGCAGGCCCTCGGGCATGACCTCCTTGCCGATGCCATCACCCGGGATGGCCGCAATCTTCAAGGCAGAGGACTGGGCCGGCAGGCGCGGCGCAGGGGGGGTGCGGGTCTCGGTTGTGTTCATACTGCCATTGTGCGCGCTGGACAGAAACCGAATCGGCTATCCTGGATTGCTCGTCCCTGTGCAAGCCAGCCGCGCCTGCCCTAGGATCTTGGCCACCGCAGTCCGCCACCCCGCTTTGACCCCTACAAGCCTACGCAAGCCCGGCGCAGCTCGAACCCTGGCCGGCAAGATCTGGCACCAGCATCTGGTGGCCGAGTGGGGCCACGGGCGCAGCCTGTTGCACATTGACCGGGTGTTTCTGCACGAACGCACCGGCCCCGCATTGCTGGCAGGGCTGGCCCAAGCCGGCCGCATTCCCCGCCACCCCGGGCGCGTCATCGGCATCACCGACCACATCGTCAGCACCCGCCCAGACCGGCTTACCCAGCAAGGTCCAGTGTTTGGCGAAGGCTTTCTGCGCGACTTCAGCCAACACGCCCAGGCGTCGGGCATCGAGTTGATCGACCTTCAGGATCCGCGCCAAGGCATCGTTCACGTGGTGTCGGCCGAACAAGGGCTGGTGCTGCCCGGCATGACCGTGGTCTGCCCCGACAGCCACACCGGTACGCTGGGTGGCCTGGGTGCGCTGGCCTGGGGCATCGGCTCCACCGAGGGTGAACAAGCGGTGGCCACCCACACGCTCCTGCGCCCGCTTCCACGCCACATCCGGGTACAGCTGGATGGACGGCTGCCAGTGGGCGTTTATGCCAAAGACCTGATCCTGGCCCTCATCGCCCAGCACGGCGCGCGGGGCGGTCAGGATGCGGTGCTGGAGTTCAGTGGAACGGCCGTCGAGGAACTGGATGTCGAGGGACGCATGACGCTGTGCAACATGGCCGTGGAGTTCGGCGCCTGGACGGGCCTGGTGGCCCCCGACGATCAGACGCTGCAGTGGCTGGCCGGGCGCCCAGGCTGCCCCACCGGCCTCGACTGGGACCGCGCCGCACAAGCGTGGGGCCTGCTGACGAGCGACGACGCAGCCCCCTGGGACGCGCAGTTGCAGCTCAGGGCCACCGATCTGGAGCCTCAGGTGACCTGGGGTACCAGTGTGGACATGGGCGGCCCCTTGAGCCAAGCGGTACCGGATCCGGCCCGCGCACCGACCGCCGCCACACGGGCTGCCCAGGAGCGGGCCCTGGCCTATATGGACCTGCAAGCCGGCACGCCCATCAAGGGCCTGACCATCGATGCAGCCTTCATCGGTTCATGCACCAACAGCCGCCTGCCCGACCTGCGCGCTGCGGCGGCCGTGCTCCGGGGTCGCAAGGTCGCGCCGGGTATCAAGGCCTGGGTGGTGCCGGGCTCCATGCCGGTGCGCGAGGCGGCTGAAGCCGAGGGCCTGCACCGCATCTTCGAGGAGGCCGGCTTCGAATGGCGGGCCAGCGGCTGCTCGCTGTGCTTTTATGCCGGAGGTGAGAACCTGGGACCGGCTCGGCGCGTCATCAGCAGCACCAACCGAAACTTTGAGGGTCGGCAGGGCCCAGGCGTTCGCACCCACCTGGCCAGTCCCGCCACCGTGGCCGCCTCGGCGGTGGCTGGCTGCATCGCCGACCCGCGTCCCTACTTGGCCGCCTCCGAGAGCATCCGCTTGAGTCACGGAGCTCACCCATGAGCCGGCTGCAGCCTGTCGTTTCGGTCAGCGGCCTGGCAGCCCCGCTCATGCGGGACAACGTCGACACCGACATCATCATTCCCTCGCGCGAGATCACCTCCCCCTCGCGCGAAGGTTACGGGCCCAAGCTCTTCGCGCCATGGCGTTACCGTGAACCTGGGGGTCCTGAAGAGCCGAGCTTCATCTTGAACCAGGCGCCCTGGCGCCAGGCGAAGATATTGCTGGCGGGCCAGAACTTCGGCTGCGGCTCGTCCCGGGAAATGGCGGTGTGGGCTTTGCAGCAGTTTGGCTTTGGCTGCGTCATTGCGCCGTCCTTCGGGGCCATCTTTCGCAACAACGGCATCCGAAACGGCCTGCTGCCGGTGGTCCTGCCCCTGCCCACCGTGTCTCACCTGGCGGACCAGGCGGCCCAGGCCCCGCTGTGGCTCACGGTGGACCTGCAAGCCCAGTGCATCTGCACACCCGGGGCCGCCCCGCTACCCTTCGCGTTTGACGCCGACGAACGCGAGCTGCTGTTGACCGGGCAGGACGCCATCGATCGGGCCTGGCAACACCGCTCGGCCATCGAGGCCTTCGAAGCACGCGACCGCGTGGCGCGGCCTTGGGCCTGGCCCGCAGCCGCACCTTCGGGCAGGTCCGCAGCCGTGGCCCCGCCAGCACAATCGTCGCCTGCCGCCCGGGCGCCGGGTTCTAGATGTAGCGCGGGTCGTGAGGAGCCCGCGGGTCACG
>JBJTHN010000048.1:0-20087 GCA_046094505.1 Betaproteobacteria bacterium
TCGCGCCAGCGCAGCAAGCTCCACGCCAGTACGCCACTGGCCATCAACCACATGGAGACCCCGATGGCCTGGCGGCTGATCGCATAGGTGATGCTGGAGTAGGCCAGCCAGGCGCAGGCCGCACCGAACACCAGGGGTGTGAAGGGGTACAGCGGCACCTTGAAGGGCCGATCGGTGGCGCGGTCGCGCTGGCGCAGCCAGATCACGGCAACGCTCACCAGCAACAGAAAACTCCAGAACACCGGTGCGGTGAACTCCACCATGGCGGCAAAGCCATCGGCCTCCTGCGTGCCCAGGAGAATCAGGCCGATGGCCACCAGCGCCTGAAAGCCAAAGGCCACACGTGGGCTGGCATTGTGGGCATGCCAGCGGCCCAGGCGATGCAGCACCCGCCAGTCGCCCCCCAGGGCGTAGTTGCTGCGAGCCCCCACCACCATGGTGGCGTTGATGCTGGTGAGCGCGGCGATGGCCACAAACAGGCCCAGCGCCTTTTGTGCCCATGGGCCAAAGGCTTGGCCCAGCAGGTCTGAGGCGGCCGTCTTGCTTTGGCTCAATCCCTCATACCCCAGACCCTGCAGCAGGGCCCAATTGACCAAGAGATAAATCACGGTGAGCACGGCCATGCTGGCCACGATCACCCGCACCATGGCCCGGGGCCCGCCCCGAACTTCGGCGGACACATAGGCCGATTCGTTCCAGCCCCCAAAGGTCAGCAGCACGAACACCAGGCACAGCCCCCACTGCGCCGGGGCCGGTGCCTGCACAAACCAGTCGATCACCGGCGAGGGAGATGCGGGCGCGAAGAGGCCCGCCACCACCACCGCCAACAGGCCCAGCAGTTCCAGGGCCGTCAGCAGGGTCTGCAGGCGAACCGAGGCGTTCAAGCCCACCCAGTTGATGACCGTCAGGGCCACCACGATGCCCAGGCCCCAAGCCGCGCTCGAGTAGGCGCCCAGGTTCCACAGGGTGCTCATGTAGTCACCGAAGACGAAGGCCAAGAGCGCAATCGACCCCGGATTGATGACCGTGGCCCGAGCCCAGGCGTACAGGAAGGACAGGTCTTTGCCAAAGGCGCGCTGCAGGAAGTGGTAGTCGCCCCCTGCATGCGGGTAGGCCGTGCACAGTTCGGCGTAGCACAGCGCGCCTGCGATGGAAATCGCAGCGCCCACGGCCCACAGGACCAAGGCCCAACCCGCGTCGCCGCTGATACCGGCGACCAGGGAAGGCGTCTTGAAGATGCCTGCGCCCACCACGATGCCCACGGTCAGCGCCACCGCTGCCAAAGGCTGCAGAACGCGCTGAGGGCTGTCAGGTGCCACTGTCGCCGGCGAGGGTGCCGCCTGCATGCCGGTCATCCGAACTCAGTTGCGGCGCGCGTCCACCGAGAGATTGGCTGTCGGCGTATTCAGGGTGCCGCTGATGTTCTTGCCGGAAACGCGGCCTGTGAAACTGACCATCTGGCGATCGGGCATGCTCATCTTGAAGCTCAATTCATTGCCCCGCAGGCGGACCCCCACCAAGGGCTGGCTCACGCCTTGGATGGTGGCCATACCGCCCACCTGTTGGAACAGCTGCCGAAAGCTCAGCTTCACCGGTCCGCCGTCCATGCCGTTGAGCGTCCACTCGCCTTCCACCTGTGCCGGAACCACCCAGAAAAATGCGCGTGCAGACTGATCGGTGACGGTTTCATCCGGCTCCCAGTCGCCCATGGTGAAGGCGTGGGACACCACGCGCGTGCCGGGCTTCATGGCCAAGATGGTGGGCCGCAGCCGCATGTTCAGGTCCGGGTACAGATACAGCGTCACGACCGTGGCCGCGCTGAAGTCTTCCTTGAAGATGTCGCCCGTGATGATGCGAACCCGGTCGCTCAGGCCCGCTTCGGTCACCTTGCGCCGCGCAAAGTCGGCCATCTGCGGGTTGTATTCGATGCCCACCGCCCGCGCTCCATAGCGCCCTGCAGCGGTGATGGCGATGATGCCGTCACCGGCACCCAGGTCGTACACCAAGTCTCCTGACCCCACCAGGGCCACGTCCAGCATCTTGTCGATCAGGCCCTGGGGGGTGGGGATCCAAATCACATCCTTGCCGGCCTGCCCCCGTTGGGGTACGTAGCCAGGGTCAGCGTTTTTGGCTTGGGCCCAGGCCAAGGGGGCGATGCTGGTGGAGAGGGCGCACAGGAGGCTCAGGGCAAGCAGGCGGACAGACATGGTGCGAAGGCAGAGCAATTGGTGCCGCGCCAAGGCGGCGGTGGAGCAGCCCAGAGCAGCGCTCAAAAGGCCACGAACACGCGTGAGCTTAGCTGCCAATTCCAAGGCGCGGGGCAATGCCCCTGCCCTGCCCTACGCCATCGCTGCCCAGGCACCCGGCGTGCGCATCCGGCTTGCCTCAGGCCCCGCGTCGCCAGTGCGCTTCCAGAGCCTGGGTCAGCCTGGGCACCATGAAGGGGAACACGGTCAGCACCACGAGGCAGGCACAGGGATAGCCGCACACAAGCCGGCGCGTCCATTCAGGCCAAGCCCCCGAAGCCTCCCACCCGGCCAACAGCATGGAGCCGGTGATGCCGGCCAAGGAGGTGAGCAAGGTCCCCAAGAGGCCCACCAAAATGATGGTCTTGTGTGAGGGCAGGTTGGGCGTGGCGGTCATGGCATGGGCTCGTCTGTCAGGGGTGGCCGGTCTGTGGCTGGCGGGCCGACATGCCCCTGGGGTTAGCGCACGATGGGCCCGATGCTGCTGAACTGGTCCGTCCACAGCCGCAGACCCGGGAGGTTTACCGGTTCGGTGCGCACCAGGCGACCAGCCTCATCGAAGACACGACCGTCCACCGATGGATAGGCCTGCAGGTAGCCACGGTCGGCCGTCATGATGAAGTGCAGGTTGCGTCGAATGTAGCGCGCTTCGTCGACGTCCTGGTGCTTGTGACGGAATGGGATGCCCAGTGCCTCGGCCTGCGCCCGCACCACCGGGTACAGGTGCAGGTAGGCATTGGTGATGTTGATGGCCAGAAAGCCGTCGGGTTTGAGGTGACGCTTGTAGATGGCAAACGCCTCTCGGGTGAGCAGGTGCATGGGCACCGAGCCACCCGTGAAGGCATCCAGGACGATCACGTCATACAAACGATCCGGCGGCAGTTGTTCCATCTTCAGACGCGCATCGCCCAGCAGAATCTGCTGGCGGTGTGCTTTGCAGGTGGCCAGGTTGTCGAACCAACGCTGGGCAATGCGCACCGCCGCCGGGTTGATTTCGTAGAAGTCGTAGGCGTCCGCCTCGCGGGCGTAATTGGCCAGCGTTCCAGCCCCCAGGCCAATCAAGGCCACGGACAGAGCGGGCTGCCGCTGCATGGCCCACTGCAGGGTTTCGCCGATGCCGCTGTCGCGCGCGTAGTAGGTGGTGGGCACGTGGCGCAAGGCCGGCCACAGCGACTGTTGTCCGTGGGTGACGTTGCCACTGAAGAACACGCGCTCGTCCCGCTCGGGTTCATTGACATAGCGGTGCTCGGTCACGGTGACGGTGCCGTAGAAGTTTCGCGACTGCTCCAGCAGGGTGTCGCTGCGCTCGGCGGTACGCACCTCACGCCACGACCAGGGGTTGATCAGGTGCACCAGCAGCCCCACCACGGCACTGGCCACGACCGCCCCCGCCCAGCGCTGGCGCGTGCGGGCGGAGGGCGAATCGAACAGGACCCAGCACGCCAGCAGCGCAGCCAACACGAGGGCCATCAGCCACTCGTGGTAGTCGTCGAAGTAGGGCGTGGCCACCAGCGTCACGAAGAGCCCGCCAACGGCGCCACCCACCGACATGCACAGATAAAACTCGGTCAGGCGACCGGGGTCCGATGGGCGGCTTCGGTACAGCTGCCCGTGACACAGCATGCACACGGCAAAGATGAGGCCGTAGTGCAGCCAGCGCACCTCGTCCACACCATAGTCGAAGTCCCACCCGAACCAGTCCGGGATGTCGGATATGCCCACCGTGGCCACGATCAAGGCCAGTGCGGCCGCGGCGAAGAGCCGGGGCCGGTACCAGCGCGGGTGGTCAAAGGTCAGGATGAAGGTGAACAGGTACAGGCCCAGCGTGGTGATCCACAGACGGGGCTCTGGTGCAATGTCGTGGCTGATCTGGTCGGTGGCCGCGATGAACACCAGGGAAGCCAAGGCCGGCAGGCCGATCCAGCCCAGACGCACCAGCGCAGCCGGTGGGGCGTGTTTCTGAGCCGCATGCGGCGCCTGTTGGGCCTGCGCGGGGCTGCCCGGTAAAGCGGCCGGCTGTGACTGCCACCAACCCAGAGCCAAGGGCGCACACAGCACGGCAAACAGCCAATACCCCAGCGTCCAGAGCGAGCCCATCTGGCGCTGCTCCAACCACGGCTCCAGCACGTATGGGAAGGTCAACAGGGCCAGGAAGGAACCGACATTGGACAGGGCATACAAGCGGAACACCGAGTGGGCATGCGGTGTTCGGGTGAACCAGTGCTGCACCAAAGGCCCGGTGGTGGCCAGGCAGAAGTAGGGCAAGCCCACGCTCAAACCCAAAATGGTGAGCACCTGGACGACGGGTGCATCTGGCGATTGCGGACGCAAGGACGCGTCGGGCAGCACCTGCGAAGCCAACAGTGCCGAGGCCACCAACAACATCAGGTGCACGCGGGCCTGCCAGGGGCGAGACAACCATCGGGTCAGTGCATGCGCGTACAGATAACCCAGGCACAGCAAGGACTGGAAGAAGAGCATGGCCGTGGTCCACACGGCCGGGCTGCCACCAAACCACGGCAGGATCTGCTTGCTCAACAGGGGCTGAACTTGAAACAGCAGAAATGCGCTGGTGAAAATGGTCAGCGCAAACGGCAGAAAGGTCCAGCCGCCCAAGCCAGTCGTCGGGCGAAGTTCGTTGGTGTTCAAGATCTTCAAGGTCTCATTGGGTCTGCGGCGTACGCGCCGCGGCCCGGATTCTGTATCGGCCACTGGCCTGATCTTGTAAGGGGCTTTGCTGATCGACTGCGCCCTAGGTTTGCAACAGCTCCAGCTGAGCCTGCCCATGCGCAACCCGAAAGGCCGCTGCGGTGCGAATGGCGGGATTGCGAAGGGCGCTGCTGTCCACGGCGCGAACCCGCAGCTCCAGCGCATCGGAACGGAGATCGACCAAGCCGTAGCCATGCACGCCGTGGTCCCCATACACATAGTGGGGATTCAAACGCCGCCGTGCTGCCAAAACGTTGGCATTGGTCAGGGAGCTGGCCAAAGCGCCGCCACAGAACTCCACGCCCAGGCGCGCAGACTGGGGCTGGTCGTAGTCCCGCAGGATGTGGCCAATCCAGTTGTCGTGGATATCCCCACCCAACATCAAGAGGTTTCGCTGCCCCAGTCGGTCAAAGTGGTCGATCAGCCGTTGCCGCGCCCGAGGGTAGCCGTCCCACCCATCGTTGGAGACCCGTGGCTTGGCCTGCGTCCCGTACAGGCGCTGGCCAAACAGCGTGGCATTGGCCAGCACCTGCCAGCGTTGTGGACCAGCGCTGTGCTGTTGAGCCAACCATTGCTCCTGCTGCAGGCCCAGCAGGCTTCGGCCTTCGTCGCGAAGCGCTGTGCAGGCCCCGCGCTCGACACCGGATGAGCCGAATTCCCCATTGGCCGTGCACACCTGCGGGTGGCGGTACTGACGGTTGTCCAACAGCGACAAGTTGACCAGGTCGCCAACGCGACAGTTGGTGTACAGGCGCAACTCGCCCCCGCGCTGCAGTCCCGTGAGCTGCTCAACCAGCGTGGCCGCGCGCAAGGGCATGTGTTCGTAGTAGGCCTGGTAGGCGGCTGCGCGGCGGGCCAGGAAGTCGGACACCTGCGGGCCGTGGCTCCCCGGCTGAACGCCCGCGTAGTCGTTCTGCACCTCGTGGTCATCCCAAGTGACCATCCAGGGTGCGGCGGCATGGGCGGCCTGAAGATGAGGGTCTTGCCGGTAGGTCGCGTAGCGGGCCCGGTACTCGGGCAGGCTCAGGCACCAACCGCCCTCCACGGTGCGAACCAAGCCGGCCGCGCGCGACGGTGCGTACTCATAAATGTAGTCACCCAGAAACAGGATGAGGTCGGGTTTGTCTTGCACCAGGTGGGCATACGCACCGAAGTAACCCCGCTCATAGTGCTGGCAGGATGCGAAGGCGATTCGCCAATGGGCGACGCGCGCGCCCGGCTCTGGCAGGGTGCGGGTGCGGCCCACCGGGCTGAGCATCGTGCCCGCCTTGAAACGGTAGTACAGCCAGGTGTTCGAGGGCAGCCCTTCAGGCTCCACGTGAACGGCGTGCGCCAGTGCGGGTTCTGCCAGGGCCTGCCCCGTGGCCAGCATCTGGCTGAAGTGTTCATCGCCCGCCAGTTCCCAGGTCACGGGAATCGGCGCATCGGGAAGGTTTGACCCGAAAAGCCCCTGGTCGTACAGGCGCGTCCACAGCACCACGGAGTGGTGGTCGGGGCTGCCACTGGCCACCCCGAGCGTGAAGGGATTGCGACGGAGGACGACAGGGGCCGCCGCGCTGGCGCTGTTCAAGCCAGTGGCCCCTAGACCGAACAGCGCGCTTAGAAGGTGTCGACGGTTCAATCGATCTCTCCGTGTTGGTGCGGGCGACCCTTTAGAACTCCACTTGCAGCCGCCCATCCTGAGGCCGCAGGTTCTTCACCGCCCAGCCGATGTCGATGGTGGCGCTATGGCTTGCCGTTGCCAGGCATGCCAGGTACAGGATGCCCAAGGCCTGAGGGACCAAACGCGAAAGTGCGGAAACCGAGGGCGCGGTCATGTGGGCTCCGGGGTTGTCAGGCGACTATACCGAGCTGCGTTCAAGATGCCGCGCGGGCTGGCCGGCGCCCAAGAGCACAGCCGCTCCTGCATGTCCTCTGGGTTGACGGCCTTGGCTGCACAATCCAAAAGCCGCGCTGCTTCCCACTCCACTCCCGTGATTCACCCTACGCCGTCACCGTCTGTCGCCATCATCGGCGCTGGTCTGTCTGGAGCCCTGTGTGCGCAGCAGCTTTCACAAGCCGGTTGGCGCGTCGAGGTCTTTGACAAGTCGCGTGGCGTGGGTGGGCGAATGGCCACCCGGCGCGTGGGTTTCATGGGGCCTGATGGTGTTGACCAGGTTGCACTGTTCGACCACGGCGCGCCCGCCTTCGATTGGCCCGAGTCTTCACCTGTTGGCAAGTCTTGGCTGCACCACGCCCGTGCAGCTGGCGTGATCGCACCCTGGGTGACGTCTGTTCCAAGCGATGAACCGGCTGGGTCGATGGCCTGGGTGCCCACACCTGACATGCCGGCCTTGTGCCGTTGGTTGCTTCAAGGTCAGGTGGTCAAGACCCTGTGCACCATCGATGGATTGCAGCGAAGCGGCCGTGGATGGAGTCTGACCCCGTCAGGGCAAACAGCAGGCGAGGGCTTTGATGCGATGGTGGTAGCCATTCCGCCTGCGCAGGCTGCTCTGCTGTTGAGCCCCCACCGTTCCGACTGGGCGCAACAAGCGCAGCATCAATCGATGAGCCCATGCTGGACCCTGATGGCGGTAAGCGATGCGCCCGAAGGACCTGAGGGGAACCGGCCGGGCCAAGCACCGATGGCCGCAAGCCCCTATCCCCATCCATTCGCTTCAGCGGCAGCGTCATCGCAGTCGCCCTTGGCGATGGTCATTCGCCAAGACACGAAGCCTGGGCGCAGTGGCTTGCCACGGGGGATGGCTTCCTGGGTTGCGCACGCCAGCCAGAGCTGGACACAGGCCCATTTGGAAGAAGCGCCAGAGGCTATCCTGCCGCTGCTTCAGGCGGCGCTGCAGGAGGCGCTCGGGGCTGAGCTGCGATGGCACCATGCGGCTGTGCATCGTTGGCGCTACGCGCAATTCGAAGGCGCCGCGCAAGCCACACAGTGCCTATGGGATCAAGACTTGGCCTTGGGTGTATGCGGAGATGCTTGGGGAGGCGGCGGCGTTTGGGGTGCGTCCGAATCGGCTTTGGCCCTGTGCGCGATGATGTTGCGTCGCTAGGCCTCGGCAGCCATGAAGTGGTGTCCGCGGACGAACGCCAGGACCGTCTGATCGTGACCGGCGCTAGTCGTGTTACGGGTGTTCACATGCAACTCGTCGAAAGGTAGAGTTGGCGATGGATCGAAAACGCTTGATCGCTGGGAGCCTAGCGGCCGGCTTAGGGGCCATGCTGGGGGAGCTATGGCTGCAGAGCGCCTGGGGGGCTGCGCTTGGGGCGGGCTTGGGCCCAGTGGTGGCTCATCTGCTCCTTCGACGAAGCGACTCCTAAGCATTCGAGGAGTGAAGTCTTGCCAACCGTTCGTTTTCTGATGTTCATTCTGGCCATCGCCTCGACGGTGGCAGTGCTTGTGTTGGTGGCTCAAGGGTTGATGAGCCTTGAGACGTGGTTTAAATCCCTTTCGCCGCTTCAACAGTATTGGTTGCCCAGGGTCTTGATCCCGGTGTCGGCTTTGCTGGCGGCCTTCGGGGGGTTCAGCGCGTACCGACGGCGCTCGCGTGCAGAGGGCTAAATTGATATGGGCATTCACCAAGTCGGCGATGTCACCATTCAGCCCCAACATCGGCTGACCTGCCATTGCGGCTCGGTGGTGCTGGAATTGATCCTGCCCGATGGCATCGTGAACCCCCGGCGATGCGACTGCTCGATCTGTCGGCGCAAGGGCGCGGTGGTGGCCTCGGTCACGCTGGATGCCATCCGCATCGTTCAGGGCCAAGAAAATCTTCGGCTGTACCAGTTCAACACCCATGTGGCGCAACACTACTTTTGTGGCGTGTGCGGCATCTACACCCACCATCGCCGACGCTCGTTCCCGGACCAATATGGCTACAACGTGGGCTGTCTGGAAGGCGTCAACCCGTTTCTCATTCCCGATGTGCCGGTCAACGATGGGGTCAATCATCCGGCGGATCGTGCGGACGGTGCAGCCAATGAGAGGAAGCAAAAATGATTACGGGAGTCTACGCGGGGCTGTGCGGCTTGTTGTTGGTTGCGTTGTATCTGAGGATCAGCCAGCGGCGTATGTCCGCCAAGATCGGCTTGGGTACCGGCGGGGATGAGGAGCTGGAGCGGCGCGTTCGTGCCCATGGCAACTTCATCGAATCAGCGCCCTTGGCTTTGGTGCTCCTCTTTCTGTTTGAGCATTCCGGTGCGCAAGCGGGCTACATTCATGCGTTTGGCATCGCCTTGGTGGTCTCACGAGTGGCACATGCGCAGGGAATTTCCAAGACATCTGGGCGCTCCACTGGTCGGTTTTACGGCTCTATCGGCACGGTTCTGGTGATCGCTGGGCTTTCGGTGGCGGTGCTGGTGCAGGCCCTGAGCTGAACGGGGCGCCCCGGGGAAAGGGCTGTTCGCTGCCGGTAAGCTCGGCCCATCAGGAAGCACCTGCATGCAACTCACGCCTACCATCGCCATCCACATCGCGTTTGCGTCCAGCGCGGTGCTCCTGGGCCCTTTGGCGCTTTGGACCAGACTCGGCTCGTTGGTGCGGCCGCGCTGGCACCGCGCCTTCGGCTATGCCTGGGTCACCTGCATGGTGGGTGCTGCGACATCGGGGCTGTTTATTCGCGACTATCGGCTCCCCAACATTGCGGGCTACACGCCCATTCACATCCTGATCCCGATCACCTTCTTCAGCCTTTGGCGAGCGTTCAGCTACTTGGCACAAGGTAACTTACGTGGACACCAACTCACGATGCAGTGGACCTACGGCCTGGCGTGTGTGGTCACGGGCCTGTTCACGCTACTGCCCAGGCGGTATCTCGGGCAACTGCTCTGGGGCTTTTGATCGGATGGCCTGATGGGGCGGTGAGAAATGGCTGATTCACCCAATTCAGAAGAAGCTGCCCGGTGGCAGCGCCGCATGGCCAGCCAGGCCAACAACCGAGCATGGACCTTGGCTGAGAAGGCTTCTCGAACCTTGGCCGAAGATGAGGAACTCCTCAGTGCTGCGCATGCGGCAATGTATTTCTGGAACTTGGTGGGCAATGCCAAGCAACGGGCGCATGCGGCCTTGCTCTTGGCCCACGCCAAGGCCAGCGCCGGGTTGGGGGCTTCGGCGGCGCAACTCTATGCCCAAGCGGCCTCGAAACTGCAGTCGGAAGGATGTGCTGCTTGGGAGCTGGCACTGATGGCGGCTGTGGGTGCCAATGTGGCGGCGGCCAGCGGTGATGCGGCGGGTCACCAGGAACGATATGCGGCGGCGCATGCATTGACGCAGGCACTGGCGGATGCGGATGACCGTGCCATTCTGGAGGCTACGCTGGCCGTGTTACCCGTACCGTTGCGCGGCGCCTCCATGGATTGAGTCTTTTGACCTCCATCGGAACATACGGAGATGGGTATTGAACACGCAGACGCCTGCTACTCCAGGTTGATACGACTGGGGGTGGCCGAAGCCTCATCGCTCCAACCCCAGCGCCTTGCGGTAAAAGCGACCGCTGGACGCCTCTAACCCTCTGATCAAGGCCAGGGGATCGTGCCCGATACCGGGTATCTCTCTGTACTCATGATCAACGCGCAGCCGATCCATATGGTCACGAAATCGCCGGGTGAGCTCAATCGTGTCATCTGCTGCTCCGATGGCCTGCCGGATGGTGATCGACTGCCCAATCAACTTTGACGCAGCGGACTCGGCAGCCATCCAGGGGCTGATTGCCCGGAAATACCCAAGGTCACCGCTGCAGACTTCACGCAGAATCTGGTCGCGAAGGCGGGAACTGTACCGAGCGCGAGGCCCCTGAAACTCGAGATCGAGAGGTCCACCCGCCAGGATCGAGATCCCAGCGAACAGGTGCGGATACGTTAGGCCCAACCGAGCGGCGCCGTAGCCGCCCATGCTGAATCCTTCGATGATGCGTCCTTCACGGGATGCCATCGTTCGAAAGTGACGGTCCACGTCCGGGATCACCTCCTGAATGAAGACCGTCTCCACGGGTGAGGCACCGTCCTTTGAATCAGCCCACAGCCGACGGGGCAGGCCATTGACGAACACCACGATCATCGGTGGGAAGCGTCCTGCTTCCACTGCTTCATCAAAAAACCGCGACAGCGGGCCGATGCCCGTAATGCCGCCTTCCGTTCCGTGAAGCCAGTAGAGCACAGGCAAGCGGTCTGTCCCCTGCGAATAACTCCGTGGAAGATAGACGTGATAGCTGACCGGTGCTCCCACCGCGACGCTGTCAAAGATGCGCTGGGTGACACGTTGTGCCTGCGCCGCGAGGGTCACCCAGGGCAGACTGAGGTCGGCCGTGGGCTTGCTATGACCATGGCTCTGGATGCCGAGGACCCCCAGAGACAGGATCAGGACTCTCAGCAGAGTGATCAAGCTGTTTCCTCCTCGCCTTTCGTTTACCAGCTTGCTATGGCGCTGGGAATTGCCTAAAAAAACCCCAGATGAGCTCGGCAGCGGACCTCGCGCCGCTAGGAGTAGAAGCCCTGCGTGTGGGACTGGCCCCCGGCCATCCATGCCCCGCATCCGCATCCACGACGGACGCCGTGACCGCGCCACCCGGCGAAGCGCGCCAGGTTCGCGTGGTGACCGAACCTTCCACGCGCACCTGCGGTTCTCGGTGGGATCGGTTCACCCCGAGCCAGAAGTTAACGGTGTCTTCCAGCGACTGGTAGGGCGCCGTTTGTGCATTGCGAACCACCGGGTTGCGGCTCATGCCGCCCTCGATGGGCACTTCCTGATCCAACGCGCCATTGATCAGCAGAATCGGAATGGGCCTTGAGGGCCGCACGTCAAAGCTGAACATCGCGGCGATGACCGGTGCAATCCCCGCCAGGCGTTCGGCGCGCTGAGTGGCATAAACCATGGTCATCATGCCGCCGTTGGAGCCGCCGGTCATGTACACGCGCTTCGGGTCAGCGCCGTACTGATCGATCAGCCGATCGATCAACGCGTCAAGAAAAGCCACATCATCAACCGTGCCCACCTGCCTGCGCATCAGGTAGCCGGTGTTCCAGGCGTGCATGCCCGGCCTAAATTCAGATCCCTGCGGATAGACCACCATGAACCCATCGCGCTGCGCCACCGCGTCGAACCCTGTCCGCTGGCGCTGCAAGGCTGCGTTGCCTGCACCGCCGTGCAACACCAGCACCAGGGGGCGCCTGTCCTGCGAAGGCTGTGCGTTGACGACCAGTGCCATGCGGTCCATACCACCCACCTGCATGCGCAGCTCTTCGGCATGGCTGAGTGAGGGCAGCAGGGCGCCAAGTAGCAGGGCGTAGAAGGCGGCTTTGATCACGATAGGGCGATGCTACGCAGAGGCATCGGGGTTTGTGTTTCCCGAATGTGTCGGTGTGTAAATGAAGCGAACGCAAGGAATGGTTCTGCGTCTGGGTTGACCATCAGGACAATCCAGGCTGCGAATCGCCCCGGGGTATCGAGCAGGCCGGTCGGTTGAAGTCGGGTGTCTACGGGCTCAGTGGTCCTCGATAATCACCTGTGATGTTTCCTCTCCAGCCGTTTCTCACGGGCAAGCTTGTCTCGCTTGGCCCGCTCCAACGCGCAGACTTTGACGTACTGTTTTCCGTGGCGTCTGACCCTGAGATTTGGATTCAACACCCGGCCAGGGACCGCTACACCGAGCCCGTGTTTCGCGACTTTTTCGACCGCGGCATAGCTTGTGGGGGCGCCTTCATCGTTCGCGAGTTGGCCACTGGTCAAGTCATTGGCTCGTCCCGCTACTACCTGTATTCCCAAGATCGGGATGAAATCGCGATTGGTTATACATTTTTGGCTCGGAAGTTTTGGGGCGGCTCGTACAACGCCGATCTCAAATCCCTCATGCTTGATCATGCGTTCAAGCACATTGGGTCTGTGATATTTAGCGTTGGAAGTCTGAACTTCCGTTCCCAACGCGCTGTCCAAAAATTGGGTGCGGAGGTGGACAACGCGAGTGTCCACTGCACCCCAGACAGCATCATCTATCGGCTTAGCAAAGCACGTTACCGAGCACGCCCAGGGCCCAATCCTGCCTGATGCTTCAGCCCATTGACTGGGCCAAGACCGAAGCCTAGACTCGGCTTGCGGTTTGAGATTCGTCCGAACTGCATGTTGACGAGCGACATCCATGCCGCTCGCGTGCTCCGGCTGGGCGGCCTTGCCCACCGACACGCACCCAACCCAGTGCCTCTCGTGCACCGGGTCAAGCCCGATCAGCCTTAACGGCCGATCGGGCTTTCTCATTGCGCGCTGCATTCAGAATGACTCTGTCTTGGGCCCGAGTGCAAGGTCTCGCCGCTGGCGGGCGCGCGCCCGCAAACTAGGGCGTGGAACTCTGGCCTCGACCAATGATCTAAGGGGGTGGAATCAGACACTGACCAGCGGTTTTCATTGCATCAGGGAGGTCGCCATGACAAAGCTCCTTTTGCTCTCCATGTTGGTGTTTCTAACCGGGTGCGGGGATCCGGTCGAAGAATGCGTGGCAAAGAAACAAGACAGTTGGCGAAAAAGCAATCCAAACGCCGATTACGCCAAATCAAGCACCGCCAACGAGCAATTCCGTAAACAGTGCGCCAGCGCAGGCAAGTGACCTGCTGAGCTGGCTCAGCAAATCAGGCGTTTTTAAACCCCTCTCAGGCACTGGCCGATCGCGCAGTGTGCAGGACGGGTTGACCGGGCAGACACGGCACGTTGACGACTCGTAAACACCGAAGCCTTGCGCTGAAGTCCATAATTTGGTGCCTGTACTTTCCCAGCCACCAGGAGTCCTTGTATGCCAACTTATGTGGTCACAGCCCCTGAGGGGCGCCTTGCCCCCGGCCAGAAAGAAGCACTTGCCCGGCGCATCACCGATCTTCACTGCCAGCACACCGGTGCGCCGGCTTACTTCGCGCAGGTGCTCTTCACCGATGTAAAGCCAGGCAACTACTTTTTAGGCGGAAAGCCTCTTCGGGATGACAACATCTTCGTGCACGGACAGATCCGAGCCGGTCGTGGGCCCGAGATCAAGGAACCCCTGATCATGGACCTTATGCGTGCAACCGCGGCCATCTCGCAGACCCAGGAAAGCCATGTGCAGGTCTACATCGTGGACGTGCCGGCTCGACAGATTGCCGAATGGGGCCAACTGTTGCCTCTACCAGGCGAGGAGGCCGCCTGGAACGCTGCTATCCCCGCCGAAGTCAAACAGCGCATGGCTCAGCTGCTGGCCTGACACGGCCAGGGGGTCGTGCCCGATACCGGGTAGCTCTGTAGCGGGCTCAGCGGCCACGATGCAAATCAGGGTCGAGCTTTGCCAGCAAGCCTGATAGCGCGATCACCTTCGCGTAATCGCCCGCCTCACCCAACGCTTCACGCAGCGCCAGGTGAGCTTCCTGGCGTGTCACCAACTCCATGTCCCAGCCCTCCAGTATGCGTTCATGCGCAGAACCCTTCGAAAGGATGATGATGTTGCGGTGCCTGGGATCGCCCTCGAGCCTGTTCATCAGTCGGAGCAAGGCCTGTGGCGGACCCTCCAGGAATTGCACGAAGACTTCCCCACTGTAGGTGAGAAGACCTGTGATCTGATCACGTTGGTTGTTGCGCTGAGACGCACGAAGAATCCGATCGATATCGGTCTGCCCCAACGGCAACTGCGCCTGACTGCAGTAACTGACGTACGCCAGGTCCTTGTTCACCGGCGAAGGGACCACATTGGCCGCTGCAGACTCGCCTGACGCAACAACGTCACCCTCCAGGCGGCTGAAGGCCGATCATGCCAAGGACACCCACCAAACCAACGCCTGCCGTATGGATTTCGCCGGCTGAGAGCGACCCATCTCGGTTTGCGTCCGCTCTATTGAGAAACGCTGTCAGCTCAGCCGTTGAGACCAGCCCGTCGCCGCTGGCATCCAAGCTCTTGACCACCTGTCCAACCATCAAGGTGACCAATGGGCTTTTGGCTGCAGGTCCAAGCTTGGCCAGCACCTCCGCGCGGCTAACGGCACGATCGCCATTGCTGTCCAGATTCTTGAAGGCCGCCTGCACAAGTGCGTCGATCGAAACCGTCACACTCGGCGGCGATGAAAAGGCGTGCGCCCAGCTAGCGCTGACAGGCTTGGTGGACATCGTCAGATCCTCAGATCAGTAAAGGGTAAGGCGGGAACCACACAAGGCACCCTTTTGCGAGCCTCGGTTGGCGGCGGCTGCTCTTGAGGTTATACCCATCACGGTCGTTTGGCAACCGTTGCACTCATCGGGTCCTGCTTGGCCACGCAGGCATGACACAGCGGTTTGCCAGGTATCACCAGGGCCTTGACGTCCAGACCTACCTTCAGCCGGGCGTGTAAAGGCGTGCAGCGCACTACAGAGCACTACAGAGCACTGTCACCGCACGATGTGCCGCAGAGCTTGCGACTACATGAATCCACTGCCAATCAGCCGGTACTTTGTGAGCTGCTTTGCACACGCGCCAGAGCCGCTTGCGTGTCGTGCTCGATGCGCTCTTGCGCATCGTCCACCTGGAGTAGCAGCCCCAGCACGCGCGCTCCATGTTCTATGGCGATAGATCCGTACTTAATATCGCCCTGCACCAAGCAGCCCGCATGTAGTTCGACTCGATCTTGCGCATGAATATGGCCACTGACACGGCCGGCAATCACGACCCTGCGCGCAATGATGTCGCCTTGAACATGACCCGTGGGACTGACCACCACAGCGACCGCTTGGTCAGCAGGGGCGTGTACCTGGCCAACGAGTTCACCGTCGATTCGCACGCTTTCTCGTACCCTCACCTGCCCCTCCACAACCGTCTGCCGCCCGATGAGCGTGGAAAAGGACTCCTGATCCAGTGTCAAGGGGCTGGGGCCTGGCTTGGTTCGTTTGCTGAACATGGGGAACTCCTCCTTGTGGAAGTGTGAGGTGGGCAACAGTGGTCAGCGCCAGGCCAAAGGGGCCAAAGCGCGGTTGGGATCGATCAGCTTGCCTTGGTGTTCGATCTCGTAGTGGAGATGCGCCCCGGTGGTTCGCCCCGTGTTGCCCAGCAAACCAATGATCTGACCGCGCTCAACCCAATCGCCTGGTTGCACGAGGCGGGTCTTGAGGTGGGCATAGCGCGATCGATAGCCCTCTGCGTGTTCGACCTCAACGAGATGGCCGTGGTCACCTGCAAACTCGGAGCGGCGCACATGACCTCCCCCGCTTGCACGCACGGGCGTTCCCACTGGAGCCACGAAGTCAACGCCCTCGTGCAAGCTGCGCTGACCGGTAAGGGGATCGGGGCGCGTCCCATACCCGCTGCTCATGTAGAAGTCTCCCAAAATGGGCAGGCCCGATGGCAGTTGCTGCAGGCGCTGGCTCTCGTCCGTCCAACGGGCGTGAACCTGATCCAGCGAAGCATCCAGGCGGGAAAGCTTCAAGGAAGCCTGCTGCAGCTCGCCGTCCAGTGCGGGGTTGCGCGGGTCCAGCAGTTCGAGCAGCCGAAGCGGCCCGCCCTGTCCGATTCGATCGGCAAAGGGTTGACGTGGGATTCCACCCTGTCGCACACCCAGTAGCGCCAACAGGTCTTGTCGAGACTGTTCGAGTTGTCCTAGGCGCTCGAGCACTTCGTTCGCTCGGACCTGCAGTTCTTGAACTTCGCGGCGGTAGTGCAGTTCCATGCGTTGATGCTCCGCAGAGCTCGCCACGCCCCCGATCGCTTGCGCAACTGAAGGGGATAGCTCAACCGCCATCCGCAGACCTACAAAGTGGAACAGCATGCCGAGGGTCAGCATCAAGCAGCAAAGGCCTGCAAAGCCTAGGCCGATGGCGCGTGCAGTAATCGACACCGTCACCACCCGCGAGGTGGGTCCGGAAACCCAGATGATTTGCATGAATGGCAGTAGGAGGTTCGACTAAACGGAACCTGTGTTCAAAGTTTAGTCACCGAGGATTGGGCGCGGCAAGGCGCTGATCAGGGGGTTTCCCGAGGGCAGCGCATGCCACAAACCCTCCACCACACAGAGATTCAAACACTTGCCACTCAATTCAAACAATTCGGTTTTGATTAAGGATGAAAGGGCTCCCCCAGGGCATCGAATCGTTTCGATCGCTGACCCACGGTGGCCCTTACCATCAGCCGTATGGCCTCTACGAAATCCGACCCGAATGGCGGGACAAATCAAGCCATCGGCAGCGTCCATTCGCCAGGGTCCGCTATGAGCGTGCACACTGACACCCTCAACCTTGGGTGCTCGGCCGCACCCGCTGAGTCGGCATCCGCCTGCCGAGGAAGACCACTGCCACGATGGCAACGGCAAAGCCCACCGTCGACAGATCCAGATCCTCGCCGAGGATGGGAACCGCAAACAGCATCCCCAAAAATGGCTGCAGCAGCTGAACTTGACTCACGCGCACAGCACCTCCGAGCGCCAGTCCGCGATACCAGGCAAAAAAGCCAAGCCACATGGAAAACACCGTGACGTAGGCGAAGCCGACCCATGAAGACACGTTCACCGGCTGGGAAGGCCAAAGCCAGATGGTCGCTGGAAGCGTAACCGGGCTACTGCCGACCAATATCCAGCAGATCACCAGCTCCGCTGGCATTTTTTGGGACAGCCTGACGCCTGCGACATAGCCACCGGCTGCACAAGCCATGGCGACAAATAACAGGCCATCCGCACCCGTGATGGCCCCAGCCCCTTGTGTGACGGCAAAGGTCAGCACCACGGCGCAGCCGAGCACGGCACATACCCAAAAACCCCACGAGGGACTTTGGCGGAACACGATCGCGGCAACCACTGCGGTGGCCAGGGGCAAGACACCTGTGATGACGCTGGCATGGACGGCGTCAACCTGCTCCAGGGCCAGCGCAAGAAAGAGTGGAAAGCCCACCACGGTCCCCAAGCCTGAGATCAGCATCGCGGGCATGTGCTCGCGGCGCGGTCGCTCTGCATTCGATACCAAGAGAAAAGCCGCGGCCAGAATCGCAGCCAGGCCCGCGCGGCCCGCTGTTACGAATGCTGCTGACAACTGAGGACTGTCCGCCCCACCAACGGCCATTCGGGTCATGGGCATGGTCAAGGAGAAGATCACGACTCCAAGGAGTCCTAGCCACAAGCCTTTGTTTTCTTCGCGCGTTGAAGTCACCGTGGGCGGCAAAGGATGGAGGGTTGATGACGAAGGACTGTACACGCCATGTGGATGAATCGCCCCGAGTATCTAGGAGGCTGTCTGGGGCGAGCGAAGTTCACGGCCATCTTGGCTGCCGTGATCGATGATGTCCTTTGGAAGGACACCTCCGAAACTGGGGCTCCATGCGACCACGTTGCCGCCGCGCTGGACTTGATTAAAGCAGCTGTTTTGGCTGGCGAGCTGGATGCCGCCATCGATGCAGCGTCATCCACGGTGCGGGCTGGGTTCGCGAAGGAACGCAGCACGGTTGAGAACTTCTTGAGCAGCGTCGAGCGCAAAAGGGCGCGTCAACCTCCTAAATCCTCGTCAAGCGGCGTTAGCATTGCGCATCACACCTTGATGGTGATGGGCCCGGCGCGCGTTGGTGATCGCCACACGAGCATTTAGCCGTGTCCATGGGCTCAGCGCCAACATTAGCCAACGCAATCGTCCCTCATGCAGATCCTCCGACCGTCTGAATCGCATTTGCCGAGCTACATGGCGGCCCTGGAGCGTGGGTGGTCGGCTGACAGCCAACGACCCGAAGCGGCACAAGAAGAACTCGCCCGCTGCCGAGCTGACCCCCAAGCGTTTCTCGACAGCATGGAGGACCGCGAAGCAAAAGGCCCGCCGGTCACCCTCCCAGATGGCTCTACCGTAAGACGTCTGCCTGGCTTCCGGCGCTGGCTCTGGGATGGGGAGTTCTGCGGGAGCATTGGCTTTCGGTGGCAAGAGGGAACAACCGCGCTGCCGCCCCATTGCCTTGGCCATATCGGCTATGCAGTGGTTCCCTGGAAGCAGAGGCTCGGCTATGCCAAGGCAGCACTGGCGCAGTTGCTGCCGGAGGCAAAGTCAATCGGGCTGTCATTCGTGGAGATCACCACCGATCCAGACAACGCTGCTTCCCAGCGCGTCATCCTTTCCAATGGCGGGGTCCTGGTCGAGCAATTCACCAAGCCCCCTCAATTCGGCGGCAAGCCTGGGCTTCGGTACCGAATCACATTCGCATAGCGTTGCCTGGTCTGAATCCACCCAGATCTCGCTGGGGCTGTTGGGCGCGGCGCTCATTCTCGAAGTGGCAACGGCAATGCTGTTAATCTTCGAGAGGTTGCGGTGCGTCCAAGGCAGGGGGCGGAGCATGACATGTTCTCAGGCGCGTTTAGGCGGCCTACTTCGGGCAGTCTGTACCGTCTTTCGGAAGCAACGGGTGTTCTCTTCGCCTCGGAAAATTTACGTAAGATGGACGGATAGCGCCAGGCGCACGCCGGTTTACTTAGGGCGCGTCAGGTTGTCGGCAGTGCCGTCCATTTAACGTTAGGCCTCGCATGGTGCGTTCGCCTTTGCTCCTCGAGGATGTGGACCCGCAATGCGCCGAGGCACTAGCTCTACTGCGCCAAGCCGCGATCGAGGCTCGCCAGCTATACCCCGAGTACTTCACCTCAGACTCACCCTTTCCGACAAACTCTCCAACGCCCCCGCGCGGGCTATACCTGGTCGCACGGCTGGATGGCGTCCCGGTGGGCATGGGGTCACACCGTCCGCTTGACTTGGTCACCACGGAAGTTCGCCGCATGTTCGTCACGAGCACAGCGCGGCGCTTGGGCGTAGGGACCGCCATCCTTACAGCACTGGAGCAACACGCTACCTCGGTAGGGTTCGTCCGCCTCGTGCTCGAAACCGGCAACCGGCAGCTTCCCGCGATGCAGTTGTACGCACGGTATGGCTTCTCTCCAATCGAACCGTTCGGTCCGTACATTGGCGACGCCACCAGCAGGTGCTACGCCAAGCTGATCACCAAGGCAGGGAGGTGGGCAAGCCGGTGCGCCTGCGTGTCTTGCGCGTCAACGACCGAGCGCGCAAACTCTACGAGTCGCTGGGTTTCCGGGTGGTTTCGGAGATGCCCGAGCGGTTCGTCATGGAGGCCCTCCCGCGTGCGGTCTAACCCTATGCTCAACCAGACTTCCAAAAGCGTGCGTCGCCCAGACCCCATTTCATTCTGGCCCGGTCGC
>JBJTHN010000049.1:0-19921 GCA_046094505.1 Betaproteobacteria bacterium
GAGCCGGTTGGCATCGGTGGTGGCGGGCATGGTGGCCACCGCTTGCGTGATCAGGCTTTGGGTACTGGCCGAAAGGCCCCCCGGCGCCAACAGCCTGGCCACGCGCTGCACCAGGGCGGTAGGGTCGCCGGCCAGGGCCACTTCGGCGGCGTAAGCCGGCCGCGTCTCGCCCACGCCGGAGGCCACAAAGGTCTGCGCGAAGTTCACCCAACCCACGACGGTGGACTCGTCAGCGATGTCGAACTCGGGGGCGGTGATGCCTTGACGGCCCAGTTCGGTGTTCGGCGGGACATAGCCGGGACGGAAGAAGTTGAACACCGAGGGCGAGCGCATCGGGCTTTGGCCCAGGCGCGTAACCGGATCAGCCGTGTTGCCGATGTTCCACAGATCGGTGGGTGAGCCCAGGCTAAAGGTACGTGCCCACTGGATGAAACGGGCGATGGGTTCCTGCAGACGGCCACGCGTGGTATCGGCCGGGCTGGGGTCGCGCCGGGCCTCGTCGTCCAGCAGGATGGCCTTGATGACCGCTTTGAAGTCCCCGCGCTGTCCCTGGCCGTTGTCGTTGAAGGCGGAGGCCACGCGTGCGATGTAGCCGGGCGTTGGTGCGCTGCTGACGAAACGCTGGATCAGCTGGCGCGAGATGAAGGGCGCCACATTGGGGTGGCGTGCCAGGGTGTCCAAAGTGGTTTGCAGGGCCTGTGCTGCGGGAACGCCGGCGGCAATGGGGGTGCCCAGAACATTCTTGGCGTCGGTGTCATAGCGCGCAGGCAGGTTGACCATGGGGCGGCGCGTGTAGCCGGCTTCGGTGCGGTTGGACCCGTCCAGATCCCAGCCGGTGAACACCCGCGCCAGCTGGCCGATGGTCTGCGCGTTGTAGGTCTCCTGGGCTTTGCCGCCCTTGAGCGTGCCGTCGAGCTCCAACTCAACCAAGCCGATCGAAAACAGCTGCATCACCTCGCGGGCGTAGTTCTCATCGGGCACTCGACCGGTGGCCGCATTGGCCTTTTGGTTGCCGCGCATGTTCAGGTACACGCCCATGGCCGGCGAGAGCGTCACGTCCTGCAGGAGTTGCCGATAGTTGGCGAAGGCGTGGGACTCCAAGAGGTCGACATAGCCAGCGGCCAGGAAACCACGCCAGGACACCGGCAGGCCCACGACGGACACCACGAAGATCTCCGACAAGGCCAGCGTCATGCGCTGGCGCAGCCCATCAGGCGAGGAGATCAACTTGCGCCACAAGCTGTTTTCGAAGCCGTTGAAGTTGTCGACGTTGGCCACCACCTGGTAGCCCTTGCTGTCCATCCAGTCCCAGTTCGACAAGCTGCGCGGCATGGCGAACTGTTCGTCGATCCAGGCCGAGTAGCCCAAGGTCTGCACCCGGGCGATCTGGCCGTCGGTGGCCGCGAAAGCCGCCTGGATGAGAAAGCGCGCGGCGCGCTCGGCGGTGATGGCCTCACCGGTGGGCGGCAGCACGGCCGAAGGGGTGCTGGTGGAAGGCGCTGCGGAGCCGCCACCGCCACAGGCCGCCAGCGAGGTGGCTGCGGCCGCGGCCAGCGCGGACGATCCCACGCCGGCGCCCGTGACAGCCCCCATCCCGGCGCTGTCTGGAGCGCCCGCCACCGGGCCGGCTCCACCACGGGTTTCAGCCTGCGGCTGGTGTTGGCCCACCCCCGGAAGGGGAGCCTGCGGTGCAACCGCGGCATCTGCAAGGTCCATGGGCCCTCCAACAGGTGCGCCCGCTTAACAGGCCAAGACCCCGTAGCGTACCCGGATCATCTCAGAATGTAAAACCTCAATGGGGCTTCAGACTGCGCACAAAGTCACCGTGGGGTCCGTGGCTCAGGCCTCGGGCAGACCCAGGCGCTGCAGCAAGCCGTTGAGTTCTTCGAGCGAGCCAAAGCCGATGGACACCTCTCCCGCTTCGCCGCGCGGGGTGCGGCGCAGAACGCGAACCTCCACGGGGGCGGCCAGCCGGTCGGCCAGGGCCTCTTCGATGCGGGCAAGGCCTCGATTGCGGCCTTGTGCGGTGGCCTGTCGGCTGGCCGTTGCAGGGGCCGGCTTTTCAGGTTTGAGGGCGCGCGCAGCCAAGCGCTCGGCCTCGCGCACCGACAGCTTCTTGGAGGCCACCTCCTGGGCCACCAGCACCTGGCGCGCACCGTCCAGCGGCAGCAGGGCGCGTGCATGGCCCATGTCCAGGTCGCCGGCCATCAGCATCTGCTGCACCTGTTGGGACAACTGCAGCAGGCGCAGCAGGTTGGTGGCCGCGCTGCGTGAGCGGCCCACGGCCTGGGCCGCTTGTTCGTGGGTGAAGCCGAACTCCTGCACCAGGCGCTGCAGGCCGCGGGCCTCTTCCAGCGGGTTGAGGTCTTCCCGCTGCATGTTTTCGACCAGGGCCATGATGGCCGCCTGCTGGTCGTCCACCTCGCGCACCAGCACCGGCACCTCGTCCAGGCCGGCCAACTGCGAGGCCCGGAAACGGCGTTCGCCGGCGATGATCTCGTAGCCGCTCTCGCCGATGGGCCGCACCAGCAGCGGCTGCATGACCCCTTGGGTGCGGATGCTCTCGGCCAACTCGTAGAGCGCTCCTTCGTCCATGACGCGACGGGGCTGGTACTGGCCAGCCCGCAACTGACCGATGGGCAGGGTGCGCGGTGCGCGTGAAGCGGCCTCATCGGTGTCGACGCTGCGGGTGGGGCCCAGCAGGGCCTCGAGCCCCAAGCCGAGGCCTTTTTTCTTGGTTGCCATGTGATGCGGGTAGAGCAGGGTTTCGGCCCGATTGTGCCGTCACGGCCCTTTCGCAGGGGTGCCGTATCCTTGAGGGTTTGCACGGCCGCCTTCACCTCCAAACACAGGACAACCCGCGATGAGCCCACGCCACACCGTATTCGTCGATGGCCAGGAAGGCACGACCGGGTTGCGCATCCACGAATACCTGGCCGCGCGTGCGGACCTTGAGGTGCTGCGGATCGACCCGGACAAGCGCAAGGACCCTGCCGAGCGGGCCCGGCTGCTCAACGCGGCCAATGTGGCCTTCTTGTGCCTGCCCGACGCCGCCTCACGCGAGGCCGCTGCGTTGGTGCGCAACCCGGGAACCTGCCTCATTGATGCCAGCACGGCCTTTCGCACCGACCCGGCTTGGGTCTTCGGCCTGCCCGAGCTGCAGGCCACCCAGCGCGAGGCCATACGCGCGTCCAAGCGCATCGCCAACCCCGGCTGCCATGCGTCGGCCTTCATCCTGCTGATGCGGCCCTTGGTGGACGCTGGCCTGGTGCGGCCGGAGCAGGCCATCAGCGCCACCTCCATCACCGGCTATTCGGGCGGCGGCAAGAAGATGATCGAGCAGTATGAGGCGGCGGCTTTGCCGGGCGGCGACCCGCTGCTGGGCTCGCCCCGCCCGTATGCGCTGACGCTGGCACACAAGCACATCCCCGAGATGATGGCCCACACCGGCCTGCGCTGCGCGCCGCTGTTCATGCCGATCGTGAGCAACTTCTACAAGGGGCTGTGCGTGAGCGTGCCCTTGCACCTGTCCACACTGGCGCAGGGTGCGACAGGCGCCCAACTGCACGACGCGCTTGTGCAGCGCTACGCGGGCGAGCGCTTCATCCGCGTGATGCCGCTGTCCGACCCCGACACCTTGGCCAGCGGGTTCTTCGATGTGCAGGCCTGCAACGACACCAACCGGGTGGACCTGTTCGTCTTCGCCCATGCAGAGCAGGCGGTGCTGATGGCCCGCGTGGACAACCTGGGCAAGGGCGCCAGTGGTGCGGCCGTGCAGGCGATGAACGTGCACCTGGGCTGCGAGGAGTCGCTGGGGCTGTAGCGCTGGGCGCTTGCTGCTTGCTGCTCGGCGCTCAGCGCATCGTGCCGATGCGCTCCACCATTTCCTGCGCAAAGGCGATGTAGGCCTGCGCCCCGCGCGAAGACGGGTCGAAGACCACGCCCGCCTGGCCATAGCTCGGGGCTTCGGCCAGGCGCACATTGCGCGGAATGACGGTGTTGAACACCTTGTCCTTGAAGTGCGCCTTGAGTTGCTCGCTGACCTGCTGCTGCAAGGTGATGCGCGGGTCGAACATCACCCGGAGCAGGCCGATGATCTGCAGGTCGCGGTTGAGGTTGGCATGCACCTGCTTGATGGTGTTGACCAGGTCGGTCAGGCCTTCCAAGGCGAAGTATTCGCACTGCATGGGCACGATGACCCCATGTGCACTGCACAGGCCGTTGAGGGTCAGCAGGCTCAGCGATGGCGGGCAGTCGATGAGCACGAAATCGTAGTCGGCCGCCACGGCAGCCAGGGCCTGGCGCAGCCGGGTGTTGCGGTGTTCCAGGCCCACCAGTTCCACCTCCGCCCCGGCCAACTCGCGGTTGGCGGCCAACACGTCGTAGCCGCCTTGCTCGCTGCGCCGGCGGGCTTCGGCGATGCCAGCCTGCTCCAAGAGCACGTCGTAGACGCTGAGCTCCAGGGTGCGCTTGTCCACGCCCGAGCCCATGCTGGCATTGCCTTGGGGGTCCAGGTCGACCACCAGCACGCGCTGGCCGATGCGGGCCAGGCCGGCAGCCAGGTTCACGGTGGTGGTGGTTTTGCCGACGCCGCCTTTTTGGTTGGCGATGCAAAAGATGCGGGGCATGGTCAGGGTGTGCGTTGCAAAGGGAAGGGCTGCGCCGGGCGCGCCGTTCAAGGTGCAAGGCTAACAGAGGACGGGCACGCGCCGGCCTGCGGGGTGCAGGCCTCAGCGGAAATCTCGGGAAGCGGTCACACGGCCCAGTTCGCCCAACCAGGGCGAGACATCCAAGAGGCGCCGGGCCACCAGGTGCTGCACGCCGTTGCGGTTCTGCCATTGGCCCACCACCGCCAAGAGGCGGGCCTGCAGCACCACCAAGCGCTGTTGCTCGCGGATGTGGCGCCAGACGATCACGTTCACACAGCCGGTTTCATCTTCCAGGGTGATGAAGGTGGTGCCCTTGGCCGTGATGGGCTGCTGGCGCATGGTGACCAGGCCACAGGCCCAGGCCCGCCGGCCATCGGGCCATTGCTGCAGGGCTTGGGCACTGTGCCAGCCCCGTTGCTGCAGGCGCGGGCGCATCAGGGCCAAAGGGTGGCGGCGCAGGCTCAGGCCGGTGCTGGCGTAATCCAAGGTGATGGCTTGGCCTTCGGGCGCGGCGGGCAGCTCGGGGGCAGCGGCTTCGGGCGCGGGGTTGTGCTCGAAGAGGTCGGCCGCGACCGCTGCAGTGCGGGCCGGCCGCTGCACGCCGCTGGCCTGCCACAGTTGTTGCCGCCGGTGCCCGGCCAGGTCCTGCAGCGCGTCTGCCCGGGCCAGGCGCTGAAGGTCAGCCGCCGACAGGCCGGCACGCCGCGCGAGGTCCTGCACATCAGCAAAAGGGGCCTGCGCGCGCGCCTGCACCAAGGCCTGCGCCACCCCTTCTTGCAGGCCACTGACCAGCCGCAAACCCAAGCGCACCGCCGGGCGCGCGCTGGGGCCTTCACGCACAGGCTCCAGCGTGCAATCCCAATGGCTGTGCTGCACCGCCACCGGCCGCACCGGCACCCCGTGGCGGCGCGCGTCTTGCACCAGCTGTGAAGGCCCGTAAAAGCCCATGGGCTGCGAATTGAGCAGCGCGGCCAAGAAGGCCTCGGGTTCGTGGCACTTCATCCAAGCACTCACATAGGACAGCAGCGCAAAGCTGTAGGCATGGCTTTCCGGGAAACCGTATTCACCGAAGCCTTCGATCTGGGCAAAGATGCCTTGGGCGAAATCCACCGGGTAGCCACGCTGCACCATGCCCTGCACGATGCGGTCGTGAAACAGGTGCAGCTCGCCCTTCTTGCGCCAAGCAGCCATGGAGCGCCGCAAGCCGTCGGCTTCGCCCGGCGTGAAGCCCGCGGCGATGACGCAGATCTGCATCACCTGCTCCTGAAAGATGGGCACGCCCAAGGTGCGGCCCAGGGCGGCGTCCAAGGCCGGGTAGGGCGAAGGCGGCAGCGTGCCTTGCTCGCGCAGCGCACGGCGCTCCAGGTACGGGTGCACCATGCCGCCTTGTATGGGGCCGGGGCGCACGATGGCCACTTGCACCACGAAATCGTAGAAGGTGCGCGGCTTCAGGCGCGGCAGCATGCTTTGCTGTGCGCGGCTTTCAATCTGAAACACGCCCACGGTGTCGGCGCGGGTGGCCATGGCGAAGGTGGCCGGGTCTTCGCGTGGGATGTCCTGCACCCGCCAGGGCTGTGCGGCGTCAGCGCGGCGGTGGTGGGGTTGGCTGGTGGGCCAGGCGTGCCACTGCGTCATCAACGCCAGGGTCTTGCGAACGACCGTGAGCATGCCCAGGGCCAACACATCCACCTTGAGCAGGCCCAAAGACTCGAGGTCGTCCTTGTCCCATTGGATGACGCGCCGCCCGGGCATGCTGGCCGGCTCGATGGGCACCAGGCTGGACAGGCGGTCGGCCGCGATCACAAAGCCACCGGTGTGCTGCGACAAGTGGCGCGGAAAGCGGTGCAGCGTCTGCACGAGCTGCAGCCAGCGCTGCAGTGCTGGCGCCTGCGCGTCCAGGCCCAATTCATCCAGGCTGCGCTGCAAGCGCTGCGGGTCGTCAAAGCCATGGACCGAGCGGGCCAGCTTGTCGATGACGGCCTCGTCCTGCCCCAGCGCAAAGCCCACATCGCGCACGGCGCTGCGGGTTCGGTAAGCGGTCACGGCGGCGGCCAGGGCACAGCGGTTGGCGCCGTACTTGGCGTAGATGTACTGGATGACCTCTTCGCGCCGCTCGTGTTCGAAGTCCACATCGATGTCCGGCGGCTCGGCGCGCTCGCGCGAAATGAAGCGCTCGAACAGCAGCGTGGTTTGGGTGGGGTCGACTTCGGTGATGCCCAGACACCAACACACCGCCGAGTTGGCGGCCGAGCCGCGGCCCTGGCACAGGATGCCGCGGCTGCGCGCAAAGCGCACCACATCGTGCACGGTGAGGAAGAAGGGCTCGTAGCGCAAGGCTTCGATGAGTTCGAACTCCCGCTCGAGCTGGGCCTGCACGGCGTCGGGCACACCATCGGGATGGCGTTGGCGGGCACCCTCCGCGGTGAGGGCGCGCAGGTGCTCGATGGGGCTGCGCCCTTCGGGCACCAGTTCGGCGGGGTATTCGTAGCGCAGTTCATCCAACTTGAAGGTGCAGCGCCGGGCAATCTCCACCGAGGCCTGCAGCCACTCGGGGCGGTAGAGCTGGGCCAGTTGCAGGCGCGAGCGCAGGTGCTGCTCGGCGTTGCTGGCCAAAGCGGTGCCGCACGCCGACAAAGGGCGGCGCAGGCGGATGGCGGTGAGCGTGTCCTGCACCGGCTTGCGCGAGCGGCGGTGCATGAGCACATCGCCCGTGGCCACGATGGGCAAGGGCAGGCCCTGCGCCTGCAGGGCCTGCACCACGGTCTGTACGGCCTGCAGCAGCTGGGCATCGTCGGCCCACAACAGGCGTTGCACCGCCACCACCGCGCGGGGGCCAAAGGCCTGTGCGCACCACTGGGCCTGGGCCTGCAAGGCCGCCAGGCTGTCGCTGCGCCGCGGGATGAGCAAGACGGTGCAGCTGTCCAGCGCCCGGTGCTCCAGCAGGTCTTGTGGCCAAGCGCAGTACAGCCCCTTGGGCGCGCGGGCACGGGCCTGGGTGATGAGCTCGCACAGCTGCCCCCAGCCGCGGCGGTTGTGCGCCAAGACCACCACGCGCAGGCCGTGCTCCAGGCCTGGCGGCGGGGCTTGCCCGGGGTCCACGTCCAGGTGGGTGCCCAGCAACAGCCGCGTGCCCGACGGGCCTTGGCGCTTGAGCTCTTCGTGGGCCCGCACCACACCGGCCACCGAGCACTCATCGGTCAAGGCCAGGGCTTCATAGCCCAGTTCCGCCGCGCGGGCCAGCAGCTCCTCGGGGTGCGAGGCCCCGGTGAGAAAGCTGAAATTGCTGCGGCAGTGCAGCTCGGCGTAGGCAGGCAACATACTGTGTTTTTATACAGCAGATTCCCCCTTCGGCGGGGCCCACAGGGGGGATGTCCTCCGCGAGAATTCGAGGCTTGAGGTTCTGGCCCTGCCGAACCCCCTCACAGGACATCCCGGCATGCGCCACAGCCCCTCCTGGTCCGCCTTGCGGGCCCGCTTGCAACACCCGCTGATCCAAGCCCCCATGGCGGGGGTGCAGGACAGCACACTGGCCGTGGCGGTGTCCCGGGCCGGGGCGCTGGGGTCTTTGCCGGCCGCGATGCTGGATGCGGCCGCCCTGGAGCGCGAGCTGCACACGCTGCAGCGGGAACTGGGCCCCCAAGGCCTGCCCTACAACGTCAACTTCTTCTGCCACCGCCCGCCTGATGAAGATGCCCCGCGCGAGGCCGCCTGGCGCCAGGCCCTGGCCCCCTACCGCGCACAGTGGGGCTTGGGCTCTGAAGCGGCCGCGGCCCCGGTACGGCAGCCCTTCCAAGCCGCACTGGCTGATGTGCTGGCCCAGCACCCACCCCCGGTGGTCAGTTTTCACTTTGGCTTGCCCAGTGCGCCGTTGTTGGACCGTGTGAAGGGCTGGGGCTCGCTGGTGATGAGCTCGGCCACCACGGTGGAGGAGGCCCTGTGGCTGCAGGCCCACGGGGCCGACGTGGTGATTGCCCAAGGCCTGGAGGCCGGTGGGCACCGCGGGCATTTCCTGCGGGCCGACCACGACCTGGAGGGTCAGCTGCCGGTGAGCGCCCTGCTGGCGCAGTTGCAGGCGGCCGTGTCCTTGCCCATCGTGGCCGCGGGTGGTTTGGGGCATGCTTCGGCGGTGAGCGCCGCCTTGCAGTCCGGCGCCGCAGCCGTTCAGGTGGGCACGGCCTTCCTGTTGTGCGAAGAGGCCCGGACCCCGGCCGTGCACCGCCAGGCCCTGATGAGGGCGGCGCCGGTTTGCGAAGCCGTGCCTGCCGAAGCAGCCACGGCACTCACCCGCCTGTTCAGCGGACGCCCGGCACGGAGCCTGTTCAACCGGCTCATGCGGGAGTTGGGCCCGATGTCACCGCTGGCACCGGCCTTTCCCCTGGCTGGGGCTGCCCTGGCTCCCTTGCGCGCCCGGGCCGAGGCCGCCGGGCTGGACGACTTTTCCTCGCTGTGGAGCGGCACCCGCCCCCAGGACTGCCGGGCCGTACCCGCGGCAACCGTGGTGCAGAACCTGATGCGTGCATCCGCCGCAGGCCTCAGTTGAACCACCCGTGCAGGAACCAGCCTGGGTTGGGGCCGCGACGCTCGCGGAACACCCAACGCAGGCGGTGGTCGGGGCCTTCGGCCACCTGATAGTCGCGGCACACCGGCTCGCCATCGAACCAACCGGCCTCGATCCGTTCGGGGCGGGTGCACAACACCAGGACGGCCCCCAGGTGCACCGGGCGCCCCTGGTGTTCGCCCAAGGCCTCGGGCTCGGGCAGCAACCAAAAGGGGCGGGGCGCAAGAGGCCCCGCCCGCGCAGGGGCCCCCTCCTGGGCGGCCTCCTGGGCCGGGTGCGGCAAGCCTGCGGGGCGCTGAAGGTCTGCGGCCGTCAAGGCCTGGCTGGTGCTGGCTTTTTCAGGGCGGTGGTCGTCATGACAACGCAACGCCTGCACCGCCTGCTCACCCAGGCGGGCCTGCAGGCGGTCCAAGAGCCGTGCCAGCGCGTGGCGGGTCTCCAGCGGGTCTGGTAGGCCACCGGCGTGCACCCGGGTGGCCCAGGGCAGCGCCTGCTGCAGCTCAGGGGATTCAGGTTGCTCGCTGGCCTGCAACACCAGACGCAAAGCCACCACCGGTGCCACCACCGCCTGGCGGTGCAGGCGCTCGGACCACAGGCGCAGCAGGACTTGGGCCGCCTGTTCAGGGGCCACCAGGCGCAGGGGGTAGACCGTGTCGGGCCAGGCTTCGTGGCGTCGGGTTTCATGCAACAGGTGCAGGGTCAGGGCCCGCGCCAGACGGCCCCGGGCCACCAACCAGCCTTCCAGGGCCTGCAACAGGTGCTGCAGGGCTTGGACGATGAGGCCCAGGTCGCTGCTGCGCTCGGGCAGGTCCAGGCGCTCGTCAAACACCGCTGGGGGCCCCCAGAAGGGCCGTGGGTCGGGGGCTTGGCCATAGGCACGGTCCAGGCGTTGCAGAAGGTCTGAACCCAAGCGGCGTTGCAGCCCGGCCCGGGGCAGCGCACGCCACTGGCCCAGGGTGGCCACGCCCCAGCCCTCCAGCAGCTGGTGGGTGGCCGGCGGGGCCTGCCAGGCCTGCAGCACCGGGGGCACGGGCAGCGCATCCAACACCGCCAGCACGGCTGGGGCCTGCCGGCTTTGCGCCACGCCCAGGGCCAGCCCCGGGGCCCGGCCGGGTGGGCCAGCGGCTTGCCGGGCAGGCCCGCGAACACGGGCCAAAAGCCAAGCAGCTTCCGGAAAAGGCGCTGCGGCCCAGTGTGCGCTTACTTCATATGAGGCCATCAGCTGCTGAAAGCGCTGCCACAGGCGCAAGGGTCCGCCAAACAGACGCAGGCTGGCCTGGACCTCGATCAGCAGGCCATCGGGGCGCAGCTGCAGGTTCGGGCTGAAGCGCAGGGCGGCCAGGGCCAGGGTGCGCAGGGCGCGCGCCTCTTGTTCGGGGTCGCGGGGCCGCAACTTCAGACCGGGCAGGCACAGCTCAGCGGCCGCCCGGCCCATGCCCGGGCGCACGCCCGCTTGGGCCGCCGCAGCGCCCACGCACACCAGGCCACCGGCTTCTTCCACCGCGTCGGGGCCAGGGGCGCCCAAGGCCTCAAGGGGCCACTGAGGCAGGTACAGGGCGATCCACCACATGGTGCACGCGTGGGGCAACAGGCTGGGGTCCCGGGCTGGGCCGGGAGGTCTGGGGGTTCAGGCCCTTCAAGTCGATGGGCTGCTCCAGCCGCGGCCCCTGGCGCTTCAAGATGTGCACCCGCAGGGCCTGTCCGGGACCGGCCTGCAAATGCAGGCGCAGGGGTGCCGGGGAAGGGTCCTGCCGACAGGCCAGGGGGCGCGAAACGAACAGCGGGATGCCGGCCGCCTGCGCCGCCCATTGCAGGCGGCGCAGGTGTTGGGCCTGGGCGTGGCGGGTGATCCACCACAGGCCGCAAATGCCCGGGCTGTTCAGCATCTGTTCGACCGCCCAGGCGGCGTCGGCCTCGGTGGCGGGCTGCACCACCAACAGACGCTGAGGCTGCAAGCCCAAATGGGCCACGCCCGGGCCGTGCAGGCGCCAAGGGCTGTGCCCGAGCATCACCCAAGCCAAGCGGGCCACAGGCTGGGCGTGGGTGACGCCCGCCCAGTGGGCGGCCAGCAGGCTGCCTTCGTACAGGCCGGGTTGCGCACAAAGCAGTTCCACCAAGCCACCGGCCGGCCACCCCCCACCGGGCAGCTCGGCGTCCAAAGCGGCATGGCCGCTGGGCCAGGTGGAGCCCGGCTGGGCGCAGGCGTTGGCGCGCCACACCCCCGGCACCGACAGCGCGGCAGGGGCCGGGGCCACCACCCCGTTGATGCGCAGGCGGCGGTGGGGCGCCCAGGCGCCAGACGAGAAGGGCAAGGCCGGGCGGTCAGGGCCGGCCAGGCCACCGGGGTTGGAAATGGAAGACATGATGGGCGATCAAAGCTGTATGTTTATACAGTGTTTATCGCCCATCAAGGGCTCAAATCCTGCGCCTGTGGGCCCGTTCCCGCAAACGGGATGGGGACGGGCCTCAGGGCGCGAGGGTTTGGGCGTGGTCTTTCAGGCGCTCCAGGTCGAAGCCCAAGGCCTGCAGGCGGGCCCGCACGGCCTGCCGGTCTTCTGCGCCCAACTCCGGCGTGCGCGACAACACCCACAGGTATTCGCGGCGGCCTTCGCTGACGATGGCGTAGCGGCCGTGCTCCGGCCGGTCCACCACCCAATAAGCACCCCAACCCACACCGGCCCACCGCAACCAGGCCGGTAAAAAACTCACCTCCAGGCGGGCCGGTTGAAGCTGCCCGCCCGCAATGGCCGACACACCGGCCACCGGGCGCGCCCGGCCCGTCACCTGGTCGAAGGCCCCGGAGGCGGTGCGGCAACGGTTGAGCACCTCCACCGTGCCGTCCCCGAGCTCGCGGTAGGTGGCCGTGGTGTCGACCACGCACTGGCGTTGAAAGAAGTTGGGGTAGTAGGCCACTTGGTACCAACGGCCCATATAGGGCGTCACCGCCAGGGTGGGCAAGGGCTGAAGGGGCGGGGCCTCGGCCACCGGGCGGCTCGAAGCCTGGGCCGACGCTGTGGGCATGGCCCCACACAGCGCCAGCAGGGCCATCAGGGCAGCCGCAGACCGAAACAAGGACAGGTCAACAAGGCGCATGGGCATGGGAGGAGGCCAGCTTCAGGGTTGGGGGCGGGGCCGCATCCAGACCAGGCAGCGCTGGGCGCTCAGATGCGGGACTTGCAAGGGTTCCACGTGAAACACATCAATGTCCGGGGGCAGGGCCTTCATCTCATCGGTGGGCACCACACCCTTGAGGGCCATCCAGACCCCACCGGGCGCCAGGTGCACACGCGTCAAGGAGACGATATCCGACAGGCTGGCGAAGGCCCTGCACGTGATCACATCGGCCTGCAAAGGCTTCAGGGATTCGATGCGGCCATGCACCGCCTGAAGCCAGCCCAAACCCAACTCCGCGGCCACCTGGCGGATGAACCCCGCCTTCTTGGCCACGGTGTCGACACAGGTCACGCGAACGCCCGCCCCAGCAGGCGGGACCCCCGGTCTCAGCCCTGAGGCCGCCAGGGCCTGCGGCAGTGCAATGGCCAAAGTGACGCCGGGCAAGCCCGCACCTGAGCCCACGTCCAGAATGTGCGGCCCCCAGCACAGGGGCTGCGCCTGGACATCCTCAGGCCGCATGGCGGCGCGGGGTGCGGCCCCACCAGCAGCCCCACCAGCAGCCCCGCCAGCAGCCCCACCAGCGGCCCAGTAGGCGGCCAGGGGCGGCACCGCGGCCAGGCTGTCCAAGAGGTGGTGGGTCCACATCTCGGCGGGGTCGCGCACGGCGGTCAGGTTGTAGACCCGGTTCCATTTGGCGATCAGGTCCAAATGCCCCAGCAATTGCCCACAGGCCTGCGGGCTGAGCGCCAAGCCCAGTTCAGACAGCGCCGCCGGCAGCTGCGCGCGGGTGTCCAGTGCGGTCAAGCAGCGTCCTGGTCCACCTGGCCCGACGATGGTGGCACGGACACCCCCGGCGCCGGCGCGCCCGATGTGGCACCCGCCCCGCGGGGCTCGAAGCCGCGGAACCGGCCCTTCTTCAGGTGCACCAGCAGGAGGGAAATCGCCGCCGGCGTCACCCCCGACACCCGCGAGGCCTGGCCCAAGGTTTCCGGGCGGTGGCGGCTGAGCTTCTGGCGTACCTCGATGCTCAGAGCGGTCACCGCGCCGTAGTCAAAATCTTCGGGCAGCTTCAGGTTCTCATAGTGGGCCGCCCGCGCCACCTCTTCCACCTGCTTGTCGATGTAGCCCGCATACTTGGTGGCGATCTCCACCTGCTCCACCACCGCATGGGCCAGGCCAGCACCCAGGGACTCACGAAGCGTTTCACGTGAAACACCCGCATCGGGGCGCGCCAGGGCCGCCACTTCCGCCACGGTATCAAAGCCCACACCCGGGCGGCGCAGCAGGTCGATCAGGTTGTACTCGTGTTCCAGGGCCTTGCCCAAGAGCCGCTCAGCCGCTTCAGGCGGCAGGAGTCCGGGGTGCACCCAGGTGGACTTCAGGCGCTCGGTTTCACGTGAAACCGCATCCCGCTTGCGGTTGAAGGCGTCCCAGCGCGCATCGTCCACCAGCCCCAAGGCCCGGCCCCGCTCGGTCAGACGGGCGTCGGCATTGTCTTCGCGCAGCTGCAGCCTGAACTCAGCCCGGCTGGTGAACATGCGGTAGGGCTCGGTCACGCCCTTGGTGATCAGGTCGTCGACCAAGACACCCAGGTAGGCCTCGTCACGGCGAAGGGTGAGGGCCGCGCGCCCCTGGGTCTGAAGGGCGGCATTGATGCCGGCATACAGGCCCTGCGCAGCCGCTTCCTCGTAGCCGGTGGTGCCGTTGATCTGCCCGGCCAAGAACAAGCCCCCGATCGACTTGGACTCAAAGCTGGTCTTCAGCGAGCGCGGGTCGTAGTAGTCGTATTCAATGGCATAGCCGGGACGCACGATGTGTGCCCGCTCCAGCCCCGGGATGGACTGAACCGCCGCCAACTGGATGTCAAACGGCAGCGACGTGGAGATCCCGTTCGGGTAGAACTCGTGGGTGCTCAAACCCTCGGGCTCCAGAAAGATCTGGTGGCTGTCCTTGTCGGCAAAGCGGTGGATCTTGTCTTCAATGCTGGGGCAGTAACGCGGCCCCACACCCTCGATCACACCCGTGAACATGGGGCTGCGCTCAAAGCCGGATCGGATGATGTCGTGCGTGCCCGCATGGGTGTGGGTGATCCAGCAAGGCAACTGCTGCGGGTGCTGATCCGGCGTGCCCAAGAAACTGAACACCGGCATGGGGGTGGACGGGGCCTCGCCGTTGGGGCCCGGCATCCCGTCACCAGGCTGCACGGTGCAGCGGCTGAAGTCGATGGTGCGGCCATCCAGGCGGGGCGGTGTTCCCGTCTTGAGGCGGCCCTGTGGCAGGCGCAGTTCCTTCAGGCGGCCCGACAGCCGAACGGCCGGCGGGTCACCGGCACGGCCGGCCGAGTGGTTTTCCAGGCCGACGTGGATGCGCCCGTCCAGGAAGGTACCGGCCGTCAGGACCACAGCACGAGCAGCGAAGCGAATGCCCACTTGCGTTACAGCCCCCACCACGCGGTCACCGTCCATGATCAGATCGTCCACCGCCTGTTGGAAGATGTCCAGATTGGGCTGGTTTTCAAGGCGGCGGCGGATGGCCGCACGGTACAAGACGCGGTCGGCCTGCGCCCGGGTGGCACGCACCGCAGGCCCCTTGCTCGCATTCAGGATTCGGAACTGGATGCCCGCCTCGTCGGTGGCCGCGGCCATGGCGCCCCCCAATGCGTCCACCTCCTTGACCAGGTGGCCCTTGCCAATGCCCCCAATCGAGGGGTTGCAGCTCATCTGCCCCAGGGTCTCCAAGTTGTGGGTGAGCAGCAGCGTGCGGCAGCCCATGCGGGCTGCTGCCAAGGCAGCTTCGGTGCCGGCATGGCCGCCACCGACCACGATCACGTCATAGGTCTGGGGATGGAGCACGGGATGGGGTGGCGCATCGAGCGCCCAGCGCAGAAACCCTGATTTTAGGCGGCCCCCAGGCCGCATGCGCGGGCCTGCACAATCACCGCATGCGCTGCGCCAGCGGCTGCGGTGCCTGCTGCATCGCGCCCTCCATCACCCAAGCCATTCCCGGCATGCCCGAAGGCAAGCCGGCTGGCGTGCCCTGCGTGCAGCTCACCGCAGACTGGCGCTGTGCCCTCTTTGGAAGGCCTGAGCGGCCGGCCTTCTGCGCTGGGCTGCAGCCCAGCGCCGAGATGTGCGGCAACTCCCGCGAACATGCGCTGCAGTGGTTGGCGCGGCTGGAAGTGCAGACACGCCCCTAGGGATGCCGCAACCCGGGGGCCAGCACCCCTGGACCCTGTTGGCCGGTGGCGTTCTGGCTTTGGTGTGGAAGTTGGCCTCCAGGCCCAACCCCATGCCCTATGCCCTTTCGATCAGGCCTTGATGAGGTTCTGACAGGTTTGGCGCTGCCCATCGGCCGCCGGTACGTTGGCACACACGCCGTTGAGCTGCTGCTGCAGCCGCTGCAACACCGCGGCCTGCGCCGCCCCCTTGTTCCATTCTTGGAGCTTGGTGGCCACGCGCTGCAGCGAGCGCCCGCTGCGCTCGTGGAAGGAAGCGCTGTCCTGTGCAGCTTCCTTGAACAGCTGAGCCGCCAGGGCTTCGATGCGGGCGGTGTCTTGCGGCGCCAGGTCGACCAGGGCGTTGAAGTAGCCTGCACCCCACTGCAGCCGTGTGGCCGGCCCCACGCTCATGTCGAAGGACTCCTGGTACCACTTCAGAGCCTCCTGGGTACGGCCCTGTTTGCGGGCGTTGGAACCCAGCTGGCTCATCAGGTAGTAGGGCGAATGGCTGCGGGCAAGGTTGGCCTTGAGCAGGGCATCGCTGTCTTCCCACAAGCCGGCCTGGCCCAACAGGTAGGCGGTAGACGTGATCACGGCCTGGCGTTCATAGCCGTCGGTGATCTCGCGGTCCATGCGCTGGGCCTGTTCGCGGGCCAGCTGCACCAGGGGCTCGGGCAGGCGGGGCTTGAGGGTGTCCTTGCCCTGTCCGAGGCGGGCCAGGGCGATGCGCTCGATCACCACTTGGGTGCGGTCGCCGCGCGACAGCGAAGCATCGGCCTGCGCGCGAAGCAAGGCCGCGTCCATGCGCTGCACCAGGGCCACGCGCTCGGGCGAGCCCTCGGTCGTGAGCACCTGCACCATCTTCGCGCCACCGCCGGTCAGCACATCCAGGTGCAGCTTGGTGGAGGCCGCGTCGGCCAGCACGGTCTGTACGAGTTCGCGCAACATGGCATCGGGCTTGATGCCCCGGCCATCGTCGCTGGTGGCCAGGGCCTTGAGCCACAGGCGGGTAGCGATCTCGCCATGGGTTTGCGCCACCTCACGCGAGGCACCGCCTGCCGTGCCCTGAGGCACCTTGGCCGCCAGTTCGGCCAACAGGTTCGGGCGTTGGGCCGGCGCCACCAACTGCGACTCGTCGGTTTCCCAAGAGTAGTAGGCCAAGGTGCGCCACTCGTTGGTGGACAAAGCCTTGCCGCTGCGCGCATCGGCCAGCACCTGTTGAATGGGGCGGCCGCCTGACAAGCCTGCGCGCAGCACGGCCATCACTTGTTGGGCATCGGCCTCGCCGGGCAGCCGGGTGATTTCGGCACCCTGCGCATTCATCAGGATGACGGTCGGGTAGCCGCGCACCTTGAAGCGCGCCCCGAGCTTTTGCGCCCCAGGGCGGTCACCGTCCACATGCACGGCCACAAAGTCGCGTGCCTGGATGGCGAAGTCCTGAGAATTGAACAAGGTGGCCTTGAGCTGGTTGCACGGCGGGCACCAGGTGGCGCCCCAGTACAGCAGCAGCGGCTTGTTCTGGGCCTTGGCCTGGGCAAAGGCACGCTCGATGTCGGCGTCCTGCGCAGCAGCCAGCCAGGTGATGTTCTTGGAGGGCGGGTTGATCGACGGTGCAACCGGCGTGTTGGCCTGTGCAGCCGGCATCACCAGCAGGGCCGAGCCGGCCAGCAGCAGGGCGGCCAGGGCCGTACCCGGGAAGGGGTGGGGGCGGCGGGCATGTGTCATGCCCGACAGAATGCCACAGCCGAACGCTTCGTGCGAACCCTTCAAAAGCGTCCCCCGTGCCGCCGTTCTACAGTTCAGCCATGGACACGAAACCCCTGCAGCGCCCTCGCGGCATCGAAGCCCTGGTGGCCGGCACCCCTACTTCAGACGGCGCGGGCGTCAAGCTCAGCCGCGTGCTCACCCAACAGTGGCAGCGGCGCCTGGACCCGTTCCTGATGTTGGACCATTTTGGAAGCGACCAAGCCGACGACTACATTGCCGGGTTTCCCGACCACCCGCATCGGGGCTTTGAGACCATCACCATCATGCTGCAAGGGCGCATGCGCCACCGCGACAGCGGCGGGCATGAAGGCCTGGTCACCGATGGCGGCGTGCAATGGATGACGGCCGCCCGGGGCCTGATCCACAGCGAAACCCCTGAGCAAACCGAAGGCCGCATGGACGGTTTTCAGCTGTGGCTGAACCTGCACAGCAGCGACAAGATGGGGCCCATCGGCTACCGCGACATCGACGATGCGCAGATTCCCCGCTGGCAGGGGGAGGGCGCTGTGGTGCGGGTGATCGCCGGGCGCTGCGGCGCCGGCGCGTCAAACGTGGAGGGCGCCATGCAGCGCCCCAAAACAGAGCCGACGATCCTGGACATCACGCTGCAGGCCAACACCCGGTTCGAGCAGGCCCTGCCCGCGGCGATGAACGCCTTCCTGTACCTGCACACCGGCAGCGTGGTGGTGCAGGCAAAGGAAGCCCGGGCGCGTCAGATGGCGGTGTTGAGCAACCCGTCCGACAGCGATGGGGTGGCGCTGGTGGCCGGCCACGCGGGCGCGCGCTTGCTGTTGATCGCGGGTCAGCCCCTGAAAGAGCCGATCGCGCAGTACGGGCCCTTCGTCATGAACACCCGCGACGAGTTGATGCAGGCGGTGCAGGACTACCAAGCCGGCCGGCTGGGCACCATCGCCGCGGCGTGATCGCCTAGGCCGCCCCGCCAAAGGGCCGCACGCCGATCCAGGCTGCGTGCGCCCAAAAGGCAAATGCCGCCCAAGCGGCAGCACCCGCCACGATGCAGGCCAGCAGGGCGATGGGGCGTGTGGCCTCGGGCTCGGCCGGCTGCAGGCGATCACGGGCACGGGCTGCGCGGAACACCAGCACCGCCCACACCAGGAAGCCTCCGAACAGCAGCACATCGGCCAAGTTACCGTTGGCCAGCAGATGGGCCAGGGCCCAGGTCTTGACCGACAAGGTCATGGGGTGGCGAAGGCGCGCCTTGATCACATTGCCTGGCACATAGGCCGCAGCCAAGAGGATGAAGGCCACCAGCGTCAGCAAAGACGCCGCATGGCGCATGCCCACGGGCGGCAGCCACAGCACCACCGGGTCCAGCCGCGCCTGACCATAGCCCTGAACGATGAGCACCAGGCCCACGAGCGACAAGGCCGAGTACACACCCTTCCAGGCCCCGGGGCCCCAGCGCTCGATGAGCGCCTGGCGCGGCGCCTGCGCAAACACGCGGGCACTGTGGATGCCCAGGAAGATGATGAGGCCCAGGATCAACAGGTTCATTACAGGGGTCTCCAGCCTCGGTGGCGTTACTTGGTCTGCAGCGCGCTGATGATGGTCACGCTGGTCACCGGCAAGTGGGTCAAGCCGCTGAGCAGGTCCACACGCACCGGTACGGCATTGAGCCGCTCAATCACGTCCAGGCCAGTAACCACGGTACCAAACACCGCATAGCCAGGCTCTGTTGGGCTCTTGTAGTCGAGCGACGGGTTGTCCACGGTGTTGATGTAGAACTGCGAAGTGGCCGAGTTCGGATCGGCTGTACGCGCCATCGCGATGCTGCCCTTCACATTCTTCAGGCCATTGTTGGACTCCAGTGAAATGGCTGCCGACGTGGGCGTCTTGATGACCGGGCCCAGCGCACCAGCGGTGTAACCCCCGGCCTGCACCACGAAGTCCTTGACCACCCGGTGGAAGATGGTGGGACGGTAGAAACCCGCGTTGGCGTATTCCAGGAAGTTGTTGACGGAGATCGGCGCGGTCTGCGGGTCCAGCTTCACCGTGAAGGTGGAGGTGCCCGTGTCCAGGCCCTGCAGGATGAAGGTGACCTCCGGCTCGGGGACCGTCACCTGCAGGCGGGCAGCCTCCAGCTTGTCAGCCGTATAGGCCCTGATCGTCTTGGGGCCCAACTCGGTGACCTTGCAGGTGAAGCGGCGCGTCAGGGCATCGCCGCCCGCGGACTCGGTGACCGCGCCGCAGCCCTTGTCCACCGTCACCGTCAAGCCCTTGTCCAGGCCAGAGCCCGAGACCGTGATGGTCATGTTCCGGCTGTACTGCAGCGTGGTGGCCGCCATCTGTGTCACGAAGAGCCCACCGTTGTCGCCCCCACCCCCGCAGGCGACCAGCCCGCAAGGCAACACCAAAAGAGCCAGAAGAAGGCGATAGCGGTTGGCAAGAGCGGTCATGTTGGCGTCACAGTTGCAAACCCCGCAGTTTATCGGGGCCCACCTGGGACAGCCGAGCCCCGCCCTCAAACCGGCATCACCCTCAAGCGCCCGGCCTGGCGCTGCAGGGTGTGGTTGAGCAGGCTCACCGCTGCGTGGATGGCGCTGATCGTGGGCGTGGGCACACCCGTGATGCGGCCCAGCTCCACCACACTGCCCA
>JBJTHN010000050.1:0-47046 GCA_046094505.1 Betaproteobacteria bacterium
AGGCCGCCCGGCGCGATGCGCTGGCACAGGCCTGGGATCGGTGTGGCCACATGATCCCGCTGGAAGCACCAGGCCGCTTAGCCCTGGCCGTGCAGCGCTGGCTGGCGCAGACGCCAAGGCTCACGCCAATCTCTTCTGGAGTGTCTACGAGATGAAGACCGAGCAGCTCAACGAGCGCCACATTCCCTTTTCCAGCCTTCGCTCCTCCACCGAAGCGTTCATCGACTACGCCATTCCCGAGTGCTCGCCCAAGTACAACTACGCGTTGGTGGGGCCCGGTGTGTCGCAAAACGCCAAGCAGCCAGTGAGCCTGCGCGAGCCCCACGGCTTTCAGGTGGGCGGCGTGTCCATGCCGCACGGCCGCATCAACCCGCCGCACCTGCACTTCAGCTGCGAGGTGTTCATCTGCGCCAAGGGGCAGTGGCGCATCCAGTGGGGCTTCAACCCGCAGGCTCGCCATGTGGACATCGGCGAGCTCGATATCGTCTCCGTGCCCACCTGGATCTACCGCGGCTTCACCAACATCGGCGTGGACGACGGCTTTCTGTTCACCGCCTTGGGGCGCGACCACACGGGCGGCATCCTGTGGGGGCAGGCCACCTTGCAAGCCGCGCAGGCCCAGGGCGTGGTACTGACCGATGGATACCGCATCGTAGACACGCGTCGGGGCGATGCGCTGCAGGTCGGTGAGCAGGTGCTGCAGCCGATGGAGGCGGCCGACATTGCCGCCTTGCGCGACTGGACCGAGGCCGAGATGAGCCGAAGGCTGGTTCGTGCAGCCGACCTCAAGTTTGGGGCCCACAGCCTCATCGATGCCGTGCTTCCTGGCGGCGGTGCACAACTCGCACCTGTGGTTGGCCTGGGCATTTCCGAAGACCGTCACGCCGAGCCACCCGTGGCCAAGGCTCATGGCGTGACCCTGGAGTGGTTGCGCATTCCGCCGGGCTGTGGTGTGCTGCGCCACCGCTTGCAGGACAAGCAGGTGATGACGGTGTACCGAGGAGCGGTGGAGCTGACCGTGCAAGCCGATGAGGGCCCCGCGCAGTTCGCCTTGCAAGGATCGCCCGACGGCTGGGACAGTTTTGCCGTTCCGTCTGATGTGTGGCGCAGCCTGCGAAACACCGGCCCTCATGAGGCGTGGGTGCTGTTGATGACCGCAGGCGACCACCGAAAGCGCATTCAGTGGGATGAACAGGTGTTGACCGCTGCCCATGCCAGCGGCTGGGCCCATGACGCCGATGGTTGCGTCGCCGAGCGCCGCTTTGTGGAGCGCGCGCAGCGCTGAGCATCCGACCAGAACCCCTACCCCTTGGAGAGCAGACCATGAACCCCAACGTCACTGCTGCCGAACACCACCCGCTGGACCTGCGCCTGGCGCAGCGCATGCGGGGCCAGCAACGCCTGCGCGGCATCTTCAACGGCCTGCCCAGTCCGGCCATTGTGGAGATGTGCGCCTATGCGGGCTTTGACCTGCTGATCATCGACAACGAGCACGGCAGCGCAGACCTGCAGATGACCGAGCACCTGCTGCGGGCAGCCCGCGCCAGCGGCATTCCGGCTCTGGTGCGCTGCCTGGAGCACGACATCCCACGCGTTCTGGACATGGGGGCCTCGGGCCTGCAGATTCCCATGGTGGAGTCGGCGGATCATGCGCGCGACCTGGTTCAGCGGGTGCGCTACCCGCTGCCCGGCGGGGGCGGGGGGCGCCGGGGCAGCGCCTTCAGCACCCGTGCGGCGGGCTATGGTGCCTTTGGCGGGTCCGAGCATACTCGGCTGAGCAACGAGGCCATCGTGCTGGTGGCTATGGTGGAGAGCCCACAGGCCATCGAGCAAGCCGGTGCCATTGCGGCCGTGGAGGGCATTGATGCGGTCTTCGTAGGACCCAACGACCTGGCACACGCCATGGGGCACGAAAACCGCTATGGCGATGCGCCGGTGCAAGCCGCCATTGAGCGGGCGCTGCGCGCGGTGAGCGCGCAAGGCATCTGTGCGGGTGTACTGGCCCTCACGCCGGAGGAAGAAGAGCGCTATGCGGCCTGGGGCGGCCGCTACTTCGCCACGGTCACCACCTCACTGATCACAAGGGCATTCCAACAAGCCGCACGCCAGGGGCGCGCAGAACTGAAGTACTGATCCCCAGGTTGTCGCGCAGTCGCTGCACCGGGGCTAGGTACTTTTACTAGAGGGTTTGCATAGAGATTGCATACGCTTGCACTGCCCTTGGGGACCGTCCAAACTTGGCATCAACACGCCGTTTCCGCACCTCGGTGCGCCTTTTGAATCACGACTGGAGACTCGACGATGAAGACCTTCCGCCGCAATCCCCTGGTGGCCATGGTGGCCCTGGCTGTTGGCTCATGGGCAGCCGCAGGCGCCTTGCCTGCGCATGCACAGGCGCAGGGCAGCGCCGCCCGCTCGTCTGACTCTGGTGAACTGCAGTCGGTGTCGGTCTCGGCCAACCGCCGCCTGGAAGACCAGCAAAAGGTCAACGTCTCGGTCACCGGCCTGAGCAACCAAGCGCTGGCAGAGCGCAACCTGTCTGACGTCTCGCAGCTCGACACCGTGGTGCCGGGCTTCACCTTTGGCCGCTCCGGTGCCGACGCACGCCCTGCGATGCGCGGTGTGCGCACGGAAAACGTGGCGGTGAACGCGGATACCACGATCGGCTATTTCGTTGACGGCATCTACAAGTCACGCGCCCAGCAGGCCATGATGGGCTTCGTGGACGTCTCCCGCGTGGAAGTGATGCGCGGCCCGCAGGGCACGCTGTTCGGCCGCAATACCTTCGGCGGTACGGTGGCCATCACCACCAACGCGCCCGAGCTCAAGTCCAACGAAACCACGGCCAGCCTGCTGGTCGGCAACTACGGCAAGGTGCGCGCAGAAGGCATCTTCAACCTGCCCTTGGGCGACACCGCCGCCTTGCGCCTGGTGGCTGTCAAGGACAAGTCCGACCCCTGGGTGAAGAACGATTTCAACCCTGCCGCCGGCATGTTTGACCAAGACACGCGCTACTTCCGCGGCAGCCTGCTCTTCAAGCCCACCAAAGACCTCGAAGCCGTGTTCCGCGTGGACAGCACCACCCAGGGTGGCAACGGTGGCTCGGCCTTTGGCTACAAGATGGCCGGTACCTTTGTGCACACGCCCTCGTGCCAGCAGTTGTTCAACTCAACGCTCACCATCATCAACCCGCGCGGCGGTAACCGCGATGCGGTCAACGACTGCGTGCGTACACAAGGTGCTGGCGCTGGCACCGGTGCCAATGCCATCGGTTCTGGCGTTGACCTAGGCATTCCCCTGTACAAGGCCGGCAACGCCTACGTTGTAGATAACGACTACCGCACCTACCTGGACACGAGCGACCGCAACATGAGCCTGGACCTGACTTATCAGATCCCGGGCGCCACGCTCAAGTCCATCACCGGTTATGCTGACTTCATTGCTACGCGCACATCGGATTCAGACTTTTCTGCATCCACCATCGCCATTGACTACCAGGCCACAGCCGCCAAGACCCTCTCTCAGGAGTTCCAGATCCTGAGCAATACCAAGGGCCCCCTTGGCTACGTGGCCGGTGTCTATTTGTTCAAGGACGAACTCCGCGGCACCTTCATCAACCAGCAGTTGCCTCGCACCATTCGTTCGTCGGCCCTAAGCGCGCCCATAAGCTTGGCGCAAAACGGCGCCGGTTTCTACGATAACCAAATGCCGGAGACCGATTCGCGGGCGGTATACGGCCAGTTGAACTACAAAATTAGCCCGGCCCTGACCCTTACGGCTGGTGCGCGTCACACCAAGGACACCAAAGCCTTCAAGTTCGCCAACGCCAACGCGGTGTTGCCGCTGAATGCGGCCGGTGCACCCGACGGCAACCTGATCACCCTGTCCACGCCGCTGCCCCCTGCATCGGCTTACGGGTCTGCGGGGGTAAGCAACTGCCTGGACGGCGCTACACGCCCAGGCTTCAACTGTTTGCCTGGCACCAATACCACCACGGGCGCCACCTATACCGAGGCCACCTTCAGCAAGAGCACCGGCCGACTGGCCTTGGACTACGAGCTCAACAAGGACCAGCTTGTCTACCTGACGATCTCGAACGGCTTTCGCTCGGGGGGCTTCAACTCGGGGCAGGCACTGACATCGGCCCGCACCTTCAAGCCCGAAGAAGTGGTGGCCCTGGAAGTAGGCTCCAAGAACCGCTTCCTCAAGAACACCTTGCAACTCAACTTATCGGCTTTCAGCAACGGCTACACCAACCTGCAGGAGCAGCGCCAAATTCCGGTGGGCAACACCACCATTTCGGCTATCTTCAATGCAGCCAAGGCTAATGCCAAGGGCCTCGAGGCTGAGCTTGAGTGGCGTACTTCACGGGCCACGACCCTTGGCGGGACATTGAGCCTGCTGGATGCGAAATACACCAGCTTCCCCGATGTGGCACTGCCCTTTGGAACCTCTGTCCTGGTGGCTGATCCCTCGTCGACCGCACCGCAAACCGACGCCAACGGCGTGGTGATTGCACCGGCCGGGCAGCGCCGCCTGTTTGCGCCTGGCTACAAGTGTGGCGTGGTGCCGGGAACCGGCGGCGCGGGCCAGCCGGCTGCAGCCTTCGGCTGCGACCTGTCGGGTAACCGCATCCCCTACGCCGCGCGCAGCCAAGGCTCCATCTTCCTCAAGCACGACATCGGCTTGGCTGGAGGCGGACGCCTGACGCCGATTGTGGTGGTCAGCTACAACAGTGGCTTCTTTGGGCAACCCGCCAATGCGCAAATCGAAAAGCAGGGCGCCTTTACCAAGACCGATATCAAGCTGAACTGGCGCATCAATGAGCAATGGTCGTTGTTGGGCTTCGTTGACAACGCGGGTAATACCCAAACCATCAACCGCTTCGTGTGGGGCGGTGGCGGTGCACTGCAGGTTAGTGCGGCGCCCCCGCGAATGACGGGCCTGAAGCTAAGCTATAGCAAGTTCTAACAAGCATTAGCGGCATTGACCATGGCCGGCTTGATGCCGGCCATGGCCTTTTTCAACCGCCATACCTCTCGAGCCATGCCGCAGCACCACCGCCGCTACTTCCCCACCACGCACGTGGGTTCCTTGCCCCGCAGCCAGCCTGTGGTGGACCAGATCTTCGCCCGCGAGCGCGGGGAGGCGGTCGATGAAGCCCTGTTCAACGAAACCATGCGCGTGGCGGTGGACCAGGCCGTGCAACGCCAGGTGCAGTCGGGCATCGACATCGTCAGCGACGGTGAGATGAGCAAAATCAGCTACGCCACCTACATCAAGGACCGCTACACCGGCTTCGATGGCGACAGCGAGCGCCGCACGCCCGCAGACCTGCTGGACTACCCGGGATTCATGAAGCGCTTGGCCTCGGGCGGCGGCACGCCCACCTACCGGCGCCCCTGCTGCGTGGGGCCGATTCAGGTGAAGTCTCTGCTGCCCTTGGAGCATGACATCGCCCATGTGAAGGCCGCCGCTCAACAGCACGGTGCCCACGGGGTGTTTATGAACGCCGCCTCACCCGGCGTGGTGGCGCTGTTCCAGCCTAATCGCCACTATGCGAGCGATGACCAATACCTGCAGGCCCTGGCCCATGCGCTGCGCCACGAATACCACGCCATCGTGGATGCGGGTCTGATCCTGCAGCTGGACTCGCCTGACTTGGGCCTGGGTCGTCACATGATGTACAAAGACTTGGAAGAGGGCGCCTACCTGCGCCGCATCGAGCGGCATGTGGAGGCACTCAACGAGGCCCTGCTGGCCATTCCTGCTGACCGGGTGCGCATGCACGTGTGCTGGGGCAACTATGAGGGACCGCACCACAAGGACGTACCCCTGGCCACCATCTTGCCCGTCGTCATGAAGGCCAAGCCACAAGCCCTGTTGTTTGAAACTTCCAACCCACGGCATGCGCATGAATGGGAAACAATTGCCCAGATGCAGCACTGCATTCCGGACGACAAGATCCTCATCCCCGGGGTACTGGACTCCACCACCAACTTCGTGGAGCACCCGCGCCTGGTGGCCCAGCGCCTTCAGCGCTTTGCCGACATCGTGGGCCCTGATCGCGTGATGGCCGGAACGGATTGCGGCTTCGGCACCTTCGCCGGCTTCGGCGCGGTGGACCCCGACATCGTCTACGCCAAGTTCGCTTCGATGGCTGAAGGCGCAGCGCTGGCCTCACAGCACTACGCCGTATGAACCCTCAATCGCAGACGAGCAACCAGGCCGTACCTCAGCACTGGCTGCGGGCCGACGAGCTGGGCCTGCCCAGGCGCGCGCTGGCCCTGGGCTTCTTGCTGGTGGCCTACTTCTTCTACGCCTGGTCGTGGAACACCATCGACATCCTGCGCCCCTACATCAAGGAGAGCCTGGGCCTGACGCTGACCGAATCCGGATCGGCCTACACGCTGCAGTCCATCGGCGCGCTGGTGGGCGCGGTGGTGATGGGGCAGGTGGCCGACAAGATCGGCCGGCGCAACGCGCTGGTGATCACCATGATCGGTTTCGGATCGGGCCTGCTGGGGGCCTTGGTGGTCACCGACTTCACGGGGCTGGTGGTGCAACGCCTGTACCTGGGCTTCTTCATGGGGTCAATGTTTCCGATTGCCGTGGGCATCTACTCGGGCCTGTTCGCGCGCGATGTTCGCGGCCGTATCGCGGGCATCGTGTTTTGCACCTACAACCTAGCGGTGTCGGCCTTGGGATTCGTGTCTTCGGCGGTGTTTCGTGCCGGGCTGGACTGGCAGCTGATGCTGTGGGCCGGCGCGGTACCCATTGCCTTGGCCTTTCTGGCCTTGGCCCTGGTGCCCGACGACCGACGCCTGGTGCCCATGGATGGCCTGGTGGGTGGGCAGGCCACGGCCAGCAGCACGCTGCCGGTGATGGAGTTGTTCCAGCCTGGGGTGCGCCGCCAAACGGTGTTTCTGGCGTTAATGAGCGGCTTGAATTTTTTCGCCTATCAGGCCTTCACCGGTTGGGCCACCACCTTCTTACGCACCGAGCGTGGCGTGCCCGATACCGCCGTGGGCGACATTGTGGGATGGCAATTCGTGGGCAGTGCCTTGGGTGCCTTGTGCTGGGGTTGGATCAGCGACCGCTACGGCCGCCGCGTGGCCGCCTCAGGCTTTGTCGGTTGCGCCGTGCTGATTCCCATCTACCTCTTCGCTCCTGTGACGGTGCAAACACTGGAGTTCATCGGCTTTCTGTACGGCATTGCTTTGGCCTGCAGCGCCATTTGGGGCCCCTGGATGTCCGAGCTCTACCCCTCGCATCTGCGCTCCACGGCGGCGTCGATTTTCAACTGGGGCCGCGTGATCAGCATGACCGCGCCCCTGATCACCGCACCCTTGGCGCAGGCCTACGGCCTTGCGCCGGTGATGAGCCTGGCGGCTGTGGCCTTCCTGGTGGCTGCTGCGGTGTGGTGGAGCCTGCCCGAGACCGTCAAGCGTCGCCAGCCCGAATGAGGTGAAATAGGCGGCATGTTGCAACGCCGCCAGCTTTGCTTGGCCGCCACCTTGGCCGTGGCCGGCTGTGCATCGGAGCCCCGCCAGCCGCCCACACGCGTGATGGTGGTGCCCGAGCGTATATGGGAAGGCGAAACGCCCGAACTGGCCGATCGTGTGTCGGCGCGGGTCTTGATTGCCACCAATGCCGGTTCGGTGGGCCAGTTGGAACTGCGCCACTGGCGCCAGGGCTTGAGGACCCATCCGGCCATGCGTGCCGCGCAGGCCGATGTGCGCGGCCGGCTGCCCCCCATTTGGGAACTCAGCAACCCCGATGCGCGCGGCGCCTTTGCCGCATTGGTGACCGATGAGGGCGAGCGGCGCCACGCCGTACGCCTGTTGCCGGCATCCGGCCCTCAGCGGGTGTTGCGGCAACAGGCCGGCGATGCCCTGTGGGACCGTGCGGTGTCGGGCATGGCGCTCAGCCCTGATGGCCGCCACCTGGCCATGGTGGTGCAAACCGACCCTGCGGTCCGCCACCGCCCGCTGTACCTGGGCCGGCTGATGGTGCTGGACCTCACCGCACCGCCCGGCTCCGATGGGTTTCCACCCGAGCGGCCCCTGCCGCCGGGGCCTGATGGCTTTGCGCTGGTGCTGGGCCAACGCCCGGCTTGGATCAACGACGGCCGGCAGTTGTTGGTGGCCGCCGCCGGGCCCCAGGGGCGCGCTGCCAGCGCCAACCCGGTGGCGCCGGCGCTGCAGCCCGACCCGCAAATTGAGGTGATCGATTGGGAACGCCAAACGCGAACCGTGCTGATCCCCGGCCACAGCCCCATTGCCAGCGGACAAGGTCCGGGCTTCCTTTTGGCGCGTGGTGGCGCCTCCCAATGGTGGGTGGCGGGAGGGGCGGGCCACAGCGCACGGGCCGTGCCCCGCCTGCATGGCCTGGGCAACCCGGTGGCCCTCATCGACGAGCGTTATCTGCTTTACACCGGCTCGCCACACCCGCAGGCCCCGCGTGAACTGACGAGCAACAACAGCCCCCTGGTCGGCCCCAAGGCGATGTTGGCCCTGAAGGTGATGGACCTTCAGACCCAGGCCGTGTTGACGCTGCTGGAGGGCATAGACCCGCGGCGGCGCATCACGGCCGCGCCGATGCCGGCCTAGCGCGGGCGCCCCAAAGCCTAGAATCAAAGGCGGCACATACAGCCGTATCGACTATCCCGGAGGATCCATCGTGGACGTGGCCGTTTCCGTCTTCAAGGCTTATGACATCCGTGGCGTGGTGGGGCAAACCATCGATGAGCAGTTTGCCGAGCACCTGGGCCGAGCCTTTGGCACCGAAGCCTTGGCGGTGGGCGAAAAGGCGGTGGCCGTAGGCCGCGACGGCCGCGTCTCGGGGCCGGCCTTGTCGGCTGCCCTGGTGCGTGGTTTGGCCTCTACCGGCATCGATGTGGTGGACCTGGGCGCGGTGACCACGCCCATGCTTTACTACGTGGCGGCCACGCGCGGCGCCCACGGTTGCCGCAGCGGCATCCAAATCACCGGCAGCCACAACCCCAAGGACTACAACGGTTTCAAGATGGTGCTGGGCGGCCGCGCCATCTTTGGTGAGGACATCCAACGCCTTCGCGAGCGCATGGAAGCCGAGGAGTACCGACGTGGCCATGGCCGAACCGCCACGATGGACATCACGGCCGAATACACCGCCCGCATCGTGGGCGACTGTCGCATCGCACGGCCCTTGAAGATCGTGGTGGATTCGGGCAACGGCATTCCGGGGGCCACAGCACCGGGCATCTTGCGGGCCCTGGGCTGCAACGTGGTGGACCTGTACAGCCGCGTGGATGGCGACTTCCCCAACCACCACCCCGATCCCAGCAAGCCGGAAAACCTCGAGGACCTGCGCTTGGTGGTGCGGGCCACGCAAGCCGACCTGGGCCTGGCCTTTGATGGTGATGGCGACCGCTTGGGCATCGTCACCCGCCACGGCCAGATCATCTACCCCGACCGCCAGATCATGTTGTTCGCGCGGGATGTGCTCAAGCGCCATCCGGGCGCGCCCATCATCTTTGATGTGAAGTGCTCGCAGCGCCTGCCAGTGGCCATCCGTGAGGCCGGCGGAAAGCCGGTCATGTGGAAGACCGGGCATTCGCTGATCAAGGCCAAACTCAAGGAAATGAATTCGCCCTTTGCCGGTGAGATGAGCGGCCACATCTTCTTTGGCGAACGCTGGTACGGCTTTGACGATGCGATGTACACCGCTGCGCGCTTGCTGGAGATCGTGAGCCGCTACATCGACCCCAGTACTGTGCTGGAAGACCTGCCGGCCAGCCACAGCACGCCAGAGCTGAACGTACCCTGTGCCGAAGGCGAGCACCACCGCGTGGTGGAGCGCTTGCTGGCGCGCACGCGGTCGGGCGAGTTGCGCTTTGCCGGCGGGGCCATCTGCGATATCGATGGCCTACGCGTGGATTTCCCCGATGGCTTTGGCCTGATTCGTGCGTCCAACACCACGCCCGTGCTGGTCTTGCGCTTTGAAGGCCACACCGAGGCAGCTCTGGGCCGCATCGAACGCCAGTTCATGGGTGCGCTGCGCTCGGTCAAGAGCGATGCCATGGTGCAAACCTCGGCCCACTGAGTGCTTGAAGGCGCTTGGAGCTTGAGGCATCACGGTTTTCAGCGCAGGGCCTGGGCTTGCTGAGCGTGGGCGCGTCCATCGCCCAAGCAGCGTATTCGGCTGCGTGGGTGGCTGCACTGCCAGCGGTGTTCGCGCGTTTTTGGTGGCGTGGGCGCGCCGAGCCGGCCTACCGGCAGGGTTGGGCCCAGCGCCTGGGCCGCTGGCCTAGGCCTGCCGCGCCCACACCGCAGGCCCCCCGTGTGTGGGTGCATGCGGTGTCACTGGGTGAAACCCGCGCCGTGCAGCCCTTGGTGCAGGCCCTGCGAGAGGCCCTGCCCGGGATGCAGCTGTTGTTGACCACCGGCACGGCCACAGGCCTGGAAGCTGGGCGTTCGCTGTTGCTGCCCGGCGACCTGCACGGCTGGCTGCCCTTGGACACCCCAGGTGCCACACGGCGCTTCTTGCACACGCTGCGCCCGCAGGTGGGGGTGCTGATGGAAACCGAGACCTGGCCCAACCTGCTGTTGCAGGCCCAGCGTGCGGGCGTGCCCGTGGTGCTGGCCAATGCGCGCCTGTCGCAGCGCAGCCTGCACAAGGGCCTGAAGTGGGCGCTGCTGAGCCGCCCCATGATGCAGCGCCTGTGGGCCGTGTGTGCGCAGACCGAGCAAGACGCCGTGCACTTGCAGCAAGCCGGCGTTCCCGCGCCGCGGCTGCACGTGTCGGGCAACCTGAAGTACGAGCTCCACCCCTCGCAAGACCTGCAGGCCTTGGGGCAGCGATGGGCCGGCAAGCGCGCGGCGCCCGGTGTGGAGCCCACCAGGCAGCCCCAGCGCCACATCGTGATGGCCGCCAGCTGGCGTGAGGGCGAAGACCCAGCGCTGTTGCAGGCCTGGCACCGGGCGGTGCAGCAGCCCGCGCCGCACGCGCTGCGGCCACGCCCGTTGCTGCTGATGGTGCCGCGCCACCCCCAGCGCTTTGAAGAGGTGCATGCGGCACTGTGCCGGGCGGGCCTGTCGGTCAGCCGCCGCAGCAGCTGGGGCCCAGAAGGGCCCAGCGCTGACGACTGGCAGGCTGATGCGTGGTTGGGCGACAGTGTGGGCGAGATGCCGGCCTACTACGCGGCCGCCGATGTGGCGCTCTTGGGCGGCAGCTTTGCGCCGCTGGGGGGCCAGAACCTGATCGAAGCCGCGGCCTGTGCCTGTCCCGTGGTGATGGGCCCGCACACCTTCAACTTCGAAGACGCGGCCCAAATGGCGCAGGCCCAAGGAGCAGCCCTGCGCGCCCGCGACTTGGAGCAGGCGGTGGCCCTGGCCTTGAACACCCCCGCATCCAGCTGGCAGCAGCACCGGGCAGCGGGCCTGGCCTGGGTGGCGGCAAACGCCGGCGCAGCGCAGCGCCAAGCGCGCATGGTGCTTCAGGCCCTGAACGCGGGTCGCTGAAGCCGATCAGGAACCCAGAAGCGGCGCCAGCGCCTGCACATCGGCCACCCCCAGGGTGCCAGCGGCTTGTCGCAGGCGCAGCGATCCCACGATGGAGTCGTAACGGGCCTTGGCCAGGTCACGCCGGGTTTGGAAGAGCAGGCTCTGCGCGTTGAGCACATCCAGGTTCACACGTACGCCCACGCGGTAGCCCAGCTGCGTCGACTCCAGGGCCAGCTGGCTGGAGGCTTCGGCGGCTTCCAAGGCCTTGACCTGTGCAGCCAGCGACTGCAGGCCCATGAAGCTTTGGCGGGTGGCCAACTCCACCCCGCGTCGAGCGGCGTCCAAGTCGTGGCGCGCCTTCTCTTCGAGCTTGAGGGTTTCAGAGACTCGGTTGTCGGTGGCATTGCCGGCGTACAGCGGCACGCTGAGTGTCACGCCAATCACCGAACTGGTGGAGGTACCCACCTGGCCCAATTGCACGGTGCCTCCGGTGGCCGCACTGCGCAAGGTGGCCGTGCCATCGGTGCGCTGTTGCGTGTAGCGCCCAGTCAGGGCCACGGTGGGCAAGTGGCCGGCGCGGGCGCGGCTGATCTCCAGCTGTGCAATCTCCAGCCCCAGCCGCGCCTTGCGGGCCATGGGGTGTCGGCCCAGGGCCTGTTCCACCCAGGCATCAGCGGTTTGGGGCACCAGCGGCGGCAGCACCAGGGGCAGGCGCAGTGCAGCAGGCTGCACCTGCAGGCGGCCCACCACCTGCTCCAGCACCAACTGGCGGTTGCGCACATCGTTGCTCGCAGCCAGTTCCTGTGCGGTCACCAAATCGAACCGGGCTTGCGCTTCACGGGCATCGGTGATCGTGGCCGTGCCGACCTCAAAGTTGCGCCGGGCCGAGGCCAGCTGTTCGGTGATGGCGGCCTTGCTGGCCTGAACGGTGGCCAGCGCATCGCGCGAGGCCAACACATCAAAGTAGGCCTGCGACACGCGGATGATGAGGTCTTGCTCAGCCGTGTCCAGGTCGGCCCGGGCCACCTCCAGCGCCTTCTCGGCTTGCGCCACGGCCATGTCGTTGGCGCGGTTGAACAGCGGCTGCGTGGCGTTGAGGTTGACGGTGGTGGTGTCCGACTGCGAGCCGGTGACCGAGGGGCTGAACGGTGTGGAGCTTTCGCTGCGGCCCACCGTGGTGTCGGCACTCAGGCCGGGGCGGCGCAGGGCCTTGGCCTGTTCCATGCGAAAGCGCGCCGAATCAAACTGGGCACGCGCGGCCAGGAAGGCGGCGTCGTGCCCGCGGGCCGACTCCAGCAGCACGGGCAGGCTCTGCGCCCAGCTCAGCGGCGAGGCTGCCGCCAGGCCCAGCACGCACAGGGTGAGCAAACGCCGAAGAACAGTAGGGTGGTTCATGGATCAGAACTTGAAGCGTGAGGGTTGCACAAAGCCTTGGAGGCGGGGCGCCACGGTGTCAAACAGGACGGTGGTTTCCCAGGCATCGGCGGCCACGCGGGTGATGCGCACTGCGCGCATGACGGGCTCGTCGCCGATCACGGCCACCAGGCGGCCACCCACGTTCAGGCGTGCCTTCAGGCTTTGAGGCTCCAGCGCCACAGACCCCGACAGGACGATGGCGTCGAAGGTGCCCTCGAGCGCCGAATCTTGGCTGCCGTCGGCCTGCACCACCTGAACCTGCCCCATGCGGGCGCGGGCCAGGTTGTGGCGTGCCATGTCGGCCAGGGCAGGGATGATCTCCAGCGTGGTCACGCTGCGCGACTGGTGCCCGAGCAGGCAGGCCATGAAGCCCGAGCCGGCGCCGATTTCAAGGGTGCGCTCCACGCCGCTCAGGCGCAGTTCCTGCAGCAACCGGGCTTCCACGCGCGGGGCCAGCATGCATTGGCCCTCGGGCAGGGCAATCTCGGTGTCGGTGAAGGCCAATGCGCGAAGCTCGGCCGGAACGAAGTCTTCGCGCCGCACGCGCGAGAGCAACCCCAACGCGCCACCGTCCAGCACATCCCAGGGGCGGATTTGCTGCTCGATCATGTTGAAGCGGGCTTGTTCGATGTTCATGGAACCAGGCGAAGTCGGAAACAACCGCCTGATTCTAGGCCGCGCCGCCCACGCCAGGCTGACCGCCCTGGCTATCATGCGCGCTGGGTCTCAATTTGGAGAGGGTGCCGGCGGTGGATGTGATGCTCCTGATCAAGGCGGCCATCTTGGGCTTGGTCGAAGGACTGACCGAGTTCTTGCCGATTTCCTCGACCGGGCACCTGATCCTGGCGGCCTCGCTGCTGGACTTCACCGGTGAAACGGCCAAGGTGTTTGAGATTGCGATTCAGTCCGGCGCCATGTTGGCGGTGATCTGGGAGTACCGCCGCCGTTTGACAGACACCCTGCGCGGGCTGGGCAACGACGAGGCCGCGCGCCGTTTTGCGATCAATGTGGCGGTGGCCTTCGTGCCGGCGGTGGTGGCCGGCCTGGCCCTGGGCAAGGTGATCAAGGCGGCCCTGTTTCACCCGGTACCCGTGGCCGTGGCCTTCATCGTGGGCGGCCTCATCATCCTGTGGGTGGAACGCTGGCACCACCGGCGGTTTGGCGCCATGGACCTGTTGGGCGTGCGCCGCGCCCGCGTGGAGACCGTGGACGACATGCGCCCGATCGACGCCCTGAAGGTGGGCCTGCTGCAGTGCCTGGCCCTGGTGCCGGGTACCAGCCGATCGGGGGCCACCATCATCGGGGGCATGGTGCTGGGCTTCTCACGCCGCTGCGCCACCGAGTTCAGCTTTTTCCTGGGTATTCCCACGCTGATGGGTGCTGGCGCCTACTCGGTGCTCAAGCAGCGCGAAGCCCTGAACTGGTCCGATGCACCGGTGTTCGCAGTGGGCACCGTCGTGGCCTTCTTCAGCGCTTGGCTGTGCATCCGGTGGCTGATTCGCTATGTCAGCACCCACAACTTCGTGCCCTTTGCCTGGTACCGCATCGCCTTCGGGGCCGTGGTGCTCATCACCGCCTGGGGCGGCTGGGTGGATTGGCGGGCTTGATCAGGCCTTCTGAAACACCAAGTCCCAGACGCCGTGGCCCAGGCGCAGGCCGCGCTGCTCGAACTTGGTCAGCGGCCGGTAGTCAGGCCGCGGCGCAAAGCCGCCGTGTTCGCTGCCCACGGTGTTGCGCAGCAGCACTTGTGCGCTGAGCACCTCCAGCATCTGTTGGGCATATGGCTGCCAGTCGGTGGCGCAGTGCAGCACCCCGCCCGGCGCCAAGCGCGATGCCAGCAGTTGCACCAGGGGCGGCTGTATCAGGCGACGCTTGTGGTGGCGCTTCTTGTGCCAAGGGTCGGGAAAGAACACATGCACCCCCGCCAGCGATGCAGGCGCCACCATCTGTTCCAAGACCTCCACCGCATCGTGCTGCAGGATGCGGATGTTGCCCAAGCCGCCTTCCCCGATGAGCTTGAGCAGGGCGCCCACACCCGGCTCGTGCACTTCCACGCCGATGAAGTCCACATCGGGCCGCGTGTGGGCAATGGCCGCCGTGGCCTGGCCCATGCCAAAGCCGATCTCCAGTATGCGGGGTGCCTGGCGGCCAAACACAGCGGCCCAATCCGCGGGCTGCCCCTGGTAGGGCAGCACATAGCGAGGGCCCAAGTCCTGTAGCGCCCGTACCTGCCCCGTGCCCATGCGCCCGGCACGCACCACGAAACTGCGCACGCGGCGGGGGTTTGCGGCGCTGGGCGGGGCCGTCTCAGGCTTCGGGGCGTGCTCACTCATGCCCGAATTGTCGCGTGCTGCGGTATGCTCGGCGTGGCACCGGCGCGCGGGCGTCGTTCAATGGCAGGACCTGAGCTTCCCAAGCTCAAGACGTGGGTTCGATTCCCATCGCCCGCTCCAGCTTCAGCTGCGCAAATGGCAAGCCACCGTGTGCCCCGCCCCCACTTCCTTGAGCTGCGGCCGCTCCCGGTCGCACAGGCCCTTTTGCGCAATGGGGCAGCGCGTGTGGAAGTGGCAGCCACTGGGGGGACTGATGGGGCTGGGCACATCGCCCTGCAGCACGATGCGGCGGCGCTGGACCGTGGGGTCGGGCACCGGCACGGCCGACAACAGCGACTCGGTATAGGGGTGGCGCGGCTGGGCATAAAGGTCGCGCGCATCGGCCATTTCCACGATGCGGCCCAGGTACATCACCGCCACGCGGTTGCTGGCGTGCTCCACCACCGACAGGTCGTGGGCGATGAAGACATAGGTCAGGCCCAGCTGTTCTTGCAGGTCTTGCAGCAGGTTGATCACCTGGGCCTGGATGGACACGTCCAGGGCCGATACCGCTTCGTCGCAGACGATCAGTCGCGGCTGCACCGCCAAGGCGCGCGCAATGCCGATGCGCTGGCGCTGCCCACCGGAGAACTCATGCGGGTAGCGCCGCATTTGGTCCTTGGACAAGCCCACCATCGTCAAGAGCTCGGCCACACGGTCGGCCACTTCCGTGCGGTTGCGGGCCAGGCCATGGATGAGCAGGCCCTCGCCGATGATGGCGCCCACCGTCATGCGTGGATTCAAGGAAGCAAAGGGGTCCTGGAAGATGATTTGCATCTGCCGCGCCAGGGCACGCAAGCTGCCGCGGTCGGCAGCCGTGACATCCTGCCCATCGAAGACCACCTGCCCCGAGGTGGGTTCGATCAGCCGCAGGATGCATCGGCCCATCGTGCTCTTGCCGCAGCCCGATTCGCCCACCACCCCCAGGGTCTGCCCTTCCAGGAGTTCGAAAGACACGCCATCCACGGCATGCACCTGACCCGCCGTTCGGCGCAGCAGCCCACTGCGCACCGGAAAGCGCTTGACCAGGTCGCGCACCTGCAGCAAGGGGCCCGCGCTCATTGCACCACCTCGTCCAACACACAGGCCACCCGGTGTCCGGGGCTGAGCTCGCGCAGCACCGGCGTGGCAGCCGAACACTCGGCGCGTGCATGTGGGCAGCGCGAAGCAAAGCGGCAGCCCGGCCCGGGCTCGATCAGCTTGGGCACCGAGCCGGGAATGGCCTCCAGCCGCACCTTGTGCAGCAGGGCCGAGGAGCCGATGCGCGGTATCGATCGGATCAGGCCGCGGGTGTAGGGGTGTCGGGGCTGCGCAAACAGCGCCTGCACCGGTGCCTCTTCCACCACCTGCCCGGCATACATCACCACCACGCGCTGGGCCACTTCGGCCACCACCCCCATCGCGTGGGTGATCAGCATGATGGCCATGCCCATCTCGGCCTTCAACTCGGCCAAGAGGTCCAGGATCTGCGCTTGGATCGTCACATCCAGCGCGGTGGTGGGCTCATCGGCGATCAGCAACTGCGGCTTGCAGGCCAGGGCCATGGCGATCATCACCCGCTGGCGCATGCCACCCGAGAACTGATGTGGGTAGTCGCTGACCCGCTTTTCGGGCGTGGGAATGCGAACCAGGTGCAGCATCTGCACCGCACGATCCAGGGCCTCGCGCTTGCTCAGGCCTTCATGCAGGCGCAGGCTCTCGGCAATCTGGTCGCCCACGGTGAACACGGGGTTCAGGCTGGTCATGGGCTCCTGGAAGATCATCGCGATCTCTTTGGCGCGGATGGCCTGCATCTCCCTTGGACCCAGGGGCACCAGGTCGCGGCCCTTCCACAACATCTGCCCGGCCACGATGCGCCCGGGTGGCATGTCGATGAGCTTCATCACCGTCTTGGCGGTGACGCTTTTTCCGCAGCCCGATTCGCCCACCACGCACAGGGTCTCACCGGCCCGGATCTGCAGGTCCACGCCGTCCACGGCGTGCAGCCAACCGTCCTCGGTGCGAAAGTGGGTCTTGAGTCCCCGGATGTCCAACAGGGGGGCGTGGGCAGCGGCGGCGTTCACAGCACCCTCCGCGGGTCCAGCGCGTCGCGCAGGCCGTCGCCGATGAAGTTGATGGTCAACACCGTCAAGAAGATGGCAATGCCCGGGAACAAGGCCCAGTGCACCGCAATGTCCAGGTAGTCGCGGCCGTCGTAAAGGATGCGCCCCCAGGTGGGAATGTCCGGCGGAAAGCCCAGGCCCAGGAAGGACAGGGTGCTCTCGGCGATGATGGCTGCAGCCACATCGATGGTGGCCGCCACGATCACAGGCCCCATGCTGTTGGGCAGGATGTGGCGCACGACTTGGCGTGAGGTGCCGGCCCCCAGGGCGCGCGCGGCTTCCACGAATTCCTTTTCCCGCAAGCTGAAGAACTGCGCACGCACCAAGCGCGCCACCGGCATCCATCGAAAGCCGCCGATCACCGCCACGATCAGGATGAAGATGCCCGCTTCCAGGCCGAAGGTCTGCTTCAGCGGTTCACGAAACAGGAAGATCAAGAGCAGCAGCACGGGCAGCTGCGGCAGGCTCAAGAACAGGTCGGTCAGCCACATGAGGGCCGCATCCACCCAGCCGCGCGACATGCCCGCAATGGCGCCGATCAACACCCCCAAGAGCACCGCGGTGAGCATGGCTGCCAAGCCCACGGCCAGGCTGATGCGCCCGCCGTACAGCAGCCGAGCCAGCAAATCGCGCCCCAGGTCGTCGGTCCCCAGGGGGTGCTGGGCGCTGGGCTTGGACAAGCTGGCCAAGAGGTCTACATCGTTGATGCCTACTTTCCACACCAAGGGGCCAAACAGCACCGCCACCACCAGCAGGCCCAAGAGCCACAGGCTCCAGTAGGCCAGCCGGTGGCGCTTGAAGCGGCGCCAGGCTTCCTGCGTGGGCGACAAGCCTGCCTTGGGTTCAGCGGTAGCTGATGCGGGGGTCAAGCCAGCCATAAAGCACGTCAGCCACCAGATTGAAAAAAATCACCAAACCGCTGAAGACAAAGGTCACGGCCATGATCACCGGGGTGTCGTTGCGCAGGATGGCGTCGATCAGCAGGCTGCCGATGCCCGGAATGCGAAAGATCTGCTCGGTCACGATGGCCCCGCCGAACACCGTGGGCATCTGCAGCGCCACCAGCGTGACCACCGGGATCATCGCGTTGCGCACCACGTGGCGCAGCACCACCACGCGTTCGCTCAAGCCCTTGCTGCGCGCCGTGGTCACATAGTCCAGGCGAATCACATCCAGCACCGCGCTGCGCACATAGCGCATCATGCTGGCCGCTTGGTACAGGCCCAGCACCGTGATGGGCATGATGCTTTGCTTAAAGTGGTCCCACAGGAACTGCCAGCCGGTGGACGAGATGTCGCTGCGGTACACAAAAGGCAGCCAGCCCAGCGTGATGGAAAACAGCAGGATGAACAACACGCCGGTGAAGAAGGTGGGCAGCGAAAAGCCCACGAAGGCCACGGTGCTGGCGATGCGGTCAAACCAGGAGTAGGGCTTGACCGCAGCCAGCACGCCCACGGGTATGGCGACCAGAATGGCCAGAAGCTGCGACAGACCGATCACCACGATGGTCGTGGGTAGGCGTTGCAGGATGAGCTCATCCACGTTGATTCGGCTCACGAATGAGTAGCCCCAGTCGCCTTGCAGCATGCTGGCCAGCCAACGCAGGTAGCGTTCCCAAACAGGGTCATCCAAACCGAACTGCACGCGCAGGGCCATGCGCACCTCTGGCGGCACGTTGGGGTTCGTCGCCAGTTCCTCAAAGGGGTCGCCCGGTGCCAGTGCCAGCACGGTGAACAGCACCGCGCTGATCCCCAGCAGGCTGGGCAGCGAGATCAAGAAACGGCGCAGGATGTAGCCGCCCACGGTCTACCCCGCCTTCAGGCCTCGCGCGTCCAGTAGCCCAAGGCCCACGTGGTGTTGTCCCAGGCCGAGAGCACGGGGCGCAGCTTGGCGCCCACCCCATAGGGCCGCGGCCGCAAGAACAGCGGCACCACATGCTGATCGGCCACCAGCAGGTCGTTCATGCGGATGAACAGGGCCGCACGCTTGACCGGGTCAATCTCCCCCTGTGCGGCCTTGTGCGCGGCGTCGTACTCGGCGTTTTGCCAGCGGGTGAGGTTGCGCCTTGCCCACTTGTTTTCCTTCTGCGACAGCTCCCAAGACGTGAACTGCTCCATGAAGGTCTGCGGATCGGGCTGCGTCATGGTGGTGGTGTACATCTGCATGTCGGCCCAGAACTTCTGGTAGGTGTCGGGGTTGGCAAAGTCGCCCCCGAAGTACACCGCGGCCACCACGCTCTTGAGTTCAAGGTCGATCCCTGCCTTGCTGCAGGCGTCCTTGATGATGGCCTGGCACTTCTGGCGCGGCCCACTCACCGAAGTCTGGAACACGAATTTGAGCTTGGTGCCCCCCTTGGCGCGGATGCCGTCAGGCCCGCGCTTCCAGCCGGCCGCCTCCAGCACCTGGTTGGCCTTCTCAATGTTGAATTCGAACTTCGGCGTGCTGCTGCGAAAGCGAACCGGGTTGTTCAGGAAGTTCGCGGAGGCAATCGCCCCGCGGCCATAGATGGCCTCGGCGATGCTCTTGCGGTCGATCAAGAGGCTCATGGCCTCGCGCACCGCACGCTCGCTGAAGGCCGGGTGGCGGCTCTTGGCGCTGGCCCGCTCGCCGTCGACTTCCTTCCAGGGGTCGGTGGGGTTCAGGGCCACGAACTCGAGGTCGCTGCCTTCGAAGAAATGAACCTTGCCACGCCCAGCCGATTCCAGCTGGCGCAGGATCACATCTTCTACGGAAAGGTTCCACGCCAGGTCGAACTCGCCCGTCTGCAGCACCGAGCGCGCCGCACTGGTGGCGTCGCCCCCGCCCTTGAGCTCCAAGTTATCGAAGAATGGCTGATTGGGGACGTGGTAACTGGGATTGGCTTCAGCACGCAGCATGTCACCGGGCTTGAAGTCCAGTAGGCGGTACGGGCCCGTGCCCACGGGCTTGAGGTTGGCCGGGTTTTCGCGTGACTTTGCACCAGCAAACGGCTCGAACACATGCTTGGGCAGGATCAGGCCCCAGGTACCCACGAAGGGCTCGGCCCAGTAGGGCGTGGGCCTGGCGAATTCCACCCGCACCGTGTGCGAGTCCACCTTCACCACCTTGATGTCGCGGTAGATGTTGACCGTGAGCATGGCCGATGCGGGGTCACCCGCGTACTGCCAGGTGAAGATCACATCATCAGCGGTGAAGTCGCGCCCGTCGTGCCACTTCACACCGCGCTTGAGCTTCCAGGTGACGGTCCGCCCATCTGCAGAGAGGCCGCCGTTGGCGCGGGTAGGGACTTCAGCGGCCAACACGGGAATGAGATTGCCTTCGACGTCCCAGCCGCCCAGTGGCTCGTAGAAGATGCGGCAGGAATCCTGGTCCTTGGTCCCGCCGGCGTAGTGGGGGTTCAGGTGCACTGGGGCTTGCCAGTACATCAGCCGCAGCGTGCCGCCACCGCCGCGCTTGGTGCCGCGATAGGGCATGGGCGTGTTGGACTGAGCGATGCCTTCGTGCATCAAGATCATGGAGGCCATGGGGGCGGTGAGGCCCAGGCCCACGAGTTGTTCGATGAAGCGGCGGCGCGGCAGCACACCTTGCCGAACTTCTTCCACCAGTGCGCGCAATTGGTTTTCGTTCATACAGACCTCCGATACCTTGATGACGCCATGGGACGTGCCGCCCCAGGATGGCCCGCCGCATGGTACCCAGTCCCCTTGGATGGCCTATCGGGGTAGGCCCGGGGGTGACCCCAATCGGGCAGGTTCTGCAGGCTCCATGAGTGCGAGGACAATCCCCGGCACCTTGAGCCCGTTCGAAGATTCCCCGCAGCCCCGTGGCCCGGCTGACCTCTTTTGGGCCTTCACCGTCCTGGCCTTGCAGGGCTTTGGCGGGGTGCTGGCTGTGGCCCACCGTGAGTTGGTGGAGCGGCGGCGGTGGATGAGCAACGAGGCCTATCTGCAGGAGGTGGCGCTGTCGCAGGCGCTGCCCGGCATGCTGCTGGAATGGCGCTTGCCGCTCAGTCGGGCTTGATCCGCGCACGGTCCACCACCGGTTTCCAACGCTGCTGTTCTTGCGCGATGAAGCGCGCGAACTCAGCGGGCCCACCGCCCACGCCGATCACCGCATCGGTGCTGAACTTTTCGTTCGTGGCCGGTTGCTTGACCGCAGAAGTGGAGGCTGCTGCCAAGACCTCCACGGCCGCTTGCGGCAGGTTGGCCGGCCCCAAGATGCCGTACCACTGGGTCATCTCAAACCCTGGCCAGCCTTGCTCGGCCACGGTGGGCACATCGGGCAACTGTGGCAGGCGCTGCAGGGTGCCGGTGGCGATGCAGCGCAGGCGCCCCGTGCGCACGAACTGAATCACCGCGGCCGCACCCACCGAAGCCGCCTGCAAGCGCCCGGCCAGGAGGTCGGTGAGCTGCGGACCGGTGCCGCGGTAGGGGACGTGCACGATGAAGGTGTCGGTCACCATCTTCAGGTATTCCATGGCCAGGTGGCCGGCGCTGCCGTTGCCGGCCGACCCGTAACTCAGCTGCCCGGGGCGCTTCTTCACATAGTCTACGAACTCGCGCAGGTTCTTCACCGGCAGGTCGGGGTGCACCAGGTACAGGCTGGGTACCTTGGCCAACAGCGACACCGGTTTGAAGTCCTTGTTCGGGTCGTAGGGCAGGCGGTCGAACATATAGGGGTTGACCGCCATCGTTCCGATGTGGCCCAGGATCAGGGTGTGCTGGTCATCCGAGCGCGCCACCTCCTGCATGGCCACATTGCCGGCGGCGCCGGGCTTGTTCTCCACATACACGGTTTGGCCCAGGCTCTTGGTGAGCTCGAAGGCCGTGGCGCGCGCGATGATCTCGCTGCTGCCCCCGGGGGCGAAGGGCACCACGAATCGCACAGAGCGTTGGGGCCAGGTTTTGCTTTGAGCCCAAGTGGGCAGGGCCAGGCTGGTGCCCAGTGAGGCAGCCAGCGTGCTGCTGGCCTTGAGCCAGTGGCGTCGGTCGAAGGTCATTCGGGTTACAGCTCCGATGAGCGGGTACATGAAAAAACCCACGGGGCTTACGCCGCGTGGGTTCCGATGAAACAGCACCGGGGCCTGCCCGGCAGCTGGATCAGAAGGCGTGGCTGATGCCGAAGCCCAAAGAGTTCTTGTTGGCCGTGGCGTTGGACGTCACTTGAGCGGCCACACCCGGGGTGAGATCGATCTTCTTCTCGGTGTAGGCCAGGTACAGGTAGGTGCGCGGCGACAGCGTGTAGCGTGCCGAAACACCCGTGCGGCCGTAGGTGCGGTCAGCAGCGCCCACCGTGGTGGGCACCGAGGTCTGCGACTCGGTGTACTGCACGCGCAGCGACAGTTCCTTGCTCACCGGGTAGATCACGCCGATGTTGTAGGCCTTGTGCGTGGGCAGGGTGGCCGCCGAGGTCAGCGTGTTGGCGGCGTTGCTGGCCAGCAGACGGTCGGTCATCTGGTAGCCCAGGGCCACGGTGGCGAAGCCCAGGTTGTACTGGCCGCTGACGGTGGTCACTTGGTTCCAGCGGTCCAGGCCAGTCACGCCAGCCCCATCGTAGTACTCATACGTCAGGGCAGCGCGCAGCGGGCCGTTGGAGTACGTCAGCAACACGCCGTTGGTCGACGCGGTTACGCGCTGGCCCACGGCCTGCTGAACGCGCAGCTGAACACCGGAAATCACCGGCGAGGTGTAGCGCACCGCGTTGTCCACGCGGGTACCGAAGTTCTGCATCAGTTGCAGGCCAGAGTTGGAGGTCGTGACCGACAACTCACCTTCGGTGGCCACGTCGTTGAAGTTGCCGTTGTTCATCACGCGGTGCATCGTCTCTTGACGGCCGAGTGTGATCTCACCGAAGCCGCCACCAACACCCACCCAGGCGTGACGGTTGAACAATTGATTGTTAGAACTCGTGGTTCCGTTCTCGGGGTTGATCGCGGCTTCCAACTGGAAGATGCCCCTGAGCCCGCCGCCCAGGTTTTCAGAGCCGCGCATACCGAAGCGTGAGCCGCGCGGGTTGGTCGGGTTGTACACGTTCATGCCCGTCACCGTGGTCGAGGGCGTGGTGGCGCTGCCGAAAGTCTTTGACTGGGCGATGTTCACGTCCATGATGCCGTACAGCGTGACGCTGGAGGCTTGTTGGGCGCCGGCGGTGGCGGTGAAAGCGGTCAGCACGGCGCCGACGATGAGGGTCTTCTTCATGTTTGAAGGTTCTCCGGTGGGTAAAGATGCCAATAAAGTTTTTGGGAGCTTAGCCCAACAACGGTGCAATTGTTGCGGCTAAAGGATGTCAGCCGCGTGACGAACGTCGGTATTGGCAGGCCAATGTTGCATGAATCCAACTGTTTGGCGCCGAAATCAGGCTCGGCGGGCGATCCGACGCCACAGCGGCGGCAGCAGCAGAACGGCCAGCACCACCGACAGCAGCGCCACCGACACCGGGCGCTCCAGGAAAACCCCCCACCGGCCTTCGCCAATCGACAGCGCGTTGCGCATCTGCGCCTCGGCCATGGGCCCCATGATCATGCCGACGATGACCGGAGCGGTGGGGAAGTCCAAGCGGCGCAGCGCCAGCCCCAAGAGGCCGGTGCCCAGCATCAGGAACAGGTCGAAGGCGCTTTGCCGCATGCCGTACACGCCCACGGTGGCGAAGATGAGGATGCCCGCGTACAGCGGCGCCCGCGGAATCTGCAGAAGCTTCACCCACAGGCCCACCAGGGGCAGGTTCAGCACCAGCAGCATGACGTTGCCGATGTAGAGCGAAGCGATCAGCGCCCATACCAGGTCAGCTGAATTGGTGAACAGCTGCGGCCCGGCCTGAATGCCGTAGTTCTGCAAGGCCGACAACATGATGGCCGCCGTCACGGTGGTGGGAATGCCCAGGGTGAGCATGGGTACCAGGGCCGCCGTGACCGAGGCGTTGTTGGCCGCCTCGGGGCCGGCCACACCCTCGATGGCCCCTGTGGTGCCGAACTCTTCGGGATGCTTGGAGAGTTTGCGCTCGGTGGCGTAGCTCAGAAAGGTCGGAATCTCAGCGCCGCCGGCCGGGATGGTGCCAAAGGGAAAGCCAAAAGCCGTGCCCCGCAACCAGGCTGGCCAGGAGCGGCGCCACTCCTGCCGCGTCATGTGCACGCGCCCAGAGCGCTGGATGCTGGTGGTGCTTTTGCCCTCGTACAGCGCGGTGTACAGCGCCTCGCCCACGGCAAACAGGCCCACGGCCACCAGCACCACCTCGATGCCGTCCAAGAACTCAGGCACCCCGCCGGTGTAACGCACCGCAGCCGTGATCTGGTCTATGCCCACAAGGCCGATGGCCAAGCCGATGAACAACGACGTGATGCCCCGCAGGGCGCTCTTGCCCAGCACCGCACTGACCGTGGTGAAGGCCAGCAGCATCAGGCAGAAGTATTCGGGCGGGCCCAGTTGCACCGCTGCGTTGGCCACCCACGGGGCGAACAGCGTGACCAAGACCGTGGCGATGGTGCCGGCCACGAACGAGCCGATGGCGGAGGTGGCCAAGGCGGCGCCGGCACGACCGCTGCGGGCCATCTTGAAGCCTTCCATGGCCGTCACCATGGTGGCCGTTTCACCGGGCGTGTTCAACAGGATGGAGGTGGTGGAGCCTCCGTACATGGCACCGTAGTAGATGCCTGCGAAAAAGATCATGGAGGCCGTGGGCTCGACCTGGGATGTGATCGGCAGCAGCATGGCCACCGTGACCGCAGGGCCCAGGCCCGGCAGCACGCCAATGGCGGTGCCGATGGCGCATCCCACAAAGGCCCACATCAGATTGATGGGCGTGGCGGCGGTGGCAAAGCCCGCCAACAGTTGGGTGGTGATGTCCATCGTGGGAAGGCCGCGCTGCCGAGGGCGCGCGGACTACAGCCAGCCGCTGGCGGTTAGGCCGGGCAGCGAAATGTTGAGAAGCTTGGTGAAGATCCAGAAGACGGGCGCGGCGATGGCCGCACCCACCAGCAGGTCTGTGGCGGCTTGTGTGAAGGCGGCGGCTCCGGGCGCAGCCTTGCCTTCAGACGAACGCAGTCCGCGAACGGCCAGCACGTAGCACAGGGCACAGGCGGGGATGAAACCCACCCGTGTGATCAGGCTGGCGTTGACCACAATACCCGCTGCCACCCACGCCAGTGCAGCCCAGTCACCGTGCTCGGCTCCCGATGGGGTTTCCACATGGGCCCAACCGCCCCTCATGGCCTGCAGCAACAACAAGGCGCCGCACACCAGCAGGGCGCCGGCTACCAGCCAGGGCAAAAAGTCGGGACCGACGCCGGCGTAGCCCGCGTCGGAGGGAATGTCCAGGGCACCCCAGGCCAGCAGGCCACCCAAGCCCGCCACACCCAGGCCCGCCAGGGCCTGAACCCGCTGCGTGCCCACCACCGGTCAGATCATGCCGGACTTGACCATCACCGCGCGCAGGGCCGCAAACTCACGGTCTACGAAATCGTCGAACTCCGGTCCCGTCATCACCGAGGTGGTCCAGTCGTTCTTCCCCAGCGACTCTTGCCAAGTCTTGGTCTTGACGGTGGCCAGCACCAGGTCGGTCAGTGCCTTGCGCTGTGCCGGGCTCAGGCCTGGCGCACCGTAGACGCCGCGCCAGTTGCCGATTTCCACGTTGTAGCCCAGCTCCTTGAGCGTCGGAATACCCTTGCTGAGTTCGCCCGAAAGGCGCTTGGGCGAGGTCACGCCGATGGGCTTCATCTTGCCCGACTCGATGTACTGGGCGAACTCCGAAAAGCCGCTGCCGCCCACGGTGACATTGCCGCCCAGGATGGCGGCCGTGGCCTCGCCGCCTCCGCGGAAGGGCACATAGTTGATCCTAGAGGCGTCCACGCCCACTTCGCGCGCCAGCATGGCCGCTGCGATGTGCTCGGTCGAGCCGCGCGAACCGCCGCCCCACTTCACGCTGCCCGGGTCCTTTTTCATCTGCTCCACCACGTCCTTCATCGTCTTGAAGGGCGAGTTGGCCGGCAAGACGAACACGTTGTACTCGCTGGTCAGACGGGCAATCGGGGTGCAATTGGCCAGCAGGTTCACCGGTGCCTTGCTGGTGATGATGCCGCCCAGCATCACCGCGCCCATCACCATCAGGGCGTTGGAGTCCCCCTTGCTGGCATTGACGAATTGGGCCAGCCCCAGCGCACCGGCGGCGCCACCCTTGTTGTCGTAGGACACGCTGGGCACGAGCCCTGCGTCCACCATCGCCTTGCCCAATGCGCGGCCGGTGGAGTCCCACCCGCCGCCTGGGTTGGCAGGGATCATCATCTTCAAGGGGCTGGCTGCGTGGGCTGCATGAGGCCAGGCGGCGGTGGCTGCGGCCGCGGCCAGGGCTTTGAGGAAGGTGTCTCGACGCATACAAACTCCCGATTGAGGCGCCGGCACTGTACCCCTGGCCTGCCTGCTTGGACATGCCGGCCGCATAGGGAGATCTACGTATCCCCGGCGTTCAGGGCTGCACCCTCAGCTCGTTGACCACCAAGCTGATGCCCGGTGCCGACCACGCGGCGCCTTGTGCGGCGTTACGCTCGGCCCACGAGTGCACGGCCCCGCGAAGTGTGGCGGTGGAGCCGGCAATCGACACCTCAATGCCACGCGCTTGCCGTTCAGCTTGGCGTGCCAGGGCGTCCTTGATGCGGTTGCTGAGGTCGGTGGGCACCGTGCGGGGTTTGAGCGTGATGCGGTTGCTCACACCCACCACGCCCAGGGTCTGGTGCACGGTGCGTTCGGCCGACCGCCACGCCGACGTGCGTGGCGTTGACCGAGGGCTTCCACTCCAGTTCGTCGGTGATGTCCTTCTTGAGTTGTGCATCGGTTTTCATGCTGCGGTGTCCTCCTGCTCGATGGGGGTGAATGACAGGGGCATCATCGGCAGAACGGCGCCTGGCGGCTTGCCCGAAGTCAAGGCTGGCGCACCGGGCCGCGTCTTCACAAAAGTACACGAAGCCGCCATCGGGTCCTTACAGCGCTTGCCCACACTGCAAACAGCCGCTGTAAGCCCGAACCGCAGCGCATCCATTCACAATCCACCACAGGAGCTCCTCATGAACACCACCCCACGCTCTGTCGCCTCTGTACTGGCGCTGGCCACGCTGATGTGCGGCGCTGCCCTGGCCCAAACCCCTGCTGGTGGGGCGATGCCCCCGGGACCGCGTCAGGCAGGTCCAGGCCTGCACGGGGCAGGCCCTGGTGGCCCCGGCGGGCCTGGGTGGCAGGGCCGTCACGGACACCGTGAGGGCGAGCGCGCCCATGGTGGCGCCATGGGCATGGGCCCGATGATGATGCTGCTGGGCCGCGGGCAAGACCGTGCACTGGACCTGGTCAAGGCCACGCCTCAACAACGTGCGGACATCCGCCGCATAGCCGGTGCCGCCCGTGACGACTTGCGCGCGGCGCGCCACGACGGGCGCCCCCGCAGCGAAGCGCTGCTGGCCGCCTGGACGGCTGACCGGGTGGATGCTTCGGCTCTCGAGGCCGAGCGGGCCCGTATGGCGGCCCGCCGTGACGCCGCGGGCAAGCGCATGGTGCAGGCCATGGTGGACATGGGCGCGGTGTTGCAAGCCGACCAGCGCCGTCTGCTGGCCGAACAGTGGTCGCGTCGGGGTGGCCATCGCCGCGCCGAGTGGATGGAGCTTGACGACGAGCATGCACAGGCTGTTGCTGATTGAGGATGACGCCCGCCTGGCGGGGATGGTCGCCGACTACCTGGGCCAGGCGGGTTTTGTGGTGGACCGGGCGCCCTCGGTGGCGCAGGCCCGCCTGGCGGTGGTGCGCCATCGGCCCGATCTGGTGCTCATGGATGTCATGCTGCCCGATGGGGACGGGCTGGCCCTGACCGCCGAGTGGCGACAGAACCCGCGCACCAGCAGCTTGCCCATCCTGATGCTTACGGCGCGCGGTGACCCGGCCGACCGCATCCTGGGGCTGGAGTTGGGCGCAGACGACTACCTGGCCAAGCCTTTCGAGCCGCGGGAACTGTTGGCTCGCGTGCGCGCGCTCCTGCGCCGCGCCCAGCCCGGGCCCACAGCGACCGAGGTGATTCGCGTGGGCGACCTGGAGCTTGATGTGGGCGCGCGCACGGTGCGCCGTGCGGGACAGCCCTGCGAGCTCACCGGCTATCAGTTCGACATCCTGTTGGCCCTGGCGCGGCAGGCCGGCCGGGTGCTCAGCCGCGACCAGATCATGGAGACCTTGCGCGGCCACAGCCTGGAGGCGTATGACCGTTCCATCGATGTGCATGTCTCGCGCATTCGGGCGGTGATTGAGGACGACCCTCGATCACCGCAGATCCTGCTCACGGTCAGGGGCGTGGGCTATTTGCTGGCGCGCCCCTCGGCGGCCAGCGAGGCCGTGCAAGCGCACGAGTCGCCGCATCGGCGCGCAGCCCGTTCATGAAGTCGCTTTACCTGCGGGTTTGGCTGACGGTGGTGGTGGTGCTGGCCTTGTTCGCCTTGGGTTCGGGCTGGCTGGCTCAACGCCATGTTGACCAAGAGCGGGAACGGCTGCTGATGCAAGGCGGCGGGGGCGAACGGGTGCGCGCCTTGGGCGAGCTGATCGCTCAAGCCTTGCCCGAAGCCCATGAAGACCGCGCCCGCCAGGCCGAAGTGCTGCGGGACTGGGCCGAGCGGCTGCGTATGCCGCTGGCCCTGGATGATGCGCAGGGCCGGCGCATTGCGGCCAGCGTGTCTTTCGAACGCCGGCAGACCGAAGCACAGGGGCCTGCCCCCTGGCCCTTGGCCTTGGACGACGGCCGCACCCTGTGGATGATGCGGGGTGCACGCCCCGGGGGTGAGCGCCGCGGCGGGGCCGACACAGGCGTGGGCGGCCCAGGGCCGGCATCGTTTTTGCTCACCGGTGCTTGGCCCAGCTTGGACCCCTGGCGTTCGGGCAGCGGGCTGGTGGCGGTTATGGCGGCGCTTTTTTTGGCGGTGGCCTTGGGCGCCTATCCGGTGGTGCGTCGCCTCACGCGTCGCCTGGAAACCCTGCAGCAGGGCGTGGAGCGTTTTGGCAGCGGTTCCTTGGGCCACCGGGTGGACGATTCGGGGCAAGACGAGGTGGCCCAGCTGGCCGCCTCGTTCAACCGCGCCGCTGACCGCATTGAGTCTTTGGTGCAGTCGCATTCGCGCCTGGTGGCCAATGCGTCTCACGAATTGCGCTCGCCCCTGGCCCGCTTGAAGGTGGCCCTGGGCCTCATGCAGGACGCACAAGCTCCGGAGGCGGGCGTCTCGCCAATGCGCCTGCGCCTGCGCCAGGAGATCGAGCACAACCTGCGGGAATTGGATGCCTTGATTGAAGAGCTGCTGCTGTCCAGTCGCTTGCAGGCGCAGGCCCATGAGGCCGCTGCGCCGGGTGTTGGTGTGGGCCTGAGCAGCGTGGTGGATCTGCTGGCCACGGTGGCCGAAGAGGCCGCACGCAGCCAAGCCGAGCTCACCGTGGCCGATGGTGTGACCCCTGTTTGGGGCGAAGAGCGGCTGCTGCGCCGCGCGGTGCGCAACCTGCTGGAAAACGCGCGCCGCTACGGCCAAGGGCCAGTGGAGCTGGAGCTGCTCCACACCGCAGCGCAAGGCCTTCGAATGGCCGAGCTTCGGGTCTTGGACCGTGGCCCTGGCGTGCCACCCCATGAAGCGCAGCGCATCTTCGAGCCCTTCTACCGATTGCCCGGACATGCCGAGAGCGAGGGCGGTGTGGGGCTGGGCCTGGCCCTGGTGCGCCAGATCGCACAGCACCTGGGGGGCCAGGTTCAGGTGCAGCCCCGCCCGGGCGGTGGCAGTTGCTTCATTCTGAGCTTGCCGATGCAGGCTGAGGCCCTTGCGAACGCTCATCCAACCGCCGCTGGCGGATCACCCAGGCCAGCAGGCTGAGCAGCAGTACGGCGGCCACCCACAAGGCCAAGGTGGCACTGACCCAAAAGCCCGCAGCACCCACGGCCCAGGGCAGCCATGACGCTGGGGTCACTTCACGGAATGCCAAGGCATAGCCCCCGCCCAGGCCCACACCCCACAGCGCCACCGCATACACCACCACAGGCAAGGTGGCCACGCGGTAGGCCCGCAGGACCTGGGCGGCCATGGTCTGCAGCGCATCGGCCAAATGAAACCACACCACCCAGGCCATCAGCACCAGGACCGCGGCGGCCACCGCTGCATCCGGGGTGTAAAGGCCGGTCACCAGCGCACGGCCCGCATACACCCATGCGCCCATGAACAGCGCCAGCAGCGCGGCCAACAGCACCCCGTGCCAAGCCAAGTGACGCGCCTGACGCAGAGCCTGCGCGCCCAAGCGCTGGGCCACCAAGGTGCTGGTGGCATTGGACAAAGCCAAGGGCACCATAAACAGCATCGAGACCAAGTTGGCCGCAATCTGGTGCCCGGCTACCGGCACAGGGCCCAGCCTGGCGATGAAGATGGCCATGAAGGTGAATCCCGTGACTTCGATCAGGATGCCCGCTCCCATGGGTACGCCCAAGCGCAGTTGGTCTCCAAGCATGGCGGGCTGGGGTGCGTCCAGCCCGCGGCCCAAGAGCGCGTAGGGCGCGTAGTGCGGGTCACGCAGCAGGATCCAGGCTGCTGCGGCGCACTGCAGCCACATCACCAGTACTGTGGCCACACCACATCCCACCACGCCCATTGCCGGCACGCCCCAAGCCGGGACACCCCAGGCCAAGGCCACCGACAGCGGCAGCTTCAGTGCCAGCGCACCCAACTGCAGGTTCATCACCGCCTTGGGCCGTGAGATGGCGGTGTTGAAGCCACGGTAAACGGTGAACAGCAGGGCAGCCGGCAGAGCAAAGGCCAGGGCACCCAAGTAGCCGCGGATGCCGCGTTCTACGTCGCCATCGACCTGGGCCAGGGCCAGGAAGGGCTGCGGAAAAGCCAGGATCAGGATGCCCAGGGCCGACAGGGCCAGCGCCAGCCAAATGCCCTGGTGAAACTGCTGACCCGCTTCAGCCAGACGGCCCGCACCGTACAGATGGCCCACGATGGGCCCGATGGCCAGGAGCACCCCCATCAGGCCGACAAATACCGTGATGTAGGCCGCCGACCCCACGGCCAGCGCCGCCAGGTCCACCGATCCCATGCGGGCCAGCAGCACGGTGTCGATGGTGCCGAAGGCCAGCACCGCCAACTGGCCCACCAGCACCGGCCAGGCCAACTTCAGGATGTGGCGGGTATCGTGGCCAAACGCCTGGGCGCGCGGGTTCACGGGGACGGCTCAGCCGAAGCCGCGCCGGCGCCGGTGCCCGTGCCCGTGCCCTTGCCCGTTACGCGCTCGGCGTAGCGGTTGAAGCGCCAGGCCGTACCCTCCAGCATGATGCGCCGCCAAGTGCCGCGTTTTTGCGCGGGGCTCATGGTGGTCCAGTGCTGAACCTCATCGAAGGTGCGGCCACAGCCCTTGCACACATCGTCACCTTGGCTGGTGGAACAGATGGCAATGCAGGGCGCGTCTGGTGTGCTGGCGTACCACTGCATCCAGGCCTGTTTGGCCTTGGCCGGCATGCTCACCTCGTCACACTCGTGTTGGCGGTGATAGACCATCAGGGCGTAGATTTCGGCCAGGGCGCGCACCGGCGCGCAGGCGCTGATGCCGTCGGGCGATGGCGAGCGTTCGCGCCACCAGTTGATGGCCGCTTCGATGTCGGTGATGTGAATGCCGGCCACGGGCGGTGCATCAAGGGTCACGTGTGATCAGGCCTGGGCGTCCTGCGCCTGCAGGGCCTGCAGCGCCGCCTGCACCTGCGCCCAGTCCACCCCAGGCCCCAAGGCCACCGGCGCGGCCTGTGCCGCGCTCAGGCCTTCGCTGCGGATGCGCTTGACCCACTGGCCGGCATCGCGCCCGCCCTCGAAGCCCTGGCTTTGCAGCAGCACCGCACCATCGGAGGCGGTGAGCTTGAAGTAAAAGCGGCCATCGCCTTCGCGGTACTGCTTGAAGCTCGCCAGCTTGTCTGCGCTGGCCCCGGTGTGGGATGCGCGCGAAGCAGGCGCGCCACCCTGATCGACCAGGCGGCCCAAGCCCACGGCGTCGCGCAGCGCATGCAAGAAGGGCGTGGCCACCGCGCGGGCTTTGCGCGCACCGTGCAGCAGGATGTCTTCGAGCTCATCGGGCCTTGCGATGAGCGCCTCGTAGCGGTCGCGCATCGGAGCAATGTGGCCTTCCAAAACGGCGGTGGTGCGCGCCTTGGCCTCACCCCAGGCCAGCCCGGCGCGCAGGTCGGCATGGAACGCGGCGCGCTGGTCTGCCGTGGCCACGGCGTCGTGGATTATCACCAGGGCTGAGCCTTCTGGATCCTTGGGCTCGCCGGGCAGGCGCGAATCGGTGACGATGCGCGAGACGGTTTCGCGCAGCAGCTTCGCACCGCCGTGAAACAAGGGCAAGGTGTTGTCGTAGCTCTTGCTCATCTTGCGGCCGTCCAGCCCGGGCAAGGTGGCCACCGCCTCGTCGATTTGCGCCTGGGGCAAGACGAACAGCTCACGGCCTTGGCCGTACAGGTGGTTGAAGCGCGTGGCGATGTCGCGCGCCATTTCGATGTGCTGCACCTGGTCGTGCCCCACCGGTACGCGGTGGGCGTTGAACATCAGGATGTCGGCGGTCATCAGCACCGGGTAGCAAAAAAGGCCCAAGGTGACGCCGGCATCTTCCTCTTCGCCCTGCGCCTGGTTGGCATCGGCCGCTGCCTTGTAGGCATGGGCCCGGTTCATCAGTCCCTTGCTGGTGACGCAGGTCAGCAGCCAGTTCAGCTCGGGGATTTCGGGAATGTCGCTTTGCCGATAAAAGGTGACCCGCTCGGGGTCCAGGCCACAGGCCAGCCAGGTGGCGGCGATTTCCAAACGCGACCGCGCCACGCGCGCCGGGTCGTCGCACTTGATCAGGGCGTGATAGTCCGCCAAAAACAAAAAGCTCTCGACGCCGGGTTCGCGGCTGGCGGCCACCGCCGGTCGAATGGCGCCGACATAGTTGCCCAGGTGCGGCGTACCCGTGGTGGTGACGCCGGTCAAAACGCGTTGGCTCATCCGAAGATTGTAGGAGGGGCCCCAAGGCCCTCACCGGTACACTGCCGCCCCTTGGTTCCCTCATGAGCATGCGCATCCTGGTCCTCATTTCCGGCCGTGGCAGCAACCTGGCCGCCCTGGTAGAGGCTGCCCGAGCCCAGGCCTGGCCGGCGCAGGTGGTGGGCGTCATCAGCAACCGGCCCCATGCCGCCGGTTTGCCATGGGCCCAAAGCCAGGGCCTGCCCACCCAGGTGCTGGACCACCAGGCCTTCGCCTCGCGTGAGGCGTTTGACGCGGCGCTTCTGACAGCCTGTTTGGATCACCGCCCGGATCTGGTGGTGCTGGCCGGCTTCATGCGGGTCTTGGGCGAGGCATTTGTGCAGCACTTTGAGGGCCGCTTGATCAACATCCACCCGTCCTTGTTGCCCGCCTTCGCCGGCCTGCACACGCACCGCCGCGCGCTGCAGGCGGGTGTGAAGGTGGCCGGTGCCACCGTTCACTACGTGACGCCCAGCCTGGACCATGGTCCGGTGATTGCGCAGGCCGTGGTGCCCGTCTTGGCGAACGACACCGAGCACAGCCTGTCCAACCGCGTGCTGCAGGCCGAGCACCAACTGCTGCCGCTGGCCGTGGGCTGGCACGTTCGCGGTGAAGTGCAGCTGCACGACGGCTGTGTGCGCCACCTGAAGGGCGCCGCGCAAACCCTGTTCTTTCCCGATGCCGACCTGACCCCTGCGATGGCAGCGCCTCAATAGTCCAACCCGATCGAGGCCCCTGATGCATCCCAAACAACAGGTCCACCTGGCCACCGAACTGCTGCAGCGGGTGCTGTTGCTCGTGCACCCGGCCGACCGCGAGGTCTCGGCCTTCTTCCGTGAGAACAAAGAGCTGGGTGCCAAAGACCGGGCCATCCTGGCCGAGACCACCTTTCGGGTGCTGCGCCAGCGCCTGGTGCTTCAGCATCTGGCGCAATCGGGGCAGGGCGCTCTGGCGCGCCGCTTGGTGTTGCTGGCCTGGCAGGGCAGTGATGCCTACCTGAAGGCCGCGGTGACTGAAGTCGAGTGGAACTGGCTGCAGCAGGTGCGCGCCGTGTCGCTGGCCAACCTGCCCGAGCGGGTGAAGGCCAATATGCCGCCGTGGTTGCTGGAGCGGCTTCAGGCCGTCTTGGGGCCGGAGTGCGCGGCCTTCGTGCAGGCGATGGAAGGCTCGGCCCCTCTGGACCTGCGGGTCAACACCTACAAGGCCAAGCGCGAGGCGGTGCAGGCGGCCTTCGACACCCAGGGCTTTGTGTGCACACCCACGCCCCATTCGCCCTGGGGCTTGCGCTTGCAGGGTAAGCCGGCCCTGAACCGCCTGGAGGTGTTTGCGCGCGGCGATGTGGAGGTGCAAGACGAGGGCAGCCAACTGCTGGCCCTGCTCACCGATGCCCACCGCGGCGAGATGGTGGTGGACTTCTGCGCCGGTGCCGGGGGCAAGACCTTGGCCCTGGGGGCCTCGATGCGCAACACGGGCCGCTTGTACGCGTTTGACACCTCGGGCCACCGATTGGCGGCGCTCAAGCCACGTCTGGCCCGCAGCGGGCTGTCCAATGTGCACCCGGTGCAGATTGCCCACGAGCGCGACGACCGCATCAAGCGCCTGGCCGGCAAGATCGACCGGGTGCTGGTGGATGCGCCCTGCTCGGGCCTGGGCACGCTGCGCCGCAACCCCGACCTGAAGTGGCGCCAAAAGCCCGAGTCGGTGGCCGAGTTGGCTGCGCTGCAACAAGCCATCCTGGCCAGCGCGTCGCGCCTGCTCAAGCCCGGCGGGCGCCTGGTGTACGCCACCTGCAGCGTCTTGCCCGAAGAAAACGAAGCCACGGTGCAGGCCTTCTTGGCCGCCCACAGCGGCTTTGAGGCTCTGAACGTGGCAGATGAACTCACGCGGCTGAAGGTGCCGCAGGCGGCAGACCTGTGCCAGGACGGCCAATTGCGCCTGTGGCCCCAGCGCCACGGCACCGACGGTTTCTTCGCTGCGGTGCTGATGCGGCGCGCCTGAGCGGGGTCCCAAACCCCCCGCGCGGTAGAATGGCAAATTCGCTTTTTGGACCGGCCATGGACATTTATCAGCTCTGGATGGGATTCGTGAACGTGATGGCCGACGGCCTTCTGGGCGCCAGCGCCTGGGAGACCCTGGCCTACACCCTGGTGGTCACCCACATCACGATCGCCTCGGTGACCATCTTCCTGCACCGCTCGCAGGCTCACCGTTCGCTGGATTTGGGCCCTGTGCCGTCCCACTTCTTCCGCTTTTGGTTGTGGATGACCACCGGCATGGTCACCAAGGAATGGGTGGCCATTCACCGCAAGCACCACGCCAAGTGCGAGACGGAAGAAGACCCCCACAGCCCCCAGACCCGCGGCATCCGCACCGTGCTGCTGGAAGGCGCGGAGTTGTACCGGGCTGAGGCCAAGGTGCAGGAGACCCTGTCCAAGTACGGCCACAACACACCCGACGACTGGATCGAGCGCAACCTCTACACCCGCCACAGCGCTTTGGGTGTCTCCTTGATGCTGATCATCAACGTGCTGCTGTTCGGTGCTATTGGTGGTGCGGTTTGGGCGGTTCAGATGCTGTGGATCCCGATCACCGCGGCGGGCATCATCAACGGCCTTGGCCACTGGTGGGGATACCGCAACTTCGAGGCGGTGGACGCCTCCACCAATATTTCGCCCTGGGGCATCATCATTGGCGGCGAAGAGCTGCACAACAACCACCACACCTACCCGACCTCGGCCAAGCTGTCGGTCAAGCCCCACGAGTTCGACATCGGTTGGCTCTACATCCGCATCCTGCAGGCCTTGGGCCAGGCCACGGTACGCAAGACCGCGCCGGTGCTGAAGCTGGGCGAAGTGCGCCAGCAGGCCGACGGCAAGACCCTGGAAGCCCTGATCCACCACCGCTTCGAGGTGATGGCCGATTACGCAGCGGCCCTCAAGCGTGCCTGCGGCGCTGAGCTGGACCGTCTGCGCGAGCAGGGCCGCAAAGGCAGCGAGAGCTGGAAGCAGATGCTGATCGCGCACCGTTGGTTGCCGCGCGACGATGAAAAGGTTCCCCAAGGCGTCAAGCCCCAGGTGGCCGTGGCCATGGCCTCCAGCCCGGTGCTGACCAAGCTCGTGGACATGCGAGAGGAACTGCGCCAGCTGTGGACCCGCACCAATGTGTCGCGCGAGCAGTTGGTCAACGACCTGCAGGCCTGGTGCCAACGTGCAGAGGAAAGCGGCATTGCCGCACTTCAGGAAATGTCGCTGCGGGTGAAAGCCGCTCGCGTTTGAGCGGGGCTGCACCCCGGGCCACACCGCCGGCTGCACCAGCGGCCCCACCAAAGAAAATGCCCGCTCACGGAGCGGGCATTTCTGTTTGGAACCGCTTGAGCCTGGGGCTCAAGCAAGGCTGAATCACTTCAGCTTGGTTTCCTTGTACAGCACGTGCTTGCGCGCCTTGGGGTCGAACTTCATGAATTCGAGCTTGTTGGGCGTCGTCTTCTTGTTCTTGTTGGTGGTGTAGAAGTGGCCGGTGCCCGCAGAGGACTCCAGCTTGATCTTTTCGCGGCCGCCTTTGGTTGCCATGATGTGTCCCTTTCCTTAGATCTGGCCGCGCGCGCGCAGGTCGGCGAGCACCACGTCGATGCCCTTCTTGTCGATCAGGCGAAGCGCCGCATTGGACACGCGCAGGCGCACCCAACGGTTCTCGCTTTCAACCCAGAACCGGCGGTACTGCAGGTTGGGCAGGAAACGACGCTTGGTCTTGTTGTTGGCGTGGGAGACGTTGTTCCCCACCATGGGCTTCTTGCCCGTGACTTCACACACGCGTGCCATGTGGACACTCCAAACTTGATTCAAACGGCCGCACTGGCATGCGGCCTCACCTCGCCATAAGGGTGGCGGTATCCCGAAGCGGCCACGAACGTGGCGCGCAGCAAAGCCTTCAAGTATAGCGGAAAACCCAGGGAGCGCGCAATCGAATGGCCTGCGAGGCCTGCCAGCCCTGGCAGGCCCAGCCGCCGCCGGCAGCGCTTAGCCTTCTTGCTCCAAGAAGCGCTGGGCGTCCAGTGCGGCCATGCAACCGGTGCCGGCGCTGGTGATGGCTTGGCGGTAGACATGGTCTTGCACGTCGCCGGCGGCGAAAACGCCGGGCACGCTCGTCATGGTGGCCATGCCGGCCAGGCCCGATCGTGTGATCAGGTAGCCGTCCTTCATGTCCAACTGGCCCTTGAAGATGTCGGTGTTGGGCTGATGGCCGATGGCGATGAAGCAGCCTTGCAGCATCAGGTCCTGCGTGGAGCCGTCTTGCGTGCTCCTGATGCGCACCCCAGTGACGCCGCTGGCGTCGCCCAGCACCTCATCGAGCGTGTTCCACAGGTGCAACACCATCTTGCCCTCGGCCACCTTCTGGTGCAGCTTGTCCACCATGATGGCCTCGGCGCGGAACTTGTCGCGGCGGTGGATCAGGTGCACCTTGCTGGCGATGTTGGACAGGTACAGCGCTTCTTCCACGGCGGTGTTGCCGCCGCCCACCACGCACACCTCTTGTCCCCGGTAGAAGAAGCCGTCGCAGGTGGCGCAGCCGCTCACCCCACGGCCCATGAAGGCGGTTTCGCTGGGCAGGCCCAGGTACTTGGCGCTGGCGCCCGTGGCAATGATCAGGGCATCGCAGGTGTAGGTGCCGCTGTCGCCGGTAAGGGCAAAGGGACGGCGCGACAGGTCCACGGTGTGGATGTGGTCAAAAACGATTTGGGTGTTGAAGCGCTCGGCGTGCTGCTGAAAGCGCTGCATCAGTTCAGGCCCCTGCACGCCCATCACGTCGGCGGGCCAGTTGTCCACCTCGGTGGTGGTCATCAGCTGGCCACCTTGCGCCAAGCCGGTCACCAGCATGGGCTTGAGGTTGGCGCGCGCGGCGTAGATGGCCGCGGTGTAGCCGGCCGGGCCTGAGCCCAGGATCAGAACTTGTGCGTGTTGGGTGGAAGCAGTCATGCCAAGATTTTCTCACGCCTACAGACCCTGTTTCGGCAAGAGGTCGCACAGTATCCATTCGTTGAACCGGTGAAATAGTTCACAGTCAATCGCGTATTGACTCCCGTTTCTGCTCAAGCCCTACGGTCGACTGCCGATAACCGGATAACTCAAAGGCACGGAGACCCTAGACATGTCAACGCTGACGAATTTGGACTTGATTCGCCGAGTTCCGCTGTTCTCTCTCTTGAACCCTTCTCAGGCTCAACAAGTCGCTGATGGGGTCGTAAAACGGCGCTTTCGCCGTGGGGACATCGTGGTCGAACAGGGCAACAAGAGCGGACAGTTCGTTGTGCTGCTCAACGGGCGGGCCCGCGTGACTGCAACAGATCGCAAGGGCCGAGAAGTCATACTTTCGGTGATGGAGGCAGGTTCGTTTCTGGGCGAGATGAGCCTGATCGATGGTGAGCCGCACTCCGCTACGGTACGTGCGGAGGTGCAAACCGACGTCCTGGTTCTGAATCGGGATGCCTTCGCCCGATGTCTGCCTGACCGTACTTCATTGGCAACCCCCATGATGCGAGGCTTGGTCGAACGCCTCCGAGCTGCTGACCGGCAGATCGAGTCCTTGGCCCTGTTGGATGTCTACGGCCGGGTGGCCCGCACCCTGCTGGAGATGTCGCAGCCATGCGCCCTGGGGCGGCTCATCCGCGGCAAGGTGTCCCGGCAGGACATGGCCAAGCGGGTGGGCGCTTCACGCGAGATGGTCAGCCGGGTGATGAAGAACTTGGAACTCCAGGGGTTCGTGGCCACGCAGCCTGATGGCACCCTGCTGCTGCGCGAGTCTCCTGCGCGACCTGCGCAGGAGGGTGCCCAGGACGCGTGAGAGGCGCCACAATGTGGGCATGAACATGCCCATGACCGCCACCAAGGAGCGCGACCGCGCCCCGGTGGCTGAACCGGCCAGCGCGCCAGCGCGGCCGCCGCGCGCCACCTGGCTGTTTCTGACCGCCGTGCTGTGGTTGCTGGCGGTGTTGGCCCTGGCCACCCACCACCCAGGCGACCCGGGTTTCACCACCAGCGGTGCAAACGACCGCGCCCTGAACGCCGTAGGGCGCGCGGGTGCCTGGAGTTCAGACCTCGCGCTGTTTTTGCTGGGCTATTCGGTGTGGTGGGTGCCGCTGATCGTGGCGCGCTATTGGTTGTCTTTGCTGGCGTGGCGCTTGCGGGGTTCTCGGGGCCAGCATGCCGATGACGGGGCTGCAGCGGCGGATGTCGTGGCGCACCAGGCCCTAGGCTGGCGAGTCGCCGGCGTGTTGATGCTGCTGACGGCCAGTGCAGCATTGGAGTGGACGCGCCTATACCAAGCCGAGCCTGCCATGCCGGGCCACGCCGGCGGCGTCTTGGGCTACGCCCTGGGCCCCTGGTCCATGAAGTGGTTGGGCTTCAATGGTTCGGGCGTGTTTTGGATCGCCACCTTGGTGCTGGGCGTGTCCTGGGCCTTTGGCTTTTCTTGGTTGCGCCTGGCCGAGCAGATTGGTGCCTGGCTCGAAGGCCTGCGCGAGCAGCGGCAGGCCCAGCGCGAGCACGCCGAAGATGTTCGCCTGGGCGAGCAGGCCCTGCGCGAGCGAACCGAAGATGTGGCGGTGGAGCGGCGCTTGGAAGAAGAAGAGCACGTGCCCATCGTGATCGAGCCGCCGATGGTGGACGTGCCGGTGTCCACGCGGGTGGCCAAGGAGCGACAAAAGCCGCTGTTCCAGGAACTGCACGACACCAAGCTGCCGCAGGTGGACCTGTTGGACTCCGCGCCCAGCCGGCAGGAGACCGTCTCGGCCGACACCTTGGAGATGACCTCTCGGCTGATTGAGAAGAAGCTGCGGGACTTCGGCGTGGAGGTGCAGGTGGTGGCCGCTTCGCCCGGGCCGGTGATCACACGCTACGAGATCGAGCCGGCCACGGGCGTCAAGGGTTCTCAAGTGGTCAACCTGGCCAAAGACCTGGCGCGCTCGCTGTCGCTGGTCAGCATCCGCGTGGTGGAAACCATTCCGGGCAAAACGACCATGGCCCTGGAGCTTCCGAATGCCAAGCGGCAGCTCATCAAGCTGACTGAGATTCTGGGCTCGCAGGTGTATGCCGATGCCGGCTCTCACTTGACCATGGGCCTGGGCAAGGACATCGTGGGCCAGCCCGTGGTGGCTGACCTGGCCAAGATGCCGCACTGCTTGGTGGCCGGCACCACCGGTTCGGGCAAGTCGGTGGGCATCAACGCCATGATCCTGAGCCTGCTGTACAAGGCTGAAGCGCGTGATGTGCGGCTGATCCTCATCGACCCCAAGATGTTGGAGATGAGCGTCTACGAAGGCATTCCGCATCTGTTGTGCCCGGTGGTGACCGACATGAAGCAGGCGGGCAACGCGCTGAACTGGTGCGTGGGGGAAATGGAGCGCCGCTACAAGCTCATGAGCAAGATGGGCGTGCGCAACGTGGCCGGCTACAACAAGAAGATTGACGAAGCCGCCACGCGCGAAGAGAAGATTCCCAACCCCTTCTCGCTCACACCCGAGCAGCCCGAGCCCTTGGAGCGATTGCCCTTCGTGGTGGTGGTGATCGACGAACTGGCCGACCTGATGATGGTGGTGGGCAAGAAGATTGAAGAGTTGATCGCCCGCTTGGCACAAAAGGCGCGCGCCTCCGGCATCCACCTGATCCTGGCCACACAGCGGCCCAGCGTGGATGTGATCACCGGCTTGATCAAGGCCAATATCCCCACCCGCCTGAGCTTTCAGGTGAGCAGCAAGATCGACAGCCGAACCATCCTGGACCAGATGGGGGCCGAGGCACTGCTGGGCATGGGCGACATGCTGTACATGCCCAGTGGCACGGGCCTGCCGGTTCGGGTGCACGGTGCCTTCGTGAGCGACGACGAGGTGCACCGCGTGGTCGAGTTCCTCAAGGCCCAAGGCGAGCCCAACTACATCGAAGGCATCTTGGAGGGCGGCACCTTGGAAGGCGAAGGCGGCGAGCCCGGCGCCTCGGGTGGCGGCGCCAGCGATGGCGAGAGCGACCCCTTGTACGACCAGGCCGTGGCCGTGGTGCTCGAGCACAAGCGCGCTTCGATTTCGCTGGTTCAGCGCCATCTGCGCATCGGCTACAACCGCGCCGCTCGGCTGTTGGAGCAGATGGAGAAGTCGGGCCTGGTCTCGGCCATGGCCACCAACGGCAACCGCGACATCATCGTGCCGCGGCGCGAGGACTAGCGAGCATGCGCCCATCGATCAACCGGGTGCGCCCGCTGCTGGTGGCTGCTGCGCTCGTCCTGATGCCGCTGGCCGCGCAGGCCGACGCACTGGCTGCCTTGCAGGCGTTCGTGCGCGATGCCCGCACCGGAAGCGCCGAGTTCACCCAAACGGTGACCACGCCTGACGGCAGCCGGCGGCGCACGTCCAGCGGCACCTTCGAGTTCTCGCGGCCCAACCGTTTTCGCTTCAGCTACACGGCGCCCTTTGAACAGCTCATCGTGGCCGATGGCCAGCGCCTGTGGGTCTACGACCCCGACTTGAACCAGGTGATTTCGCGCAAGCAAAGCAGCGCGCTGTCGGCCACGCCCGCGGCGCTGTTGGCGGGGGCTCAGATCGAACGCGACTTCAAGCTCAGTGCCGAACCGCCGCGAGACGGTTTGGAGTGGGTCAAGGCGGTTCCCAAGCAGGCCGACGGCGGGTTTGAGAGCCTGCGCATTGGTTTTCGCAACGGCGAGTTGGCCGCGGTGGACATCACCGACAGCCTGGGCCAGCGTTCCCTGTTGCAGTTCCGTGAGCTCAAGCTCAACCGGCCCCTGCCCGCCGACCATTGGGTGTTCACGGTGCCCAAGGGCGCTGATGTGATTCAGCCGTGAGCGGCCTGTTTGACAGCGAGCCGGCTTGGCAGGCAGCTGCCACACAGGCAACCACGCAAGCGACAAGCCCTACCGCACCGCTGCCCCCGCTGGCCGAACGTCTTCGCCCCCAGCGCCTGCGCGACGTGGTGGGCCAGCAGCACCTGATCGGACCGGGGCGCCCCTTGCAGCGTGCCTTCGAGGCCGGCCGCCTGCACTCCTTCATCCTGTGGGGCCCGCCCGGCGTGGGCAAGACCACGCTGGCGCGCTTGGCCGCGCAGGTCACGAACAGCCAGTTCCTGGTGCTCTCCGCGGTGAGCGCGGGCATCAAGGACATCCGAGCCGTGATCGACACCGCCCAAACCCTGCGCGGTGCCCAGGGCCGTGGCACCGTGGTCTTCATCGACGAGATCCATGCCTTCAGCAAGCCACAGCAAGACGCGCTGCTGCCGCATGTGGAGTCGGGCTTGTTGGTGCTGATCGGCGGCACCACTGAACACCCGGGCCTGCAGGTGACCAATGCGCTGCTGTCGCGCACCCAGGTGTATGCACTGGAGCCCCTGACAGCGCAGGACTTTGCGCAGCTCACCGCCCGGGCCCTGCTGGCACTGGGCTTGCCGGGCGGCACACTCAGCGCTGAGGCGCAGGCCCTGTTGGTCTCGTATGCCGATGGCGATGGGCGCCGCTTCCTGAACCTGGTTGAGCAGGTGGTGGTGGCCGCCCAGGCCGCCGGCTTGCTCGGCCCAGGGGCGCAGGGTGCTGGCGCACCGCCCGAGGCTTCACCGGCTGCGGTGATTGACTTGGCCTTCGTGCAGTCCAGCACCAGCCCAAGTTTGCGGCGCGCCGATGGGGCCGGTGACCACTACTACGAACAGATCAGTGCCTTTCACAAGAGCGTGCGCAGCTCACAGCCCAATGCAGCGCTGTATTGGATGGCGCGCCTGATCGACGGCGGTGTCGACCCGCGGCAGGTGACACGCCGCATGGTGGCCATCGCCAGCGAGGACATCGGCAATGCCGACCCGCGCGCCTTGCAGTTGGCCCTCAACGCGGCAGAGGCCGTCGACCGCCTGGGCTTGCCCGAGGGTGAGCTGGCCATGGCACAAGCTGCCGTCTACCTGTCGCTGGCGGCCAAGAGCAACGCCGCTTACCTGGCGTGGAAGCAGGCCAAAGCCTTCGTGAGTGAAACCGGGTCCTTGCCCGTGCCCTTGCACCTGCGCAACGCTCCTTCAAAACTGCAAAAGCAGATGGGCTACGGCGCGCAGTACCGCTACGCGCACGACGAACCCCATGCGTATCCTGCGGGCATGGGCTGCATGCCCGAAGGCGTAACGCCGCCGGATTGGTACCAGCCGCAAGACCGTGGCCTGGAGATTCAGCTGCGAGAAAAGCTGCAGTGGCTGCGCAGCCTGGACCAGGCCGCCCTGGAAAGAGACGAAACCGGCGGGGGCTGAAGCCCGCGCGCCGGCCGCTCAGGCCTTGTCGGCTTCGGAGGTGAAGGAGTCGGCGTAAAAGGCTTCTTCGGGCAGGCCGCACTGCGCCTGAAAGTCGCGCTTGGCTGCCTCCACCATCACCGGTGCGCCGCAGGCGTACACCTCGTGGCCCGAGAGGTCGGCCATGTCGGCCATCACCGCCTGGTGCACGAAGCCGGTTCGTCCGCGCCAGGCGCTGTCGGGTTCGCTGAGCACGGGCACGTAGCGCAGCTGCGGCAGCTGCGAGGCCGCCTGCTTGGCCCATTCGTGCAGGTACAGGTCGCGCGCTTGTCGGCAGCCCCAATACAAGGAGACAGGCCGCGTGTCCTGCTTGAGCTGCATCTGCTCGATCAAGGCCATGATGGGTGCAAAGCCGGTACCCGATGCCAAGAGCACGATGGGCTTGCGCACGTCTTCGCGCAGCCAGAAGGAACCGTATGGGCCCTCTACGCGCAGGATGTCTTTCTCCTTGACGGTGCTGAACAAGGCATCGGTAAACACGCCGCCGGGCATGTGGCGAATGTGCAGCTCGATCTGGGGCGGGTCGCCCTTGAGGTGCGGCGCATTGGCCATGCTGTAGGCCCGACGCTTGCCGTCGCGCAGCAAGAACTCGACGTATTGGCCGGCCTTGTACTGGAAGCTGGCATTGGCTGGCAGCTGCAGGCGCACCACCATCACGTCGGGGGCGGCCTTGTGCATCGAGGCCACGCGCACCGGCATCTTGATGATGGGGAACTCACCGGCGGCAGCCACGCTGCGCGACTCGATTACGCAGTCGCTTTGCGGGGTCGCGCAGCAGGTCAGGATCATCCCGGCCTCTTCCTCCTGCACCGACAGCGCCTTCAGCTGGTGGGCGCCGTGAACCACTCGCCCGCTGACCAGCTTGCTCTTGCAGGAACCGCAGGCGCCGTCGCGGCAACCGTAGGGCAGGCCGATGCCCGCCGCAATGGCTGCCGGCAGGATGGCTTGGTCGCGCTCGACCTGGAACTGCAGGCCAGCGGGTTGGATGTCGATCTTGTAGCTCATGCGGTGGATTTTGCCGTGCCATGCCATCATGCGGCCCATGAGGCGCAAACCAACCCTGTTGATCGTGGGCTGCGGTGATGTGGGGCTGCGGGTGCTGCGCGAACTGCGCCACCGGGGTTCGCCGTGGCGTGTGCTGGCCTTGACCTCCTCGGCCGAGCGTCGGGCCGAATTGCGCGCAGCCGGTGCCGTGCCCGTGCTGGGCAACCTGGATGATGCGGCCACCCTGGGGCGCTTGGCTGGCGTGGCCGATGCGGTGCTGCACCTGGCGCCGCCGCCCCTGCAGGGGCGCAGCGACCCGCGCACCGCCAAGCTGCTGCAGGCCTTGTCCCGACGCAGCGCGCCGCAGCGCCTGGTTTACATGAGCACCACCGGGGTGTATGGCGATTGCCAGGGCCAGTGGGTGCCCGAGACCCGAGCCTTGAACCCCCAAACCGACCGCGCCCAGCGGCGTGTTGAGGCCGAGCAGCGCGTGCGCCGCTGGTCCCGGCACAGCGGCTGCTGCAGCACTGTGTTGCGCGTGCCGGGCATCTACGCGCTCGACCGTGTGGGCGGCGACCCGCGTGAGCGCGTCCGCCGCGCAAGCCCCTCACTGCTGCCCGAAGAAGACGGCTACACCAACCACATCCACGCCGACGACCTGGCCCGCATCGCCCTGGCGGCCCTGCACCATGGGCTGCCCCAGAGGGCCTACAACACGGGGGACGAGGGGCAACTGCGCACGGGCGAGCACTACGACTTGGTGGCCGATCGCTGTGGCTTGCCACGGCCACCCCGCATCAGCTGGGCCCAGGCCCGCGCGCAGTTGTCGCCGATGCAGCTGTCGTTCTGGGGCGAGTCACGCCGCCTGGTCAGCCAGCGCCTGCAGCAGGAGCTGGGCCTGCGGCTGCGTTACCCGACGGTGGAGCAGGCCCTGGCTAGCGCCGAGGCCGGTTGAAGGGCGCGCGGCCGCGCCAGTACTGAATCATCAGAAAGCCGCCCAACATGCCACCCAAGTGGGCAAAGTGGGCCACGCCTGATGAGCCGCCCAGGCCGAAGAGCAGCTCCAGCCCACCGAAGACGGCCACAAAGACTTTGGCCTTCATGGGTATGGGAGGGAACAGGGGCATGATGATGCGGTTGGGGAACATCATGCCAAAGGCCAGCAACAGACCGAACAGAGCGCCCGAGGCCCCCACGGTGGGTTGATTGTGTGCGGTGAGCACGCCCCACAGCAGCTGCACGATGGCCGCCGACAGCACGCTGGCCACGATGAACTGCAGGTAGCGCTTGTGGCCCCACAGGCGTTCGATTTCACTGCCGAACATCCACAGCCCGAGCATGTTGAAAAACAGATGCGCCGGGTCTCCGTGCAGCAGGCCATAGCTCAAGAGCTGCCAGGGCCCGAAGTGTCCATTGCCGGGCGGCCACAAGGCAAAGAAGGTTTCAAACCAGGGGGGTAGCAGCCGTTGCGCGCAGAACAGGCCCACGCACAACAGCATCAGGGCCTTGGTGGCGGCGGGGATGGGGGGCATAAAACAAGTCTACGCCACAGGGGGCTGGGAGCCCCGCACCTGCACAAGGTGGTGCCCGCGGCCAGACTCGAACTGGCACGCCTTGCGGCGGCGGATTTTGAATCCGCTACGTCTACCGATTTCGTCACGCGGGCAGGACAGCCTCGCATTATGGCATCGTCAGCCCAGGCTTAGCGGGCGGCTTCGACGAAACCCAAATTCTCGCCGCGCTACCAGCGCACACAGCAAGGAGGGCATTCAGCTTGGCAAACGCACACGGCCTTCGTGGCGTCCTTTTACAACTGTCTAAGGCACCGCCACAGACGCTTTATCTGCGCGACGGTGAACTTGTGCTGTACAAGCGGCAGCGCAGCCTGCTTTATCAATGTCGCTTCAAACTCAGTGACGGCAAGTGGCACCGCCAAAGCACTGGCAAAGCCAGCCTTGAACAAGCCATACCTGCTGCCTGCGATATCTATGACGAGGCTCGTTATCGGCTCAAGTTGGGCTTAGCACAACGCACACACTCGTTTGCGCATATCGCCCAGCTGTGCGTGGCAGAACTTAGGCAGCAGATTGATTTGCGAGGCAAAAAGACGTCGTTGAACGACTACGTCAGCGTGATTGAACGCTACTTTGTGCCGTACTTCGGTGAGCGACAACTGGAGTCGCTGACGCACGTGGACATACGAGAGTTTGAAGCGTGGCGAGACAGGCAGCTTCGGCGCAGTCCCAAGACAAGCACGTTGAACAACTTCACTTCTGCGTGGAGTAGGGTGATTGCCACTGCGGTAGGACGTGGCTACATCAGCGAGCGTGTGCCTGTGCCAAAACTCACAAGCAAAGGCGA
>JBJTHN010000051.1:0-4412 GCA_046094505.1 Betaproteobacteria bacterium
TTGGTTCGGCCTTTTCGCGCCGGCTGGCGTGCCGCCCGAGGTCACCGCGCGGCTGAACCGCGAGGTCAATGCGATGCTGAAGTCACCCGAATTCATTGAGGGCCTGGACAAGGTGGGCGCTGAGCCGGCCGGCGGCTCGCCAGAAGACTTCAGCAAAACCTATCGCCAAGAGTCCGAGGCCTGGCGTGGCCTGATTCAGCGGGTCGGCATCAAGGCCGAGTAGGTGCAAGCCGTGCACACCCCAGGGCGTGACCTGGTGCTGCGGATCGGCCGCTGGGCACTGGGCGTGGTTCTGGGTGTGGCCCTGCTCACCCCGGCTGCGCGGGCCGCACTGGACATCCCCGTGGGCACGCACAGCGTGGTGTTCCAAGACAGCCGAGGGCGACCGGACCGCCCCATCACCGTGCACACCCACCGGCCGTCGCGCTGCGTGGCTGCTTGCCCCATCTTGTTTGTGATGCATGGCAACACCCGGAATGCGGCCGCCTATCGTGACCATTGGGTGGCTTGGGCAGATGCCCTGGGTCTGATGGTCTTGGCACCGGAATTCAACCGTCGAGACTGGCCTGGCTCGCGCAGCTACAACCAGGGCGATATGGCGGCGCAGGCCGATCCTGCGATGTGGTCGTACTCGGTGGTGGAGCATCTGTTTGATGCGGTGCGAACCACCCATGCGCACTACCTCATCTTTGGCCACTCGGCGGGGGCGCAGTTTGTCCACCGCTTGTTGATGGCCTTGCCGAACAACCGGGCCCGGTTGGCGATGATTGCCAACGCCGGTTGGTACACCCTGCCCGAGTGGCGTGAGGGCCGTGCGGCCTACCCCTGGCCCCACTCCCTGCTGCGCGCCCGCGTGGGCGAGAACGCCGCCGCGGCCCTGCTGCGCAAGCCGGTGTGGTTGTTGCTGGGGGAATCGGACACCGGTACCGCCGATGCGGACCTGGACCAAGCGCCCGGCTCGCAGGCACAGGGCCCAAACCGCTTGTCACGGGGTCTGTATTACCTGGACCAGGTCCAGGGGCTGGCCCGTGAGCTGCAGTTCCCGTTGCCCTGGACGCTGATTCGGGTGCCCGGCGTCGGGCACGATGCCAAGGGCATGACCGATGCCGCCGCGCGTGAGCTGCAGCGGGGGTTGCAGCGGTAACGGCTGAGGGAACGGCCACGAAAACCGCGCTATCCAGCCAGGCTGCAGCTGGTGCGGTCAGTCGGGTGTGGCGCCGGAGTACTTCACCAGCTGCGCCCATCGCGCCACGTCGGCCTTGACGAAAGCGGCGAACTCTTCGGGGCTGGAGCCCACGGCTTCACCGGCGTCGCCTTCCATGCGCTTGCGCACGCTGTCCAGGCGCAGCGCCGCCCGTGCAGCGTCGCTGATGCGTTTGACCAGGTCCGGTGACATGCGGGCCGGCCCGAACAGGCCGAACCAGGCCTGTGAGCTGTAGCCGGGCAGGGACTCGGCAATGGCCGGGATATCGGGGAACTGGGCCACCCGCTTGGGGCTGGTGACCCCCAAGGCCCGCAGCTTGCCGGCCTGGATCAGGGTGCGGGTGTTGACGAAGGGGGCGAACATCATTTCGAGGTTACCGGCCACCACATCGGCCACCGCCGGCGAGGTACCGCGGTAGGGAATGTTGACGATGTAGACCTTGGCCTGCATCTTGAAGGCCTCGCCCGCGAGGTGGACGGAGGAGCCGATGCCACCCAGCCCCATGCTCAGCTTGCCCGGGCGGCGCCGCGCATAGTCGATCAGCTCGGCCACCGTTTTGTAGGGCTGCCCGGGATGGCACACCAACACCGAGGTGGAGGTGTTGAGCATGGTCAGCGGCGTGAAGTCGGCAATGGGGTCAAAGGGCAGGTTCTTGTAAAGGGATGCATTGATGGTGTGCCCGGTGAAGCTCACCAGCAGGTTGGCACCGTCGGGGGCTGCCTTGGCCACCACATCGGCGGCCAGGTTGCCGCCCGCACCCGAGCGGTTCTCCACAATCACCTGCCGGCCCAACAGCCGGCCCAGTTCCGGCGCAATCTCGCGGGCGATGGTGTCGGTGCTGCCACCAGGAGCCGTGCCCACCCACAGGCGCGTGGTGGGCAAGGCCTGTGCATGCACCCAGCCCAGACCCGGGCCGAGGTTGCTCAGGCCACCGAGACCGGCAGCCGCTGCGGATTGGAGGATGGTTCTGCGTTTGATGGTCATGCGGGTACCTCATCAGACCGGACCACCCCCTGCTCGATCAGGGACTGGACCTCCTGTTCACTGTAGCCCAGGGCCTGCAGCACCTTGCGGCTGTGCTGGCCGATGGACGGCGGGTTGTGGCGCAGCGGCAGGCGTTGACCATCGAGTGTCAGCGGCAGCAACGGCGATCGTGTGGACACGGACTTGCCAGCGCCGCTGGCGTCGGCGGGTACCTCGGTGGGCGCCAGGCCGCCCGTGGCCAAGAGGTGGGGATCGTCGAACAGGGCCTGCGGCCGGGTGATGGGCGCATAGGGCAGGCCGCGGGACTCAAAGCGCCGCGCCAGTTCTTCGGCCGGCAGTGCTGCGAACCGTTCACGCAGGATGGGCATCATCCAGTCTCGGGCCCGAACACGGTCGTTGTTGCTGCGCAATCGTTCATCGTGCTGTAGGTCGTCGAAGCCGAACTCTTCGCACATCTGCGCCCATTGGCTGTCGCTGACCGCCGCCAGAAAGATTTGCTGGCCATCGCGCACGGTGAACACATCGTAGACCGCCCAGGCGCTGATGCGGCTGGGCATCGGCGCTGCGGCTTGTCCGGTCAAGGCGAACTGCATCATGTGCTGGGCCATGAGCAGGACGTTGTTTTCGAACAGGGCGCTTTGCACCTCGCTGCCGCGGCCGGTGGTGTCGCGCTGGCGCAGGGCGGCCATGGCACCGATGGCTCCAAACAAACCACCCATGATGTCGTTCACGCTCGATCCTGCCCGCAGTGGTCGGCCCTCGGGGCCGGTCATGTAGGCCAAACCGCCCATCATCTGCACCACTTCATCCAGTGCGGTGCGGTGCTCGTAAGGCCCGGGCAGAAAACCCTTGTGCGAAACGTACACCAGCCGCGGGTTCAGGCCTGAAAGGGCCGCGTAGGACAGCCCCCATTTGTCGAGGGCGCCGGCCTTGAAGTTTTCGCTGAACACATCGGCTTGGGCCACCAAGCGCAACACCACCTCCCGGCCGCGCGCATCGTCCATGTTCACCGCCAGGCTGTGCTTGTTGCGGTTGAAGGCCGCGAAAAAACCCACCCCCGAGCCCAGGAGGCTTCGGGTGGCGTCTCCCTTGATCGGCTCGACCTTGATGACCTCGGCACCCAGATCGGCCAGCACCAGGCCGCAGCTGGGTCCCATCACCATGTGGGTGAACTCGACGACTCGAATGCCGCTGAGCGGCAGGGTTTGGTTGGTGCTCATGGGGTGAGGCCCGCCCGGGCTGGGCCTGGGGTCGGCTGGAAGTGGGCGGGCAATCCCGCTCCAGGCGTCATGCCGTACAGCGGCTCATGGGGCAGGCCGGCACGCAGGGCTTCGCGCGCCTGCATCAGGCGCACCAGGTCCACGCCCGTGTGCACGCCCATCGCCTCAAACATGAACACCAGGTCTTCGGTCACCACATTGCCCGATGCACCTGGGGCGTAGGGGCAGCCGCCTAGGCCGGCTTGTGAACTGTCGAAGGTGCGCACGCCAACGTCGTAAGCCGCGAGCGCATTGGCCAGACCCAGGCCCCGGGTGTTGTGCAGGTGGGCCGCACCGGCCTTCTCGCCCACGGCTTGCTGCAGGCCTTTGAACAGCCGTCGCACCGCAGCGGGGTCGGCCATGCCGGTGGTGTCGGACAGGCCGATGTCGTCCACACCCGCTTCGGCCAGGGCCTGTGCCAAGTTCAGCACATGGGTTTCATCGACCGCACCCTGCAGGGTGCAACCGAAAGCCGTGGACACGCCGGCCTCCACCTTCACCTGGGGCGCTTGTTCATCACGCAAGCGCACCACCTCTCGCACCTCTTGCACCATCTGCGCGCAGGTCTTGCGCACATTGGCCAGGCTGTGGGCCTCGCTGGCTGACACGGGCAAGGTGATCTTGTGCACCCCGGCCTCAAAGGCGGCCTGTGCACCGCGCCGGTTGGGGGTCAGGGCCATCACGGTCAGGCCGGACAGGCCCAGCGCATGCCGAACCACCTCGGCGGTATCGGCCAGCTGCGGCAGCAGGTGCGCCGGCACAAAAGAGCCGACCTCGATTTCTCGCAGGCCGCTGGCATGCAAGGCGCTGATCCAGGCGCATTTATGGGGCAGGGACATGATGGCCTGCACGCTTTGCAGGCCATCGCGCGGGCCCACTTCACTGATGAGAACCTGATCCATGGTGGGGTTGGGCGGTTGCGGGCGCAGTGTAGTCACCGCGGTGGGCGGCGGGGTGAATCGGGG
>JBJTHN010000052.1:0-10994 GCA_046094505.1 Betaproteobacteria bacterium
CACCCCGCGGACGCCCTGGTCCTGCAGCCACTTGAGAAACCCATCGCGCTCGGCGCGGAAGTTGTGCCAGCCCTCAAAACGCTGGGGGTCGTTGAGCACCTGGCTGCCGCTCACAATCACCTTGAAGGTGGCCGTGGAGGCCAACAGCGCGTTCTTTAGCCACCGCATCTGGCCTGCGCCGAGCATGGTCTTGTCGGGGTTTTCGCGGTCACGATCGCTGTCGCGGTGGTAGCGGCCGTCCAGCAGAAAGAACTCGATGTCCGACTCCATGAAGGACCCGAACACGCCGGGCACTTCGGGCAAGCCCCAACTGCGGTTGGCCCACTGCCGCTTGAAGATGTCCAGCGCCGCCCCCTTCAAGGAGAAGCTGCCGTTGGCGTCGTTGGGGCCGAAGTCGTGGTCGTCCCAAGTGGCCACGTGTCGGCCGGTGCGCAGCAGGGCCTGCAAGTCGGGCAGGGCGCGGTCGTGCCGCCAGCGGTAGGCCATGCCTTCAGCGCTGGTGTAGTCGTTCTCCCGGTAGTAAACGTTGTCGCCCATCCAGACGGTGAGATCGGGTTTGGCTTGTGCCATGGCGCCGAAGATCTCGTAGTCACCGCCATATGGTGTGCCATCGCGGTCGCGGGCGGGTTCGTTGATGTAGGTGCAAGAGTTCAGCATCACGCGGGTTTCAGGGGCGTGCACGCCCTGGCGAAACTGCCACCGCGCATGGGTGCGAAAGGACAGGGCGACGTCTTGCGCACGCCCGTCCACCAGGACGCGGTAGCCGTAGGCCTGGCCGGCCTCCAAGGGGGTGAGACGGGCCACGGCGGTGCCGGGCGCCACCTGTGTGTCCGTTTGCACCCGCACGCGGCGCACAGCGCCCGCCGCCGGGTTCTGCGTGGGCGCCGCACCCGCTGCCAAGGGCCAAAACTCGAGCTCCACGGTACCGGGCCGCTCGGTGAGCACCCAGATCGAGGCGTTGTGCATGTCCACGTCACCCACCATCGGGCCCGCACGCAGGGCGTTGGGCGAATCGGCGGTGGATGCAGGGGACGCCGAGCGTTGGGCATGCGCGGGCAGCGCCACCACGAGGGCGGCCAAGGCCACAGAAAGGCTCAGTGCCGTTACGATCTTGCTCATGAACACCATGACTCCCGAAGGCTACAGCCAGGCCTACAACAACCGTCTGTTGGTGCCCGACTTTCAGAACATCCTGCGATTATGGGATGAGGATTCGGCTCAGGCCCGCCAGGCCCTGCAGCACCAGGGGCTGGGCCACTGGAACCTGCCATATGGGCCGCGGCCGCTCAACACGCTCGATCTCATCCAGCCTTCACAGGCTGCGGGTGGGGCGGGTGCGCCCATCCTGGTTTTCATCCACGGGGGGTATTGGCGGATGCTCGACAAGTCCGCTCAAACCTTCATCGCCCCACGATTGAGCCAACGCGGCGCCATGGTGGTGATCCCGAACTATTCCTTGGCCCCCAGCGTGGGCCTGGAAGACATCAGCCTGGAGATTGCGCAGGCCTTGGCCTGGGTCTGGGCCCACGCGCGCCAATGGGGTGGCGACCCCCAGCGCATCGTGGTGGCGGGCCATTCGGCCGGTGGGCATCTCACGGCGATGGCCTTAAGCTGCCGGGCCGACGTGCTGGGCCGCGCCATGGGCCTGACGCTGCCGCGTCAGCTCAGCACCCGCGGCGTGGCCATTTCAGGGCTGTTTGACCTGGCCCCGTTGGTGCACTGCGAGTGGTTGATGCCCGACATTCGGCTGACGCCGGAGTCGATACAGAAGCTGAGCCCTGTGCGGTGGTCTGCGCCCAGGGCTTGTCGCCTGACGGCGGTTGCGGGGGAATTGGAAAGTGGCGAGTTCCACCGCCAAAACCGGTTGATCGAGGCTGCTTGGGGTACCGCTGCGGTGCAACGGGCCGAGCCGATTGCGCAACGCAACCACTTCAGCGTGTTGCTGGACCTGATGCACACCGAGAGCCGCCTGAGCGCGCTGTTGGATGGGGCTCTGGGTTTGCGCCCATGAAGCGAGTGGATCCGATGGTTCGTGCTATAGAGGTCGGTGTCCCGATAGGCTTTCACTAAGCTCAGGATTGAGCAATTCCATTGGAAGCGGTTGGCATCTCACGGTATCGTGTCGGGGTCGTCATGGACAAAGTGTCCAAGACACAGCACCTCAACCCAATCAATGGAGATGGACTCGATGGGACTCAAAGGTACCAAGACCGAGCAGAACCTGAAGGACGCCTTTGCAGGCGAATCCCAGGCCAACCGCCGCTACCTCTACTTCGCAAACAAGGCTGACGTTGAAGGCCAGAACGACGTGGCAGCGCTGTTCCGTTCCACCGCTGAAGGTGAGACCGGCCACGCCCACGGCCACCTGGAATTCCTGGAGCAGGGTTCTGGTGACCCGGCTACCGGCCTGCCCATTGGCAGCAGCCGCCAAAACCTGATGGCCGCTGTGGCTGGCGAAACGCACGAGTACACCGACATGTACCCGGGCATGGCCAAGACCGCGCGCGACGAAGGTTTTGACGAGATTGCCGATTGGTTTGAGACGCTGGCCAAGGCCGAGCGTTCGCACGCCAACCGCTACCAGAAGGCACTGGACGCCCTGGTCGACTGATCAGAGCAGCCCATAGCCTGCAGGAAGGGGCCCAGGGCCCCTTTCTTGTTCCTACCTGCCCTTACCGTCCCCACCGGTCGGTTTACCAGACCCCCAATTCAGCACACACCCATCATGAGCAGAGAAGGCAGCCTTGAAGCGCCCACCCGGCACCCTATCGATTGGCAGAACCCCGAGTTCTACAACGAAGAGAAGTGCTTTGACGAGATGGAGCGCATCTTCGACATCTGCCACGGCTGCCGCCGTTGTGTGAGCCTGTGTCAGAGTTTTCCCACCCTGTTCGACCTGGTGGACGAGGGCCCCACGGGTGAAGTGGACGGGGTGAAAAAGGCCGACTACTGGAAGGTGGTCGACCAGTGCTACCTGTGCGACCTGTGCTACCTGACCAAGTGCCCCTATGTGCCGCCGCACGAGTGGAACCTGGACTTCCCGCACACCATGCTGCGCGCCAAGGCCATCAAGTTCCAAAAGGGAGAGCTCAAGCGCGGCGAGAAGTTCTTGGCCTCCACCGATGTGCACGGCCAGTTCGCCGGCATTCCCATCGTGGTGCAGGCGGTCAACGCCGCCAAGAAGACCAAGTTCGCCCGCCAGGTGATGGATTCACAGTTGGGCGTGCACCCCGATGCTTGGATGCCCGATTTGGCGTCCGAGCGCTTCCGCTGGAGCGCGCCCAAGGCCCGCTACAAGCAGGTCACCAACGGTGATCGCACCCTGGGCAAGGTGGCGATCTTTTCCACCTGCTATGTGAATTACAACGAGCCCGGCATTGGGCACGACCTGCTCAAGATCCTGGACCACAACGAGATCCCGTATGTGATCGTCGACAAGGAGAGCTGCTGCGGCATGCCCAAGCTGGAGCTGGGCGACCTGCAGTCGGTGGCCCAAAGCAAGGAGCAGAACATTCCGGTGTTGGCACGCTACGCCAAGGAAGGCTACCAAATCCTGTCAGCCGTGCCCTCGTGCACGCTGATGTTCAAGCAGGAAATTCCGCTGATGTTCCCCAACTGCACCGATACGCAGCTGGTGAAGAAGGCGATGATGGACCCCTTCGAGTACCTGATGCTGCGCAACCGCGACGGCCTCTTGAAGACCGACTTCAAGACCGCGCTGGGCAAGGTTTCGTACCACATCCCCTGCCACGGTCGTGTGCAGAACATCGGCAAGAAGACCGAGGAGATGTTCAAGCTCATCGGCACCAAGGTCGATGTTCAGCTCAACACGGTGGAGCGCTGCTCGGGCCACGCCGGCACCTACGGCGTGAAGAAGGATTACCACAAGGTGGCCATGAAGATCGGCAAGCCTGTCTTCCGCGCCATGGCCAAAGACAACCCCGACTTCATTTCCAGCGATTGCGCCCTGGCCGGGCATCACATCGCCCAGGGCATGAAGGAAGCCGGAACCCCCGCGCAGGCCTTGCAGCACCCGCTGAGCCTGGTGCGCCGTGCCTATGGCATGGCTTGATCGATTGATTGATAGGAGATTCACACCATGACGACCATCGCCCGCGATAGCCTCATGACCCTCGAGGCCTACTCGAAAGTTCGCAAGTCGGCGCGCGCCGAAGCCATCGCCCACCGCAAGCTGCGCAGCGTGCAGCTGGGTGAGCACATCACGCTGCAGTTTGAAGACGAGCAGACCATCCGCCGTCAGATTCAGGAGATGCTGCACATCGAAAAGATCTTCGACGAAGAGGGTATCAACAGCGAAATCGAGGCGTACGCCCCGCTGATTCCCGATGGCAGCAATTGGAAGGCCACCATGCTGCTGGAGTACCCGGATGTGCATGAGCGCAAGCGTGAACTGGCCCGCTTGATTGGCGTCGAAGACCGTATGTTCATTGAGGTGGAAGGACACGGCCGCGTCTACGCCATCGCCGATGAAGACCTCGACCGCGAAAACGATGAGAAGACCTCGTCGGTGCACTTCGTGCGCTTCGAGTTCAACAAGGACATGCGCGACGCCGTTCGCGCCGGCGCCGCCGTCAAGCTCGGCTGCGACCACACCAACTACCCCGCCCACGTGGGCATCGCCCCAGACACCCTGGCCAGCCTGGCCGGTGATCTGAAGTAAAAATGGGGTCGGAGTCATTTTTGACGCTGACCCCATTTTGAGAACGCCCGCATGAGCCTCGTTGAACTCCTTGTGAATGCCTGGTTGGCGCTGGCGCTGGCGTTTACGGGGGTTTGGCTGTTGCAGTTGCGAACGGGCAATGCGGGTGAGGTGGACGCCGTTTGGGCTTGGACCTTGGGCCTCCTCGGCCCTTGGTTTGCCTGGCACTCGACGGCAGAGCCCTTGGTTCGGCTGATGATTGCCGTGATGCCGCTGGTGTGGGGTGTGCGCCTGGGGGCTTTCCTGTGGGCGCGCAACCATGGCAAGCCTGAAGATGGCCGTTACGCGCAGCTGCGGCGCGAGTGGGGCGATCAGGCGAATTACAAGATGTGGCGGTTCTTCCAGGTGCAGGTGGTGTTTTCGCTGCTGATCGCCTTGGGGCTGCTGGTGGCCAGCCGGCGCGACACCCCCGTGCCACCGGGCTTGATCCTGCTGTCGGCCGGCATTTGGGTGGTGTCCATCCTGGGCGAAGCGCTGGCCGATGCCCAGCTGACCGCCTTCAAGCGCAACCCGGACAACAAGGGCCGCGTGTGCCGTCAGGGTCTGTGGGCCTGGTCACGCCATCCGAACTACTTTTTCGAATGCCTGCATTGGGCCGCTTATGTGCCGCTGGCTTGGGGGGCGGAAGGTTTTGCGCTGGCCCTGCTGCCGCCGGCCGTCATGGCCTTTTTGCTGCTGAAGCTCTCGGGTATTCCAGCCACCGAAGCCCAGGCGGCCCGAACCCGGCCCGAGTACGCCGAGTACATCCGCACGGTCAGCCCCTTGATACCCTGGCCGCCCAAGAAGCGCGCCCCTTGAGGCATAGTCGCCGGCCATGAGCACACCCGTGGCCCCCATGACGCCACCACCGCAGACCCCGCCTCTGGCGGCCCGCCTGAGCACCGCCCTGATCGACGCCTGCGAGCGGGGCTTGCTGCCTGATGCCGTGGTTCGTGCCGGCATGCGCAGCCTGATGAAGCAGCGACTGTTGGATGAGGGCCTGGACCAGCCGCCCCTGGCTGCGGAACGCCTGGCCGCCTTGGTGGAAGAACTGCGCCAAAGCCCGATTGCCAAGGAAACCGATGCTGCCAATGAGCAGCACTACGAGGTGCCCGCCGAGTTTTTTCACCTGCACCTGGGCCCGCGCCTGAAGTATTCCTGTGCCTGGTACGAAACGGGGCAGGAGAGCCTGGCCGAGGCCGAAGAGGCAATGTTCAAGCTCTATGCCCAGCGCGCCGGGCTGGACAATGGGCAACGCATCCTGGACTTGGGTTGCGGCTGGGGCAGCATGAGCCTGTGGATGGCCGAGCGCTTCCCGGGCTCTCAAGTGGTGGGCCTGAGTAACTCGCATGGCCAGCGGGCGTTCATCGAGGCCCGCGCCCGTGAGCGCAGCTTGGACAACTTGACCATCCTCACGGCCAATGTGGTGGAAGCGGAGTTTCCCCTACAGGGCGTGCAGGCCGACTTTGACCGTGTGGTCTCTATCGAGATGTTCGAGCACATGAAGAACTACCAAAGTCTGTTCGCCAAGGTGGCCTCCTGGATGAACCCCGGCGCCGTGGCCCTGGTGCATGTCTTTGCCCACCGCACACTGGCCTACCACTTTGAGGTGAAGGACCAGAGCGACTGGATGACCCGGTACTTCTTCACCGGCGGCATCATGCCCAGCGCCGACCTTTTCCTGCACTTCCAAGACCACCTGAAGGTGCAGCGGCGCTGGTGGGTGGATGGGCGTCACTACGAGAAGACCTCCAACCATTGGCTGGCCGGGATGGATGCTGCGCGCGAGCGCATCCTGCCGGTGTTTGAGCAGGCCTATGGGAAGGCCGATGCGGCACGGTGGTTCCAGCGCTGGCGCATGTTCTACATGGCTGTGGCCGAGCTCTTCGGCTACGACCAAGGGCGCCAGTGGGGTGTGGTGCACTACCGCTTTGAGAAGCGATGACACCAGGTGTTGAACGCAAGGCCTGGGGCCGCAGGCACACGCTGCGCTGGGGCCTGAGGCTTGGTGTGGCTGCTGTCGCACAAGCCTACGCACCAGCATGGGCGCAGACCCCAGAAGGCTCTGTGCAGCAGCGCCAGTTCTCTGGCCGCGCGCTGCACGCCGAGACCGGCCAGTGGCTGTACACCGAGGTACACCAGCAACAACTGCGCGGCGGGCGGTGGGTGGCCGGCACGATCCGATACGTCTCACCACAGGGGGTGTTGCTGGGCGAAAAGCGCTTGGAGTTCGGCCGCGACCGCTTTGTCCCCCTGATGCGCACGGTGTATCCGGCCCTGGGCGAGGAGGAGGCCATCACCGAGGTGGGCGAAACCACCGTGAAGATGGAAACGGCCAAGGCAGGCCAGCGCAAGACGCGCGATGTGGCACGGGTTTCAGGCCTGGCCGTGGACTCTGGCTTTCACGTCTTCGTGCAGGAGCGGCTGGAGGAATTGGCCAGTGGGCGCACGGTGGCCATGCAGCTGGGTGTGATCAGCCAGTTCGACCACTTTCGTTTTCGAATCCGGCGCGCGGAGCCCGCTCAATCAGGCGTACTCAGGCTGCTGGTGGAGCCCGATTCGATGCTCAGGCTCCTGGTGCCCACCGTCCGCTTGGCCTACGACCTGCGCAGCCGAGACATGCTGGAATACGAAGGGCTGTCCAATCTGGTGGACCCACAGACGCGCAAAGCGCCTGTGGTTCGCATCACCTACGCCTACCCGGGCTGAGCCTCAGTCGAACTTGTCCAAGACCGCGCCTGCACTGGCGCTGGCCGCATGCTTGGCGAACTTGGCCATTACACCGCGCGTGTAGCGTGGTGCGGGCTTCTTCCAAGCCGCGCGGCGTCGCGCGAGTTCCGCATCGCTCACATTCACCTGCAGCAGCAACTGGTGCGCGTCAATGGTGATGGAATCGCCCTCGTGCACCAGGGCAATGGTGCCCCCTTCATAGGCCTCAGGCGCCACGTGGCCCACCACCATGCCCCAGGTGCCGCCACTGAAGCGGCCATCGGTGATCAGGCCCACGCTTTCGCCCAGGCCCTGGCCGATCAGGGCACCGGTGGGTGCCAACATCTCAGGCATGCCCGGGCCGCCTTTGGGGCCCAGGTAGCGCAGCACCATCACGTCGCCCGCCTTGATCTTGCCGTCCATGATGGCCGCCAGCGCTGATTGCTCGTCGTCGAACACGCGGGCCGGCCCGGCGATCACCGGGTTCTTCAGCCCGGTGATCTTGGCCACGCAGCCCTCAGGGCTGAGGTTGCCCTTGAGGATGGCCAGGTGCCCCTGTGCGTAGATGGGCTTGCTCACGGGCAGGATCACATCTTGGTTGGGGTCCAGGTCGGGCACATCGGCCAGGTTTTCAGCTACGGTCTTGCCGGTGATGGTCATGCAGTCGCCGTGCAGCAGGCCGTGTTTGAGCATTTCCTTCATCAGGGCCGGAATGCCGCCGGCACGGTGCAGGTCAATGGCCAGGTACTTGCCGCTGGGCTTGAGGTTGCACAGCACCGGAATCTTCTTGCGCATGCGCTCGTAGTCGTCGATGGTCCAGTGCACACCCGCGCAGTGGGCAATGGCCAGGTAGTGCAGGATGGCATTGGTGGAGCCTCCCGTGGCCATGATCACCGCCACCGCGTTCTCAATCGCCTTCTTGGTGACGATGTCCTTGGGCTTGAGGTCTTTCTTCACGGCCTCCACCAAAATGGCTGCGGCTTTCTTGACGCTGTCCACCACCTCGTCTTCCACATTGGCCATGGTCGAAGAGTAGGGCAGGGACATGCCCAAGGCTTCGAAGGAAGACGACATGGTGTTGGCGGTGTACATGCCGCCGCAGGAGCCACTGCCCGGAATGGCGCGGCGCTCGATTTCGCAGAAGTCCTCTTCGCTCATCTTGCCGGCGCTGAACTGGCCCACAGCCTCAAACACGCTGACGATGTTGAGGTCCTGGCCCTTGTACTTGCCCGGCATGATGGTGCCGCCGTACACGTAGAGCGAGGGGACATTGGCACGCAGCATCCCCATCATGCCGCCTGGCATGTTCTTGTCGCAGCCGCCAATCACGATCACGCCGTCCATCCACTGGCCACCCACGCAGGTTTCCACGCAGTCGGCGATCACCTCACGGCTGACCAGGGAGTACTTCATGCCCTCGGTGCCCATGGCCATGCCGTCGGAAATGGTGGGCGTGCCAAAGAGCTGGGCGTTGGCGCCGGCTTGTTTGAGGCCCTCAACCGCCGCATCAGCCAGGCGCTGCAAGCCTGAGTTGCAGGGTGTGATGGTGGAGTGCCCGTTGGCTACCCCAATCATGGGCTTGCCGAAGTCGGTTTCCTTGTAGCCCATGCCGTAGTACATGGAGCGGTTGGGCGCGCGGGCGACGCCCTCGGTGATGTTCTTGGAGCGGCGGTTGCTGGGTGTGCTCATGGGGAAATCGAAGTAGGCCCGAAGGCCCGCATTCTAGGTTCCGCTGATAGCATGCAGGCCATGTGGATGCATCCCCAGTTCGACCCTGTGGCCTTGTCGCTTGGGCCCATCCAGGTGCATTGGTACGGTCTGAGCTACCTCCTGGCCTTCGTGCTGTTCATGTGGACCGCGCGGCTGCGCCTACGGCAGGGCGCCATGGCCGGGCAGGGCTGGGCACCCCGCGATGTGGAAGACCTGATGTTTTTCGGCATCCTGGGGGTCATCCTGGGCGGGCGTTTGGGATATGCCTTGTTCTACAAGCCTGAGCTGTACCTGGCGCAGCCCCTGGAGATTCTGAAAGTTTGGCAGGGCGGCATGTCCTTTCACGGCGGGCTTTTGGGCGTGTTGGCGGCCATGGCCTTGTTCGCTCGTCTGCGCCGGCGTTCTTTTTTGCAGGTCACCGACCTGATCGCGCCTTGTGTGCCGTTGGGCTTGGCCAGTGGGCGCTTGGGCAACTTCATTAATGGGGAATTGTGGGGCCGGGTGGCCGACGCCAACCTTCCGTGGGCCATGGTGTTTCCGCAAAGCGGCGTGATGTTGCCGCGCCACCCATCGCAGCTGTACCAATTGCTGCTCGAAGGCGTGTTGTTGTTCGTGTGTTTGTGGCTGTATGCGCGGCACCGGCGGGGCGTGGGGCAGGTGTCCGGCCTGTTCCTGGTGGGTTACGGCGTCCTGCGTTTTGTGGCCGAGTTCTTCCGCGAGCCCGACGCCTTTCTGGGGCTCCTGGCCCTGAACATGAGCATGGGGCAATGGCTGTGCGTGCCCATGGTGGCGGCTGGACTGGTGCTGTGGTGGCGCGGTGCGCACGACTGAAGTGTGGGGTTGAAACAGCGGTGAGACAGATCTTTTTGGACACCGAGACCACGGGGCTGAGCCCCGAGGCGGGCGACCGTGTGATCGAGATTGGCTGCGTGGAGATGGTCAACCGACGGTTGACCGGCCAAACACGCCACTACTACCTCAACCCTGAGCGCTCCAGCAGCCCCGAGGCCCTGGAGGTGCACGGCTTGACCGACGAGTTCTTGGCTGACAAGCCCAAGTTTGCCGAGATCGCAGATGACTTTCTGGCCTGGCTGCAAGGGGCTGAAGTCATCATCCACAACGCCTCGTTCGACCTCAACTTTCTAAACCACGAGCTCAAGCGCCTGGGGCGTGAGGCGTTTTCTCGCCATGTGCCGGCTGTGACCGACAGCCTGTTGATGGCGCGTGATTTGTTCCCCGGCAAACGCAACTCCCTGGATGCCCTGTGCACACGACTTGAGGTGGACAACAGCAACCGAACCCTGCACGGTGCGCTGCTGGACGCTGGGCTGTTGGCTGAGGTGTTCATCCGCATGACGCGTGGGCAGGACAGCCTGGTGATTGATCAGGTGCACGGGCATAGGCATGCGCATGCGCTGGGCGAGCAGAAGGCCGCCACGCAGGACCTGGCGGGCCTGGCTGTGCTGCTGGTACAGCCTGATGCCCATGAGCTTGCCGAGCACGAGCGGGTATTGGCCGAATTGGACAAAGCCAGTGGCGATAAGACGGTGTGGCGCGAACTTGTGTCATAATGGGAGGCTTCCGGACGCGAGCAGCGCCCGGGCCCGCGCATCCCCATGCGCCATCAGGCGCATGGGGTTCCAGCGCCGGGCCCATGTGAACCAAATCCGGGCGGTTAGCTCAGCGGTAGAGCACTGCCTTCACACGGCAGGGGTCGCAGGTTCAAACCCTGCACCGCCCACCAAAAATCCGGTAAGTGGTTGTTTTTGTTGGTGAAGTAGCACGCTTGCAGCGGTTTTTTCAACCAGATCACGGCAGTGATCTACTTGAGGAGCCGAGATGCGAAACACCCCAAGACCGACCGTCGACCTCACCG
>JBJTHN010000053.1:0-35877 GCA_046094505.1 Betaproteobacteria bacterium
CCTGGATGCAGTCCATTCCGTACCGGGCCGTCATGCCTGGCCTGACCGAAGCCGACCAACAAGCCGCTTACGAAGCCCTGCGCAATGCGGCCTTCAAGCCCCAGGTGGATGCCACCACCGGCCAACTCAAAGTACCCGCCGACCGCTACCATGAGGCCCGCATGTTGCTGGCCTCACAAGGCTTGCCCAAGTCGGGCACCACCGGTGTGGAGGGTCTGAAAGATCAAAACTCCATGACCAGCAGCCAATTCATGGAACAGGTGCGCTACAACGCCGCGATGGAGCAAGAGCTGGCCCGCAGTGTGCTGCAGATTGGCAGCATCCAAGCGGCGCGCGTGCACCTGGCCACACCCAAGCAAAGCGTATTTGTTCGTGACCGTGTTGCGCCGAAGGCTTCGGTGGTGGTCTCTCCGTATCCGGGCCGCTCGATTTCGCCGAAGCAGGTGCAGGCCATCGTGCACCTGGTCTCGTCCAGCGTGCCCTACCTCACGCCCGAAGGCGTGACGGTGGTGGACAACATGGGCAAGCTGCTGACCGAGTCGCCCCTGGAGGGCAAGTTGGGCTTGACCACCGCCCAGGCCATGCACAAGCAGCAGCTCGAGGAAACCTACCGCGAGCGCATCATGGCCATTCTGTCGCCGATCGTGGGCGAGACCAATGTGCGTTCCCAGGTCAATTTGTCCCTGGATTTCACGCAGGTCGAGAGCACCACCGAGGACTTCGACAACCGTGAGAAGGGCCCACGTACCCGCTCTGAGGTTCTGAGCGAGGAACGCAACTCAACGGCCAAGGCCGAAGGTGTGCCCGGCGCCTTGAGCAACCGGCCGCCCGAAAACGCAGCGGCCACTGCCAATGCACCCGCTGCGCCCGAGTCCGGCACCCAGTCCTCGCGCAGCACCCGCAACTACGAACTCGACCGCACGGTTCGCCATGTTCGCAACGCCATGGGCAAGGTTGAGCGTCTGAGCGTGGCGGTGGTGATCAACGAGCGTGAACCCGCCCCCGCCGCACCGGGCACCGCTGCGCCCGCAGCCGGTGCGGCGCCCGCGCCCGGCGCCGATGGCGCGGCCCCTGTTGGCTATTCGCCGCAGGAGGTGGATCGCATGCTCAATCTGGTGCGGGGCGTGGTCGGCTACGACGAAAAGCGTGGCGACGTCGTCACGCTGATTCCCGCGAAGTTCGGCCCGCCGCCGGTGATGGACACGGGCGCCCCCTGGTGGCAGGACAGCACGGTCCAAGCCATGATCAAGAGCGGATTGGTGGCCCTGGGCTTCCTGGTCTTCCTGTTGGTCATCGCACGTCCGGTGGTCAAGTCCATGATCAAGGCCAATGAGCCGTTGGTTTCGGAGGATGACGAGAAGAAGATTCTGGGCGATGGCGAGCTCACCGAAGAGGACATGAAGATGATCCAGATCGGCGAGGGCGAGACCCTTGAGGAGATCAAGGCCAAGCTCAAGCCCAAGAAGAGCGCGATCTCGGCCGAAATGCTGGACACCGCCAACACCTACGATGACAAGGTGGCGCTGATTCGTATGCTGGTGGCCGAGGACTCCGCACGCGTGGCCAGCGTGCTCAAGAACATGATCAAGTTGGGTTGAGGCACAGGCCCGCAAGCCCGCCGAACCGACTCAGCACCAGGAGAGCACCACCATGGCAACCAAAGCGGAAGTCAAGGACGCGCCCAAAGAAGCCGGCGCCGCACCAGCTGATGCCAAGCCCGGGGACGTGATCACCGCGCCCGACCTTGGGGCATTCATGACCGAGGCCCTCAAGCTGGAGCTAGACGCGCTGTCCAGCACCCAACGCGCGGCCGTGTTGATGCTGCTGCTTGGAGAGCAGCAGGCCTCAGAAATCCTCCGTTACATGAACCCCAAGGAGGTTCAGGCCCTGGGTGCCGCCATGGTTTCGGTGGCCGACCTATCGCAAGAGGCGGTGAACTTCGTGCTCGACGAGTTCGTCATGACGCTCAAGAAACAGACCAGCTTGGGGTTGGGGACAACGGACTACGTGGAGAAGGTCTTCAAGCGGGCCTTGGGCGAAGACAAGGCTGCTTCTGTTTTGGGTCGGATCCTGCCGGGGCAGGGTAGCCGAGGTCTGGAGATCCTGCAGTGGATGGACGCGCGCTCGATCGCCGACATGATCCACGGCGAACACCCCCAGGTGATTGCCATCATCTTGAGTGTTTTGGAGTATGACGTGGCTGCCGACGTCTTGGCGTTTCTACCCGGGGTCGCGCGATCGGAAATCATGCAGCGAATCGCCAGCCTGGAAACCGTTCAGCCGTCGGCCATGAGCGAGCTCGAGGCGATCATGAAGCAGCAGTTCTCCAATAACTCGTCGGCCAAGAGTTCCAGCTTCGGCGGCGTCAAGAGTGCCGCCAAGATCATGAACTTCGTCAAGACCGACCTGGAGGCCCAGATCATGGGCGGGCTGGAGAAGATCGATCCGGACCTCATGCTCAAGATCCAGGACAGCATGTTCACCTTCGACAATCTGGCCGGTTGCGACAACCGCTCGATCCAGACCTTGTCGCGCAACGTCGAGCCCGACATGCTCATGGTGGCGCTCAAGGGTGCAAACGAGGAGACCAAGGAAAAATTCCTGTCCAACATGTCCTCGCGTGCACGATCGATGTTCGTCGACGACATGGAGGCCAAGGGACCTTTGCGCATCACCGACGTGGAAGACGCACAAAAGTCCATCATGCGCATCGCGCGCAAACTCTCCGATGCTGGCGAGCTGATGCTGGCCGGTCGTGGCGACGACTTTGTGTAACGGGCGGGATCAGGCCCCATGAGCGCTGCCGTCTTCATCGCCGACCCCTTGCTGGCCCGCGCCGCGCCCGCGCCGGGCGATGGGGGCTTCGACGTCCAGTCCCTGCTGGTGCCCGTGCAGGCAGCGTTTGCACCTCATCCCTTGCTGGCCCCGCCCATGGCGGTAGAGGCGCTACAGGAGGCCGAAGCATCCGTGGGTGGATCCGATCCGCTGGCGTTGAACCACAGCGAGGATCCGGTCCAGACCGATCCGGGAAGCGTGACGTCCAGCACCTGGCCACCCGAGCTCCAGGCCTTGCTGGAGCAGCGATATCGAGAAGGATTTGAGGAGGGGTTGGCTCAGGGCGCTGGGCTAGGGCCAGCCGATGGCATGCCCTCGGACGCGGATGCATCTCCAGACGCCGACGCTCACCGCCTCCACGGCGATGGGCATGCCTCGCCATCTGCTGTTGGCCCCTCCGACCATCCACGGGACGTCGTGTTCCTGCTGGAGTCCCTGTCCCGTGCCCTGCAGCCGCTGCTGCTGCCCGATGATGCCGCGGCCCGGTTTGAACCGCTCAAGCGTTTGGCCTTGCACCTGGCCATGGAGTTGGTACGCCAGGAACTGAGTGTGTCGCCCAAGGTGATCGACGAGTTGGTACGCCGCAGCGTGCAGGCGCTTCAGGCCGGTGAGCAGGCGCCCTTGACAGTAGAGCTGCACCCACAGGACTGGGCGCTGCTGCAACAGGCTTGGGACGACCCGGCCTCAGGCTTGCCGCCCGACACCGTCATGCGCCAGCGGGTCCATTGGGTGGAAGACCCTGAACTGGCTCGCGGTTCGGTCCGTGCACGAAGCGATGCTTCCACGGTGGAGGATCTCATTCAGCACCGCTTGGCCTCCATCATGCAAGATTTGCGCATCCTGTCGATGCAATGGCAGCAGGACGAAGCCCAGATCCAGCAGTCGGTTCAAGGGCAGGGCGACCATGCTTGATTTTGCTGATGAGGTCACGCGTACCCTGGACCGGGTTCGGGCGCTGGAGCCGCAGCGCACGGGGCGTTTGATCCGCCTGGTGGGCATGACCCTGCACGCCAAGGGCCTGATGGCGCCGGTGGGGGCACTGTGCGAAGTGGTGGGTGCGTTTGGCGACCGCCTGGAAGCCGAGGTGGTGGGCTTCAACGATCAGACCCTGTACCTGATGCCGTATGCCGAGCCACATGGCGTGGGGCCGGGCGCTACCGTGAGGCTGCTGGACTACCGGGCTGAAGCCAAGGTGGGACCTGCGCTGCTGGGTCGCGTGGTGGATGGCCGCGGGCAGGCGCTGGACGGTGCGCCCAATCCGGTTTGTGAAGCGTCGGTTCCCCTCTTGGGTGACGCCTTGAACCCCATGGACCGCGGGCCGATACACGAACCTCTGGATGTGGGTGTGAGGGCCATCAATGGGCTGTTGACGATCGGCCGCGGCCAACGCCTGGGCCTGATCGCAGGCTCGGGTGTGGGCAAGAGTGTGTTGCTGGGCATGCTCACACGCTTCACGCAGGCCGATGTCGTGGTGATCGGGTTGGTGGGCGAGCGCGGGCGCGAGGTGCAGTCCTTCATCACGGAGACCCTGGGTGAAGAAGGCTTGCGTCGATCGGTGGTGGTGGCTGCGCCGGCCAATGTGTCGCCGGTGATGCGCCTAAAGGCCACGCACCTGACCCATGCGATCGCGGGGTATTTCCGCGCGCGCGGCCAGAGCGTCTTGATGCTCATGGACAGTTTGACCCGGGTGGCGCACGCCCAACGAGAAATCGGTCTGGCCGTTGGTGAACCACCCACCTCCAAGGGCTATCCCCCTTCGGTCTTTTCCTTGTTGCCCAATCTGATTGAACGAGGCGGCGTGGGCCGTGGCGGGCGTGGGTCGATCACGGCGCTCTACACGGTGCTGGCCGAGGGCGACGATGCCCAAGACCCGGTGGTGGACATCGCGCGTGCGTCTTTGGATGGGCAGGTGATGCTCTCACGCCGCTTGGCGGATGCCGCGCATTACCCGGCCATTGACCTCAATGGTTCGATCTCACGGGTGATGCAGCACCTCTTGAGCCCCGAAGATTGGCGGGGGGCCAACCGCATGCGCCGCCTTTGGAGCCTGTATCAGGCCAATGCCGAACTGGTTCAGGTCGGTGCCTACCAGGCCGGCACGAACCCGGAGCTGGACGAGGCGATCCGCCTGCACGAACGGCTCAAGGCCTTCCTCCAACAAGACATGCACCAGCGGGTGGGCCTCGAGCAAACCCGGGCTGAACTGTTGGCCCTGATCAGCGCGCCGTGAGAAAGGCCCTGCCATGACACGAACCGAACTGTGGACCTTCCTGGAGACCCGAGCCACCGAGGTTCGAGATGCCTGTGCGGGGCAGTGGGCCACAGCCCGGGGCGATACCCAGCGGCTGGAGGCCCATCTTCAACGCCTGCACTCGCTGTACATGGAGTACGGGCAGCAGCAGAAGGCGACCCAGTCGGCTCACCACCAGGTGCACCAAACCACGGCCTTGCGCCATACCCTGTCTCAGCTGTTGTCCCTGCAGGAGCGGGTAGGGCGGGAGCTGCAGGCTGCAAAGGCCCACGAAGCCCAGTGCCGCCAGCGTCTGGAGCGGGCCGAAACGGAAGTCCTCAAGGCCCGCACCGTGGCGGAGGGCGCCCGTGCGGAAGCCCGACAGGCCGAACAGCGTAGCCTGCAGCGACAGATGGATGCCGCCAGCGTGCAGCGCCATTGGTTGGCGCGGCTGGGGCAGAGCGAAGCCTAAGGGTGCCCAAGGTCTGCACAGGCTCCACGGAGCCGATACGGACTTCAGCTGGCCATGCGCGCCGGCGCGGCGGGCGCTGGCACCAGCGCCGGCACCTGCTGCCAGGCGTTTCGAATCTCAATCATCATCGACGACACCTCGTCTAGCGCCTGCAGGTCGTTGTAGGCGTTGATGTCGATGATGCGGCGCACCACGTAGGTGTACAGGTCGGCGAGGTTGCGGGCCAGGTCGCCTCCGCGCTCTTGGTCCAGCGCATTCTGCAGGCCCAAGACGATGCGAGAGGCGCGCTGTAGGGCACGGCTCTTGAGCTCGATGGAGCCGTGCTGGATGTGGCCACGGGCCAGACTCAGGCTTTCGATCAGGCCATCGAACAGCATCATGATCAGCTCCACGTTGTTGGCGGTGGCCACGCCGGCCACCACCTTGACGCTGCCGTAGCTGTTGAGCGCGCGATGGGCATTCATCTGATCGTCCTTCCAAGTGTGCGTTGAACTGCTTACTTGGACAGTAGATCGGATCAAAGCCCTCTAACTTGAGCTGCTGGGCCCCGGGTGGGTCGGGCTGGCGGGCGTGGGCGGGGTTCGGGTGCCGCCGCCTGTATTGGCGCTAAACATGCCGCCGGAGGGGGAAGCAGCCCCCGCCAAGGGCGCCGCCGCCCCTGAACCCCCGGAACCCCCGGGGCCGGGCGTGGTGCTGGCCGTGGTGCTGGCCGCGGGCATGCCATCGCTGCCAGCCGCTGGCGCTGGCAGAGCTTCGGCCGGGGCCGCCGGTGTAAGCTCGCCTCCATTGCCCAGCAGCAGGTCAGAAAACGGCTGCGAAAGCGAGAGCCCTGTTTGCGCATACAGCACCTGGGCGGTCTCGTCCAGCGTCATCCGTGCCCGTTCGGTCTCGTAGATGTCGGCCTTGGTGGAGTCCATGCCCGCCCGGTACAGGGCGTTGGCGTGGTTCAAGGGGATCCAGGATTGCACCGTGCCGCGCGGTGAGGCCAGCGTTTTGACGGCCGTGGGTTGCACGGCAGAGCCGCGGCGGGCGTCTGATTGACCAGACCTGAACAGGCTTTCGATGTGTTGGGAGAGCACGCCCTCGTAGCTCAGGCGCAGAGCATCCAGGTCGGCATCGCCCAACGGGGTCACGCCCTTCTTGCCCGCCATGGCGTCCCACAGGCGCTTGCCGCTCAGGCCGCGCCAGGTGTTGTCGTCGCCTCCTCCTGCCACGGTGCCGCCAACCGGCCCAGACCCCGTGCGGCGCTCGAGTTCGTTCACACGGTCGTTGAGGTACACCACCACCACCAGCAGCCCCAAGAGCGCAGCACCCACGATGGTGAGGAAGATGATCATCAGGCGCCGGGCGTACCCGGTTTGCTGTTGTCTTCTTCGAAGTCGACAGCACCTTCACCCAGCGCTGCCGCTCTGCCGCCGGCGGGAATATTGACCGTTTCGCCAGCCGCTTCGAGTTCGTCGCGCAAAAACTGCAGGGCCTTGAAGGGGGCGTCCAGCTTGAGGTCTTTCTGGCAGATTTCGTCAGCGATTCGCTGAACCATGGCGATGGACTGGTGGGCGTCGATCTGAACGGTCTGGTAGCGGGCGCCGATGTTGAACACCTCATCGGTGAGGTCTTCGGGAATCCAGGTGTAGGTGTGGTTTTCCGTGCCCTGTGTTTTGACCCGGTGGAAGTAGGTGGGGGTCGGGGCTTCGGGCTTTTCCTGGCCATTGGCGATGGCCAACATACACACTTCCTGCCACGTGCCCGTTCGCTCAGCGCCTTCAATGAAGACGCTGTCGAGATGTGCTTTGGCCAGCAGCGCGATGCGCACGCGCATGCTGGCCGATTCCCGGCTGGTGGACTTCAGGGCGGCGGCCTTTTCGTAGTTGGCCTTGGCCTGCGCCTTCAGTTGCTCGGGGGTCTCTTTCTGAAAAAAGCTGAACATAGGGACTGCGAACGCCGAAACCGCACAAGGCCCGGTTCACTTCCCGCCCGGGCCCACCTTCAATTCGGAGCGCAGCTTCTTGACCACGGCGGACAGCAGCTGGCTCACGCGGGACTCGCTCACCCCCAAGACGGCGCCAATTTCCTTGAGGTTGAGCTCTTCCACATAGTACAGGCTGATTATCAACCGTTCTCGCTCGGGTAGCGAATCAATCGCTCCCGTGACCGCGTCCATAAACTGGGATTCCTCGACCGCCTCGTCGGGCCGCAACATGGCGGTGTCGGGCATGGCCAGGACTTCCTCGGTCATGTCTTCGATCGAATGGGTCTCGAACACCCGGGCCTGCCCCCGTTCCTTGTGGTACTCCTCAATGGACAGTCCCATGTGCTCGGCCAGTTCCCGGTCGTTGGGCCGGCGGCCCAGGCGGTTGGCCAGGGCCTGGGTGGCCTCGGACTGCTGGCGGTTGAAGGCTACGGCCGAGCGGGGCAGGGCGGACAGTCGCCGTACCTCGTCCAGCATCGCGCCCCTCACCCGGGCATGGGCGAAGTTGTCGAACTCAACGCCCTTGGTGGGGTCGTAGGTGCTGGTGGCTTCCAACAGACCCATCATGCCCACCTGGATCAGCTCGTCGACTTCGATCACCGGCGGAATACGCGTCTTCAGGTGCAACGCCACCCGGCGCACCATGCCCTGGTTGGCCAAGACCAGGGCGTCCCGGTTCTTGAGGGACACGGCCGCTGCCGTGGCTCCGTAGAGTTCAATGGCGGCGTTCATGGGTTCAGCTCCCCACGGTGCCGGCTGGGGCTGCAAGCCCCCGCGCGCGGCGGTTCATGAAAAAGCGGCGGGTGGCCACGTTTTGCGCGGCGGGCCACTCCGTGATGGCATGCGCCAGGCGGCGGTAGTCGCGGGCCGCCGCGCTACCGGGCGCTAATTCCACGACGGGTTGGTATCTGCGGTGCGCTTCCAGGACCAGTTCATCCGCTTCGATGGAGCCGAGGTACGGGAGTTCCAGGCCGATGAACCGCCGGCAGACGTCCGCCAGGCGCTGGTGCAGTTGCTGACCGTGGGCCTCGCTTTGGACCTGGTTGCAAACCAGGTGGATTTCCGACAGGCCCTGGTCTTGGTGCATGACCTTGATGATGCCGTAGGCGTCGGCGATCGAGGAGGGGTCGTCCTTGACCACCACCACCCGCCGGGTGCAGGCTCCCATGAAGGACAACACGCCGGGTGAGATCCCGGCGGCCACATCCACCACCAGGCAGTCGGGCGCCGATTCAATTTGGTCGAAGGTGTGAATCAGGGCTTCGGTTTGGTCTACGCTGAGAGCGGCCATGCTGCGCACACCCGAGGCACCCGGAATCAGCTGCAAGCCAGGGCGCACCGGCACCAGGATCTCGGGCAGGCGTTTGAGGCCCGCAGTCACGTGGCTGAGGTTGAACTCGGCGCGCACCCCGAGGGCCAGTTGCGCGTTGGCCAGCCCCAGGTCGGCGTCCAGCAGAAGCACCTGGCGGCCCATCTGGCTCAAGGCCACCGACAGGTTGGTGGACACCGTGGTCTTGCCCACGCCCCCCTTGCCGCTGGCCACGCCGATCACCTCCACCGGCTTGGCGCCGCTTCCATCAGGCATGTGAGGCTCCCTGGCGACCGCGCGCAGCGCCGCGGCCACTTCGGCCCACTTGTCGCGGCGGCACCGTCGTCGTGATGCGGTCGATGGTGGGAATGTCCAGGGTCACGGGGGTGTCCTGGCCAACGGTATGCCCGGAGTGACCACCGGCGCCCAGCAGCTGGGCCACAACGGCCATGCCGTGCTGCAGCAGGGTCTGTGCGTCAAAGGGCTGGCGCAGCTGGGTCAGGCCACCGCCATCGCTGGCCATGGCCGGGCACAACTGGTGCTCGCAGCAGGCCTGCAACAGTGGCCATGGCTGAGCCGACTCATCCAAGCGGGTGACCAAGACATCCGACCAACGGGGCGCGTGTTCGCCCACCCAGCGGCGCAGCGTGGCTGCATTGGCGTCGGCGGGCATCACCAGGTGGTGGCTGGCCTTTAGGCCTTGAACGGCTGCGGTGAGGATGTCGGGCTGGCTCAGGCCGCTGTCCACAATCACCAGGCTGCCCTGGTGCTCCTGCAGCAAGAGGTCGAGGATGGCGGAATCGGCTGCACGGAAGGCGTTCACGCCAATCCGAGACGCCCACATCTGCAGTTGTCCCCAGGCGCCGGGGCGGTTGTCGTTCCAGCTGACCAGCACCACCTGGTCCACGCCCAAGCGTTGTGCGGCTTCATGGGCCAGCCGGGCGGCCATGGAGGTCTTGCCGCTGCCGCCGGGGCCGCTGAGCAGGTGCACCCCAGACGTCCAGGCTGCGCCTGCCGCCCGGCGGCCGCGCTGGGCCTTCGGTTTGGGCAGGTTCTCGGCCATTTGTGCTTCGATGGCCGCCAAGGCCTGCTGGTCGTCAAAGTCGTTTGACAAGCCCGACATCAGCAGCGCGCGCAGCGTCGTGGGCACGCCGACCTCGGACAGGGCTTCGTTCCAGCGGTGTGCAGGGCCCTGTGCTGCCCAGGCCTGAAGCTGTTGGCCCATGCGCACTTCCTTACGCAGTTGGGCAATCTCAGCACGGATCAAATCGGTCAGGGCGTGGGCTTTGTCGCTGCTGATGGTGGCCATCGACAGCGCGCCATCGGGGCCCTGTGGTGCAGCGGCGCTGGGCGCTGAGGTGTGGACTGTATCGGCTTCGGTCGGTGAACGCTCTTGCGAAGCCACCGTCGCCGAGCCCTCGAGTACACGGGACACGGTGAGGCTGGCCAAGGGTAGGGCGGCCGGCGCACTGGTGGCCGGTCCACTCAAGCGGAACTGCTGGGCATAGCGCACGGCCTTGGGCTGCGGCGCAGTCGCCTTTGCGGGGGTCGGACGAAGTGGCTCGGTCTGGCCCAGGGATTGGGCCGCAGCCCTCTGGGCCGCTTGTATCAGGGCCATTTGGGCCGGAATGAAAGCCTCCGCAACGCCAGGGCTGCCGGCCTGCCCTTGTGCAAGGGCGTTGCCCGGCGCTTGGCCATCTGCGGTGGGCGCTTGCAGTTGCTGGCGCAAGGCGGCCTCAAAGGGCTCTCCAGCCCCGCGGGGCATCACCGGCGGCGGCATCTTTTCGGGTTCCACATCAACCGCCACAATCAACTCGGTCATGCCGTTGACGCGGTTGTTGGAAATCACCAGCACATCGCGCCCGTACTTGGCGATGGCCTGTTCATTGGCGCTGCGGGAGTCCTTGGCCAGTATGCGTTGGAGCTTCATGTGGAGCTTCTCCTGTGCGGGCGGTGAGATCGATTCAGGCGGACGTGTCGGCCGTTACGGTGTGGATCACCTTGACGGCTTGGTCTTCGGGAATTTCGCTGTAAGACAGCACGGTGAGGTCATTGATGCGGTGGCGCACCATGCGGGCCAGCCAGGGCCGCACGCCAGGCGACACCACCAACACGGCTGGGTGGCCCTGTTCTTCGACCGAGCGTGCGCCATCGCGCAAGGCGCGGAAGAGGCGGTCGGCCAGGCCAGGCTCCAACATCAGACCCTGCCCGGGTTGGCTGTGCTGTGACACGTTGTGCAGCATCTGCTCAAGGGCCGGATCCAGGGTCATGGCCAAGAGCGTGTCCTGGGGGTCCACCAGGGCCTGCACGATCATGCGGCCAAGCTTGGGTCGCACCTGCGCGGCCAGCTGCTCGGGGTCTTGGGTACGGCCACTGGCTTCTGTAAGGGCCTCGGCGATGCTTCGCATGTCGCGGATCGAGACCGACTCGTTGAGCAGCTGCTGCAGCGTGCGGGTGATGATGCCCAGCGACAGCTTGGCTGGGGTGAGGTCTTCCACCAACTTGGGTGCCCGGGCCGCCAACTTGTCCAACAGCTGCTGCACCTCATCGTGGCTCAGCAGGTCGGCTGCGTTCTCGCGCAGCACCTTGTTCAAATGGGTGGCGATGGCGGTGGCGGGGTCCACCACGGTGTAGCCCATCGACCGCGCATACTCGCGCTGGGCGGGGTCGATCCACACGGCATCCAAGCCGAAGGCGGGCTCCTTGGTGGCCTCGCCCTCCACCTGGCCGTACACGCGCCCAGGGTTGATGGCCAACTCTTTGCCCACCTTGACCTCAGCACGGCCGCGCACGACGCCGTTCAAGACGATCTGGTAGCTGTCGGGCTCTAGGCTCAAGGCGTCGCGGATGCGAACCGGTTGCACCAGGAAGCCCAGTTCGGCGGACAGCTTCTTGCGAACGCCTTTGACCCGCTGCATCAACTGTCCACCGGTCTCGGCGTTCACCAGGGGCAGCAGGCCATAGCCGATCTCCAAGCCGATCAGATCCACCTGATCCAGGTCGCTCCAATCCAGCTCCTTCGGCCCCTCGATGACCGGCTTGGCCGCCTCCGCCGCTGTGGCTTCGTCCTTGGCGCGCCCTCTGAGGGCCAGCCATCCCACGGCTGCCGTGCCGGCTGCCAGCACGAAGAACACCAGGTGGGGCATCCCCGGAACCAGGGCCAGCAGGAACACGATGCCTGCTGAGACGAACAGGGCGTTGGGGTTGTTGAGTTGGGTGACCGCTTGCTCGGTCATCGTTTCGCTGGTGGTCACCCGCGTCACGATGATGGCGGTGGCCATGGACAGGAACAGGGCCGGAATTTGTGCGGCCAGGCCGTCGCCGATGGTCAGCAGGGTGTAGATGCGGCCGGCTTCGGCGGGCGACAGGTTGTGCTGCATGATCCCGATGGCCAGGCCACCGACAATGTTGATCAGCAAGATCAGCAGGCCTGCGATGGCATCCCCGCTGACAAACTTGGAAGCACCGTCCATGGAGCCAAAGAAGTCGGCTTCCTGGCCCAGCTCTTCACGCCGCTTGTTCGCCGTTTCCTTGTCGATGATGCCGGCGTTGAGGTCGGCATCGATGGCCATCTGCTTGCCTGGCATGGCGTCCAAGGTGAAGCGGGCATTGACCTCAGAGACGCGGCCTGCACCCTTGGTGATCACCATGAAGTTGATGATCATCAAGATGATGAAGACGATGAAACCCACCACATAGTTGCCGGCGATCACAAATTCGCCAAAGGCCGCCACCACTTGACCGGCTGCGTAATGGCCCTCATGCCCGTTGACCAGGATGACGCGGGTGGAGGCCACATTCAGCGCCAGCCTGAGCATGGTCGCGAACAGCAGCAAGGAAGGAAAAATCGAGAACTCGAGTGGCTTGCGGGTTCCGATGGCAATCAGGATGATAATCAGCGAGCTGATGATGTTGAACGTGAACAGCACATCCAACAGCCAAGCGGGCAGGGGCAGCACCAGCATCGCCATGATGACGAAAACCAGCGCGGGAATTCCCAGCCCTGAGGCTTCAAAGCGGCCCAGGGACTGTCGGAGGGACGACAGGGTGAGGGTGGACATGCCCTTGTAAAGCAAGCGGCGTGCCATCGGCGGCAGGTGTGCGCCGGTGGCGGTCCTGTTTCCACAGCTTGGCGGCAAGGCCTGTCCGGTCACGATTCTTGCTGTTCCAGGGCGTCTGCCGACCGGGCGCGTGCCTGGGTCGGCCCGCTTGGTCCCCGTTGCAAGGCCCGCCGATCCATGAATCCCGTCTCCGACAACCTGTTGAGTTCACTGTCTGGCGCCGTTCCCAAGGCCGGCTTGGCCGCGGCGGAGGGCCTTTCTGATGGGCAGGACGCCACCGGGCAGCCCTCGGGTGATGGGTCTGCCCAGGGCGGGTTCGCGGCGGTTTTGGGTCGGGTGCAGGCCGCTGGTGGGGTAGAGGCCGCGCCTGTTACACCCGGCCAGGGTGCCGATGTAAACCCCGAGGCTGGGGAAGCCGCCTTGGCTGGTGCACTTGGGGGCGCGCCGGTGGGGGGGCGGTCTGACAATGCGGGGCGGCAAGAACTTGCCGCTGGTCTCTCCCTTCAGTGGGCAGCCCTGTTGCGGGGCGATGCTGGCGTGAAGTCGGCTGAGGGGGGCGTTGCGCAGCATGCCGTGCTTACTCTCCAGAGCCCAGCTGGGGGGGATGGTGGGCCTCAATCGCCCACCGTGGACAGCCCGAATACCGTGGTTAACCCTGGCGTTGTTTCTCCTCTGTCCGACAACGTCGAACGGCAGGTGAGCCGCAAAGCGGCCCAAGCGCCTGAGGCGGCCCTGGTGGGCCGATTGGGCTTGGACAGCGCCGGCCACCGGGCGGTGTTGGATGTAGCGCTTCAGGCTCTCCCGCCTGCCATCAACGCTGACGGGGAAGGCGCAATCGTGGAGGGTGCTGCCCCCCCGGGCACCCCTCATGAGGTCATGCCCCTTGACGACAAGGCCAGCACACCCTTGATGCCCGTGCCTGCGCTGGTAACTTGGCACCTCAGCCCTCAGCTGGAGGTGATCACCGCCAGCCAGCCGGCGGCCAGTGACGAGAGCTTGCGGGCGTTTGCGGCCGCTCAAGGGTTTGATGCCCAGGCCCTAAGCCGGATGTTTGGTGTGGACGCTTCAGAGGTGGCAGCCCCTGCCGTTTCCGCAGGCCTGAAGGCAGGGGAGACCGGGTCAACGGTTGCGGCGGCGTCTTGGGTGGCTGGTCTCCCGGGGGCGCCAGGCGGGTGGAATGGTGAGAAAGGCCCGTCCAGCCCTGGAGGTCTTGCAAGGGGCGATTCCCTCGTGCAGCTTGGTCCGGAGCAGGCTATGCCGCAGCAAGGCGATTCCCTGCCGGAAGTTGGCACTCTGGCTTCTGGGGCGCAAAAACCCCTCGGCGACTCTACGGTCCGTCAAGATAAGCCAGCGCCTGATAAATTTGGTTCTTTTGTGTCCAAACCGGGCGCATCTCTTTTGGAGGCATTGGCGACTTTTCGGGAGGGTGGCGGTCGCCTTGAGGCCATGCGCAGTCCCCTTGGTTCGATGGGCCGCATCGGCGACGGCGCCGCGCTGGCTGGTGGTCTTGCGCCAGCGGGTGAGGGTGGAGTGGTGACGACGGCTTCCGCTGGCCTCGCGGCCTGGTGGGCTCTGCAGGCCAGGGGTGAGGTTGGTCCGGCGCGTGCAGGCGCAGGGGCTGCTCTACCCGGTGCTGCCCTGTCAGACCCGATGCCTGAAGTCTTGTCCGGTCCGGGGTCGGTGAGTTCGAGCGCGGCAGCGGTCGTGGCGTCGCCCATCGTCGAGACGCCCACACCTATCCAAAAGGGTGAGGCGCCTGAGCGTCCCGTGGATTCACAGCCCTTGGATTTGCGAGAGCACCTCGAGCAAGGCCACGAAGCCCTGAGCAAGCGCATGGGCGAGGCTTTGGCAGCCCGCCTGTTGGCGCAAATCGACAAGGGTGAGTGGCAGATTCGCCTGAGCGTGAATCCGCAGCACTTGGGCCCGATCGACATCGATCTGCAGATGCAGGGTCAGCGCATGCAGGCTCAATTTCAGGTGGCCCACGGCCAAACCCAGGCTTTGATTCAAGACAGTCTGCCGCGGCTTCGGGAGGCTGTCGGTGCTTCAGGCATGGACCTTGCTTCCGTGTGGGTGTCTGGGGGTTGGAGCGACCGTCATCGCGGAAACCCGACACCCGGACAGCCGGAAAATCCAGCAGCGCTGGCCTTGAACGATGGGGCGGGCGATGAGCAAACGGTCGGTGCCACGGCCCAGGTCGATCCCAATCGACCCGAGTGGACGGGCAGACCGGGTGCATTGGATGTCCTGATCTAGCCCACCTGATGAGGTCCGCACATGGCCACCGCCGAAGAGACTGAAGTCGAAGAGAAGCCCAAAAAACCCATCCTCAAGATTTTGCTGCTGGTGCTGTTGGTGCTGCTGCTCATGGGCGGCACCGCGGGCGCCACGCTGTTCTTCAGCGGCTTCTTCAACAAGAAGGCCGTGGCTTCGGCTGAGGAAGAGCTCGAAGGCGCTGAAACAGCCGCCAAAGACGGTGATGCGGCTGCTGGGAAGGACGGCAAGGGTGGCAAAGATGGCAAAGCTGCCAAGGACGCCAAGCCTGAGCGGGTGAAGAAGAACACGCCCGAGCTGGTTCGCTTTGAGTACACCTACAAGCAGATGGAAAAGGAACTGCTGAGCAACCTGACGGGTACCCGCAAGGTCATGCAGATCCAGATTGCCTTCATGACCAGCTACGACGAGCGGGTCTTCAAGAACATCGATAAGCACGAGTTCGCGGTACGCGGCGCGCTGCTGGACGTGATGCGCCAGTACACCGAAGCCGATGTCAACCGGCCCGAATTCCGCAAGGAGCTGGCTGAGAAGCTCAAGGATGAAGCCAACCGCGTGCTCACACAGTACGAAGACTTTGGCGGCATCGATGCCATCCACTTCACGAGCTTCATCGTGCAATAAGGGCGGGCATGAGCGCTCCCAGCGGTAACCTGCTATCCGAGGCCGAACTCGAGGCTCTGGCCGAAGGCGTGGCCGACGGCTCGGTCGCGGTCGACACCGGTTTCAACACCAGTGCCCGCGTGCGCAAGCACGATTTGGCCAGCGAGGACAGCAGCCTCGGGGTGAACCTCGCCTCGATCGACATGATCAATGAGCGGTTCATCCGGCTGTTTCGCCTCGGGATGCTCGAGGTGCTGCGCACCAGCCCTCGCATCAATCCCACCCATGCGCGCATCCTGAAGTTCGGTACCTACCTGCAAGACTTGGCGCCCCCGCTGTCTGTGAACGTGGTGCGCGTAAAGGCTTTGCGGGGCTATTCCACCGTGGTCATCGAGCCTGGGATGATCTTTTCCTCGCTCGACAGCTTCTTTGGTGGCTTCGGCAAAACCGTGGTTCAACTGCCGCCTGGTCGGCTGTTTACGCCCACGGAAAGCCGGATCATCAAGCTGATCCTGGACATTCTGTTCCGCTCGCTGCGTGAAGCCTGGTCACCGCTGATGCCCATGGAATTCGAGGTGGTCAGCTCGGAAATCAACCCGCAGTTCGCTCAAATCGCAGACGAGTCTGACCTGGTGGTGCTCAACCGATTTGAGACTGAAGGTAGTGAGAACACGAGTTTCATCGACGTGGTCTATCCCTACGCATCGCTGAAGCCGGTGCGTGAACTGCTGCGCAGCCGCGTGCAAACGGGCGACGGCAATGAAGAGTCGGACAAGACCTGGCGCGAGGAGCTCAAGGACGCCTTGGGAGACTCCACCGTAGAGGTGCAGGCCACCATGGGCAAGCTTGAACTGAGCCTGCAGCAATTGGAGAACCTGGCCCCGGGCGACACCTTCTTCTTCCGCAAGCCCGACATGGCCACCCTGACCGTCAACAAGGTACCCGCCTACCACGCCACCGTGGGAACTTTGGGTACCCAAACCGCGGTGCAGATTCGCCGCGCACTCAAGCCCGGTCAGATCTGACCGCAGCCCGCGCCATCGCCTCAGTACCCCTAGGAGCCCCGAATGAGCACAAGCAACCCCGAAGCCGTGGCCGAGCAAAGCCCGGAGGAATTGCGCCAGATCAACCGCGAGATGATCCAGAACGTGGCGGTCACCGTGGCCATCGAAGTCGGCCGCGCACAGATCAAGATCAAGGATCTGCTGCGCCTGACCCAGGGCAGCGTGGTCGAGTTGGACCGCTTGGCTGGCGAACCCTTGGACCTGTTGATCAACGACACCGTCATCGCCCAGGGCGAAATTGTCCTGGTTGGTGAGCGCTACGGTGTGCGCCTGACGCGCGTGGCGCCGGCGGCCGAGCGGATCAAGGGGCTCTGAGCGCTATGAACACAGCGCCGACCGTGGCCTCGCTGGACTGGGTTTCCCTGACGGGCAACTTCGTGCTGGTGATCGTGCTGCTGGTGGCGGTACTGTGGTTGCTGCGCCGCATGCAGGGCATCAAGGGCCTGCAGGGCCTGCGCCCCGTGGCCCGCCGCCTGAGCGTGGTGGAAGCACTCACCGTGGGGCCACGCCAGAAGCTGGCCCTGCTGCGGCTGGATAACCGCGAGATCCTGGTGGGCATCACGCCCAATGGCTTCACCTTGCTGGATCGGCTTGTACCAGCCGAGCCCTCAGGCCTCGTTGCTCAGCACGCCCAGTCGGCTCCCGCTGCGGTGGAGCAGGGGAGTGCGGCATGACGCTGGCTGACCGGCTGCTGCGCTGGCTGCCCCGCATCCTGACAGCCCTGGTGTGCGCGGTGCCCCTGCTGGCTGTCGCGCAGCAGGGCATCCCGATGGTCAACGTGAAGGCCGCAGCGGGGGGGACCCAGTACAGCTTGACCCTGCAGCTTTTGGCCCTGATGACGGCCCTGACGCTGCTGCCGTCCCTCTTGCTGATGATGACCTCCTTCGTTCGGATCATCGTGGTGCTGTCGCTCCTGCGCCAAGCCTTGGGCACCGGTCAAACCCCGCCCAACACCGTCTTGGTCGGCTTGGCCCTGTTTTTGTCCTTGTTCATCATGTCGCCCGTGTTGACCTCGGTGTACCAAGACGCCGCTGTCCCGTACATGGACAACAAGATCAGCGCACAGCAAGCCTTGGCGGCTGCCGAAATGCCCATCCGGGGCTTCATGCTGGCGCAAACACGCGAAGAAGACCTGGCCACGTTCTTGGAAATCGCGCGCAAGCGCGAGGTGTCCGCGCCGTCAGAGGTTCCCTTCACCACCTTGGTGCCAGCCTTCATCATTTCAGAGCTCAAGAGCGCGTTCATCATCGGATTTCTGATCTACATCCCCTTTGTGGTGATCGACCTGATCGTCTCCAGTGTGTTGATGTCCATGGGCATGATGATGCTGTCGCCCATGATGATCTCCATGCCCTTCAAGTTGATGTTGTTTGTGTTGGTCGACGGTTGGGGTTTGATCATGGGATCCATGGCCGCCAGTTTCGCAATGCCCTAAATCCAGCGCCGGTTCGCCACATCCTTGGTGACGAACGGCCACGAGCAACCTTTAGCCTCTCAGGACCGCCCCGATGGATACCGCGACCGTCATTGAACTGGCCCGTCACGCGCTTTGGATGACGGTCCTGGTTTCGGCCCCCATGTTGGTGGTGGCTTTGGTGGTTGGTGTCGTGGTGGGCATCTTCCAGGCGGCCACGTCCATCAACGAAATGACGCTGAGCTTCATTCCAAAGGTGGTGGCCATGGCTGCAGCGCTGGCGGTGGTGGGGTCGTGGCAAATCGGCACCCTGGTGGACTACTGGCGCGGCATCTTTGCGCGCATTCCAGGTTTGTTCCACTGATTCTGTTCACGGGCACAACAGCAAAGCATCGTGTCATGGACCTTCTGGCCGCCGACATCGTCAACCGGTTCTACACCTTCATGTGGCCGATGCTGCGCATCTCGGCCCTGTTGTTGACCGCCCCGCTGTTTTCGATCTCCGCTGTCCCGCGGCGCATCCGGGTGTTGACTGCCTTGGCCCTCACCTGGTTCATCTACCCCTTGGTGGAGTGGCCGATCATCGATCCGATGTCGGCACCCGGCTTGGTGGAGATCGTGAACCAAATCTTCATCGGCTGCCTGATGGGCTTGACGCTGCAGGTGGTGGTGGCGGCCGTGGTGACGGCGGGTCAGGCGCTGGCCAACGCCATCGGCTTGTCCATGGCCACCTTGATTGACCCCACCTTGGGCAATGTGCCTGTGCTGTCGCAGTTTCTCTTGATCTTGGCCGTTCTGATGTTTGTGGGCTCGGGTGGACACCTGCTGCTGTTGGGCGTGCTGCTGAAGAGCTTTTCGGCGGTACCCATTGGCCAGTCCCTGCTCACACAGGACACCTGGGGAAAGCTGATCGCCTGGAGCAGCATGATGTTCACCGGTGCCCTGTTGATCGCATTGCCTGTGATGGCCGTGATGTTGTTGATCAATGCAGGCTTGGGTGTCATTACCCGAGCGGCACCCAGTTTGAACATCTTTTCCGTCGGCTTTCCCGCGATGATGGTGTTGGGTCTGGCCGCGTGCGTGTTCATGATGGAAAGTATGGGCTTGAGGATCAGCTGGCTATGGGTGCAGGCCTTCAATGCACTTGACGAGCTGACGCGGGGTCGATGATGGCCGATTCCTCACTCGAAAAGACCGAGCAACCGACTGGAAAGCGGCTGTCCAAAGCACGGGAAGAAGGCAAACTTCCGCGGTCAATGGACCTGGCGGCAGCTGCGATCACTGTCGTGTCCATGCTCATCCTGATGCTGTCGGGCTCCTGGATGTTCAAGGGCATGGTCAACCTGTTCAAGTCGGGTTTGGCCTTCGACACGAAGGCGATCCAGTCACCTCACACTGCGTTTTCGATGGCTGCTGAACAGGTCTTTCTGGCCGGTGGTTTTGTGCTTCCGCTGATCCTGATGACGGCTGTGGTTGCCTTCGTCGCTTCGCTCTCCATGGGAGGCTTCAACTTCACCCTGAAGCCAATGCTCCCACACTTTGAAAAGCTCAACGTTTTTCAGGGCATAGCCCGCATCTTTGGTTCACAGGCTTGGATTGAGCTCGGAAAGTCGCTGCTCAAGTTTGGGCTGGTGTCGACCGTGCTGGTGGTGGTACTGAAAGGGAAGGTTGGAGAACTCAACGCCATTGGTCGCATGGGTTTGGAGACCGCTGTTGCCGCCTCCGGTTCACTGGTCATGGAGTCCATCCTGTGGGTGACCCTGGCCCTGGTGGCGATTGCCTTGATTGACGTCCCCTTGCAGCAGTACCTGTTCTACAAGCGCCTTCGCATGACCAAGCAGGAGGTCCGTGACGAGATGAAGGAGGCGGAGGTGTCTCCCGAGGTTCGAGGCAAGATCAAGGCGCGGCAGCGTGAGATTGCGATGGCCAAGATGATGCGGCGGGTCAAAGATGCCGATGTCATCATCACCAACCCCGAACACTTTGCGGTCGCCTTGTCTTATGACCCCACAGCCGATGCGCCGCCTGTTCTGGTGGCCAAGGGCGTGGACCATCTGGCCCAGCGGATCCGTGAGGAGGGAGCGCAGCACGGTGTCATGGTGTTTGAAGCGCCTCCTCTGGCGCGCGCCTTGTACTTCACCACCGAGTTGGAACACCCCGTGCCCGAAGAGTTGTACTTCGCAGTAGCACAGGTGATCGCCTATGTTTACAGCCTGTCTGACGTTCGGCCCGGCGAGCCGCAGGCGCTGCGTCCGGTGCCGCGCGTGCCGCGTTCAATGTGGTTTGATGCCCGAGGTCAACGCCAGGGCGAGCAAGGAGTTGCAGCATGAGCACGCTGGCCATTGAAGATGATCGAGCCTTGACCCGATTGCCGCACGTCCTGCAGGACGGTTTCGCGAGCCTGTTGCAGGCGCTGCAGGCTCAGTGCCGCAGCGCGGTGGTGAGCTGTGCCCATGCCGAAGCCTTGGAGGGTGTTTCCCGGGTGTTGGCGCGACAGCTGCGTCAGGTCCCCGGGCTTCGTCTGGAAATGCTGCAGGCCTTCAGCAGCGAGATGCTCTTGGCCCGCTTCAATGAACACGTGGCGGCTTTGCCGCTGCAGCAAGCGCGTCTGGAAGGCGATCAGCAGCAGGGGCTGACCGTTTGGATGGTTCGCTTGACCAGCCGCCTGGAGTGGCACGAGGTGAATCTGCTGCTGAGCATGGTCCAAAGTTTTCCGGGCACGGGTGTTCGCCTTCTCTTGCTGTGTGCGAACGATACCGTCTCCGACCAGGCTCGTGCCTTGCGATCGAGATGGGGCTCCAGCTTGCACCACTGGGATGTGTCCGACGCTCACCGTGTCTCCCGCGAGGCTGCTGAGCATGCTCGGGTCGCTAAAGTGGCGCAGCCCGAACGTCCCAGTCTGGTTGCCAACCAGAACCAGGATGCTGCGGCGCGACAGGCGCCGATGGGGACCGGCTGGGTGCGATCCATGCTTCGTTACAGCAAGGCGGGCACGCGTGCCGCGCTACGGTGGATGCCGCGCATGTCGCTGGTCACCCGCGTACTGCGGATGCCCCGCCTTCAGCCTCGGTGGAAATGGGGCGTGGGAGGGCTCATGATGTCGCTGGGGGCGACGGCTGTAGCCTGGTGGCAGGCGCGGCCTGATGCTGGGCTCAGCCCGAACCATCCCTTGCGGCGCCCGGTTCCCGAGATCGTGGAGTTGCTGGAGGATGTGCGAACCCCCAGCGCACAACAAGAGAACCGTTCATGAGCGACACCACTGCCTCAGCCAACAAGCCCGGCGTGTTGCGGCAAGAAGGGCCCCACCGTGTCACGGTTGCGCCTGGTGCAACATCGGCGCTGGCGCCTTCCGCAGGGCCCGCGGCTCCACGTCTTCGGCCTACGGTGGGCGCGCTGCGGCCAACCGTACCAGCTGGGGACGAATCGGCACCAGCCCGGGATGCGAGCCTTCGGCAGCGTGCGGCGGCTGTAGCGGGTTCGGCCACCGAGGTTCGGCGATTGCCCGGCCGTTCAGCCATCCACGGCGCGTTTGCGCCCGAGGGCAACGGGTCCAGATCGGCCCAGCCGTCGGCTGCTGCCAGCGCAATGGAGCAACGGCTGTCGGCCCTGGCCGAACTCAACTCACACACCACCAAGACCGTCACAGCCTTTGAGGTTCGTGTGGGCCAGGTGGAGCGGCCATCCAGCGCAGCACAACCGGGTGAGCAAGCCTCACAAGACAAGCCCAAGCGCAGCCTATTCAAGAGGAGAACATCATGAGCGAACAAGCCCAGACGCCCGCGCAGCAGCCGGACCCTGCCGCTTCCGCTGCATCGCAAGCGCCGGCGGTGGTCGAGTCCGATTCCTCGGCGCCCTCGGACGCGTCCGCCTCGGCTGATGCCGGCGGGTTCTCGCCGATGCCCGAGCCACCAGAGGCGGACCCGGCTTCCGTACTCAACCCCGGGATGGCGGACTCTGCACTTGAAGAGCCAGCGCCTGCGCACGAAGCACCGAAGGGCCCCAGCTTTGAAGAGGAGCTGGAGCGGCTGTCCACCCTGGCCACCGAGTCCGCCCTGCAGGCCGTTGCCAGTTCGGCCGCGGCTCAAAGGATGGACACCCTGTCGGGCCTGGTCTTGGACGCCGCCGAGCTTGCCAATCGATCTGCAGCGGCTGGCGCCGCTGCCGGTGCCAAGCTCTTGGAGACCCAAACCGCGCTGGAGGCTGAGCTCTCGCGTGCCCGCAAACACAACAAGATCGCCCTGGGCGTTGCCGGCGGCATTGCCGTGGCCGGGGTGGTGCTGACAGCCGCAGTGGTCACGCAGGTGTCCAGCCGAATGGCGAAGTTGGACGCCACACTCTTGGCTGTGGGCAAGCGCTATGTGGAGATGAACGCCGGCCTGGAAAGCCTGACGCTGCTCAACGACAGCTTGGCCGAGATGCAGGTCAAGCAGGACGCCTTTGCCCAGCTTCAGTCCAAGTTGACCACCAACTTGGAAGAGGCGAGCAAGGCATCGCAAGGCTTGGTCACCCAGGTGCCCCAGGCCACGGCCAAGGAAGTGCAGGCCCGCACGGCAGCCCTGATGCAACAGGTGCAATCGATCGACTCCCGTGTGGCCGCCCAAGGCAATGCGGTCAAGAAGATGGCCGATGAGGTCAAGGCCATGCAGGGGCAGCAGGAGAACTTGGGCGCGCTCAAGCGCGACGTGGAGGCCTTGGTGATCCTGCAGCGCGAGCGCTACCTGGAGGCTGCCAAGGCGGCCGGCGTGGCACCTGCAGCCAAGGGTCCGGTGGTGGCTCCCCCGCCGCCCCGCACGGTGCAGTACCCGCGTCCTCAGCCGCCTGCAGCCGATGGCACGGCGCCGGGCAGCGCAGCCCCCGCTTCTCGTTGATCGGGCGCGGCTGCTGCGCGGCCGAGCCTTCTTGGGGCAAGCACGGGATCCAGAAAAAAGGGCGCTGAGAAGCGCCCTTTTTGCTCATGGCTTCATCAGTTCTTGTAAAGCACCGTCACGCTGATGCGGCGGTTGCGCGGGTCCGCAGGGTCTCGTGAGTTGAAGGGCATCGTGTCGGCCACACCCTCGATCTTCGCAAAGCGGCTGGCCGGGATGTTGCGCCTTTCCAGCGCGGCGCGCGTTGACTCGGCGCGCTCGGCTGAAAGCGACCAGTTGCTGCGGTCGTCACCCGGGCCGAAGGGGATGCTGTCCGTGTGGCCGCGCACAGCGAGCTTGTTGTCCAGCTTGGCCACAGCAGCGGCCACTTCAGCGACCAACGCTTCAGACTTGGGCAACAACTTGGAGTTGCCCAGGCCGAACATCGAAAAGTCAGCCTTGTCGATGATGTCGATGCGCAGGCCGTCCTTTTCGCGCGTGAATTGCACTTGATCTTTGACGTTTTCCAAGCGCTTACTCTGGGCCAACTTCTGCTTGAGCTCGCGCTCGAGCTTGTCAAAGTTATCCTCTTCCTGTCTTTCCTGCGCTTCCTTGCGCTTGGCATCGTCATCCAGGTTGCCTGAACCTGTACGGTCGGCCGGGTTGTTTTCCGTGGGTCCCCCTTCGGACCGAGGCGTCAGGCGCTCCATCATTGCCGTCTGGCGGGGCGGTGCTGGCAAAGCCTCCGGGTTGATGATGGACTGACCGCCCAGGATGCCGCCGGAGCCGGAGTTCCTTCCGAATTCAACAATACTGTGAGAAGTAGATGGCCGCATGAAGTCTGCTGCCGATTTACGTTTGTCTTCCTCGCTTGCGCCTAGAAGCCACATCAGCAGGAAGAAGGCCATCATGGCCGTCATCATGTCGGCCAGCGCAATCTTCCAGGCGCCGCCGTGGGCGCCGCCGTGGCCACCCACAATCTTCTTGACGATGATGGGTGCAACATTGCCTTCGCCTTCCGGCGCCGCCTCAGCCGCCGGCTCAGCGCTGGGCTGAGGCTGGTCGGTGTTGGCGCCACCGGGCGCAGCTTCGGGCGGTGCGGCGGCACCACCCTCGGTCTCTTCCGGTGCTTCGATCTCGGCTGCTTCAGCCATGGCTTACTTGCCCCGCATCCCGTCGAACACCTCGGAGAAGGAGGGTTGCTTTTCGTGGCTGATGGACACGCGTGCGGCTTCAATGATCAGCGGCATGGGGTGGCCGTGCAGCGTGCCCACGATCAGCTGCTTGACCACGTGGTAGATCTCGCCTTCGTCGTCGATAATCTGCTTGAGGCGGTTGGCCATTGGGTCCACCAGGCCGTAGGCAAAGAACACACCCAGGAAGGTGCCCACCAGGGCGCCGCCAATCAGGCCACCCAGCACGGGTGGCGGCTGGTCGATGTTGTCCATGGTCTTCACCACGCCCAGCACGCAGGCCACGATACCCAGGGCGGGCAGGGCGCCTGACAGCGATGCCAGCGCGTCTGCAGCCTTGAGTTCCGCGTGGTGGTGGGTTTTGATGGCGGTGTCCATCACCTCTTCCACCGCGTAGGGTGACAAGCTGCTGGATGACACCACCATCAGGCGAATGGTGTCGGTGATGAAGTGCAGCAGGGAATGGTCTTTGAGCAGGGCCGGGTATTCGCCAAAGATGGCGCTGCCCTCGGGATTCTCGATGTGGGCTTCCAGGGCTACCGCACCCTCGGTCTTGAGGGTCTTGAGGATCTTGGCGACGATGAAGATGATGCTCAGGTAGTCATCCTTCTTGTACTTCGGACCCTTGAACACGCGGCCCACGCCAGCACCCACGCCTTTGATCACGTCCAGGCTGTTGCCGATCAACATGGCGCCCACGCCGGCGCCGGCAATGATGAAGGTCTCAATCGGTGCGGCTTTGATGATGGGCTTCATGCTGCCGCCGGCGATGATGAAGCCGCCGAACACGCACACCATCAGAACCACGATGCCAATGATCGCAAACATGAATTTCTCCGAACGGTCGGGCCTTGCAGGAGCAGGGCCGTATGACGGCAAACAGACGCCGCCATCAGTTGAGATGCAAGAATCAGGCCATGATAGGGGGTTTTAGAGGCCCCCAGGCCATAGATCGGCACCAACCACCGCACCATGAGGGCTGATCGCCGGTTGTGCGCCGACGCCGCCGAACTCAGGCCACCCGCATGGCGTACTTGTTCAGCTTTTCGATCAGCGTGGTGCGCTGAAGTTGCAAGAGACGCGCCGTCTGGGACACGTTGCCACCCGAGCGGGCAAGGGCCTGTTCCAGCAGGCTGCGCTCCGTTTCGGCCAGGTGGTCCTTGAGCGACAACCCTTCTGGGGGCAGGACCACGGTGGACCCGCCCTGGGCCATCAGGATGGACTGCTCAACGTCGGTGGCCACGTGGCTGCTCAGCTCAGCCGGGTGGGCCGCGTCAGCAACCCCATGCGCCCCTTCGGAATCGGCCGTTTCACCCGTGGAGTGGCTGGTCGGGCTCATCAGGTTGTAAACCGTCGGGGTGGTGTGGGCCTGCAGGGCCATGGCCTCTTGGGCCGCGTGCAAGCCCTTGGGCAGCATCGGCAGCGGGATGTCACGCAGGCTCACGCAGCGGCCACAGAAGAGGGTGGTAAAGCGGTCTACCAAATTGGACAGCTCGCGCACGTTGCCTGGCCACGCGTAAGCGCTCAGAGCCTCTACCGTGGGCTGGTCAAAGGTGATCGGGGCGCAGCCTTCCGGAGCCAGGCGGCTGGCATGGTGGATCAGCAGCTCGGGCACATCTTCAGCACGATCGCGCAGCGCCGGGGATGCCAGAGGCAGCACGTTCAGCCGGTAGTACAGATCCTCTCGGAAGCGCTCGGCCAACACCTCGGCTTCCAGGTCTCGGTGTGTGGCCGCCACCACGCGCACATCGATGCGGGTGGACTGCACCGAACCCACCGGGTCGACCATGCGCTCCTGCAGCACCCGCAGCAGCTTGACTTGCATGTCCAGGGGCAGATCGCCAATCTCATCGAGGAAGATGGTGCCGCCATGGGCTTGTTCAAAACGCCCAATGCGGTCGACCACGGCACCGGTGAAGGCGCCCTTGCGGTGCCCGAACAGTTCGCTTTCGATCAGTTCGCGCGGTATGGCGCCGCAGTTGATGGCCACAAAGCGGCCCAGGCGCCGTTCCGATGCCTCGTGCAGGGCGCGCGCGATCAGTTCCTTGCCGGTGCCGCTTTCCCCCGTGATCAGCACGGTGGCCTGCGACCGCGCCACGGTGGCGATCAAGCGCCGCAAGGCCCCCATGATGGGGCCACTGCCGATCAGTTGGAGGGGGGTGGTTGACACGGAAAGCGGGAGGAACTGAGAAAACCATCACGAATTTACTTACAAATTGTCTTAAGTCAACGAAGGCTGCTGCTGGGCAACAACAGGGATTTCCCGAATGGCCGAGCGCCCCGTCTGGGGTGGGCCGGCACCCCAGGGAGGGCCTGTGGACAGGGCACGGCGGTTCAAGATCGGCCTGCTGAAGTCGATACATCCGTACATCCGGGGAGGCGGCGGCTTGCACAGTGCAAGGGGCGCGGCCAAGCATCAACAGGAGAATGGCAATGATCAAGGGATGGCGTATCGCCGCCGGCGCGGCGTGGGCAGGGCTGGTTCTCACCCTATCCGCCTGCGCGGGCCCGGGGCAGCTGGTCACGCTGCGTGCGCCGTGGCAGGTGTCCGCACCAGAGCAAACACTGGATGCCGGCGAGGCGGGTCGGGCCACGGGCCCAGCCAGCCTGATTTCGCCGATCGTGGAAAAGCGTGAAACCATCACCGCCACCGGCTATGCGGTCATCGCGGTGCAAAACCACCGCAACCCAGCTCAGCAGCGCCTGATGGCCATTCGGGCTTCCAAGCTGGATGCCTACCGGTCCTTGACCGAGCAGGTGTACGGCCAGTATCTTGATGCCACCACCACGGTGGCCGACATGACCGTGCTCAGCGACACCTTCCGGGCACGTGTGGAAGGCGTGATCCATGGGGCCTCTGTGGTCAGCATCACGCCGGTGGGCGAAGACACCTACGAGACCACCTTGTCGCTGGACCGTGCGGTGGTGCGTGACTTGCGTGCGCTGTACCTCACGCAAGTGGCCTCTCGCAAGCGTTGAGGGAGAAAGCGACCATGGTGCTGCGCGCATGCCTGATGCTGGCGGTCTGCTCGGTGGCGGGTGCCGCCTGGGCCCAACAGGCCCGATCCACCCCTGAGGGTCAGCTGCAGGCCATCCGCGAGGCCCTGATCGAAAAGGCCATGGGCGCCAACACCCGTGTCAGCGCCACGTCTTGGATCAACGAGCGCGGCGAGTTGATGGAGGCCAGCCAATTCCGCACCGACATGCAGGTGCGCGGTGTGCGCGTGCTGGAATACATGGGCGAGCAAACGCCCAAGGCGTTGGTGGATGTGGCCGCTGCCAGCAAGGCCGATGCAAGCGCGGCCCAGCCGGTGTGCCGTGACCCGGGTGCCCAGGGGTCCTGGCGTCACCCCATGAGCCTTCGCGTGCAGGCCGTGTCGGCCGCCGACCCACAGCTGGGCATGCTGGTGTCTCAGGCTGCGCGCTGGGTGGAGTCTTCGCTGCGCGCCCAGGCCCAGGCCGAAGGCGCGGTGTTGGACACGGTGCAGACCATGGAGGCCCGTAACCGCTATGAGGAAGCGGTGTGGTCAGCGCCCCAGCCCCGCTCGCCCCTGACGCTGCAGGTGCGGGTTCGCGTGCTGCCGGGCTGGGATGCACCGGTGGCCGGCGCACGCCGCGTCCAGTGGGAATCCCGCGCCCGCGAATGGGCCGGCTGGGCCGAGCCCGATCGCCAAGCCATGACCCTTCAGCTTGAATGGTCGCTGGCGCGCAGTGGCGAATCCCCCGTGCTGCAGCACACCAGCCAACTGCCTGTGGTGGCCGAGGCCTTGCAGCGGCCCACCCGCCAGTGGAGCCACCAGGCACGGCAGCGCCTGATGGCCGAGTTGGCGCACCGGTGGCAGGTGCTGCAGGGCACCTTGGACTGTGAGCCCTTGGTTTATGAGGCGCGCAGCCAGGGCCCGGGCCAGGTGCTGCTGATGGCGGGGCAAGATGCCGGACTGCGCCCCGGCGACCGTTTGGTGCTGGTGGATGCACGCCACGTGCCCCGCCGTCTGTTGGAGCCGGAGGCGGCCGCCCACTTGGCGCTGTTGGAGGTGCAACAGGTACAAGGCCAGCGGGCACAGGCGCGGCAGGTGGCTGGGCCGGCAATGTCGATAGACTCTGCTCAGCACTGGCTGGCCATGCCCTATGGGGCATCCCTGCTGGGGGCACGACAGGAGGCCTTGAAATGAAGCATGGGCGATTCGCCGGCGCGTGGGGGTTTGCAGCCCTTGGGGCCGCCGCCTTGACAGGCGGGCAGGCCTGGGCGAGCCCGCCCACGGCCGCCGCTGCCCCTGAGGCCGCGCCGGCTGCGGCTGCAGCGGTTCCCATCTCCAATGCGCAGGCGGCGCTGCAAACCCTGTTGTCTTCATCCGTAGGCCGCGCCGACCCCAGCTTGCGCGAGGTGGCCGTGGCAGGCGGCGCGGCCGCTCCTGCGCAGGCGTTGCCAGGGGCAGCACCGGGCCGGGTGGTGGTGACCGTGGCGCGCGGCCAAGGCTTGGACACAATGCTGCGCCAACACCTGGCCAGCTCTCCGCTGAAGGTAGAGGTCTTGCGTGAACTGGTTCGCCAGATCAACCCGCAAGCCTTCGCGCCCGGCGCCGGCTACCGGTTGGTGGCTGGAGCCCGTTTGCAATTGCCGTCCGCGCAAGAGCAAGCCCAGCACGCCTTCGGAAAGGTGATGAGCGCTTCGATGGCCCCTGGACAGGCCGAGTCCGAGGAGCGTGGCGGGGCGTCTGCAACCGCCGGCGCCCGAAGGGGCTGGGTCCGCTACCCGTGATCCAGTCGCTGGACCCGGTTGGGCCGGGGCAGCGTTTAGACCCCATCTTTCTGGAAGGGCGTGGTCCGCTGATCAACGCCGAGCAGGCCCGTTCGCTGGGCCTGCAAAACGGCCAGGTGGTGCAGGCGGTGATCGACCGGGAGGGCTCCACCTTTTCGGTCTTGTGGCCTGCGGGCCAACGCATTGGCTTGCCCAGGGCCTTGGAGGCCTTCCCCTTGCCGTCTCAGTGGCGTTGGGCACCGGGCAGCCTGCAGGAGCTGGTGGCCTTGCTGATGCCCGGCGGCTTCATCCAGCTTCGGCCTGTCAAAACCGCCCCTCACGCCGGCGCGCAGCCGCCGGCGCAAGCCCAGGCCCCAGGCGCCGGTGGGTCGGCGGGTCAGGCGCGGGCCGATGGCGCGTCGGCTGCGACCAGCACCCCTGCGGCGCTGCAGGCCGCAGCGGCAAAGGGGTCGGCCTACGCCGCGGCGGCAGGCCTGCCCACCGGGGGTAGGGGAGGGTCACCAGCGCCGGCCTACAGCTTGGGGCAGGCTTTTGCCCTGGCGCAGGGTCTGTTGCCCGGCGCTGGCGCATCCGCCGCAGCCAACCCTGCGGCGCTGGCACCACCGCCTGGGGCCTCAGCGGAGTTGGCCCGCCTGCTGCAGCAGGCGCCAGCCTGGTCGGCACTGCTGAAGGCCTTGGCGCAGTTGTTGGAGGCCCCCACCGCTGCCGAGCCCGACGAGCCCAGCGGCGTGCCGGCGTCGCCGCTGGCGCGCTTGGTCGACCTGCTGGGGGGCGCCTTGCCCCGCATGGGCCAACTCACGCCGGCCGCCTTGCAGCAGGCCATTGCCCGCAGCGGTTTGGGCACCGAGGCCGCACTCTTGGCCGGCGCCGCGGTTCTGGACCAAGACCTCAAGGTGGCCTTGCGCCGCCTGCAGCGGGGCTTGCCGGGCGGCCCCACCGAGCTTGTGGTGGGCCGTGCAGTGGACACCTTGGAGCGCGCTCAAATCGACAGCCTGACGGCTCAAATGCAAGGGCAGTTGCTGCTGTCCATGGTGATTCCCTTTGGGGATGCCGGCCCGGTGGCTCTGCGCCTGTTCCGTGAGCGGGCCAAGCGCGAAGATGAGCCGCCGCCCTTCGTGGTGGACATGCACTCCGGGCACAGCCCCCTGGGGCCCCTGTGGCTGCGCACGCTGGTGGCGCCTGACCGCCGCGTGGCCCTCACCATGTGGGCCTTGCGGCCTGACGTGGCTGAGCAGGCGCGTGAACAGTCCCGTGAACTGCGGCTCAACCTCAGCCAAAGCGGGCTGGTCTTGTCGTCTCTGGACATCGTGACCGGTGCGCCTGCATCGGACGAAAGGGCCTGGGCGCAGGCGGGTGGTGCCGCATGAGCCCTCCACGCTCCCCACGCCTGAAGGCCGTGGCCCTGGAATATGGATTGAACCCGGCGCCCGTGGTGGTGGCCCGCGGCGAGGGCGAGCTGGCCCAGACGATCATCCGCCGGGCACAGGAGCAGGGCATTTGGGTGGCGCAGGACGCGCAACTGGTGGCCTTGCTGTCACGGGTGGAACTGGAGCAGGAAGTCCCGCCGGAGCTCTACACCGCCGTGGCGGTCATCTTGTCTTGGGTGTACTGGCTGCGCGGCATGCAGCCCGGCGACGAAAAAGCCGGCGGCGCGCAAGCGGGGGACGGTTAGACGTCTTGGTAGGCGTTTTGCGGCGTGCGGCGACGGCCGGCACCCCAGGACAGGCGACCCTTGCGGTCGTAGGTTTCGTCGATCAGGCCTTCGGCCGACACCTGCAGGGCGGTCAGCGCGCCACGAACAGCGTCGAGCTTGCGCGACACGAGTATTTCGTTGCGCTGGTGCAGGAGCCTGCAGGCACGGGCCTTTTCTGCAAAGGACTTCCACACGTCGGGGATGGGGGAATCGGCCACCATGTGGCCCGGTGCCAGCTGGGCCAACTGCTCCAACAGCTGGGACTTGCGGTTCTGCGTCTCGTCGAGTGTGTCCACTTGACCGCCCTTGAGCTGCTCGAACTCCGCCTCCAACAGGTCATGCAACTGCCCCACCAGGGCCTCGGCCGCTGGGATGTTGCTGGGGGACAGCGTGGTGGTCATGTCAGGGCAGGTCGCTCGCCAGCAGACTGAGGCCAGCTCAGTTGTCGATCAGCCGCTCGAGGGCCACGAAGCTCTCGGCGATCTTGCGCGAATCCAGTGGGTAGGTGCCTTCGCGCAGGGCCGTTTTGATGGCGTCGACCTTGGCCCGGTCAAACCCGGGGTCGGCCATCGAGCGGCGCGCGGTTTCGCTGAGCTGCAGCTGTTCACCCTGAACGGGGCGGGGCGGTGTGTCGGGGCCGCGTGCCGCCGACGCCGATTGAGGGGCCGCCTCAGACACGCCCTTGCTCGTCTCTTGACGGGCCGTTGAACGGTTGCCATTGACGCCCAAAGGGCGGCCGTAGGTGCTGATCGGATCGGTCATGTTGTGCTCACTTTCCCGGCCGGTTGGCCGTTATCCGGAACGGTTACAGGGACGGTTCTCGGACTTTCTCCCTGACAGAATCGGCATGAGTTTCCCAAACTTGAGGCCGCGCTGGGCAACTTTTTGCTTGGCCCGAAAGGCCGGCTTTTGGCCGTCTTTGTGGGCGCATTTGAACCCAAATGACCACTTCTATGCCCCTTTTGCTGCGTTCATGCCAGTCACCACACCACTGACGGTGCGCCCAGACTCGGTGTTGCGCAGCATCACCCGCTCGCCCAGGCGTCCGTCTTGCAGGGCTTCCAACCGCACGGTGATGGTGAATCCAGTGCCGTGGCCCACCGTCATGGTGACCCACTGGCCTTGGCGCACCAGCACCGCAGGGCGGATGTCGGTCTGACGCAAAGGAACCCCGGCGGGCAGGTCGCGCACCGCTTCCAGCTGGTCCAGGAACTGGAGGTCGGTGATGAGCAAGGAATCGGCCTCGCGTGCCGGCACTTGAGTGGGCTCGGCAGAGGCGGGTGACAGCAGGCTGCCCCGGCTGACCGCCCGGGTGAGCACGATGCCCCTGCGGGGCTCGGCTGTGGCGCGGGCTGGGGAAGCGTTGGCCCCCGTTGCGGGATCGGCCCGTGCCGGTGCGGGGGCCGGCGCCGATTGGGCCACCACCGGCTGAATCTCTTCTGGCCACTGAGCCCTCAGGAACACCTGCCACTGCGGGCTTTCGCAGCGAACCCGCACGGTGTTGGCGTTGCTGAACGGGGTGTCAAAGCGCGGGCCCGCCGGGCACGCGGGCATTTGCCAGCGCGGGTCGGGCGCCTGAACGGTGATGCGCTCGGCGGGCACCTTCAATTGGGTGGACAGCCAACGGGCGGCTTGGTCGGTGACGGCTGATGAAGCCCAAGCGGGTGTGCTGAGCAGGCCCAGCAGGCTCACAAGGGCTGCGCTGGCCATCACGGCCATGGCGGCCATGGTGGCGAACGTCCCCGCACAGCGTGGCCGGGGCGAAAGGGTGGGGCACGGGTCTTGCATTTTGGCTTTCCAGGACTGTTGGGATTCCGACAGATCAAGGGCTTCACAGGCGTTTAAGCAAAAAGAAGGCCACCATGGATGCCAAGGACCCCATGCCGGAGCTCCGGCCCGGTCTGCACACCGGTTCGCAGCCTGCAGTTTCACCCACCGCTTCTGGGGCGGCGGGTGGCTCGCGCCTGCAAACGGCGGGCATACCGGCTGCCGCGCGTCAGGCCAATGGCGTCCTGTTCAGCCGTCAACTGGCCGCTCTGCGCCCAGCAGAGCCCGGGTCCGGTGCGGTGGCGGCCACCGCGCCAATGCCGCCCGCCGAGGTGGTTGTGCAGCGGGGGGATACCTTGACCTCCCTGGTTCGAGCACGCTGGGTGGCGTTGGGTGGCGCGCGAGAGGCCTTGAGTGCGCCCGAGGCGCACCGATGGGCCCTTCAAGTGGCCCGCGACAACGGGCTCAACGACCCGGACCGCATTCAGGTGGGGCAGAGCGTGGTGGTCGGTTCACCTGCGCGGCCGCCTGCACCAGCGGCCATGGCCACCGCGCACGTGCCTCTGCCGCCGCCTGTGGTGCGTGTGGATGTGCCGGTGCCGGCGGGCAACGGCGCCAACCCGATCCTGACCCGAACCCTGAACCGGGCCGTTGACCGGGGCTACATCGCCCGGGCCGAGCGCAGCCTGGTGGGCGAGCGCATCGAAGCCCTGGCGGGCAAGCACGGCTTCAAGCCTGACGACTTTGCCAAAGCCGTGTTGATGGAAAGCGACGGCTTGAACCCCAGGGCCAGCAACGGACGGTGCCACGGGATCATTCAGTTTTGCAGCGGGCCCGATCGCGGTGCTGCCAGCGCTGGCTATGGGCAAAGGCCTCAGGAGATTCTGAACCTGAGTGTGTTGCAGCAGTTGGACCTGGTGGACCGGTACTTCGACGACACCCGACTGCGTGAATTCCGTGGCCGAGAGGGGCAGGTGCGCCTGGATGACCTGTACCTCACCATTCTCACGCCCGCCGCCCGGCAGGAGCGCAGTCTTACAGCCGCTTTGCCCATCGCTGGGCCGCAAGCCCTGGACCTGCATGTGGGGCGCGAGCGCCAAGCGCCCATCACACGCTCGTCCATCTTGGCGGGCCTGAACGTCAATGCCAAGGCGCGCTTGGGGCAGTTCATGCTGCCCGAGTTGATGATGGCTCGGTGATGACCTGGTGACGACCCCTTGATGGATCGAACACACATGTGCGACGCACCAACGGCAAAGGCTTGCCACGCGGCAATTCCTTGCAGCCGGTTAAGGCTTCGAAAAGGGAATCGACCCCAAACCCGTCGGCTTGAGGCGGGTTTACCCCCGCGGAATGTTGGGGCGGCCGTGATCGCGGCGTGGCCAGGCGCTGGCACGAAATCTGCGTAACCGAGTCGGGAAAAGCCTATTTGCCTGCCACTGACGAGCCCGTAGCCCAAACGAACACCCGATTGAACCGACAGGACCAAGCAGCATGAACTTCATCGACAAGGACTTCGCTCTGCACGAACGCGCGCTGCGCTTTCGAAGCCAGCGCATGGAAGTGTTGTCGTCCAACATTGCCAACGCTGACACGCCCAATTTCAAGGCGCGTGACATCGACTTTCGGCAGGTGATGAAGACGGTGCGAACCGACGCCTTGACCACCACACAAGCGCAGCACTACGAACTCGAAGGTGGCGTGCCGCCGGACCAGGCTGCATTGAAGTACCGCATCCCGTTCAACACCTCGTTCGATGGCAACACGGTGGAACTGAGCATCGAACAGGCGAAGTTTGGTAAGGCCACGGGGGACTTTCAGGCCACCTTGAGCTTCCTGGAAAACCGCGTGTCTGGCATACGCAAGGCCCTCAAGGGCGAGTGACGGAGGGTCTTCATCATGATGGACAACATCTTTGGCATTGCAGGCACTGCGCTGAACGCGCAGCTCACCCGCATGAACGCCACCGCATCCAACCTGGCCAACGCAGGCACCGTGGCCACGACGTCCGAAGAGGCGTTCCGTGCCAAGCGTCCGACGTTCAAAACCATCGTGGACGAAGTGCTGAACAAGTCAGATACCCACAACGCCCAAGACATCAAGGGCGGCGTGAAGATCGTGCAGCTGGTTGATGACCCCACGCCCGTGCGACGCCAGTTTGATCCCCACAACCCGCTGGCCGACAAGGATGGCTACATCTACCAGTCCAACGTCAACGAGGTCAACGAGATGGTGGAAATGATGGCTGCGGCCCGTTCCTACCAGAACAACGTGGAGACAGTGAACACCGCCAAGCATCTGATGATGCGCACGTTGGACATGATGCGCAGCTGAAGCTGGGCGTGAGACATCTGCCATGAGTACCACACCTGCCGCCCCCACCAGCAAGACCGCGCAGCCCATCCTGCCGGGCATTACGCGTTACAGCGACCTGAAGAACGCGGCAAAGCCCGTCAACGACAAGATGGGCAAAACCGAATTCTTGACGCTGTTCACCACCCAGTTGCAGAACCAAAACCCCCTGGACCCGGTGAACAACGAAGCCTTCGTGGCGCAGCTGGCGCAGTTTTCTCAGTTGGAGGCGTCTACCAACATGAGTGCCTCGCTGGAGACGATGGCCAAGAGCATGAAGAGCGACCGCTTCATGAACGGTGCCAACCTCATCGGCAAACAAGTCACGGCCCCGATGGGCAACGCCCGTTATGAGAAGGGCAGCACCATCAGCGGCTTGGTCTCTATTCCCGCGGGTGCCGACAGTGTGAGCCTGGACGTGATGGATGCCCAGGGCAAGAAGATCTATACCCAGACGCTGGGCCGCCAAATGCCAGGCGACCTCAAGCTGAGCTGGAACGGCGCCACCGATGAGGGCGAGCCAGCACCTTCGGGCATCTACAAGATCGTGGCCACCGTGAACAGCCTGGGCAAGATCACGCAAACGCCCATCAGCACGCCGATGACCGTCAAGAGCGTGACCTACAGCCCCGCAGACGATGACTTGATCGTGGAGTTGGAAGGCGGGGCCACCGTTCCTTTGAGCCAAATCTCACGCATCGATGCGCCGTGGGTGCCGCCTCAGTCCACCTCCGTCGCTGGTGGCCTCAACGCCCTGCCCAGCGGAACGGCCGGCAGTGGAACCGGTAGCACACCAGCGTCGGCACTGGAGGATGCGCTCAAGGGCCTGTTCAAACCAGGCCCCTGAGTCCTCGCCAATGACTCATCTGTCACACACCCCATTCAACCTGACCACACCGACCCCCTGACCCGGAGCACACCATGTCCTTCTATACCTCTTTGACTGGCCTGAATGCAGCCTCCTCGCAGCTGACGGTAACGTCCAACAACATCGCCAACGTGGGCACCGCCGGCTTCAAGCGCTCCCGGGCTGACTTC
>JBJTHN010000054.1:0-14276 GCA_046094505.1 Betaproteobacteria bacterium
TCGATGGTCTGGCCCGACATCGACTTCACCACATCACCGGGCTTGATGGCCTTGCCACTGGGCATGTTTTCACAGGCCGGAATCAGGCCCACGACATTGACCCGAGGCTTCAACTCACCCAAGGCCTTGAACGTCCCCAGGACGCTGGCCGCGCCGGACATGTCGAACTTCATCTCGTCCATTTCGGGAGCCGACTTGATCGAGATGCCACCTGTGTCAAAGGTGATGCCCTTGCCCACCAACACCACCGGCGCCTGCGACTTTGCAGCGCCTTGGTATTGCAGGACGATGAACTTCAAAGGCTCTTCTGAGCCCTGCGCCACCGCCATGAAAGAGCCCATACCCAACTTCTTCACGGCCGCCAGGTCGAGCACCTGAACGGCAAAGCCGTGCTCGCGCGCCAATGCACGCGCCTGCTCAGCCAGAAAACTGGGGGTGGCATGGTTACCCGGCCGGTTGGCACATTCACGCGCTGTTTGCACGCCTTGGGCCACGGCAGCGCCACGGCGCAGGCCAACTGTCACGGTGGTGGCATCGGCCTTCAGGCAGGCCAGCGACACGCGTGCCAAGCGCGGCGCGTTGGGCGCACTGGGCTTGGTGTGGCGGTACACATAGACAGCGTCGGCCACTGCCGCGGCCAAGGCTTCGGCGTGAGCCTCGGTGATGCGGGAGGTGCCCACCTGGGCAACGGCCAAGTGCGCCACGCCCAAGCCCTTCACGGCGGACAGCCCAGCGGCCACGGCGGCCTTGAAGGATTTGGCCGAGTCGTCTGCGGCCACCGCCAACACCAAGCGCTGTGTCTTCAGACCTGCCGGGCGGTAAACGTACAGCGTTCGCCCAGCCTTGAGCTCCAGGTCGCCACCCTTGACCGCATCACGCAGCAAAGCGGCCACCGGGGCCTCCACATCGGCCGGCATAGCCGTTCCGGCCACCACCACCAAGAGGGCGTCAGCGCTCAATGTCGACAGGCCCACAGGTCCCAGTGCGACAGATTTGAAGTCCATAATTCAACAGCTCCTAGACAGCCCCCCATGTTATTCGATACCTCCGTCCGCCGGGAGTTGGCGCGCAGCTTCGGCGCCACCTTGGTTGTTTTGCTGACCATCGTGCTCACACTGGGATTGGTGCGCACGGTGGGTGCAGCCGCGCAGGGCCGGGTCTCCGCGCAGGATGTCCTGCTCTTGCTGGGCTTTTCCGGGATTGGCCAACTCGCGCCGCTGCTGGCCCTGTCGATGTTCATTGCCGTGGTTCACACCCTGGGTCGGGTATGGCGCGACAGCGAGATGGTGATCTGGAACAGCGCGGGTGTGCCGCTGCTGCGCTTCATGCGGCCTGTGGTGCGCATGTCCTGGCCCGTGTGCCTGGCCGTGGCGGCATTGGTGCTGTTTGTGACCCCGTGGATGAACCGACAGGCGGCGCAACTGGTGCTGCAGTACGCCGAGCGTTCAGACTTGTCTCGCGTGACCCCGGGTGTGTTCCAGTTGTCGCGGGACGGGCGCAGCGTGTTCTTCATCGAGCGCGACCGCGAGGACAGCCAGGACACCCCCACCAAGGCGCGCAGCGTCTTCATCCACAGCCAGGCCGAGAACCGAGAAACCCTCACCACCGCACAAAGCGGCGAGTTGGTCACCCGACCCGATGGCCGCTACCTGTGGCTCAACCAGGGCCACTGGGTGGGCCGCCAGGTGGACAACGCCCAGAGCTCTCAGGCCTCATTCGCCAGCGCCCTGGTGCGCATCGGCGACGCGCCCAACGCCAGCCGCGCCGACATCACGCCCAAGACCATGGCCACTTGGGACCTGCTGCTACTGGCCACGCCCGAGGCCCACGGTGAACTGGCTTGGCGAATCGGCTTGGCCCTGGCAGCCCTGAACCTGCTGGTTTTGGGTGTGGTGCTGTCGGTCAGCAACCCGCGCAAGCCCAGTCAGTGGGGCGTGCTCTTCGCACTGTTGACCTTTGTGGTGTATTTCAACCTCATCAACCTCAGCCAATCCTGGGTGCAGTCTCAGCGCTGGGATCTGTGGAGCGGCCTGGCCGCCTTGCACGGGGGGGTGGCGGCCTTGGCCATGGCAATGCTGTGGTGGCGCTCGCAGGCCATCGGATGGCGCGTGTCACGCCTTTGGGGCTTGGGTGCGAACCGGGAGGCACGCCCATGAGAACCGTGCGCCACCTCATCTACCGCGAAGTCCTGTCGGCGGTGGGCTTCACCACCCTGGCGTTTCTGGCCCTGATGTTCTTCTTTGACTTCGTCGATCAACTGGGGCGCATTGGCCGACCAGGCTACACCCTGACCTCGGCGGTCTTGTCCACCACACTCGAGTTGCCCGGGCGCTTCTACGAGCTTTTTCCCATCACGGTGCTGATCGGGAGCATCTACGCCTTGTCACGCCTGGCGCAATCCAGTGAATTCACCATCCTGCGCACCGCTGGGCTGGGGCCTGGCCGGGCCCTGGGCATGCTCAGCACCCTGGGGCTGGCCTTTGCCGTGCTGACGCTCTTGGCGGGCGATGTGATCGCTCCAGCGGCTGAGCAAAAGAACGTATCGCTCAAGGCCCTGGCTTCGGGCAGCCTGAGCGTGGGCCCAGCGGGCGCTTGGATGCGCGACCGCATCGATGACGCATCAGGGGACCATCGCACCGTGTCGGTTCATGTGTCCAGCCTGGGTGGCGCTGGCGAGTTACAGGGCGTTCGTCTCTACGAATTTGACAGCCGTGGGCGCTTGCAGCGGCGCATACAGGCCCAGCGTGCGGTAGCCGATGATGAGGGCCGCTGGACCTTGAGCGAGGCTCGTGTAGACCAGTGGGACCCTGAGGCCGGTACAGCGACCCTGTCGCAGGCACCGTCCATGCAGTGGTCAAGCAACCTCAAGTCCAGTGTGGTGTCGGCTGCCGTGCTGCCCGTGGGCACCATGACCACGCTGGAACTGTGGCGCTACAGCCGACACCTGTCGCAGCAGGATCAGGCGTTTGCCCTGCACGCCATCGCGTTTTGGAAGAAGGCCCTCTACCCCATGGCCTGCTTCGTGATGCTGGGATTGGCTCTGCCCTTTGCCTACCTGCATGCGCGGGGCGGTGGCATCAGCTGGAAGGTCTTTGGGGGCATCATGATCGGCATCAGCTTCATGGTGTTCAACAGCCTGAGCAGCCACCTCGGCCTGCTGCAAGGCTGGTCACCCTGGGTGGCCGCGGCGGCTCCGGGCCTGCTGTACCTGGTGCTGTCCCTGGGCGCATTCGCCTGGTTGGTGCGATACCGTTGAGCATGACCCCCCCCACCGCGCTGATCCTATTTGCCCATGGCGCCCGCGATCCCCGTTGGGCCCTGCCCCTTGAGACCGTGGCGGCAACCGTACGCCAGCAACGCCCCGACCTTTCGGTCTGCCTGGCCTACTTGGAATCCATGAGCCCCAGCCTGCTCGAGGCAGCCGAAACCGCCGTTGCCCAGGGCGCGCAGCGGGTGCAGGTGGTCCCTTTGTTTTTGGGCGCAGGCGGCCATGTGCGCAAGGACCTGCCCGTGCTGTTGGAGACACTCGGGGCACGCCACCCAGCGGTCACCTTCTGCTTGGAGGCGGCCATTGGTGAACGCGAAGCGGTGATTGCCGCCATGGCACAGTCGATCGTGCAGGCAAACGCACCCGCCCCCGTCAAGACCGTCGCCACCGACCAACCGAAAGACCCCGCCAAGTGCCGAACCTTGCCCCCCTGAAGTCCCGGTTGCCCCAGGTGGGCACCACCATCTTCACCGTAATGTCCGCCTTGGCCCAGGAGCACAGAGCCGTCAACCTGGGTCAAGGCTTTCCGGATTTCGGCTGCGACCCCGAACTGCTGGAGGCGGTGAACCGCGCCATGAAGGGCGGGATGAACCAATACCCCCCGATGCCCGGCGTGATGGCCTTGCGCGAGGCCGTGGCCGATAAGGTGCAGGGCCTGTACGGACGGCGCTACAACCCCGCCACGGAAGTCACGGTCACGGCAGGGGCCACCCAAGCCATCCTGACCGCACTGCTGGCCCTCGTGCACCCCGGCGACGAGGTGATCGTGCTGGAGCCCTGCTACGACAGCTACATCCCCAACATCGAACTGGCCGGCGGGCGTGTGGTGCGGGTGCCTCTGGTTCCCGGCTCGTTCGAACCCGATTTCGACCAGATAGAAGCGGCACTGACGCCCCGAACGCGGGCCTTGGTGATCAACAGCCCCCACAATCCCAGCGGCACCACGTGGAGCGAAGCCCAGATGCTTCGGCTTCAGACCCTGCTGGCACCCACACAGGTGGTGTTGATCAGCGACGAGGTCTACGAACACATGGTGTTTGACGGACAAGCGCACCAAAGTGCCTGTCGTTTCCCAGACTTGGCCGAGCGCAGCCTGGTGGTGTCCAGCTTTGGCAAAACCTTTCATGTGACCGGGTGGAAGGTGGGCACGGTGGTGGCGCCCGCAGCCCTGACAGCCGAGTTCCGCAAGGTTCACCAATTCAACGTCTTCACCGTGAACACGCCCATGCAGGTCGCCTTGGCGGAGTACCTGCGTCAGCCCGAGCCCTATCTGAACCTGCCGGACTTCTACCAGTCCAAGCGCGACCGCTTTCGTCAAGGCCTGGCCCGCACCCGATTCAAGGCCCTGCCCAGCACGGGAACCTACTTTCAGTGTGTCCAGTACGGGGCGATATCGGACCAAAGCGAAGCGGACTTCTGCCGCTGGCTCACCACCGAGATGGGCGTGGCGGCCATTCCCCTGTCCGCGTTCTACGCCGATGGCTTTGACCAAGGCATCGTTCGCTTTTGCTTCGCCAAACAAGACAGCACGCTGGACCATGCCCTGGAGCGCCTGGCGGCCATCTGAAGGATCCCCATGCCCACTGAACTGTTGGCCGAACGACGCGGCGCCACCCTGATGCTCACCTTGAGCGACCCCAGCACCCGCAATGCCCTTTCCCGCGAGGTTTATGGGCGCGGCGCTGAACTGATGCAGCAGGCCGCGCAAGACCCTGCGGTGCGCGCCGTGGTCTTGTGTGGTGCGGGCGATACCTTCTGTGCGGGCGGCAACCTTCAACGCATCCTGGGGGTGCGCGGCATGGGCCCCGAACAGGGCAAGCCGTTCCAAGCTGAATCCATCAACGGACTCAAGGCCTGGGTGATGAGCATCGTGGAATGCCCCAAACCCGTGATCGCCGCCGTGGAGGGGTTTGCCGCCGGCGCCGGTGCGTCCCTGGCCCTGGCCTGCGACCTCTTGGTGGCCGCCGAGGACGCCAAGCTGGTCATGAGCTATTCGCGCATCGGCTTCAGCCCCGATGGCGGCGGCAGCTGGCAGTTGGCCCGGTTCCTGCCCCGGCAACTCGCCCTCAAAGCCCTGTGGCTGGCCACGCCGCTGGGTGCAGCCGAGCTTCAGACCCACGGCCTGGTCAGTCAGGTGTGCGCCAAGGGGCAGGCGGTTGACGACGCGCTGAAGCTGGCCGAACAGCTGGGGCAGCTGGCGCCCAACGCGCTGGCCAGTGTGAAGAAGTTGGCGCAATCAGCCTTGCGCGACGATCTGGCGCAGCACTTGGACCACGAACGCGAGCACTTCATCGAAAACCTCTTTCACGCCAACGGACAGGAAGGGCCGAGCGCCTTCCTTGAAAAGCGCAAACCCACCTTCGGCTGAAGCGCGGGATCAGAACCGAGCCCAAACATGGACGCCTACACCGGCACCCGAACCCCCACCACCCTGCCCTTTGATGCCGCGGCGCTGCAGGACTATCTGGCCCAGCACCTGTCGGGCTTTGAGGGGCACCTGAGCATCGAGCAATTCAAGGGCGGGCAAAGCAACCCCACCTATCGATTGAGCACACCCGGCCAGCGCTATGTGATGCGCAGCAAGCCCGGGCCTGTGGCCAAACTGCTGCCCTCGGCCCATGCGATCGAGCGTGAGTTTCGCGTGATGAAGGCCTTGGCTGGCAGCGGCGTTCCGGTGGCACGCATGCACCTGCTGTGCCAAGACGAGTCGGTGATCGGCCGAGCGTTCTACATCATGGAGCATGTGGAGGGCCGGGTGCTGTGGGACCAGTCCCTGCCGGGCATGGACACCCACCAGCGTGGGGCGGTGTATGACGAGATGAACCGGGTCTTGGCGGCCCTGCACAGCGTCGACATTCAGACCGTGGGGCTGGCCGACTATGGCAAGCCCGGCAGCTACTTTGAACGCCAGATTGGTCGCTGGAGCAAGCAGTACGCCGCCTCCGTGACGCAAGCGATTCCGGCCATGGACCGCCTGATGGAGTGGCTGCCGGCCCAGATGCCCGACAGCGCGCGCGACCAAAGCCAAGTCTCCATCGTGCACGGCGACTACCGGCTGGACAACCTGATGTTTCACCCGACCGAGCCACGGGTGCTGGCTGTACTGGATTGGGAGTTGTCGACCCTGGGGCACCCCCTGGCGGACTTCAGCTACCACTGCATGGCCTGGCACATCACCCCGGGCGCCTTTCGCGGCATCGGCGGCCTGGACTTGGCACAACTGGGCATCCCTTCCGAGCACGCCTACATCGAGGCCTATTGCCGCCGCACCGGCCGCACCAGCGAGCGGGCGCGCTCAGCCCTGGCGCGTGATTGGAATTTCTACTTGGCTTACAACCTGTTTCGCATGGCGGCCATCCTGCAGGGCATCGCCAAGCGGGTCGAAGATGGCACGGCCGCCAGTGAACAGGCGCGCCAAGCCGGCGCCGGCGCACGGCCCCTGGCCGAACTGGGCTGGCAATTCGCGCAGAAGGCCCACTGACCGCAAGGCGCTGAAGGCTCAATCGTTGAGCCTGCAGCGCCTGTCGAACGTCCTTCTTGCAAGCCCGACACCATTCGCATGAGGTCATCGCCAGCCCTACACTGGCAACCGCACTCGGACCTTCATGATTTGAGAATCGAGACCACCGCATGGATTTCAGCTACTCCCCCAAGACCCAGACCCTGCGCGAAAAGCTCTTGGCTTTCATGGATGCGCACATCTACCCGAACGAGGTGGCTTGCCATGAGGAACTGGAGGGCAACACCGCCGCGGGCAAGCGTTGGACGCCGCTGCAGACCATCGAAAAGCTCAAGCCGGTGGCGCGTACGGAAGGCTTGTGGAACCTGTTCCTGCCTGAAAGCGAATACGGGGCTGGGCTGACCAATCAGGAATATGCGCCGCTGGCCGAAATCATGGGCCGCGTGCCCTGGAGCAGCGAGGTCTTCAATTGCTCGGCGCCTGATACGGGCAATATGGAAACGATCGTCCGCTACGGCACCCGCGAACAGCAGGATCGCTGGCTCAAGCCCCTGTTGGCCGGTGAAATACGCAGTGCCTTCGCCATGACCGAGCCCGCCGTGGCCTCGTCGGACGCGACGAACATCGAGGCCCGCATCGAGCGGGATGGCGACGACTATGTGATCAACGCGCGCAAGTGGTGGACCAGCGGCGCGGGCGACCCGCGCTGCAAGATCCTCATCTTCATGGGCAAGACCGACCCTGAGGCCCCGCGCCACTCCCAACAATCGATGATCCTGGTACCCATGGACACCCCGGGCGTCAAGGTGTTGCGCCCACTGAGCGTGCTAGGTTATGACGACGCGCCGCACGGCCACATGGAAGTGGACTTTGCCAATGTGCGCGTACCGGCCAGCAACATGCTGCTGGGTGAAGGGCGCGGCTTTGAGATTGCCCAGGGCCGCCTGGGCCCGGGCCGCATACACCACTGCATGCGCCTGATTGGCCTGGCTGAGCGTTCACTGGAATTGATGTGCAAGCGCGCCACCGCCCGGGTGGCGTTCGGTAAACCGATTGCCGCACAAACCATCACGCAGGAGCGCATTGCCGAGGCCCGCTGCCAAATCGAACAGGCCCGCCTGCTCACGCTCAAAGCCGCCTGGATGATGGACGTGGCCGGCAACAAGACGGCCAAGGCCGAGATTGCCATGATCAAGGTGGTGGCGCCCAGCATGGCGCTGCGCGTGATCGACTGGGCCATGCAGGCCTTCGGCGGCGCAGGTGTCAGCCAGGACACGCCACTGGCGCACTTCTATGCCCATGCCCGTACACTGCGCCTGGCCGACGGGCCCGATGAGGTGCACCGCAACGCCATCGCCAAGCTCGAACTCGGCAAGTACGCCGCACCGCGATAATTCGAACCACACTGCCCGTAACTCAGCTGGATAGAGTAGCTGCCTTCTAAGCAGCCGGTCGGGGGTTCGAGTCCCTCCGGGCAGGCCAGGATCAAGGTGTACAAATCTCGAAGGTGGGCGTTGACGCCGTACCGGTGACCCTGCTGAACAGCGCGCCTCACGGCGCCCGCGTGCTCAGCCGCTCACCGGGCTCCACTGGCCATCGCGCAACAGTTCGCAAGGGCGAAACAGCCCCTTGTAGGCCATCTTCGGACTCTCAGCGATCCAATACCCCAGATACAGGTGCGGCAGCCCCAGCCGACGGGTCTGCTCAATCTGCCACATCACGTTGAACGTTCCGTAGCTGGCCGTGTCGTCGGGCTCATAGAAGGTGTAGACGGCCGACATGCCGTCGTTCAGCACGTCGAGAATGGACACCATCTTGATCTCACCCAAGGAACCATCGACCGTGGGCTCACGGAACTCCACCAGGCGCGAATTCACCCGCGTTTGCAACAGAAACTGCGTGTACTGGTCCACGTTGTCGTGGTCCATGCCACCACCGCTGTGGCGATGGGTTTGGTACTTCAGGTACAGCTGGTAATGCTCGGGCATGAAGCCCAGCCGAAGCACCCGCACCTGCAGCGACTCGTGTCGCTTCCAGGCCCGTCGCTGGCTGCGCGTAGGCACAAACTGGTCGACCGGCACCCGCAGGGGCACGCAGGCACTGCAACCGTCGCAGTAGGGGCGATAGGTGAACAAGCCGCTGCGTCGAAACCCATTGGTAACCAGGCCGGAATACACCTCGTTGTGGATGAGGTGGCTGGGGGTGGCCACTTGCGAGCGCGCCTGCCGACCCGGCAGGTAACTGCAGGGGTATGGGGCGGTCGCGTAAAACTGCAGCGACGCCAGCGGAAGTTCTTTGGGCGCGGTCACGGATGTGCCTTGGAATCCTCGGTCAGCCCGCCCTGCGGGCCCGCGGGCCTTGCAGGCGGAGGCTTGATCCCCAGCAAGGCCCAGTCTTGCGGATCATAGAACCATTCCTCGGCGGTGTGTGCGGCACATGCCCGGCTCAGGTGTTGCATGAACTCGCGGCGCGGCACCTCGGCCGCCCCCAGGGACGCCAGGTGGGTGGTGTTCTGCTGGCAGTCGATCCACTCGATGCCGCGGCGCCGACAGGCGGCCACCAAGGCCGCCAGGGCCCATTTGGACGCATCCGTGCAGCGGCTGAACATGGATTCTCCGAAGAACATGCTTCCGATGTTCACGCCGTACAAGCCCCCGACCAAGTCGTTCCCCTTCCACACCTCAAAAGAATGAACCCGCCCTTCCCGGTGCCACCGGGCGTAGGCCTGCTGCATGGCCGGCGTGATCCAGGTGCCACCTTGGCCGTCCCTTGGAGCGTTGGCACACGCCGCCAGCACCCGCTCCACATCATGATCGACACAAACCGCGCCATCTGCAGCGGCCAAGAAGCGCCGCAGGGTCTTGGACAGCGACCTCGAGAGCTTGAAGTTCGCGGTCTTGAGCACCATCCGGGGGTCGGGTGCCCACCACAGCAGAGGCTGCCCCTCGGTGTACCAGGGAAAGATGCCCTGCCGGTAGGCCTGCTCCAGCCGGGCCAAGCCCAAGTCGCCACCCACGGCCAACAAGCCGGGCAGGTCGGTGGCCGGCCCCAGGGCCTGTTCCACCGGCGGGAAGGGCTCATCCCCCTCCAACCAAACCAAGGCAGCCGCAGGCTTCATGAACGAAAGCCCGCTCAGGCGTAGCTGACCCAGCTGCGCCGCGCCGGCGCCTCCAGGTGCGGCAAGGTGTTGAAGGCCAACAACTCCATGCGCTTGGCGCTGAACACCAGCTCGGTCAGCGAACTGTTGCGCAGCCGCATGTTCAGGTCGATGGCCGCAGGCGCGCCCGCCCCCAGCACATGCGCCACCGCCGCGGAAATAGGCCCGCCGCTGCTGACCACCAGCACCGCTTGTCCCACATGATGGGACTGCGCATGCGCAAGGGCCTGCAGCACCCCGGCTCGAAACGCCGAATAGTGGGGCATTCCCACGGGGGCAATCTCACCCGCCATCCACGCCGTCAAGGCCTGGCGCAGCCGCCGGAAATGGGCCTTGAATCCCTCGGGGCTGTCGTGCGGCGGCAAGGGCTCGCCCCCAATGGCCTGCAAGAGTGCCAAGCTGTCGTACTCGTTGAGCCCTGGCCAGGCTTGCGGGGCGATGGTCGAAGCGCTAGCGCCCAAGCCCGCTGCCAGCGCCTGCCACGACTGTTGGTGCCGCCGCAGGGTGCCCAGCAGCACGGCCGCTGGCGCCAGCCCCCGCTGGGCCAAAACCTGGCCCAGGGCCTGGCATTGGCGCTGGCCCAGTTCGCTGAGCTGATCGTAATCGTCGGCGCCAAAGGAGGCTTGGCCGTGGCGCACCAGGTAGAGGGTTCCCATCAGCCGATTGTCGCGGTTGTGGCGCACGGGCGAAGGGCCACATCACACGCCACAATCGACACGTGCCAGGGCGATCCTCATGCCTTGGGGTTGTGGCTGCAACCGCCTTTGGGTTGCAAGGAGCAGGCGGTGATACCCGGCGTTCAAGCCCTCATCTTCGATGTGTTTGGAACCCTTGTGGATTGGCGCTCCTGCGTGGCGCGGCACGCCCAGCAGGTACTGCAGCCGTGCGGCGTGCAGACCGACTGGCTGGCCTTTGCCGACGCCTGGCGCGGCGAGTACCAGGGCGCGATGGAGGCTGTCAGAAGCGGTCAGCTGCCGTTTTGCTCACTGGACACGCTGCACCGCCGCAACCTGGACATCGTGCTGAGCCGCTTGGGCGCGGTGGCCGCACAGGTCCCAGAGGCCCAGCGGCAAGCGCTGAACCTGGCCTGGCACCGCCTGGACGCCTGGCCCGATGTGGCACCTGCACTGAAGCGCCTGCGCGAGCGCTATCGCCTGGCGCCGTGCTCCAACGGCCACATCAGCCTGATGGTGGACCTGGCACGCCACAACGCATGGCATTGGGACGCCATCCTCGGTGCCGAGCTGGCCGGCGACTACAAACCCAAGCCCGTGGTGTACCGGCGTGCGTGCCAAGCCCTGGGCCTGGCGCCCGAAGCGGTGATGATGGTGGCAGCCCACTCCGACGATCTGGCCGCGGCCGCCCAGTGCGGTCTGCGCACCGGGTTTGTGGCCCGCGTGCACGAGTACGGTGGGCTACGGGTGGAGGCTGAACCCACGGTTTCGGTGGATTACACCTTCGAGGCTGGCTTGCACACCCCGTAACGCGGCGCAGCCACGGTTGGGCAGGCCACAAAAAAAAGGGGCCCCCGCAGGGGCCCCGTGAGCGCTTGATTCGATCGTGTGATCAGAACTTGTAGCCCGCCGACACGTAGAACGTGCGCAGGCGACCGTCGTGGTAGCGTGGGTCGAAGCCGACCATGTTGCCGCCGTCAAGCTTGAGGGTCAGCGGCGGCTTCTTGTTGAACAGGTTCAGAATACCGCCGGTGACGGTCATCTGCTTGTTCACGGCATACCGCGCCTGGTAGTCGAACAGCGAATAGGCCGGCACATCCAAACCAGCGAAGTCCACGAACGAGCCGAAGCCGCCGGTGGCAGAGACCAAGCGCACGGTGCCCTCGCCAGCCTCAAACGCGCGGTCCTTGTAGCCCGGACGGTACTTCCACACCAGGGTTTGGGCCAGGGGGCCGGTCACCAGCGTGTTGCTCAGCCGTGACTGCATCCGGAAAGACACCGCGCCGTTGCTGCCGTACTTGCCCATGCTGTCTTCCTTGCCCCCGCCAAAGCCCAGGTCGTAGTAGGACTCGGTGAGGTAGGTCGCCACCCACTGGGTGGTCAGCCCGCCGAAGGGCAGCTTGTTGCGCAGCGTGACGTCAAAGTCGAAACCCTTGGCCACGTTGATGGCCGCGTTGAAGGGCGCATCGTTGAAGGTCAGGATGGGCAGGTTGGTGGCCGCATCGGTGGTCACCGTGAACAAGCCGCGGTATTGCGCAAACTTCGAGAAAGCCGTGGATTCGGGCACGCTGGTGATCTGGTCGCGGATCTTCACCGACCAGTAGTCGACGCCGGCCGTCACCTGGTTGTTGGGCTCGAAGCGGAAGCCCAGGGTGGCCTGGTCAGACTTTTCCGGCTTCAGCCCGCCAGCGCCCGAGAAGGGGTTGCCGCCCGACTGCAGCTTGTACTGCGTCGGAATGGACCGGCAGCCGGCCGCCAGGGGATCCGGCGCCTTGGCCGGGCAGTCGTACTGGTTGCCCACAACGCCAGCCTCGGTCAGGGGGCTGGTGATCTGTGACAAGGAGGGTGCACGGAAGCCTGAACCCACCGAGCCGCGAACCAGGAGTTCCTGCGTCGGCTGCAAACGGAAGGCCAGCTTGTAGGTGGACTTCGAAGCTGAATTGCCCTGTACAGCCGGCTTGATCGGTTTGAGATCGGCGTCGAAGTTCGCGCTGTTCTGCACCGCGTCATAGCTGTCGTAACGCAAGGCGCCCGTCACTTCCAGGGACTTCATCAACGGCACCTGCACTTCCAGGAACGCACCCTTGGACTTGCGCGAGGAATTGAACGGCAAGGAGCCCTGGCTCGAGCCGACCGGGAAGTCGGCAAAGTTGGGCTGGAAGGCGTTGGGGCCTTGGGAGATGGGGCTGGGGCTGGAGGTATAGCCCTGCTTGGTGAAATCGGCACCCAGGCCTGCGTAGGCCATACCGGCCGGCGCATTGAACAGGGGGCCTGATCCGCGCAGCGAGAGTACATCGAGGCTGGACCGCGAAGAGTCGACATCACGCAGGATGGCCGGCGCAATGGCTGTGCGAGAGGCCGCCGTACCCTGCGCAAACGGATCCCAAGCGCCGCTGTCAATCAGCTGGTTCATCTTCAGGCGGCTGACATAGCCGCCACCGTAGGGGCTGTCGAGGTCGTTGGACGACTTCGTGTAGTAGGCAGACACATCAAACCCGGCGAGCTGCCCATCAAGACCCACCACCAAGTGCTTGCCCGTGGTGAGGTAGTCGTTGGAGCGCAAGCCCGAATCCCGCAGACGCATGCCGTAGGCGGCACGGGCCACGTTGGCGCCGTTCACGCCCAACTGCGTCAGGTAGGGCACCACATAGCGGTTGTACAAGGTGCCACCCACCGGCATGGCCAGGGGCTGGGCCGGTGGCGCAAAACGGCCGTACAGGGCCACATCGGAGAACATGGCCTCGGCAAACGCACGGAAGTCCTTGTTTAGCTTGAACGACGCTGAGCCGTAGAAGTTCTTGCGCTCGGCTTGGGGCTGCGCTTCTACGGTCGAGGCATAGTCGAAGCGGCAGGTGTTGTTCAATTGGAACGAGGCGGGATCAGGACCGCACTTGGTGCCGTTGAGCGCACCGGGGCTGAAGTTGGCCAACAGCGAACCCGCACGGCTGTAGAGCTGGATGTTGGGCGGATTGGCGTTGCCCGATGTCTGATAGAACCAATAGTTCGTGCCCTGGTAGCTGAAGGGGAAGACGCCCGTCTTCGAGAACTCACGCTCGGAGGCCTTGATCTGCTGGTCCTTCTGGAAGCTGGCGCCGACCAAGACGTTGAAGCCGTCCTTGTCGAAGTTGCCAAATCCCTTGGAGAAGCTCACGCTGTTTTGGTCGCCTCCGGCGGCCTGGGGGCGCGACACCTTGATGTCGATGCCGCCAGCGGTGGTGTTGGCCTTGGTGATGAAGTTCACCACGCCGGCAATGGCGTCAGAGCCATAGATGGCCGAAGCGCCGTCGGCCAGGATTTCGATGCGCTCAATCGCCGACAGGGGCAATTGCTCCAGGTTCACCGAAGAGCCCGTGTTGTACGGGGCCACACGCCGGCCGTTGAGCAGCACCAAGGTGTAGGCGGTGCCCAGGTCACGCAGCGAGGCCGTCGTGACGCCGCCACCGCCCCCATTCACCGACTGGGCTGACGAAACGAAGCCCTGCATGGAGGGAAGGTTCTGAATCAACTCTTGGGTGCTGGTGGCACCCGACTTGTCGATTTCCTCGCGGCTGATGGTGATGACGGGCAAAGCGCCTTCAGCGGCGATGCGCTTGATGGAAGAGCCCGTGACCTCCACGCGCTGGCTGCCTTGCGCCCACGCGCCTGTGGCCGCCAGGGTACCGATGGCCAGCATCACGCCGGCAGCAACCTTGGTTCTCTTTTGCATTCAGTGCTCCT
>JBJTHN010000055.1:0-6595 GCA_046094505.1 Betaproteobacteria bacterium
GTCCTTGATGGGACGGGTGTCGATCAGCGAGCCAGGCAGGAAGGCGCGAATGCCGTTGACCAGCACGGTCAGACCACCCTTGACCTTGCCGCTGGTGGTGCCGGTGACAAATTCGCCGGACTCGAGCGCTTTCTCGAGCGCCAGCCACGAAGCCAGACGCTTGGCGGTGTCGCGCGACAGGATGGTGTCGCCGTAGCCGTTCTCGAAAGCGTCGATGGCCACCGAGACGTAGTCGCCCACGGCGACTTCAACTTCGCCCTGGTCGTTCTTGAATTCTTCAATGGGCACATAGGCCTCGGACTTGAGGCCAGCGTTGACCACCACGAAGCTGTGATCGATGCGGACGACTTCGGCCGAGATCACTTCGCCCGAGCGCATGTCGCGCTTTCGCAGGCTTTCTTCGAACAGGGCAGCAAAGGATTCGCCGCCGGTGGCGGCAGTTTGGAGTTGAGACATGAGGTTTCCTAGGGGGCTGGCGGCTGGCCAACCGGGGTGTTGCAGCACGCAGGCTGCGGTTAGGTTGCGACCACCACAGATGGAGCACCGCGCCCCGTTGCAGGGTGCAGGCCGGCCGCCTGTGGCATCCGTTTGGGCTTGGAATCAAGCCCCGCGGCGGGCCCACCACTGCAGCACCTCTTGCACCGATTCCTCGATGCTGGTGCTGGAGTTGTCGAACATCACCGCATCTTCAGCGGGCTTCAGCGGCGCCACGGCGCGGGAACGGTCCCGCAGGTCGCGCGCCTCCAAATCCTGACGAAGACTGATAATATTAGCGGAAATCCCGTTAGAAATCAACTGCTTATGCCGCCGCTGGGCGCGGGTGGCCGCGTCGGCGGTCAAGAACACCTTCAGCGCAGCGTCCGGGAACACCACGGTGCCCATGTCGCGCCCGTCAGCCACCAGCCCTGGCACCCGGCGGAAATCCAGCTGCAGCTGGTGCAGGGCGGTGCGCACGGCCGGCACCGCCGAGACCCGAGAGGCCAGTGCGCCGGCGGCCTCGTGGCGCACCGCATCGGTCTGGTCTTGGCCGTCGATCCACACCCGGTCGCCTTCAAAGCGGATGTCCAGGGCTGCGGCCAGGGCGGCCACCTCGGCCTGCTGTGCATCGCTCAAAGGCTGCATGGCGTCGGCGGGCAGCAGGCCGCGGGCCTGCGCGGCCAGCCCCACGGCGCGGTACAGCACGCCCGAATCCAGGTAGTGCCAGCCCAGCGCGGCTGCCACGCGTGCGGCCAGCGTGCCCTTGCCCGAAGAGCTGGGGCCGTCGATCGTGATGACGGGGATGTCTGGCGTGCGCGCTGCGGACAGCGCAAACAGCGCCTCAAAGTAGTCGGGAAAGGTCTTGCCCACACAGCGCGGGTCTTCGATACGAACGCCCACGGCCGGCTGCGCACCGGCCAAAGGGTTGAAGGCCGCCAGGGACAGGCACATGGCCATGCGGTGGTCGTCGTAGGTGTGCACGCTGGCCGGCTGCCAAGCGGTGGGCGCGGGCGGCGTCACCGCAATCCAGTCCGGGCCTTCCTCGACGTGGGCGCCCACCTTGCGCAGCTCGGTGGCCATGGCGGCAATGCGGTCGGTTTCTTTCACGCGCCAGCTGCCGATGTCCTTCAGCCGCGTGGTGCCCTTGGCATACAGGGCCATCACCGCCAGCGTCATGGCCGCATCGGGAATGTGGTTGCAGTTGAGCTCAATGGCCTGCAACGGCCAGGCCCCGCGCCGCACGGAAAGCCAGCCGGGGCCAGCCTGCACGTCGGCGCCCATGGCCTGCGCGGCCTCCACGAAGCGGAAATCGCCTTGAATCGAGTCGGCCCCCACGCCTTCAATACGGATGGGTTGGTCCACTGCGGCAATGGCGCCCAAGGCCACGAAGTAGGACGCCGAAGACGCGTCACCCTCCACGTGGATGCGGCCGGGCGACTGGTAGGCGCTGCCCGCCGGAATCGTGAAACGCTGCCAGCCCTGGCGCTGCACCGCCACGCCAAAGCGCTGCAGCAGGGCCAAAGTGATGTCGATGTAGGGCTTGGAGATCAGCTCGCCTTCCACTTCGATCACCACCGGCTGCGCACGCGCGGCCAAGGGCAGGGCCAGCAGCAAGGCGGTGAGGAATTGGCTGGACACATCACCGCGCACCCGCACCGGCTGCGCCACGTTCAAGGTGCCGCCGGCTTTGCCCTGCAGCCGCAGGGGCGGGTAGCCCGGCTGGCCCAGGTCTTCGACGTGGCAGCCCAACTGGCGCAGGGCGTCCACCAGGTCGCCGATGGGGCGCTCGTGCATGCGCGGCACGCCCGACAGCTCAAACTCGCCGCCTTGCAGCGTGGCCATCACGGCCAGCGCGGCCGTCAAGGGCCGCATGGCGGTGCCGGCATTGCCCAGGAACAGCGCCGCTTGGCGGGTGCGCAACTGCCCGCCCACTCCACGCACCTCCAGCACCACACGGCCGTCTTGCAAGCGCCGCTGCAGCACGCAGCCCAGCTGCTCCAGCGCCTTGAGCATCACCGCGGTGTCGTCGCTGTCCAGCAGGTCGTGGACCTCGGTGGTGCCCTCGCTCAGGCCCGCCAGCAAGAGCACGCGGTTGGAAATGCTCTTGGAGCCTGGCAGGCGCACAGTGCCGCCTGCTGCGGTCAGCGCAGGCAGGTCGAGGTGGGGAATTGAAAACATGGGGCTCGGGGGTGACGCGGCTGTGGGCGGTGCGCTGTGGGCTGTTCAGGCCGGATCGTCGGCGGGCGGTGCAGCGCCATTGAGGGTCCACTGCGTACGCACGGCCGACGCGGCATCCACCAGGCGCGCGACCTCGTCGTCGCGGCCCTCGATCAGTGCCGAGCGCAGCGCGCCCAGTGCAGATTCGAACTGCGCCAGTTGCTGCAGGACTTCATCACGGTTGGCGCTGAAGATGTCACGCCAAATGCCGCTGGTGCCACTGGCAATGCGGCTGAAGTCGCGAAAGCCGGGTCCGGCCAACGCCAAGTGGCGCGCGGCATCGGGCTGTTGCGCTACGGCGTTGACATAGGCAAAGGCCAGCAGGTGGGGCAAGTGGCTCACCGCGGCAAAGGTGCGGTCGTGCTGATCCGCATTCATGCGCACCACGGTGCTGCCCACGGCTTCCCACAAGGCTTGCGCACGCTCCAGCGTGGCGGGGGTGTTCTCCGGCAAGGGGGTGAGGATGCAGCGCCGGTCTTGATACAGCGAGGCTTGCGCCTGCTCAATGCCACCGTTTTCCTTGCCCGCAATCGGGTGGGCGGGTACGAACTGCCCCAAAGCGGCGCCCAGCGCCGCCCTCGCTGCGGCCGCCACGTCGCGCTTCGTGGAGCCCACATCCATCACCAAGGCTTCGGGCCGAAGGGCCGGGCGCAGGGCCTGCAACGTCGCTTCGGTGGCGGCCACCGGCACGGCCACGAGCACCAGATCGGCCTGCTGCACCGCCTGCGCGGCGCTGTTGCACACCTCGTCCACGATGCCCAGGGCCTGCCCACGCCGGCTGCTGTGCAGGCTTCGGCTGTAAGCGCTGATGCGAACACCCGGGAAGGCTGCGCGCAGCGCCAGTGCAAACGAGCCGCCCATCAGCCCGCAGCCGACCAGCGCCAATTGTTGGCACAGCGGCGCGGCTTGCGCAGAAGGGGCGTTGGACATTGGCAGTAAGCCCGGCTTCAATCGTTAACCGGATAGGAGCCCAGCACCTTGAAGAAGGCGCAGCAGCCCTGCAACTCCTTCAGGGCCGCCGCCACATGCGGCTGATCCACATGTCCTTGAACGTCGATGTAGAAGTAGTACTCCCACTGCCCGCTCTTGGCTGGGCGGGATTCGAAGCGCGTCATCGACACGCCATGCGCCTTCAGGGGCACCAGCAAGTCGTGCACCGCGCCGGGCCGGTTGGGCACGCTCACCACCAGGCTGGTGCAGTCTTTGCCCGATGCCGGCGGTGTGCCCAAGGTTTGGGGCAGGCAAATAATGGAAAAACGCGTGCGGTTGTAGGCCTCGTCCTGTATGGCGTGGTGCACGATGTGCAGGCCGAACTGCGACGCGGCGCGCTCGCTGGCCAGGGCCGCCCAGGCCGGGTTGGTGGCTGCCAGCCGCGCGCCCTCCGCGTTGCTGCTCACGGCGCGGCGCTCCACGTGCGGCAGGTGCTGGGCCAACCAGCCCTGGCACTGAGCCAAAGCCTGCGGGTGGGCCATCACCACCTCCAGCCCTTCCAGGCCGTTGACTTGGCGCAGCAGGTTGTGCCGTACCAACAGGCTCACCTCACCCACCACGTGTACCGGTGAGCGCAGAAAGAGGTCCAGCGTGCGCGCCACCACGCCCTCGGTGGAGTTCTCAATGCCCACCACGCCGAACTGCGCCGTACCGGCGGCCGTGGCGTGGAACACCTCGTCAAAGTTGGCGCAGTAGATTAGGTTGGCCGAACTCCCGAAGAATTCGACAGCAGCCTGTTCGCAAAAGGTGCCCTGTGGCCCCAGCACCGCCACGCGCTGCGGCGCTTCGAGCGCCAGGCAGGCGCTCATCACCTCGCGCCAGATGGCCGTGATGTGTTGGTTCAGCAGCGGCCCAGGGTTGGCGCGCGTGATCTTGTCGATCACTTGAGCCACGCGATCAGGGCGAAAGAATGGGCTGCCTTCGGCGCGCTTGATGTGGCCCACCTGCTCGGCCACTCGGGCGCGCTGGTTCAATAGGTCCAGGATCTGCGCGTCCAGCGCGTCGATTTGCTGGCGCAGGGGCGCCAAGCTCGCGTTGCTGCCGGCAGGCGAGGCGGGCGGCGGGGTTTGCGGATCAGCCATGGCGCCTCTGGAAATCGTTCAAGTAGGCCACCAGGGCCTGCACCCCCTGCAGCGGCATGGCGTTGTACAGCGACGCGCGCAGGCCGCCCAGGCTCTTGTGACCCTTGAGTTGCAACAAGCCCGCAGCTTGTGCGCCTTCCAAGAAGGCGTCCTGCAAGCGCTCGTCGTGCAAGAAGAAGGGGATGTTCATCCGTGATCGGGCCTCGTGCGCCACGCGGTTCACATAGAAGCCGCCGGACGCATCAACCGTGCGGTAGAGCAGGGCCGAGCGCTCCAGCGCACGCTGCTCCATTGCCGCCACACCACCCTGCGCCTTGAGCCACTGGAACACCAGGCCAGCGATGTAGATGCTGTAGGTGGGCGGCGTGTTGTACATGCTGCTGGCCTGCGCCACCAAGCGGTAGTTGAAAGCGCTGGGGCAGCAGGGCAGGGCGCGGTCCAGCAGGTCGTTGCGCACGATGACAATCGTCAGGCCGGCAGGGCCGATGTTCTTTTGAGCGCCGGCGAACACCAGGCCCACGCGCTTGAAATCAATCGGACGCGACAAGATGTGGGACGACGCGTCCACCACCAGCGGGGCATCACAGCCCAAGGCTTTCAGGTCGGGCAGTTCCTGAAACTCCACGCCGTGGATGGTCTCGTTGGAGCACAGGTGCACATAGCGCGTGTTCGGGCGCAGCCGCCAGGTGGCCGGCGGCGGCAGCTCGGTGTAGCCGCTGGCCTGGGTGCTGGCGGCCACCGCCACATCCGCGTAGCGCTGCGCTTCGGCCGCTGACTTTTCCGACCACGCGCCGGTCACCACCAGGTCCACCGCACCCACCGCGCCCGGCACGCCCGCCAGGTTCATCGGCACGATGGCGTTTTCCGCAAGGCCGCCACCCTGCATGAACAGGATGTGGAAGTTCGACGGCACCGCCAGCAACTCGCGCAGGTCGCGCTCCGCGGTTTCGGCAATCGAGATGAAGGCCTTGCCGCGGTGGCTCATCTCCATCGCGCCCATGCCGCCGCCGCGCCAGTCCAGCATCTCGGCTGCAGCTTGCTGCAGCACGGCCTCGGGCAGGGCCGCCGGGCCGGCGGAGAAGTTAAACGGTCGGCTCATGGGGCGGGGTGTCGCCCGCGGCGGGCGGCTCATCGCCGGCTTCGGCATCGTTTTCCGCAATGCGCTGCAGGCCGCTGAGCTTGGAACCGTCATCCAACGCAATCAGCGTCACGCCCTGCGTGGCGCGGCCCAACTCCCGAATCTCCGACACCCGGGTGCGCACCAGCACGCCCTTGTCGGTGATCAGCATGATTTCATCGGCCGGCCGCACCAAGGTGGCGGCCACCACGCGGCCGTTGCGCTCGCTTTGCTGAATGGCGATCATGCCCTTGGTGCCGCGGCCATGTCGCGTGTACTCCGCAATCGAGGTGCGCTTGCCATAGCCGTTTTCGGTGGCCGTCAACACGCTTTGTGTTTCGTCTTCGGCCACCAGCATGGCAATCACGCGCTGGCCGTCTTCGAGCATCATGCCGCGCACGCCGCGCGCGGTGCGGCCCATGGCGCGCACATCGTCTTCATCAAAGCGCACCGCTTTGCCGCCGTCGGAGAACAGCATCACATCGTGCTTGCCATCGGTAAGCGCCGCACCAATCAGGTGGTCGCCCTCGTCGAGGTCGACCGCGATGATGCCGGCCTTGCGCGGGTTGCTGAATTCATCCAGCGCCGTCTTCTTCACCGTGCCCAGGGCGGTGGTCATGAACACATAGTGGTCGCCGGGGAAGGATCGGAATTCGCCGGTCAGCGGCAGCACCACGTTGACCTTCTCGCCGTCGGCCAGCGGGAACATGTT
>JBJTHN010000056.1:0-7334 GCA_046094505.1 Betaproteobacteria bacterium
ACACCCACCGGGCGGTCAGCCACGACAGCCGGGCCCAGTTCCTGATCCTGCACTACACAGCCGTCGACCTGGCCACCTCGATCCGCATCCTGACGCAGCAGCGCGTGTCTTCGCACTACCTGGTCACCGACGAGCAGCCCCCCCGCATCTACCGCTTGGTGGATGAAGACCGCAGGGCTTGGCACGCCGGCATCAGCGCCTGGGATGGCCACGCCATGCTCAACGGCAACTCCATTGGCATTGAGATCGTGAACCTGGGCAACCGGTCTGGGCCCGACGGTCGGCCCACCGACTTCCAGCCCTATCCGCCCGAGCAGGTGGAGTTGGTGGTGGAGTTGGTGCGTGACATCGTCAAGCGTCACCAGATCCGGCCCGACCGCGTACTGGGGCACAGCGACATTGCGCCCCAACGCAAGATCGACCCGGGGCCCCTGTTTCCCTGGAAACGGTTGGCCGATGAAGGGCTGGTGACGTGGCCCAAGCCAGAAGACGTTCGCCAGGCGCAAGCCCTGTACGCCACGGCCGTCCCGCCGGTGCAATGGTTCCAGCAGGCCCTGGCCAAACACGGTTTCCTGGTGGCCCAACACGGCGAACTCGATGAACCCACGCGGCGTGTGGTGGCGGCGTTCCAGATGAAGTACCGGCCCGCGAAATACGATGGCCAGCCCGATGCCGAAACGGCGGCCCTGTTGACCGCACTGACCGGTCTGCGCCACCAGGCCAAGGCACCATGAACCCGCAGCGCCGCCAGTGGCTCGAACAATCGGCGGCGCTGCTGAGCACCGCGGCTGCGGGTGTGGCCGGGCTGTCCGCAGCAGGCTGCAGCAGCACGGCGCCTGACGTGGCGCCGGCTACGCCCAAGGCCGCCGGGCTGCAGGCCCAGGCCGCGCCCGCAGGTGGCCGTGCGCTGGCCCAGGCCCGCCTCAGCCCGGCCGAACAACCCCCAAGCGCCCCACGCGAGTGGCGCGCCGCCTGGGTGGCCAGCGTGGCCCACATCGACTGGCCCAAGCAAGCGGGCTTAAGTGCGGCCACCCTGCGCGCGCAGATTCTGGACATCGTTCAGCGGTCGCAGGACATGGGGCTCAACGCGCTGATCGTGCAGGTACGCCCCGCGGCTGACGCCCTGTACCGGTCCAGCCTGGAGCCGCCCAGCGACTACCTGCATGCACAGGGTCAACCCGGTGCCGACTTCGATGCGTTGGCCTTGTGGGTGCAGGCCTGCCACGCCCAAGGGCTGGAACTGCATGCCTGGTTCAACCCCTATCGGGCACGCCATCCATCGGCCCGTGGGCCGCTGCATGAGCAACACGTGGCGCGCCGCCACCCGGCCTGGGTGCACCGTTATGGCGACATGTTGTGGCTCGATCCCGGCCAGCCGGATGCGCAGGAACACAGCCTGAAGGTGATCGCCGACGTGGTGCAGCGCTACGACCTGGACGGTGTGCACGTCGACGACTATTTCTACCCCTATCCCGTCAAGGGTGCTGATGGTCGCGATCTGCCCTTCCCCGATGAAGACAGCTTCAAGCGCCACCGGCCCGCGGGCATGGGCAACAGCCAAGCCGAGCGTGACCAGTGGCGGCGGCGCAATGTCGACCACTTTGTCGAGCAGATGTACCGCCGTGTGCACGCCCTCAAACCCTGGGTGCAGGTGAGCATCAGCCCCTTTGGCATCGGTCGGCCCGACCGGCGCCCTGCGGGTATCGCAGGGTTCAGCCAATACGACCAGTTGCATGCGGATGTGGAGCAGTGGTGTGAGCGCGGATGGCTGGACGCCCTGGTGCCCCAGCTGTACTGGCCTCGCAGCCGCCCAGCCCAGTCGTTTGAAAAGCTCTTGGACTACTGGCTGGCCACCAACCCCCACGGGCGCCATGTGTGGGCCGGGCTGTACACCAGCTCCGTGGCCAACGGAACGCCCACGGCCTGGTCGCCCGATGAAATCCTCTGGCAGATCGACCGCCAGCGCGAGCGCAGCGCAAGCACCGGGCATGCGCACTTCAGCCTGCAGGCCTTGCTGCAAGACCGCGGCGGCCTGGCCCAAGCCTTGCCCCGCAGCCACTACACCCAACGCGCTCTCACGCCCGCCATGCCCTGGTTGGCCCAGGGCCCTGCGCCCTCAGCGCCCCAAGCCCTGCGCTTGCGCGACGGCCCCATCGCCCTGATGGCGGGCCCCGGTGCGCCCGCGCGGCGCTTTGCGGTGTGGCGCCGGCCGCTGGCGGCTTCGTCTGGCAGCTGGCGGCTTGAGCTGGTGCAGGCCCACCAAACCCTGCCGGCCGCAGCCAGCGGCGAGGTGATCGTGGTGCAGGCCCTGGATGCAGCCGGCCGTGAGGGCCCAAGACAAGCCTACGTTGTCAACGCCTAAGGACCATGAGCGCGAGCACCAGCCGCACCGAAACCGCCAGCGCCGAGCATGCCGAGCTGGACCGCTACGACACGCCACAGCTGCTGGAAACCCTGGTCGAAGACCACGCGCTTGCGGTGCGGGCGGTGAAGGCGGCCACACCGGAGCTGGTCAGGGCCGTGGATGCCACCGCTGAGCGACTGGCCCGGGGCGGACGGCTCATCTACGCCGGCGCCGGCACCAGCGGCCGTTTGGGCGTGCTCGATGCGGTGGAGCTCAACCCCACCTTCTCGTGGCCGCGCCACCGGGCACCCGCCCTGTTGGCCGGCGGTGAAGGCGCGATGTTCCTGGCGGTGGAAGGGGCCGAAGACGACGGTGCACAAGGCGCCCAAGACCTGCACCGCCTGGGGCCCGTGGCCGATGATGTGGTGTTTGCCATTGCCGCATCAGGCACCACGCCCTTTGCGCTGGGCGTGTTGTCCGCAGCGCGCTCCTTGGGTTGTCTGACCATCGGCATGGCCAACAACCCCAACGCGCCGCTGGTGGGCGCCGCCGAAGTCGGCATCGTGCTGGACACCGGGCCCGAGGTGATCTCCGGCAGCACCCGCTTGAAGGCCGGCACGGCACAGAAGGTGGCCTTGAACAGTTTTTCCAGCGCCGTGATGGTGCGGCTGCACAAGGTCTACGGCAACCTGATGGTGGACCTGAGGGCCACCAACATCAAGCTGGTGCAACGCGCGGTTCGGTTGACCATGCAGGCCAGTGGTGTGGGGCAGATGCAGGCCGAAGCCGCCTTGCGCGACTGTGGGTTTTCGGTGAAGGTGGCGGTGGTGATGCTGCGCCTGGGCCTGGATGCCAGCGCGGCCCAAGATCGCTTGGCTGCCTGCGCGGGCCATCTGCGCGCGGCCCTGGGCGAAGACTGAAGCTGTGATGGCCGTGTTAGCGGCCCGTGCAATCCTTCAAACCGCTTCGAGGCCGAACGACAGGCCTTGCAGCATCGCCGGCGTGTCCTGACCGTTCATCTGCGCGGCCAAGAGTTGCGCGCTGCCGGTGGCAAAGGTGAAGCCCAGGGCGCCTTGGCCCAGGTTCAACCACAAGCCCGGCACGCCGCTGGGGCCGATGATGGGCGCGCCGCTGGGCGTGGCGGGCCGCAAGCCCGCCCAGGGTTGTGCACGCGCGTAGTCGCCCGCGCCGGGCATATCGGCTTGCGCCACGCGCAGCAGGCTTTGCAAACGCCCCTGGTCAATGGCCTCGCTTTGGCCCACCAGGTCCACCATGGCGGCCACGCGCAGGCGCGAACCGATGCGTGCGTACAGCACCTTGCGCTCGAAGTCGGTGATGCTGGCGCGCGGCGCGGTGTGCTGCGCTTCAATGGGCGCGTCCAAGCTGTAACCCTTGAGGGGATACAGCGGCAGCTTCACCCCCAGGGGCAAGGCCAATGCACGGCTGGCAATGCCCGCGGCCAGCACCACCGCATCAGCGCCGTAGGTCTGCGCGCGGCCCAGCACCGATACACGCGGGCCATCAGACCGCAGCGCCTGCACGGTGTCCAACACCAAGCCCTGAAAGTTCGGGTGGCGCTGCAAGCGATCCGTCAGGCTCACACAGAAGGCGTGACAGTCGGCTACGGCCTCGTCTTCGCTGTAGATGCCCCCCGCCATCTTGGGGCCCAGTTGGGCCAGCGCCGGCTCCTGCGCCATGCACTGTTCGCGGCTCCAGGCTTGCTGGCTGGCGTCTTTGGATGCGGCCGCTCGGTGCAGGGCGGCGCTGCTGCGGTACAGCACCAGCTTGCCCGCCTGTTCCCATGCGAAGTGGCTCACCGCCTGGCGGTCCATGAGTTCGTGCAGGCACTGCCGGCTGAATTGACCCAAGCGGGCCAGGCGCGAAGCCGTGGCCCGGTTGTCAGCGCCGTTGCAGCGCGCCAGGAAACGCCCCAACCAGGACCACTGCACCGGGTCGGCCTGGGGCCGCCAGCGCAGCGGGCCGTCGGGGTCCAAGAGCCAACGCAAAGCCTTCAAGGGCACGCCCGCGTCGGCCAAGGGTGCCACGTAGCGGTAGCTCAGCTGCCCCCCGTTGCGCAGGCTGGTACCTTGCCCCACGCCACGGGCGTCCAGCAGGCTCACCCGCCAGCCCGATTCGGCCAAGGCCCAGGCCGTGGTGATGCCCACCACCCCGGCGCCCAACACCATGGCTTGCCCTTGCGTCATGCGCCCAGGGTACCAAGAAGGCACCGGGCACCGAATCACCATCGCAGGTCTGACCATAACCCCCATTCATGGGCCAGGGCTGGTGATGCAGCGAACGGATGGATGCGCGATACGCAACAATCCACCGCATCTTCTCACTTCTCCCTTGAAGCCAAGGTCGACAGAATTCACGCCATGCAAGCACCTGAAACCCATTCCTGCGATGTTCTGGTGATTGGCGGCGGCAACGCGGCCTTGTGTGCCGCCCTGATGGCCACCGAGGCCGGCGCGCGCGTCACCGTGCTGGAGGCGGCCCCCAAGCTGTGGCGTGCCTCGGAGTCGGCGATGTGGGGCCGCGTGATCCGCGACCGAAAGATCAGCCTCGAGTGAGCAAGGGGCCGCTCAGCCCGCGCCGGACAAGCGCTGGTTGGGCTGGGCCAGGTAGAACCATTCTTGGCGGGCGGCCGCAGCCGTGTTGGGGAACATGATGCGGCCTTGGCCCGGTGCGCGGACCTCCTGGCCGTTTCGCCGCACCCCGATGAGCTCACCGGCCTCAAAGGCGTCGAAGCTCTGCCAATCCCGGGAGAAGCGGTCTTCGGGGTGCTGCTTGTCCACCACCTCATGCAGCGTCAGGGTCTCGATGTTCGACACCCGCACAGGCGGGGCGTCATCGGTCAGGCCGAAATGCGCCAGGGTGCGCCGCACGGCCTGGTAGGCCACTTCGGGCGCTTGGGGATCGCGGTGCTGGCCGCATTCCAGCGTCAGCGCACGCCCGCCAATGGAGCGCATGTATTCGGTGGTTCCCACGCCGTAGTTCGGGTTGAGGTCCAATCCGGCCGCCCGCTCGCCGGCTTCTTCACGGCGGCGCGCCACCCCACGCACATAGGTGCCCAGCCAGCCATCGACCACGCGGTCCACACCCAACACCTGCACCCAAGCCTCTTCTTCGGCAGCGTGCCGGTAGGGCTCGGTGGCGTCGCGGTTGTTGCGCGGGCCCAGCATGGCAAAGGGCTTGCCTTGCGCATTGAATGAATGCAGGTCCAGCAACACCTCGTGTTGCGCCATCAGCGGACAAAGCCAATTGGCGACATGGTCTTCGAACTCACGGGGCACGGCCGCCGGGCCCAAGGCTCGGTTGAGGTTGCGGTCACCGTTGCGCGTGCCTTGTTTGAAGGCCAGCGGATTGGTCACCGGCACCAGGGTCAAAAGGCCGCGCGCGACCACCACGTCACCGCGGTCAAGCTCCTCGATCAGGCGCCGCAGTGCATGCGTGCCGCAAACCTCGTTGCCGTGCACGGCGGCCGTGACCAAGAGCTTCACACCGGGTGCGCGTCCGGCGTAGCTGAGGGATTTGAAGGGGCTCAGGGGCTGGTTCATGCCGACATTGTCGCGCTTGCGCGCGGTCTGACAAGACCGCGGGCCACCACCCCCAGGTTTCAACTGCTTGACTTCTAAACTAATTGCATCAACAGTTGGCGCATGAAGATCGTTTGCCTTGGCGGCGGGCCTGCCGGCCTGTACTTCGCGCTGCTCATGAAGAAGCGCAACCCCGCTCACGACGTCACCGTGGTGGAACGCAACCGCCCCTACGACACCTTCGGCTGGGGCGTGGTCTTCTCCGACCAGACCCTGGGCCGGCTGCACCAGGCCGACCCTGAAACCGCCGGCGAAATCCTGCAGTCCTTCAACCATTGGGACGACATCGAGGTCAACATCCGTGGTGCCCGCGTGCGTTCCAGCGGACATGGCTTTTGCGGCATCGGGCGCAAGCGCCTGCTCAACATCCTGCAGGCGCGCTGTGAAGCCCTGGGGGTTCACCTGCGCTTTGAAGCCGAAGCGCGCGACGAAGACTTTCCGGACGCCGACCTCATCATCGCCAGCGACGGCCTGAACAGCCGCATCCGCCAGAAGTACGCCGCCACCTACCAACCCGACATCGACCTGCGCCAGTGCCGCTTCGTGTGGTTGGGCACGCGGCGGCTGTTCGAGGCCTTCACCTTCGATTTTCAGGAAACGCCCCATGGGTGGTTCCAGGCGCATGCCTATCGCTTCGATGGCGACACCTCCACCTTCATCGTCGAGGCGCCCGAACACGTGTGGCAGGCCGCTGGCCTGGCCGAACTGGACAAGGACGCCTCTATCGCCTGGTGCGAGCGCCTGTTTGCCGACGTGCTGCAGGGCCACAGCCTCATGAGCAACGCCGACCACCTGCGGGGATCTTCACACTGGATCCGCTTCCCGCGTGTGGTGTGCCGGCGCTGGGTTCACCACAATGGGCATGCCCCGGTGGTGCTCATGGGTGACGCCGCGCACACCGCACACTTCTCCATCGGCTCGGGCACCAAGCTGGCCCTGGAAGACGCCATCGAACTGGCGCAGCGCATCGGTGAACACCCGGGCGACCTCATGGGCGCCCTTCGGGTGTACGAGGACACGCGCGCCGTGGAGGTGCTGCGCATCCAGAACGCCGCACGCAACAGCACCGAGTGGTTCGAGAACGTGCAGCGCTATACGCACCTGCCGCCTCAACAGTTTGCCTACACGCTGCTGACCCGCAGCCAGCGCATCAGCCATGAGAACCTGCGCCAGCGCGACCGCGGCTACCTCGAAGGCTTCGAGCAGTGGTGGGAACAGCAGGCCCAGGCCCAGGCCACACCGGCGCCTTCAGCCGACGCCAGCAACCGCGTCGCGAACCCCCGCCCTCCCAGGGCACGTTGGTGGAGCCTTTGGGCCCGGCATGCCCAAGCTGCACCCCGATCTTGGCCGTGCTGTGGCGGTGCACGAAGTCAACGATGCGTGCCCAGGCC
>JBJTHN010000057.1:0-40815 GCA_046094505.1 Betaproteobacteria bacterium
CATGACCATCGTCGACGCTTCCACAACCCTGCCCGTGCGCCGCCGCACCTTCGAAGACAAGACCGTGCGGGTGCTGGCCGAACACGCCGGCAAGATCTACCTGGGCCTGTTGGTGCTGGCCATCCTGGTGGTCAAGCTGCACGACCCCACGGCCGCTGCTGGGGGGTAAGCGGCCCATGTTGGTGACCGCGCGCACGCTCAACCCCAGTATTCAGACCATCGTGCGCGCCCCTTATGGCGAGGAAGCTGAGCTCCTGCGCTCGGAAGGGGCGGACGTGGCCCTCCACCCCCACGGCATCCTGGCCCATGCCCTGCTGGAAGTGGCCTTGGCGAATTGGAAGCCTAGCGCGACGCCACCTCGGCCGCACCCTTGACCTGCCGAAGCAGCTGCGCCTTGAACGCCGCAGCGATGGGAGACAAGCTGCGTGCGGCCGGGTGCACGATGTGCCATTGCGATGGCACGGGAAAGCCAGCCACCGACAACACCGACACGCCATGCTCCCGTGCGCGCCCGTGCAGCGCATGGCTGGAAATCACCCCGAACCCAAGACCGCCGGCCACCGCCTCCTTGATGGCTTCGTTGCTGCCCAACTCCAGCCGAACCTTGGGGTGAAACCGCACCCGCTTGAAGTGCTGGTCCACAGCCATACGGGTGCCTGAGCCCTTTTCCCGCAGGATGAAGCGTTGGCTGGCCAATGCGGACAACTCGAGCTGGCCGCGCCGCACCAGGGCATCGGTGGACGGTGCAATCACCACCAGGGGGTTGCTCATGAACACGACATCATCGAGCTGCAGATCAAGCGGAGGGGTGGACATGATGTAGAGGTCATCCATGTCCTCACGCAACCTGGCCACCACGCCATCTCGGTTCAGGATCTCGATGGACACATCTATGGCCGGGTGGCGCTTGCAGAAGGCACCAATCAGCCGCGGCATGAAGTACTTGGCCGTGCTCACCACCGCCACCCGAAGGCGGCCTCGGGTGAGGCCCCTCGCACCATCGACCACCTGCTCGAAGGCACTCCACTGGCTGGACATGGCCCTGGCGGTCTTGGCCAGCTCCACGCCAATGTCTGTGAGCTGAACCTTCCTGGACACCACTTCATACAGCGGCAAGCCCACGGCATCTGTGAGTTCACGCAGTTGCATGGAGGCTGTAGGCTGCGTGACATGGGTGGCACGTGCGGCTGCGGTGACGCTGCCCGTCTCGGCCAAGGCCAGAAACAACTTGAGTTGTCTGAAGGTTGCCTTCATAGGCCGCGCAGCGCGCCCGCGCTGTTTTCGGTTCGAAAACCCCTCAAGCCGATCAGGGTGGCGTGTCGCCCTTGCGCGGGGGTGAGCGTTCTCCGCCAGGCAGAGCTCAGGGCAAAGGCCGTAACCTCTCGAGGGACATTCACGCGGGGCATGGGGAGTTTCCCGACTTTGTCGTGAGTGCTGCGCCGCCGGGGCCTGGGTCAACCCAAGGCCCTGATCACCTCTTCAGGGGCCTGCACCAACTCGATCAGCACGCCCTCTCCGCCAAAGGGAAATTCATCGCTGGCCTTGGGATGGATGAAGGTGATGTCGTGGCCCGCAGCACCCTTGCGGATGCCGCCGGGCGCAAAACGAACGCCCTGGCGGCCCAGCCAGTCGACCGCCTTGGGCAGGTCATCTACCCACAGACCAATGTGGTTGAGCGGCGTGGTGTGCACCGCGGGCTTCTTCTCGGGGTCCAAGGGCTGCATGAGGTCGACCTCCACAGCCAAGGGCCCAGCGCCCAAGGCACAAATGTCCTCATCCACGTTTTCGCGCTCGCTCACGAAGCTGCTCTTGACCTGCAGACCCAGCAGGTCCACCCACAGGCTGCGCAGCCGAGCCTTGCTTGGCCCACCAATGGCCACCTGTTGGATGCCCAAGACACGGAACGGTTTGGTCTGGCTCATGGCTGAAACCTCCAAGGACGGTCTACTCAAACTCGATGATCGTCTGGTCCACCGCCAGGCTCTCGCCCACGCTGGCCTTGACCGACTTGACCTCACAGTCCTGTGTGGCGGTGAGGATGTTTTCCATCTTCATCGCCTCAATCACGGCCAGCCGCTCCCCAGCCAAGACCTTCTGGCCGGGCTGCACCGCCACATTGACCAGCAGCCCTGGCATGGGGGACAGCAGCATCTTGGACAAGTCAGGCGGCGCCTTGTAGGGCATCAGCTTGAACATCGCCGCAGCGCGCGGTGAGAGCACCAGGGCGGCGATGGCCGTGCCGTTGTGGGCAATCCGCAGCGCCAAGGGTTGGCGCGGTGCGCCGCGCTCCACCTGCGCACTGAAGGGTTGGCCATTGACGGTGCCCACCATGAGGATGTCGCCCAGCTTGGTCCGGCTTTGGATCGCGAAGGTGCGTCCGTCCACACGGACCTCGGCTTTACCCGAGATGGGGTCGAACTCGCCAACCTGCACCTGGTGGTACTCATGGCGGCCCTGCTCGCCCAAAACCACCACCACGAAGTCACTCACGTGGGCCACCTCATGGCCCAGGACCTGTCCGCTGATGCCGGCTGCGCGGTGGCGCGCCTTGCACCGGACGAAACCGGCGATGGCAATCAGGAACGAGGGATCGTCATGCGGCACATCCTCGGCGCGAAAGCCCTGGGCGTAGTGCTCGGCAATGAAGCCGGTGTTGAACTGCCCCGTCACGAACTTCGGGTGTGCCAAGAGCGCAGCCTGGAACGGGATGTTGCTGCTGATACCCCGGATCACGAACCGATTGAGGGCCTCGCGCATCTTGGCAATCGCCTCATGACGGTCGCGCCCATGCACGATGAGCTTGGCGATCATCGAGTCGTAGTACATCGGGATCTCGCCGCCCTCGTACACCCCGGTATCGACGCGAACGCCACCGAACTGACCGTTGTCGTAGGCCGGCCCTTGGAGCGTGTTGCGCCCCTGCTCCAGGTTCTGCGCCGGGGGCTGGTAACGGACCAGGCGACCGGTGGAAGGCAGGAAGTTGCGGAAGGGGTCTTCTGCGTTGATGCGGCATTCAATGGCCCAGCCGTCGCGGGCGATCTGCTTCTGCGTGAATGAAAGCCGCTCACCTGCAGCCACGCGGATCATCTGCTCCACCAGGTCCAGGCCGGTGATGCACTCGGTCACCGGATGCTCCACCTGCAAGCGCGTGTTCATCTCCAGGAAGTAGAAGTCCTGGTCCGTGCCCACCACGAATTCCACCGTACCGGCGCTCTGGTACTTCACGGCTTTGGCCAGGGCCACGGCTTGCTCACCCATGGCGCGGCGCGTGGCCTCGCTGATGAAGGGCGATGGCGCCTCTTCGATCACCTTTTGGTGGCGTCGCTGAATCGAGCACTCGCGCTCCCACAGGTAGACCACCTCCCCATGGGCGTCACCGAGCACCTGAATCTCGATATGCCTGGGCTCCAGCACATACTTCTCGATGAACACACGGTCATCGCCGAAGTTGTTGCGGGCCTCGTTTCGGCAACTTGCAAAACCTTCGTGGGCTTCCTTGTCGTTGAACGCCACCCGCAGGCCCTTGCCACCGCCGCCCGCGCTGGCCTTGATCATCACGGGGTAACCGATCTTCTTGGCGATTTCCACGGCCTGCTCGGGCGTGTCGATGGCGTCGTTGTAGCCGGGGATGGTGTTGACCCTGGCCTCATTGGCCAACTTCTTGGACGCAATCTTGTCGCCCATGGCCGCAATCGAGTAGTGCTTCGGCCCGATGAAGACGATCCCTTCTGCCTCACAGCGCCTAGCAAAAGCCTCGTTTTCCGACAGAAAGCCATAGCCCGGGTGCACCGCCTGCGCGCCGGTTTGCTTGCAGGCGGCAATGATCTTGTCGGCCACCAGGTACGACTCACGTGAGCGGGCGGGCCCCAGCAGCACCGCCTCATCGGCCAACTCAACATGCCGGGCATCCTTGTCGGCCTCGGAGTACACGGCTACGGTGGCAATGCCCATCTTGCGCGCCGTCTTGATGACTCGGCACGCGATCTCGCCGCGGTTGGCAATCAGAATCCTGGTAAACATGGCGTTCCTCTAACCCATCAAAGCGGAATGTTGCCGTGCTTGCGCCACGGGTTTTCCAGCTTTTTGTCCTTGAGCATCTTCAGCGATCGGCAGATGCGCTTGCGCGTCTCGTGCGGTTGGATCACGTCGTCGATGAATCCCCGCGCGCCGGCCACAAAGGGGTTGGCAAAGCGCGCCTTGTACTCTGCTTCCCGAGCCGCCAACTTGGCCGGGTCGCCTTTGTCCTCTCGGAAAATGATTTCCACAGCGCCCTTGGCTCCCATGACCGCAATCTCGGCGTTGGGCCAGGCGAAGTTCACGTCGCCTCGCAGGTGCTTGGAGGCCATCACGTCGTAGGCACCACCGTAGGCCTTGCGCGTGATCACGGTGATCTTGGGCACGGTGCACTCCGCATAGGCGTACAGCAGCTTCGCGCCGTGCTTGATGATGCCGCCGTACTCCTGTGACGTGCCGGGCATGAAGCCGGGGACATCCACGAAGGTGAGCACCGGGATACTGAAGGCATCGCAGAACCGCACGAAGCGTGCGGCCTTGATTGAGCTCTTGATGTCCAGGCATCCGGCCAAGACCAAGGGGTTGTTGGCCACCACGCCCACGGTTTGTCCCTCCATGCGGCCAAATCCGATCACGATGTTGGCCGCATAGTCGGGCTGCAGCTCAAAGAACTCTCCGTCGTCCACCACCTTGACGATCAGCTCCTTGATGTCGTAGGGCTTGTTGGGGTTGTCCGGCACCAGCGTGTCCAGGGATTGGTCCAGGCGGTTGGCGGGGTCTCCACCGGGCCGTACCGGGGGCTTTTCACGGTTGTTCAGCGGCAGGTAGTTGAAGAAGCGCCGCAACATCAACAGCGCCTCCACATCGTTTTCGAAGGCCAAATCGGCGACTCCGCTCTTGGTGGTGTGGGTAAGCGCTCCACCGAGCTCTTCAGCGGTCACCTCCTCGTGCGTCACTGTCTTGACCACATCCGGGCCGGTCACGAACATGTAGGACGAGTCCTTGACCATGAAGATGAAGTCCGTCATCGCTGGGCTGTAAACCGCACCACCGGCGCAGGGGCCCATGATCATGCTGATCTGCGGAATCACACCACTGGCCAAGACATTCTTCTGAAACACATCGGCGTAACCGCCCAGCGAAGCCACACCCTCCTGGATGCGCGCACCGCCTGAGTCGTTTAGGCCAACCACAGGGGCACCCACCTTCATGGCCTGGTCCATGATCTTGCAGATCTTCTCGGCGTGGGTCTCCGACAAGGCACCACCAAACACCGTGAAGTCTTGGCTGTAGGCGAAGGCCAAACGCCCGTTGATCATTCCGTAGCCGATCACCACGCCATCGCCTGGAATCTTGTTGTCGGCCATGCCGAAGTCCACACAGCGGTGTTCGACGAACATATCCCACTCTTCAAAAGTGCCTTCATCGAACAGCAATTCCAGGCGCTCTCGCGCGGTCAGCTTGCCCTTGGCGTGCTGTGCATCAATGCGCTTTTGGCCACCGCCCAGGCGCGCCAGGGCTCGCTTTTCCTCGAGCAGCTGTTGAATGTCGTGCATCGGGGTTCTCCTTGAGCCTTACGGTGGGGTTTCGGTTGGGTTTGAATGGGGTGACCTGGCGGTCTCAGGGATGGGTCACTGGAAGAGGTCGAGCAAGCGACGAGCCGCCACCGACGCGGCCACGCGCCCCTGCACCACGTCGTTCTGCAGGCTTTCCAGAGCCGCCTGCACGGCCGGGTGGGCGCGAAAGCGCTGGCGAAGGCCTGCCTCGATTCGCTCCCACATCCAGGCCTGTGCCTGATGAACCCGGCGCTGGGCCATGTGTCCGTTGGCGGTCTGCAGTTCACGGAAACGAAGCACCTGCTGCCAGAACCGGTCAATCCCCTGCTCCTTGAGCGCGCTGAGCTGCAGCACGGATGGATGCCAGACCGACTCATTGTGATGGGCATGGTCGGGATTGCCGTGCAGCCCGAACAGCCGCAGGGACGACTGGATCTGGGCTTGCGCCCGGGTGGCAGCATCCACATCCAAGTCGGCCTTGTTGATCACCACCAAGTCGGCCAGCTCCATCACGCCCTTCTTGATGGCTTGCAGTTCATCGCCTGCATTGGGCAGTTGCATCAACACGAACATGTCGGTCATGCGCGAGACCGCGGTTTCGCTTTGGCCCACACCCACCGTTTCCACGATCACCACGTCGTGGCCGGCGGCTTCACACACCAGCATGGCCTCGCGGGTCTTCTCAGCCACCCCGCCCAGGGTACCGCTGCTGGGGCTGGGCCGAATGAAAGCGCGCTCGTCCATGCTCAGGCGTTCCATCCGGGTCTTGTCGCCAAGGATGGAGCCGCCGCTGACGGTGGAAGATGGATCTACCGCCAGCACGGCCACTCGGTGGCCCTTGGCGATCAGCATCAGGCCCAGTGCCTCGATCAAGGTGCTCTTGCCCACGCCCGGCACGCCGCTGATCCCGAGCCTGAAGGAACGCCCTGTGTGCGGCAGCAGTGCATTGAGCAGTTCATCGGCCTGAACACGATGGTCTGCGCGCGTGCTCTCCAGCAGCGTGATCGCCTTGGCCATGGCTCGGCGTTGGGAATCGCCGCCGGGGCCAATGATCTTCTCCAACAGCTGGGAGTGGGGGGGCTTCATGTGGGGTGGTGGCTTTAGCCGTTTGCTGGGTGTAGCGCACCCGGGCGGACAAGCTGGAGCGTACCCAGGCGAGCGGGGGGCGGCTGCTGCTCATGTCCCCCGCGACGGGCTGCGCCCGACGCTCCTCCTTGAAATCGCAGCAGCCGCCCCCCGCACGCCTGGGTTGGCGTCGCACGCGGCCCACGCACTCCATCAGATGACGGTGTCATGCCGTGCCGCGATTTAAAGGAGGAGGCGAGCGCCGCAGGCGGGCGGCGGGGGAAATGAGCGGCACGGCATGGCACCGTCATCTGATCCGCTCCAACCACCACCCCAGTACAGCGGGAAAAGCTCACCCCGCCCCCTGCACCGCACGAATCTGCTCCAAGACATCCTTGGCCGAAGCCGGTATCGGTGTCCCAGGCCCATAGATCCCCTTGACACCCGCCTCAAACAGGAAGTCATAGTCCTGCTGCGGAATCACCCCGCCAACGAAGACGATGATGTCATCAGCCCCTTGCCGCTTGAGCTCGGCAATGATGGCCGGCACCAGGGTCTTGTGGCCGGCAGCCAGGGTGGAAACACCCACCGCATGCACATCGTTCTCGATGGCTTGCCGGGCGCACTCCTCGGGCGTTTGAAACAGCGGGCCCATGTCCACGTCAAAGCCCAGATCGGCAAAGGCGGTGGCCACCACTTTGGCCCCCCGGTCGTGGCCGTCTTGGCCCAACTTGGCGATCATCACCCGCGGCCGGCGGCCGTGGTCTTGCGCAAAGGCGGCAATCTCGGTCTTGAGTTTGTCCCAACCCTCGGCGGAGTCGTAAGCGGCTGCGTACACACCGGTCACCTTCTGAATGTCGGCACGGTGACGGCCAAAGACCACCTCCAGTGCGTCGCTGACCTCACCCACCGTGGCCCGAAGGCGCACCGCCTTGATCGACAGGTCCAGCAGGTTGCCCTGGCCCGAGCGGGCCGCCTCGGTCAAGGCCTGCAGTGCGGCCTGTACCGCACCCGAATCGCGCGTGGCCTTGATGTGCCGAAGGCGCTCAACCTGCCCCTCCCGCACCTTCACGTTGTCGACCTCCAAGATGTCGACCTTGTCTTGCTGCGCCAACTTGTACTTGTTGACGCCCACGATCACGTCCTTGCCGCTGTCGATGCGGGCCTGCTTCTCCGCGGCAGAGGCTTCGATCTTCAGCTTGGCCCAACCGCTGTCCACCGCTCGGGTCATGCCACCCATGGCATCCACCTCTTCGATGATGGCCCACGCCGCATCGGCCATGTCTTGGGTCAGCTTTTCCATCATGTAGGAACCCGCCCACGGGTCGATGACGTTGGTGATGTGGGTCTCTTCCTGGATGATGAGCTGGGTGTTGCGCGCAACACGGGCGCTGAACTCGGTAGGCAGTGCAATGGCCTCATCAAACGAATTGGTGTGCAAGGACTGCGTGCCGCCAAACACCGCGGCCATGGCCTCGATGGTGGTACGCACCACGTTGTTGTAGGGGTCCTGTTCGGTCAGTGACCAGCCCGAGGTTTGGCAGTGTGTACGCAGCATCAGGCTCTTGGGGTTCTTCGCGCCAAACCCCTTCATGATGCGGCACCACAAGAGCCGCGCAGCGCGCATCTTGGCGATCTCGAGATAGAAGTTCATCCCGATGGCCCAGAAAAAGCTCAGCCGCCCTGCAAAGCCGTCCACGTCCAGGCCCTTGGCCATGGCGGTCTTCACATACTCCTTGCCATCGGCCAGGGTGAAGGCCAACTCCAGCGCCTGGTTCGCGCCGGCTTCTTGCATGTGATAGCCGCTGATGGAAATCGAGTTGAACTTCGGCATGTGGTGGGCCGTGTACTCGATGATGTCGCCGATGATCCGCATGCTCGGCTCGGGCGGGTAGATGTAGGTGTTGCGAACCATGAACTCCTTGAGGATGTCGTTCTGGATCGTTCCACTCAACTGCTCGGGCGAGACGCCCTGCTCTTCTGCGGCCACCACATAGGCGCCCAGCACAGGCAGTACGGCGCCATTCATGGTCATGGACACGCTGACCGTGTCCAGCGGGATGCCGTCGAAGAGGATCTTCATGTCCTCCACCGAATCGATGGCCACACCGGCCTTGCCCACATCACCCACCACGCGCGGGTGGTCGCTGTCGTAACCGCGGTGGGTGGCCAGGTCAAAGGCCACGCTCACGCCCTGCCCACCCGCGGCCAGGGCCTTGCGGTAGAAGCGATTGCTGTCCTGCGCCGTGGAAAAACCGGCGTACTGGCGGATGGTCCACGGGCGCACGGCGTACATGGTGGCCTGCGGCCCCCGAATGAAGGGCTCGAACCCTGGCAGTGTGTTGGCGTGCGGCAGGCCAGCCGCATCGGCTGCGGTATACAGGGGCTTGACGGTGATGCCTTCGGGCGTCACCCAATTCAAGTTGGAGACGTCTCCACCCGGCGCTGACTTGGCGGCGGCCTGTGCCCACTGTTCAATGGAGGCGGGCTTGAATGGGTCGGCAGACATGAAGACTCCTTGGATCGAGACAGGATGCCCGGCGGGGGACCGAAGCACCAGAGCACATCCCCTGGTGTGACGGCCTTTGCCCGAGGCGATCGTGATGCATAATTATAAATGCAGAATCGCTTGCAACAGGCTTTCACCACCGCACGCACGCCATGGCACCGGCCGCCCACAGCCTCGCCCCCCGCGCCCTGTACGAGGACGTGGCCGAGCGCTTGCGCCAACAGATCTTCAGCCGCGAACTGCAGCCCGGCAGTTGGATCGATGAGCTGAAACTGGCCGCCACTTGGGGTATCAGCCGCACGCCCTTGCGGGAGGCGCTCAAGGTGCTGGCCACCGAAGGTCTGGTCACGATGAAGGTGCGCCGGGGCGCCTACGTCACGGAACCCTCCAGCGACGACGTTCAGCAGGTCTACCGGTTGCTGGCCTTGCTGGAAAGTGACGCCGCCGGCGAAGTGGCTGCTCGCGCCGATGCATCCGCGCTGGAGTCCCTGCAAGCACTACACGATCAACTGGAAAAGCAGGTCCGCCAGCGTGAGGCCTTTTTCTCGACCAATGAAGCCTTTCACTTCAAGCTCTTGGAACTGGCAGGAAACCGATGGCGCACCCAGATCGTGGGCGATCTGCGCAAGGTCATGAAGCTCAACCGCCACCACTCGCTCTTCAAAAAAGGGCGTTTGTCGCAGTCGCTGGCCGAGCATCGCAGCATCATGGCTGCCATCCGCGCAGGCGACCCGGTGGCCGCCACCCAAGCCATGCAGCGCCACTTTGAGAACAGCCTGAAGGCCAGCGCCGGGCAGGCCACACCGTAACCCGGTACGCGCTGATTGCGCTGGCCCTGTGCACCGCAGCCCTGCCCGGCACAGCCGCACCCAAGGTGAAAGACACCATGGCGCAGCGCCTACAGGCCTGCACGCCCTGCCATGCCCGCGAGGGTGTGGCGACCGCAGACGGCTACTTCCCACGCATCGCCGGCAAACCCGAGGCATACCTCTTCGAACAGCTGCTGAACTGCTGCCCGGCGGCCGCGCCTACGCGCCCCCTTCACCACCATCAGGCCACGCGGACGCAGGGGCTTGGACCGTTGATGACATGGTGGCCTATTTCAAGACCGGCCACTCGCGACAGGGTGCAGCCCTGGGCTTGATGGCCCAAGTGGTGACGGGCAGCACGCAACACGTGAACGCCTCAGAGTTGCGGGCCTTGTCGTCCTGGATCCTGCAGGCGCCGGCACCCGCGGCCCAGGTGGCGATGGCCCAAGCTGCAGCACCGGACGTCATGAAGAGCCGCGCCGTGATGGCGCTGGGTGAGCGCCTGTATACCGAGCACTGCGCGGCCTGCCACGGTGAGCACGGACGGGGTGTTGCGGGGATCTACCCTGCACTGGTGGGCAACCCGCGCGCGGCGCGGGATCCGTCCACCAACCTCATCCGCATCATCCAGGAAGGTCGCTTCGGCCCCGCCACCGAGGGCCATCCACGGCCCTTCGTCATGCCGCCCTTTGGGCATGCGCTGCAGCCCCACGAAGTGGCCGCTGTGGCCACCTTCGTTCGCCGGCAATGGAACGGCGCAGGCTTGTCTGAGGTCACCCCGCTGCAGGTGATCAAGCAACGCTGAAGCAGCTAGGCCCTCACACGCCAGCGTGGAGGGCCTGTTTGCGATGCCGCTGGCGCAGCGGCATCCGGTGGCTTATCCCCGTTGGGCCAGGGGCTTGACCTGACGGGGTGTGGAGCCCACGAACAACTGGCGGGGACGGCCAATCTTGTACTCGGGGTCCCCGATCATTTCGTCGAGCTGGGCAATCCAGCCCACCGTGCGGGCCAGCGCGAAGATCGCCGTGAACAGCGGCACCGGGATGCCGATGGCGCGCTGCACGATACCGGAGTAGAAGTCGACGTTCGGGTACAGCTTGCGGGCCACGAAGTACTCGTCTTCCAGCGCAATCTTCTCCAGCGCCATGGCCAGCTTGAACAGTGGATCATTCTCCAGGCCCAAAGCACCCAGCACCTCGTGGCAGGTTTCACGCATGAGCTTGGCGCGGGGGTCGTAGTTCTTGTACACCCGATGCCCGAAGCCCATGAGCTTGACGCTGGAGTTCTTGTCCTTGACCTGCTTGATGAACTCGCCGATCTTCTCCACACCGCCTTGACGCTGGATGTCGCCCAGCATGTTCAGGCAGGCTTCATTGGCACCACCGTGCGCGGGGCCCCACAGGCAGGCCACACCAGCGGCGATGGCTGCGAAGGGGTTCGTGCCCGAGGAACCGCACAGACGCACCGTCGAGGTCGAAGCGTTTTGCTCGTGGTCGGCATGCAGAATGAAGATGCGGTCCATGGCCCGAACCAGCACCTCGTTGGGCTCGTAGTCCTCGCAAGGCGTGGCGAACATCATGCGCATGAAGTTCGCGGTGTAGCTCAGCGAGTTTTTCGGGTAGATGTAGGGCTGACCAACGCCGTACTTGTACGACATGGCCACCAGCGTGGGCATCTTCGCAATCAGGCGAATGGCCGCAATGGCCCGGTGCTCCGGGTTATGCACGTCGGTGCTGTCGTGATAGAAGGCCGACAAGGCACCAACCAAACCGGTCATGACCGCCATGGGGTGCGCATCCCGGCGGAAGCCACGCAGGAAGAACTGCATTTGCTCGTTGACCATGGTGTGCATGGTCACGAGGCGGTCGAAGTCCTTCTTTTCCTGCGGATTGGGCAGCTCACCCTTGAGGAGCAGGTAGCACACCTCCATGAAGTCGCAGTTCTGCGCCAGCTGTTCGATGGGGTAGCCACGGTAGAGCAGCTCGCCCTTGTCGCCATCGATGTAGGTGATGGTCGAGTTGCAGGACGAGGTGCTCAAGAAGCCCGGGTCGTATGTGAACTTGCCGGTCTGGCCGTAGAGCTTGCGGATGTCGATCACGTCCGGGCCCACCGAGCCCTTGTAGATGGGCAGCTCCATGCTGGGGCTGCCGTCAGAGAACGACAGGGTGGCTTTCACATCAGAGGGGGTCATCGCACTTTCCTTTCCGCGTAATCCTCATGCCGGCGTGCGCATCAGCGCCAGCACCTGCAGTACGTCTTCGCTCGCCAGTTCACCCTCGGGGTCCCGTCTGCGCAGCAGCAGGTCCAGAAGGTCGTTGTCGGGCAGGTCCATCAAGGTCATCAGCCCGGCCGCTTGCCCCTGCGTCAGGTGCTGCTCATGCCGGCTGAAAAAACGCTCGATGAACAGATCGTTTTCCAGCAAGCCCCTTCGGCAACGCCACTTCAGCTGGTTGATCGCCGAGGCATCCAGCCGATCTTCAGGGGATGGATGACGGCTTAGGAGGGCAGTCTCGGCGACCATACTTGCTTGGGGCTGAATGAGCAACCGTGAATGCAGCCGTAGGGGTGTTCAGGCTGAATCAGACCGCCCGCCGAACCATCAGTTCCTTGATCTTGCCGATGGCCTTGGTCGGGTTGAGGCCCTTGGGGCACACATCCACGCAGTTCATGATGGTGTGGCAGCGGAAGAGGCGGTACGGGTCTTCCAGGTTGTCCAGACGGTCTCCCGTGGCATGGTCGCGGCTGTCGGCAATGAACCGGTAGGCCTGCAGCAAACCGGCCGGCCCCACGAACTTGTCCGGGTTCCACCAGAAGCTTGGGCAACTCGTGGAGCACGAGGCGCACAGGATGCACTCGTACAGGCCATTGAGCTCTTCCCGCTCTTCGGGCGACTGCAGGCGCTCCTTTTCGGGGGGAATGGTGTCGTTGACCAGGTAGGGCTTGATGGAGTGGTACTGCTTGAAGAATTGCGTCATGTCCACGATCAGGTCGCGGATGACCGGCAGGCCGGGCAGGGGCTTGAGCACCACCGTACCGGGCAAGCTGCGCATGTTCGTCAGGCAGGCCAGACCATTCTTGCCGTTGATGTTCATGGCATCCGATCCACACACGCCTTCACGGCAAGAACGCCGAAAACTCAGTGTGGGATCCACCGCCTTGAGCTTCATGAGGGCGTCCAGCAGCATGCGCTCGGACCCATCGAGTTCCACCTCAAGGGTCTGCATGTAGGGCTTGGCGTCCTGGTCGGGGTCGTAGCGGTAGATTTGGAAGGTGCGCTTGGTCATGGATGCCTCTTACTGCTCGGGTGGGAGGGGCGGTCTAGTCAGTTGGGGACAGAGCTCGCGACGCTCGGTCTGTCCCGCAAAAAATCAGAATGTCCTCACCTTGGGTGGAATGCTTTCGACGGTCAGGGGCTTGAGGTTGACGGGCTTGTAGGCCAATCGATTGCCTTCGCTGAACCACAGGGTGTGCTTCATCCACTCCTGGTCGTTCCGACCGTTCGGATGCTCGGGGGTGTTGCTATAGTCGTTGACGGTGTGGGCACCGCGGCTTTCCTTGCGGGCGGCGGCAGAGACCATGGTGGCGTTGGCCGACTCGATCAGGTTTTCCACTTCCAGCGCCTCAATACGCGCGGTGTTGAAGACCTTGGACTTGTCCTTCAGGCCAATCGACTTGGCGCGCTCGGTGATGGCGGCCATCTTGGCCACCCCTTCGTCCATGCTGGCCTGGGTTCGGAACACACCCGCGTGCTGTTGCATGGTCTTGCGGATGTCGTTGGCCACATCCTGCGCGTACTCACCATCGGTGGCGGCATCCAAGCGCGCTAGGCGGGCCAGCGAGCGGTCGGCGGCATCTGCCGGCAATGACTTGTGGGCGCGGGACTGGCTGGCGAACTCCACGATATGGTTGCCCGCAGCACGGCCGAAGACCAGAAGGTCGAGCAGCGAATTGGTGCCCAAGCGGTTGGCGCCGTGCACGCTCACGCAAGCACATTCACCCACCGCGTACAGACCGTTGATGATGCGCTGCGATCCGTCGGGCGCCGGTGCCACCACCTGGCCGTGGATGTTCGTGGGAATGCCGCCCATCTGGTAGTGGATGGTGGGCACCACCGGAATCGGCTCCTTGGTGATGTCGACGTTGGCGAAGTTGTGGCCAATCTCGTACACCGAGGGCAGGCGCTTCATGATGGTCTCAGCGCCCAGGTGCGTCATGTCCAGCACCACATAGTCCTTGTTGGGGCCGCAACCACGCCCTTCCTTGATTTCCTGGTCCATGCAGCGCGAAACGAAGTCGCGCGGCGCCAGGTCTTTCAGGGTGGGCGCGTAGCGCTCCATGAAACGCTCGCCATTGGAGTTGCGCAGGATGGCGCCCTCGCCGCGGCAGCCTTCGGTCAGCAGCACGCCTGCGCCGGCCACGCCGGTGGGGTGGAACTGCCAAAACTCCATGTCTTCCAGTGGAATGCCTGCACGGGCGGCCATACCCAAGCCGTCTCCGGTGTTGATGAAGGCGTTGGTGGAGGCTGCAAAGATGCGGCCTGCGCCACCTGTGGCCAGCAGAACCGTCTTGCCTTCGAGGATGTGCACATCCCCGGTTTCCATTTCCAAAGCGGTCACACCCACGACGTCGCCATCGGCGTCACGGATGAGGTCCAGCGCCATCCACTCCACGAAGAACTGGGTGCGGGCCTTGACGTTCTGCTGGTACAGCGTGTGCAGCATTGCGTGGCCGGTACGGTCGGCCGCGGCACAGGCGCGCTGCACCGGCTTTTCGCCGTAGTTGGCGGTGTGGCCACCGAAGGGGCGCTGGTAGATGGTGCCATCCGGGTTGCGGTCAAAGGGCATGCCGAGGTGCTCGAGTTCGTAGACCACTTTCGGTGCCTCGCGGCACATGAACTCGATGGCGTCTTGGTCACCCAACCAGTCCGAGCCCTTGACGGTGTCGAAGAAATGGTAGTGCCAGTTGTCTTCACTCATGTTGCCCAGGGAGGCCCCGATGCCGCCCTGTGCGGCCACGGTGTGCGACCGTGTGGGAAACACCTTGGACAGCACCGCCACATTCAGGCCTGCGCGGGCCAACTGCAGCGAGGCGCGCATGCCCGAGCCACCGGCACCAATGATCACCACATCAAACTTGCGCTTGGGCAAGGAACTTCCTACTGCCATGATCAAAGCCTCCAGAGAACCTGCACCGCCCAGCCCGAGCAGCCAACCAACCACACGATGGTGAAGACCTGCAACAGCAGCCGCACGCCCACGGGCTTGACGTAATCCATCCAGATGTCACGTACGCCGACCCAGGCGTGCCAGCCCAGCGCCACGATGACCACGAAGGTCAGGACCTTCATCCATTGCGCGGAAAAGATGGCTGCCCAGCGGTCATAGCCCAGCGGGCCTCCAAGGAGAACCTGCACCAACAAGACGATGGTGAACAGGGCCATCAAGCCGGCGGTGACGCGCTGGCTGAGCCAGTCGCGCATGCCGTAGTGCGCGCCCACGACGATGCGCTTGGAACCGTAGTTCTGTTGCATGGTGTTCTCGGTACTGCGAAGAAGGAAAAGGGGCGGCCGGCTCGTTCAGAACAGGCCGAACAGCTTGGCGCCCAGCGCCACGGTCAGCACCACGCTGGAGACCAGCGTGACGATGGCCGAGGAGTGGCCCTGCTCTTTGGTGACGCTGTGCGTCATGTCCATCCACAGATGGCGCACGCCGGCGATGAAGTGGTGCAGGTAGGCCCAAATCAGGGCCAACACGACCAGCTTGACCAACCAGCCCGGCACCACGCCGATGCCCACCCCAAAGGCGGCGGTGAATTGTTCGTAACTGATCTCGGAGCTCAGGCTCACGTCGAGCAGCCACGCGATGAAGGGCAGCAGCAAAAACATCAACGCGCCACTGACCCGGTGCAGGATGGACACGATGCCTGCAGGCGGCAAACGGTACTGCAGGATCTGCGTGATGTGGATGTTGCGATAGGTGGGACGCGGTTTGAGAGCCTCGGCCATCGTGGTACTCCTCAACTACTGTCGACCGCCCCCTGCGGGACCGGGTCGTTTCGAAACAAACAAAACATTCTATTGCGGCGCAGCATACGCTCGGCTGACGCTGGCGCACGCGGCAATCGCTACATCAGTTCAACTCATTGCGGTAGTGGTGCGCCGCCGTGTGGTACAGCCCACGGCGCAGCTCCACGGGCTTGTCGCCGTAGGAATAGGACAGGCGCTCCACGCTCAGCAACGGCGACCCCTGGGGCAGCTCCAGCCACTGGGCGGCTGAAGCATCTGCCGCCACCGCCCGCAGCTTCTCACTGGCGCGGATCATGTGCACGCCAAACTCGGTTTCGAACAAGGCGTACATGGGGCCGCGGTACTGTGAGAGCCGCTCCGCGCTCAATCCCTTGAAAAGGTTGCCCGGCAGCCAGATCTCGTCCAGCACCACCGGGCGCCCCTGTGACAACAGGGTGCGGCGGATCTGCACCGCCGAATCCCCGGACTTCATTTCCAGGGCCCGGGCCACGTCCGCTGGTGCGCGCACGCGGCGGCAGTCCAGCACGCGGCGGCTCACCCGCGCCACCTCGCCCCCGGTTTCCAGGGCATCGGGCACCAGGCGCAGAAAGCGGTACTGGGTCAGTTGCTCGGAATGGGTGGACACAAAGGTCCCCTTGCCCTGCCGGCGCACGAGGCGGTTTTCCGTGGCCAGCTCGTCGATTGCCTTGCGCACGGTGCCCTGGCTGACCTTGTAGCGCGCCGCCAGGTCCATCTCGCTGGGAATGACTTCGCCAGGCCGCCACTCGCCCGACTGCAGGCTGCGGGTGATCAGGGCCTTGATCTGCTGATACAGGGGGCTGAAGGCCGGTGCGGCTTCAGCTGCGTCTTCGCGCGGAGGGGTGGCGGAGGCCATGCGGCAGATTGCATCACAGCGGCCCCGGAGCGTCCACCGCTGTGTCTTATATAAGACATAAGATAAGGGCTTACCCTCGCTGCCGAGGGTTTCTGTCCTACACTCGAAGACGCCCGGCGGGTCCCGGGTCGGGCTGTGAGCCCCCTCCCCTTTTTTGTCGCCTATCGAGGAGTTCCCATGAGCAAGAAGCCCGTCCGCGTGGCGGTTACCGGCGCCGCCGGCCAAATCGGTTACGCCCTGCTGTTCCGAATCGCCTCAGGCGAAATGCTGGGCAAAGACCAGCCGGTGATCCTGCAGCTGCTGGAGATCCCGGACGAGAAGGCCCAAAAGGCGCTCAAGGGCGTGATGATGGAACTCGACGACTGCGCCTTCCCGCTGCTGGCCGGCATGCAAGCCCACAGCGACGCCAACACCGCTTTCAAGGACACCGAGTACGCCTTGCTCGTGGGTGCCCGCCCGCGCGGCCCCGGCATGGAACGCGCCGACCTTCTGGCCGCCAACGCACAGATCTTCACAGCCCAGGGCAAGGCCCTGAACGCCGTGGCCAGCCGCAACGTCAAGGTGCTGGTGGTGGGCAACCCGGCCAACACCAACGCCTACATCGCCATGAAGAGTGCGCCAGACCTGCCGGCCAAGAACTTCACGGCCATGCTGCGCCTGGATCACAACCGGGCCCTCAGCCAATTGGCCACGAAGACCGGCAAGCCTGTCGCTTCGATCCAGAAGCTGGCCGTGTGGGGCAACCACTCGCCCACCATGTACGCCGACTACCGCTTCGCGACCATCGACGGCGCCAGCGTGAAAGACATGATCAACGACCACGATTGGAACAAGGATGTGTTCCTGCCGACCGTGGGCAAGCGCGGCGCGGCCATCATTGAGGCGCGCGGCCTGTCTTCAGCGGCTTCGGCGGCCAATGCGGCCATCGATCACATGCGCGACTGGGCCCTGGGCACCAACGGCCAGTGGGTCACCATGGGCGTGCCCTCTAACGGCGAGTACGGCATCCCCAAGGAGGTGATGTTCGGCTACCCGGTCACCTGCGCCGGCGGCGAGTACAAGATCGTCGAGGGCCTGCCCATCGACGCGTTCAGCCAAGAGTGCATCAACAAGACGCTGGCCGAGCTTCAGGGCGAACAGGACGGCGTCAAGCACCTGCTGTAAGGCGCAACGGCGTACAGTAGGGCCAGAACCTCAGGGCCGGCAACCCCACGGTTGCCGGCCCTTTTCTTTTGCAGGTGAGAGCTGTGCCCCCGAATCGCGAACGCCATGAGTCCAGCGGTCAGGCCGCCCATCCCGCTTCGGTCTTGTTCGAAGAGGGCGATGGCGCTGCGATGCTGCCCGTGTGCGACCTCTACAGCGGTGTGGAAGCGCGTATGCGCAAGAGCCTGGCGCTGCAGGCCGCGTGGGGCCCCATCTTCGACGTCACGCTGGACAACGAAGACGGCGCACCCGTAGGAGCCGAGGTCGAGCATGCCCACCTGATCGCCGAGTTGCTGGGCGGCGCAGACAACCGCTGGGGCCGCGTGGGCGTTCGCCTGCTGGACGCCCGTCACGACCGCTTTGCCGATGTCGTGCAGGTGGTGCTCAAGGCCCAAAAGGCGCCGGCCTATCTGATGATTCCGAAACCGCAGGGGGTAGCGGATCTCGAGTTGGCAGCCCGCGTGATCGATCGCTGTGGTGGCCAGGGCATTGCGCTGCACGCCCTCGTGGAGACCCATGGCGCCCTGCGCGAGGTGGACGCACTGGCGGCTCACCCACGCATCGAATCGCTGTCCTTCGGGCTGATGGACTTCGTCAGTGCACACCGGGGTGCCATTCCCCAATCGGCCATGGGCGTGGTGGGGCAGTTCAACCACCCCTTGGTGCTGCGTGCAAAGCTGGAAATCTCGGCGGCCTGCCATACACATGGCAAGGTGCCCTCGCATTGCGTCGTGACGGAATTCAAGGACATGGCCGCCTTGTCGCAGGCCGCCCGGCAGGCGTCACAGGCCTTGGGCTACACGCGGATGTGGAGCATTCACCCCGATCAGATCCGAGCCATCGTGCAGGCCTTCACTCCCAGTTCCGATGAAGTGGAGCAGGCGCTGGAGATTCTCTTGGCTGCCGAAGCCGCCAACTGGGCGCCCGTGCGCCACCGCGACACCCTGCACGACCGCGCCAGCTACCGCTACTTTTGGCAGCGCCTTCAGCGCGCCGTGAAAGGGACAACCCCGCCAGGCGGATCGGCTCAGAGCCCCAGCAGCCATCTCGATGCAGCAGGCCTTGCGAGCGGCGCCCTGGTGCCCGATGATGTGCGGCAGCGTTGGTTCGGTTCAGTGCGCCGTTGAGGAGGAGTCAACCATGAAACCCAGCATGCCGCCTGTGCCACCCGACCAGCCACTTGGGGCCTGTGCATGAGGGCTTGGCGCGCAGCAGGACTGGCCGCCCTGGCCCTGATCGTGGTTCAGCACGGACACGGCCTGGCCCAAACCACCACCAGCAGCGCCCAGAACAAGGCACCTGCACCCGCTGAAAAGGCCCGGGCCGCAGCGCGCAAAGCCACCACCGCGGCCGGTGCGGCCGCTGCCGCAGCAGCAACCGCCACCGCCCTGGTACACGCCAGCGAGGAACAGCGGCACGCCTTCAGCTTGGCCCACTTGGGGGAGTACCAGTGTGAGTTCAAGCGAATGGTTCGGGTCTTGGCCAACCCTGTGCACGAAGGCTATGTCGACCTGCATTTCGATAAGCACGTTGTCACGGCCAGGCCCGTGTTGTCGAGCACCGGTGCGGTCAGGCTCGAGGATGTGAGGGGGCGCTTCTTGATGGTCCAGATCGCCTTCAAGAGCATGCTCATGGACACGAAGATTGGGCAGCGCGTGGCCGACGATTGCCAGCACGACCACCACCGCGATGCCCGGCGCGCCGCTGCGGATGCGCCACCATCGCCAGGACTGGGCATCGGCCGCCCCGCGGCCTTGCCCGACCCCCCTGCTGCTGCCACAGCGCCCATCACGGTACCCGCTGCAGCGCCATCCGCTGCCCCACCCTTCACGGGCTCACCCGCTGGTCCTTCGGGCTCCTTCGAGCCCATCCCACCCCCGGTCACGCCAACCCCAGCCCCGCCCGCCCAGACGGTAACTTCAGGGACTGGATCAAGTCTTATATAAGACATAAAATAGCAGAGTAAACCCCAACGGAGCTCTCCCACCATGCTGCAAGCCTATCGCGCCCATGTCGCCGAACGCGCCGCCCTCGGCATCCCCCCCCTGCCCCTGGACGCCAAGCAGGTGGCCGAGCTCATCGAGCTGATCAAGAACCCGCCCGCCGGTGAAGAGGCCTTCCTGGTGGACCTGCTCACCCACCGCGTGCCGCCTGGTGTGGACGATGCCGCCAAGGTCAAGGCCTCGTTCCTAGCGGCCGTGGCCCATGGCGACGTGAAGGTCGCCCTGATCACCCGCGCCAAGGCCACCAAGCTCTTGGGCACCATGGTGGGCGGCTACAACGTGCACCCGCTCATTGAGCTGCTGGACGACGCGGAGGTGGGCGGCGTGGCCGCTGAAGGCTTGAAGAAGACGCTGCTGATGTTCGACTTCTTCAACGACGTGGCCGAAAAGGTCCGCGCCGGCCATGCGCAGGCCAAGGCGGTGATGCAAAGCTGGGCAGACGCCGAGTGGTTCACCAGCCGCCCCGAGGTGCCCAAGAGAATCACCGTCACCGTGTTCAAAGTGCCTGGTGAGACCAACACCGACGACCTGTCTCCCGCACCGGACGCCTGGAGCCGTCCGGACATCCCGCTGCACTCGCTGGCCATGCTGAAGAACACGCGGCCCGACGCCGCTTTCAAGCCTGAAGAAGATGGCAAGCGTGGCCCGATGAAGTTCATCGAAGAGCTCAAGAACAAGGGTCACCTGGTGGCCTATGTGGGCGACGTGGTGGGCACCGGCTCTTCGCGCAAGAGCGCCACCAACAGCGCCATCTGGGTCACCGGACAAGACATTCCCTTCGTGCCCAACAAGCGTTTTGGCGGCGTCACCCTGGGCGGCAAGATCGCCCCGATCTTCTTCAACACCCAAGAAGACTCCGGCGCCCTGCCCATCGAAGTGGAAGTGGGCAAGCTCAACATGGGCGATGTGATCGAGGTGCATCCCTACGAGGGCAAGATCACCCGCAACGGCGAGATGGTCGAGCAGTTCCAACTCAAGAACGACGTGCTGCTTGATGAAGTGCGCGCCGGCGGCCGCATCAACCTGATCATCGGCCGTTCGCTGACGGCCAAGGCCCGAGAGTTCCTGGGACTGCCCGCTTCGACCATCTTCCGCCTGCCCCAGCCTCCGAAAGACAGCGGCAAGGGCTACACCCTGGCGCAGAAGATGGTGGGCCGCGCGTGCGGCTTGCCGGTGGTCAAGGGCCAGCAACAGGGCATCCGCCCCGGCACCTACTGCGAGCCGCGCATGACCACCGTGGGCTCACAAGACACGACCGGCCCCATGACGCGCGACGAGCTCAAGGACCTGGCCTGCCTGGGCTTCTCGGCCGATATGGTGATGCAAAGCTTTTGCCACACCGCCGCCTACCCCAAGGCCGTGGACGTGAAGACCCACCGCGAGCTGCCCCAATTCATCAGCAACCGCGGCGGCGTGTCGCTGCGTCCGGGTGACGGGGTCATCCATTCCTGGCTCAACCGCTTGCTGCTGCCCGACACCGTGGGCACGGGTGGCGATTCGCACACGCGCTTCCCCATCGGCATCTCCTTCCCGGCCGGCTCCGGTTTGGTGGCCTTCGGTGCCGCCACCGGTGTGATGCCGCTGGACATGCCCGAAAGCGTGCTGGTGCGCTTCAAGGGGACGATGCAACCCGGCGTCACCCTGCGCGACCTGGTGCACGCCATCCCCCTGTACGCCATCAAGGCCGGCTTGTTGACCGTGGCCAAGCAAGGCAAGAAGAACATCTTCAGCGGCCGCGTGCTGGAGATCGAAGGCCTGCCGCAGCTGAAAGTAGAGCAGGCTTTTGAGCTCAGCGACGCCAGCGCAGAACGCAGTGCAGCCGGCTGCACCATCAAGCTCGACCAAGCGCCCATCATGGAGTACCTCAAGTCCAATGTGGTGCTGATGAAGAACATGATCGCCAACGGCTACTCGGACAAGCGCGCCCTGGAGCGCCGCATCAAGGCCGTTGAAGCCTGGCTGGCCAAGCCCGAGCTGCTCGAAGCCGACGCCGACGCCGAATACGCCGCGGTCATTGACATCAACCTCGACGACATCAAGGAACCCATCGTCTGCTGCCCGAACGATCCGGATGACGCCAAGTTCCTCAGTGAAGTGTCCGGCACCAAGATCGACGAGGCCTTCATCGGCTCGTGCATGACCAACATCGGTCACTTCCGTGCCGCAGCCAAAGTGCTGGGCAACGCGCGTGACATTCCGGTCAAGCTGTGGGTGGCCCCGCCCACCAAGATGGACGAGAGCGAGCTGATCAAGGAAGGCCACTACGCCACCTTTGGGTCTGCCGGTGCTCGCACGGAAATGCCCGGCTGCAGCCTGTGCATGGGCAACCAGGCCCAAGTGCGCGAGGGTGCCACGGTGATGTCCACCTCAACCCGCAACTTCCCCAACCGCCTGGGCAAGAACACGAACGTGTTCCTGGGCTCGGCCGAGTTGGCAGCGGTGTGCTCCAAGCTGGGCCGCATCCCCACCTTGGCCGAGTACCAAGAGGCCGTGGGCATCATCGGCCAAGACTCCGCCAGCATCTACCGCTACATGAACTTCGACCAGATCGAGGAGTATGCGGAGGTGGCCAAGGACGTGGCGGTCTAAGACAGATCGAATGGGCGCGCTTGGCGCCCACCGCTTCAACAGGCCGGGCACCGCCCGGCCCTTTTCATGGCCGCTGCAGAAACACCTGCAGGCGCTGCACCTCTTCGGCCAGCGCCGCCTTGAAGGCTGAATCCCGCGGCGCACGGCCCGCCACATAGCCGAACTCCGCGCGCAGGCCTGAGCGCTCGCCTTTCGCCTGGACCTCGTCCTTGACCGATAGATTGCCCCATCCGATCACCTGCCCCCGCCACAGCAACGGCATGGCGTAGTACCCGCGCTCCCGTTTGGCCGCTGGCGTGTAGGCCTCAAAGCGGTAGGCCCAGCCCCAGAAGTGCTCAAAACGAACACGGTCCCACACCACCGGGTCAAAGGGCGCGAGCAAGTGCACGCCCTCCGGCTCGGCGTGACGGGCCGATTGCGGGTTCTCGCCCGCGGGCCAATACCAGGTGGTGTCGTCGAGCACCGCCTGGGACAAGCGCGCCTTGGCGCGCTTGAGGGCTGCAGGGCGCAGGGCCTTCCACTGTGGCGCCCCATAGAGCAAACGCGCCACCAGCATGCCCAGGGTGGATTGGGGAACCGGGGCATAGTGGGCCACGGCCACATCAATGAGCTGGTCATAGGCGGCCGCTTCACCAGCGGGCGTGGGCCAAGGCGGGCGCACCGCAAAGCAGCGGATGCCCGACTCGCGCCGCGCCACGCGCAGGCGCCCACGGTAGAGCAAGCCATCGAGCAACTGGGTGCTGGCTCGCGATTGGCCCCCAAAGAAATTGAGCGCACCTCCCAGGCTCATGGCTGCATCCACCTCGCGCGGGTGCACCACGCCCTGCTGCTCGATAAAGGCCAACAGGCGATGGGCCGCTTCCCACTGGGACTTCGGCCACGTGCGGTAGCCGCTGCGCGGGTGCATCAGGGCATGCACACCACGGGGCAGGAAGCCGTGGTTGATGAAGAAGTCTTCTTCGACCGGCAGCCGCGGGTAGGCGCGCTCCAAATCCCCCGCGCGGTAGCCCTTGACCCGGTGCCGCAGGATCAGGTCTTGCGCCCGCGCTGGGCTTCGAATGGGGTCGGCCTGCACAAAACCCAAGCGGTCAATGGCTTGCCGCAGGCTGCGCGGGGTGAACAAGGACCGCGCCAAGGCATAACGGCGCAGGTCTTCAATCGAAAGGGAACGGGGCATGGGTGGGCGTCAGGGCGTCAAGGCACCAGGGCTTCGATCCAATCCACCAGGGCCTCCAGGACCGCCTGGCCACGTTCGTCATCGGCCTGCAGGCGCTCTTCTGCCAACTCGTCGATTCGGGCCAGCACCTGCTCCACCGTGCGGTGTCCGCCCTTGCCTTGCAAGAGGCGAGCTCGGCAGTGCTCCAGCCACTGGTGCTGCTCCGCTTCACTCAGGCTTTCAGGCCAATTCCGGGCACGGTAGCGCAGCAGCAGTTCATACAGTCGCGGGTCTTCAAAGGCGCTGCGGCTCTGGGCCAACTCCTGGGCCGGCAGGCTGCGCAACTGCTCCAGCGTGCGGCGATCCTGGTTGGACAAGAAGGCTCCCCCGTAGAGGGTCTGCTCGGCGTCCAAGTCGGCATCGCCCGCACGCGGCTCGCGGCTGAACACCGCTGCCCACGGCAGAGCATCAAAGGCCGCCGCTTGTGCCAAGCCTGCTTGTGCATGGCGCAGCGCCACGCCCACATCGATGCCCCAGTGCGCTGCACGCCGCTCGTTGAGCGTGCCCAGGTTCTTGATCACCACCGGGCTTTGGTTGATGTGGATCGACTTGATGGGCAAGCGCGTCACACCCGAAGGCAGGTCTTCGCGGCGGGTGAACAAGCGCTCGCGTATGTCCTGCGCCGACAAGCCCAAAAGCTGCTGCGGGTCTTCGCTCAGATCCCACACCAGCACCTCGTTGGCATTGTGGGGATGGGGCGCCAAAGGCCACACCACCGCGGTGTAGCCGCGCTGGGGGTCCAGGCGCCCTGACACATGCAAGAAAGGCTGGCGTTGGGCCCCAAAGCCGCCTATCACAGCCTTGACCGCCTGCTTGTCGCGCAGTCCCAGGCAATAGTCAAACAGCTTGGGCTGGCGCTGCCGCAGCAGGCGGGCCAGTCCGATGGTGGCGCGCACATCGCTGAGTGCGTCGTGTGCCGATTCGTGCAGCAGGCCGTTGGCCGCGCTCAGGTGCTCCAACTTCAGCGAAGGCCGGCCGTCTTCCTTGAGCGGCCACTCAATGCCCTCGGGCCGCAGCGCGTAGGCACAGCGCACCACCAGGAACAGGTCCCAGCGGCTGCACTGGTTCTGCCACTCGCGCCCGTAGGGGTCGATCAGGTTGCGCCAAAACAGGTGCCGTGTGACCTCATCGTCAAAGCCCAGGGAGTTGTAGCCCACGCCGATGGTGCCGCTGTGGCCCAGCTCGTTCAACACCCGCTGCGCAAAGGTCGCTTCGTTCAGGCCCCGCGACTCACACAGCTGCGGCGTCAGGCCCGTGATCAGGCAGGCATCGGGGTCGGGCAAGGCATCGCGCGGCGGCTTGCAGTACAGCATCACCGGCTCACCCAGCTCGTTGAGCTCAGCGTCGGTGCGGATGCCCGCGAACTGCGCGGGTGCATCGCGCCGGGTGTCGATGCCAAAGGTTTCGTAGTCGAGCCAGAAAAAAGTCAGGCTCATCGCATGAGCCCTCAGGCCTTTCGGTCGACCACGGCGCCCTCAGCCAGGGCCTGCAGGTCCAGCCCCTGGCTGCGCGCCCAGGCCTGGAGCACCGGCATCAGGGGCCCCAGGCGCTCGTCCACGGCTTGCCGCACCGTGTCCACCATCACCTGGGTGGTGCGCTCGATTTCGATGTGAACGGCATCTCCTTCGGCCTTGTTGGCGAAGGTCGTCATGCGCAGGGTTTCGGGGATCAACCACACTTCGAACCACCCGGACCCATCCGCCTGACGCCCGGCTTCGGCCACGGTCAGGCTGGCGCCATTGACAGCGATGTAGCCCTTGGCAAACACATAGCGCATCCACGGTGCCGGCACCGCGAAACGCAAGACGCAGTTGTTGTCGGGTGTGCGAATCTGCTGCACGGTGGCGCAGCAGTCGACATGCCCGGACAGCACGTGCCCGCCCACCTCGGCACCTTCTCGGGCTGCCCGCTCGACATTCACCCGCGAACCTTCTGTCAGTCCACCCAGCGTGGTCAGCGAGAGGGTCTGATGCATCACATCGAAGTCGGCCCAGGGTGAGCCTGAAGCTGCCGCGCCGGCGGCCACAGTCGTACCCGCAGGACCATACCCCGTGACGGTCAAGCACACACCATCAACGGCCACGCTGGCACCGATTTCGATGCCAGCCAAAAAGCCTGGGGGAAAGGCCAGGCGCAAGGTGCGCAGGCCAGGACGATCGGCTGTGGCCACCACGGTGGCCACGCCCTGAACAATACCCGTGAACATCGCGCGAGCTTATCAGCCGCGCAAGCGCTTACCAGGTTGTCTCGCGCTCCGGTGTGGCACCAATGCGGTGAATGGACAGGTCCGCACCGTTGAACTCCTCTTCCGCACTCAAGCGCAGGCCCATGGTCTGGCGCAAGATGCCGTACACGACCAAGCCGCCCACCAGGGCCCACAGCACGCCCACGGCGGTGCCCAAGAGCTGTGAGACCAAGCTCACCCCGCCCAGGCTGCCCAGGATTGCCTGATCAAACAGGCCGCAGGCGATGCCGCCCCAAGCGCCACACAGGCCGTGCAAGGGCCACACGCCCAACACATCGTCAATCTTCCACTTGTTCTGCGTCCAGGTGAAGAACAGCACGAACAGTCCACCGGCCACACCGCCCACCACCAGGGCGCCGGCGGGGTGCATCACATCGGGGTCTGCGCACACCGCCACCAGTCCACATTTACGGTGCGTCTGCGGCCCCCATTCGCCCTGAATCAGGGCGCCACAAACACCACCGCGCTGCGGGGGGGCACCTCAATGCGGGACTCCGACGCCACCCACCGGGCCTGTGACCGCAAGCGACGATCCGCGGCCGCGGGTGATGCCAGAACCGGGTGCAAGACCCATGCCGCGGCCTCATGCGGCTTGAGCAACACGTGGCCGGGTTCGGCTGCAGCGTTGAACACCACCAGCACCGCACCGTGCACGGACCCTGGCCAGCCCTTCCCGTCCACTCGAACCGCAATCAGGTCAGCCCGCGAGCCGGGCCCCGTGCCGGGGAAGCTCAGCCGCTCGCGAATGGCCTGCGCCGTGGGCAAGCGAAGCAAAGGTGTGGAGGCCCGAACACGCAACAGATCCAAGTGCGCATCACGGCTGAATCGAATCACCTCAGGCGAGGGTTTGATGTGGGTTTGCGCCAAGCGGGGTGCCATCACGGGCCAGAAGGCTCGGCTGTCCTGGCCTGGCGGCAAGCCGGCGGCAAAGCCGTTGTCGCGCAGTGTCCAGTCCAAGCGGTTGAACCAGTCACCCGAGTCGAAGCTGTTGAGGTCCATGGACTTCGACCGCAGGATTTCCTGTCCGGCATGCCAATAGGCCACACCTTGCGACCAGGCCACCAAGGCGGAGCCCAGCACTTGGATTTGGGCCCGCTCTTGGGCGCCAGTCTCCAGTGGCAGCTTGAAGGCATTCAGGTCGAAGAGCGTGGGGTTGTCGTGGTTCTCCACATAGTTCACCACCTCGCCTGGCTCGCGCACATAGCCCGCGGGCTGGCCGCTGTAGGGCAGGTCGCGCGCCAGCACGGTTTGCCCACTCTGCAGCGTCAGCGGCATGTCTTGAAGCGATCCGGCCAAGCCGGCGCGAATCAGGTCGGCGGCTTCGGCCAGGTCGGGCCCCTGTGCGCCGTTGAGCCATCCCTTGCGTGAAACCGTGGTCGTCACATCGTCGCCATGCCGCGTGCCCCTTGCGGCGTCGCGCAAGCGGTCGCTGAAGGTGCCGATGCCACTGCCCGGCAAGGACAACTGCGAGGCCTGCACAAAGCGCGCCCCATCGGCAATCTCCCCGAAGTTCCATCCTTCGCCAATCAAGGGAACAAAACGGCCGGCTGCTTGGTTGACCGCGGCCTGCAGGGCCTGCATGGCCTCGCGCGGCTGGTGGCCCATCAGGTCAAAGCGGAAGGAGTCGATGGCGTGATGCCGCACCCACAACACCGCCGACTCGATCATCAAGCGGCGCATCATGCGGTGCTCGGTGGCGGTGTTGTCGCAACAGGTGGATCGCTCCACCTCGCCGCGTGCGTTCAGGCGGTGGTAGTAGCCCGGCACGATGCGGTCGAGCACCGACCTCGGGTCTTGCCCTGATGCCGACATGTGGTTGTAGACCACGTCCATCCCCACCCGAAGGCCCAGCTGGTGCAAGGCCATCACCATCTGGCGCAGCTCTCGGATGCGCACCGCTGGGTCGTTGGCCTCGGTGGCAAAGCTGCCTTCGGGTGCGTTGAAGTGCCAGGGGTCGTAGCCCCAGTTGTAGCAATCCTGGTTGGCCATGGCTTGCACCAGGGCCTGCTGCTGCGGCGAGTCAGCAGGTGCGGCCCGCAGCGCACGCTCACTGGGGCTGCTGCAACCCGTTTCAGGAACCGTGGCCAGGTCGAACACCGGCAGCAGGTGCACATCCCGCAGTCCCGCCTGCGCCATGCGCCGCAGGTGTTTCGTGCCATCGCTTTGGGTTTGCGTGAAGGCGCGGTACCTGCCCCGCAGGGCCTGAGGGACGCTTCGGTCGCCCGCGGAAAAGTCGCGGACATGCAGCTCGCTGATCATCATGTCCACCGCGTGGGCCGGTGCGGGGGGTCGTTGATGCCCCACCCAGCCAGGCGGGGCCAGGGTCGGGTCGCCCAAATCACCCACATAGCTGTGCTGCGAGTTGGCCGTCAGGCTCACCGAATACGGGTCGGTGACGCGGTTGCGCACCCAACCCAAAGCGGGCACGAACACGTCCACCAGGTAACGGTAGGTGTGGCCTCGCAGGTCGCGCGGCAGCTGGGCATGCCAAATGCCCGAGGCCTGATTCCGTTCTGCCGCCACCAGCTCCCGCGCATCAGCACCCTTGGGACCGTGCACACACACCCACACCGCGCGGGCTGTGGGAGCCCACAAGGTCCATTCGGTGGCGGCTGGCTGCGTCAGGCGCACGCCGAGTTCGGTGGCGGCTGCCGCTTGCGCGTACAGCTCGTCCAGGGCCTGCGCCAGCTGCACACGCTCAGCCACCAGCACGCGGCCGCGCGCATCCAAGCCCAACAAGGCTTGAGGCCCCGCGTGTAGGCGGCGCAAGGCGGCGTCGGGCAGTTCGGCGTGGTTCGGCAATGCCAGCACCGGGCCGCGGCCCAGGTGGGAGGTTGCGAGGGCGCTGTCGCCGAAGGCCTGCAGGTCTGGGCCCTGCTGCAGCGGCCAGCTGTGCACCAAGGGGTCCAGAACCTCGCCGATGCGAAGGTGCTCGGGCAAGCCCTCACCATGGGCCAGCCTCCACTGCGCCACCGCGGCGGCTTGAACCGCTGCACCCACCCGCAAGGAGCGGGCATTCAACCAGGCGGCCTGGGCCGTCAAGTCACGCCAGGCCTGAGCCGGTTTCGTACCCAGGGGCACGCTGTGGTCGGGTCCGTTGCACTGGGCCAGCAGGGCTTGCGGGGTGGTGGCCGTCTGGGCCTGGGCCGTTGCGGCAGGCCGGATGTGGCTGCTGTTGGGCGCTGCAGCCCAGGCCGGTGCCATCAGCGCGATGCCGGTTGCCAGACACCACTTCTTGGCCTGGTCCGTGAGGTTCACGCGCCGGGAATGAACACGCTGAAGAGCGCGGCAAGGAAACGGCCTGTACTGCATACCAAGATCCACCGGTTGATGTCGGGTGCTGCCCACCGCAGCGCGTGACATCCTATCGCTGCCTGGCCTTAGACTTCGGGCCAACAGCCAAGGCTTACACCCACGCCTGACACCCCATGAGCAGTTCCCTTCAAGCCATGCGGCCGATCGATGCCGTGGTTCGATTGTTGTTGTGCGGCGTACTGGCGCTCAGCGCCTGTGGGGGGGGGTCAAGCGGCTCATCGGCATCGGCCGGGAACGCGGGCTCCGCCGGCGGCACGGGTGGCAGCAGCGGAGGATCGGGGGGTGGAACCACCCCGCCCGCCGTCATCCTGCCCACGGTTGACGCCTCTGCGGTGACCGTAGGCAGCAGCGCCCTGCCCTTGCCCGAAGGCTGGCAAACCGGGGCCTTCATGCAGGTCTTTGTGCGCAGCTACCAGGACAGCGACGGCGACGGCATTGGCGACCTCAAGGGGTTGATCTCGCGCTTGGACTACTTGCAGGACCTGGGCATCCGAGGCCTGTGGCTGATGCCGGTGCACCCCAGTCAAGACCGCGACCACGGCTATGCCGTTAAGGAATACCGCAACATCGAATCACAATACGGCAGCCTGGCCGACCTGGATGCGCTGATCACGGCGGCGGCGGCACGCGGCATCGGGGTGATCTTGGATTACGTGGTCAACCACAGCGCCGCTGACCACCCAGCGTTCATCAATGCCCGCGCAGCCAAGGACAACGCCTACCGCAACTGGTACCTGTGGCAAGACACCGCGCCGGCGAACTGGAACGTGTTCGGCAGTTACCCCTGGCGCCAAGACCCCACCGGCTGGTACTACGCACCGTTCTGGAGCCAAATGCCCGACTGGAACCTGCGCCTGCCCGCTGTTGAATCCTTCCATCACGACAACCTTCGCTTTTGGCTCAACCGCGGCGTGGCGGGCTTTCGCTTCGATGCGGTGGGCCTGTTGATCGAAAACGGCCCCAACGCGTTCAACAACCAGGCGGAGAGCCGCAGCTTCATGCAGCGGGTGCAAGGCGTGCTGCAGGCCTACCAGCGCCGCTACATGGTGTGCGAAGCGCCCGACGATTCCCAAGGCTATGCGGTGGCCTGCGGCAGCGCCTTCGCTTTTGACCTCAATGCCCGCATCTTGGGCGCAGTGCGCGGCCAGGCCGCCGACATTGCAGCGGTCAGCCGCTACTTCAGCACCGCCGCACCAGGCACGGCCACCTTCTTGGCCAACCACGACCTGTTCGCCGGCGACCGCGTGTGGAACCAACTGGGTGGCGACACCGCGCTCATGAAGTTGGCTGCCGGCACCTACCTGCTGCTGCCGGGAACGCCCTTTGTCTACTACGGCGAAGAGATCGGCATGGCTGCGGCCTCCAACATCGGAGACGACGGCCGCCTGCGCACCCCGATGAGCTGGACCAACAACAGCTTGCACGCCGGTTTCTCCACGACCTCCCCCTATCGCACCGTGTCCAGCAATGTGGCCACGAACAATGTGCAGGCCCAACAAACCCAGGCCGATTCCCTCTTGGCCTTCTACAAGGCCATGATCAAGCTGCGCAACACCCGCTTGTCGATTGCCCGCGGCGGCTACGACAAGCCCTTTGTGCAGGGCGCTGTGATGGGCTACACGCGCACCCTGGGCCAGGAGCGCAGCCTGGTCTTGGTGAACTACGGCGCACAGGCCGCGCGCGTCACCCTCACCGACCTGCCTGCAGCCGCTGTGCTGAGCACCTTGTGGCCGCAGGGCCTGGCGACCACCAGTGCCAACGCAGGTCAGGTGGAATTGGAGATCCCAGCCAAGAGCCTGCGGGTACTGGATGTTCGATGAGCCCCCCTAAATGAACCCCATCACTGGCCACGGCATCTTGAAGACCAGCCTGACCCGCTTGACGCTGATGCTGGCAGCCTTGTGCCTGTTGGGCTGTCAGGCCTGGGTAGGCGCAAAGCCAGAAGCCGCAAAGGTCTTCGACACGAGCGAGGTGACCGCAAAACCGCGCGACAACGGACTCGATGAGCACTGGCACCACGGCGCGTTCATGGAGGTCTTCGTTCGGGCCTACCAAGATAGCAACGGGGACGGCATCGGCGACCTGCGCGGCCTGATCTCCCGGCTGGACCACTTGCAGCGGCTGGGTGTTCGCGGCATTTGGCTGATGCCCGTGACCTTGAGTGCCGATCGAGACCACGGCTATGCCACCACCGACTTTCGCCGCATAGAGCCTGATTACGGAACCCTGCAGGACATGCGAGACCTGCTGCGCCAAGCACACAAGCGCGGCATCGGGGTCATCATGGACTATGTGATCAACCACAGCTCGCACGAGTTCCCCCCCTTCCAAGCCGCGCTGGCCGACCCGCAAAGTCCCTTCCGCGATTGGTTCGTGTGGTCGGTCGATGCGCCTCAAGGCTGGGACATCTGGGGCAAGAACCCCTGGTACCACGCTGGATCCAAGCCCTGGGCCTTCAAGGGTGAGGCCAAAGACCTGCCGGCCGCTCCGGCAGGGGCCAAAGGCCACTACTTCGGCACCTTCGGCCCGCACATGCCCGACTTCAATCTGCGGCACGAGCCGACCCTGCGCTACCACCTGGACAGCCTGCGCTGGTGGATGAACATGGGGCTGGATGGTGTGCGGCTGGATGCCGTGCCCCACATGATTGAGAACTCGGCCCAGAACTGGAACGACCAGCCCGAGAGCCGCGCACTGACGCGCCAGCTGCAAGACCTGGTGAAGTCTTACCCCAAGCGCTACACCGTGTGCGAAGCCACTTCCAGCCCCGAGGTGTACGGACGCCCTGAGGTGTGCGGCAGTGCGTTTGCGTTTGGCCTGATCCCCCACATCGTGGCAGCACCCAAGGGCGATGCAGCGGCCGTCAAGGCCATGGTGGCGTACTGGAAGTCTGCCCCCAGTGGCATGGCCACCTTCCTGTCCAACCACGACATTTTTGCCGGTCCACGGGCCTGGGACCAATTCGGCGGCAACGAGGCCCGCTACAAGCTGGCCGCCTCCACCTATCTGTTGATGCCGGGCACACCCTTCATCTACTACGGTGAAGAGGTGGGGCAAGCCGGCCTGCCGGGCCTGAGCGGTGACCTGCCGATTCGCGGCCCGATGAGCTGGGACACCTCGCCGCATGCGGGCTTCACCAAAGGCCAGCCTTTTCGCGCTGCAGCCCCCAATGCAGCTCGCCACAATGTGCTGGCGCAGCGCGCAGGCACCCGATCCATCCTGCGGCACTACGAGGACATGCTCAAGCTGCGCAACACGCGCGCCTCGATTGCCCGCGGTTCTTGGGAACAGGCCTTTGCGGATGGACTGGTGATGGGATTTGAGCGGGTCTTGGGTGGCGAACGCACCCTGGTGCTGATCAACTACGGCCTGGACGCCCGCGTGGTAGGCCTGCCCCAGTCCGGTTCAGCAGCAGCGCCTGCAGCGCAACTCTTGTGGGCTTCTGAGCCCGCCATGGCCGGTCGGCTGCAGCCCACGTCGGCGCCTCCCCGCTTTGAGCCCCAGGGCCAGCGTTTGGCACCGCAATCGGTGCAGGTGTGGGACCTTTCAGGAGGGCGCTAGCCGCTCATCCCAACAGCGCGAACGGCCCTCGCCCACTGGCCGCAGTGATCAGGCCCAACACCCGGCGCGGCTCCTCGCCCACCATCGACCAGTCAAACCGCCAGGTCCAGTTGTGTGGGCCCATGGAGCCCGGCAGGTTCATGCGGTGCTCACCGCCCAGGCCCAGCACATCCTGCAAGGGGAACACCGCCATGCAGGCCACCGATTGCGCGGCCGCCCGGATCATTCCCCAATGGATGTCGTGGTCCCAGGCGGCCAAATAGGAAGCCGCGAAGTGTTTCTCCGCAGGCGTGGCCTGCGCCCACCAACCGCGCACCGTGTGGTTGTCGTGCGTGCCGGTGTAGACGAGCGTGTTGGGCACATAGCGGTGGGGCAGAAACTCATGGTGGGCATCGCCGCCGAAGGCCTGCGAGAGGATGCGCATGCCTGGAAAGCCGCAGCCGTCGCGCAAGGCCAGCACATCGGGGGTGATCAAGCCCAGGTCTTCGGCCACGATGGGCAAGCGTCCCAAGGCGCGTTCGATGGCGTCAAAGAGGGCCTGGCCTGGCCCTGGCACCCACTGCCCTTCTCGCGCAGTTGGGCATATGGCCGGAATCTCGTAGTAACCGGCAAAGCCGCGAAAGTGGTCGATGCGAAACACGTCGGCCTGGGCCAAGGCGCGCTTGACGCGCGCGGTCCACCAGGCATAGCCCTCTGCCGCCATGCGGTCCCAACGGTACAGCGGGTTGCCCCAGCGCTGGCCGTCTTCGCTGAAATCGTCCGGGGGGCAACCCGCCACCACGATCGGCTGAAAGTGCTCATCCAGTTCGTAGAGGTCGGGCCTGGCCCAGCAATCGGCGCTGTGGTGGGCGATGAAGATGGGTAGGTCCCCCATCAATCGCACACCACGGGCTTGGCCGTAGGCGCGCAGATCGGCCAATTGGGTGTCGAAGCACCACTGCACAAAGGCCCAAAAGTCCATCTCGCCTGCATGCTCGCGCGCGGCCTGCTGCAGTGCGGCGGCTTCGCGCAGGCGCAGCGCGGGTGCCCAGTCCCACCAACACTGCCCTGCGTGGGCCGACTCCAAGGCCATGAACAAGAGGTAGTCGTCGAGCCACCACCCCTGCTCCGCGCGCCAGGCGCCCAAGGCCGCGCGCTGTTGAGCAGTGGCGCGCGCCAAGAAGCCCGCATGCGCCCTGCGCAGCCGCTCCAGGCGCCAAGGCACGATGGCCTCGAAGTCCACCCGCTGGCCGCATTGGGCCACGGGGGCGCCGTGCAGGTCGCCACCATCGATCCAGCCGGCCCGCACCAGCGGCTCGAAGGCCACCATCAGCGGGCTGCCCGCAAAAGCCGACACGCTTTGGTAAGGCGAGTTGCCGGGCCCGATCGGCGTGGTGGGCAGCCACTGCCAAATCGTCTGCCCGGCCAACTGCAGCCAATCCACGAAGCGGTAGGCATCAGGGCCAAAGTCGCCGATGCCGTGGGGGCCGGGCAGTGAAGTGATGTGCAGCAAGATGCCGCTGGAGCGTTGGGTCAGGTCCATGGGTCTTGTGATCCAGCTGGGGCTCAAAGTGCCTGCAGCACCCACACACTGCGAGCAGGCAAGGTGACGGTGCCGCTGAGAACGGGGGAAACGGACGGTTGGGGCCAGCTACCGGCGCTGGCCAGCGGCGTGGTCATCACGCCAATGCCCGCATCGTCTTCGGTGGAATCGAGCACTCGGCGCCACGGTCCTTCAAGCTTGAGTTCGGCTTGATGGGGATGGGGGTGGAACACCGTCATCAGCGCTGGCGCCTGCGGTGTGGTGTGCAGCACCACCAAGGAGCGGTGGTGCTCGTCGTGCCAATCGTGGGCCTGCAAGGGCTGCCCATCCAAGCCGAGCCAGCGCACACGGGGCAGCTGATCCTCTTGGGCATGGTCGGCAAACCACTGGTCCTGGCGCAGGCACTCGTGCTCGGCGCGCAGGGCCAGGGCGCGCTGCGCCAGGGCGAACAAGGCAGCGTCCACCTGCGCCCAATCCAGCCAACTCACGGGGGCGTCCTGGCAGTACGCGTTGTTGTTGCCGCGTTGGGTCTTGCCGATCTCGTCACCGGCCGAAAGCATGGGGGTGCCCTGCGAAAGCAAGAGCGTGGCCATCATGGCGCGCTGCACCAGGGCCCGGTGGTGGTTCACCTGGGGGTCGTCGATGGGGCCTTCCACGCCAAAGTTCGCACTCAGCTCGTTGTCACGCCCGTCGCGGTTGTCTTCGCCATTGGCCAGGTTGTGTTTGCGGTGGTAACTCACCACGTCGCGCAGCGCGAAACCATCATGGGCGGTGATGAAGTTCACACTGGCCGACGGGCGGCGCTGCGAATGGTGAAACAAATCATTAGACGCGGCCAAGCGGCGAGCGAACTCCCCACGGGTGACGGCCCGCGGATCGGCGCGGTGGTTGCGCCCCGGGGCCTCGAGCAGCCAGTAGCCGCGCACCGCATCACGGAAGCGGTCGTTCCAGTCCATGAAGGCGCCGGGGAAACGCCCCACCTGGTAACCGTCCGGCCCGCTGTCCCAGGGCTCGGCAATCAGGTGCACAGCGGCCAGCACCGGGTCTTGTCGCAGCGCGGTGAAGAAGGCGGCGTCAGGCTGAAAGGCCTGGTTGCGGCCTCGGCCCAGCGTGGCCGCCAAGTCAAAGCGAAAGCCATCCACGCCCATGTCCTGCACCCAGTGGCGCAGCGAGTCCAACACAAACTGGGTGACGCGCGGCTGCCATACGGCCAGGGTGTTGCCACAGCCGCTGAGGTTCTCACAGCGGCTCTTGTCTTCGGGCATCAGCCGGTACCAGCTCGCGTTGTCCAAGCCACGAAAAGACAGCGTGGGGCCGTCTTCGCCGCCTTCGGCCGTGTGGTTGTAGACCACATCGATCACCACCTCCAGGCCCTCGGCGTGCAGGTCGAGCACCATCTGACGAAACTCTTCGGTGGCGGCCGCTGGGTTGCTCGGGGTGCGAGACCAGCGCGGGTCCACACAGAAGAAGCCCAGGGTGTTGTAGCCCCAATAGTTGGTCTTGCCCAGGCGCGCCAGGTGCGGTTCGTCCAAAGCGTAGTGCACCGGGAGCAAAGACAAGGTGGTGATGCCCAGGCGCTGAAAGTGGGCCACGCTGGCCGGATGCGCCAAGCCGGCGTAGGTGCCGCGCAAGTGCTCGGGTACGCCCGGATGGCTTTGGCTGAAGCCCTTGACGTGCACCTCGTACAGCACCAGGCGGTCTTTTGGCCAGCGGGGCCGCCCCTGGCTCAAGGCATGAGCCTGCGCAGCGTCCAGGCCCTTGACCACCCGCGCTTTGAGCGCCAGGGCGCCGTTGTCGCGGGTGTCGGGCATGCGGTGGCCGTCCGGGTGGCCGCTGACGAAGCCCAGGTGCTCGTCCCGGCGATCAAAGCGCCCCACGATCTCGCGTGCGCACGGGTCCAACAGCAACTTGGCTGCATTGAAGCGGTGCCCCTGTTGAGGCGCGTAGGGGCCGTGTGCCCGCAAGCCGTACACCTGCCCGGCCTCCAGGCCCGGCACGAAACCGTGGAACACGCCGTCGTGCGGGCCGTGCAGGCGCCAGCGGGCGGTTTCGGTGTGCCCCGCTGCATCGTACAGACACAGGTCGATGGCCTGCGCATGCTGGGAAAAGACCGCGAAATTGACGCCACCGTCGCGCAGTTGGGAGCCCATGGGATGGGGACGGCCCTCTTGTGGCGCTGGGCGGTGGTTCACGCTCAGGCCCGTACAAGAAAGAGGGTTGCCAAGGGCGGCAGCGTCAGGGCCAAGCTGATGGCCTGCCCATGCGCTGCCACCGGCTGCGCTTGCAAAGGCGCCCCGACATTGCCCACGCCCGAACCGCCGTACTCGTGCGCGTCCGAGTTCAGGGCCTCCTTCCACACGCCGTCCAAGTGTGGCGGCAAGCCGATTCGGTAGCCGCTGCGCACCACGGGGGTGAAATTGCACACCACCAGCACCGACTCGCCGCGGCCGTTGTGCCTGGCCCAGGCAAACACGCTGTTCTCGGCATCATCCACCACCAGCCACTCAAAACCCTCGGGCATGCAGTCCAGCTGGTGCAGCGCCGCTTCGCTGCGGTACAGCCCATTGAGGTCGCGCACCCACTGCTGCACGCCAGCGTGTCGCGCATCACCCAGACGGCCCCAGGGCAGCTCATGGGCGTCTTGCCATTCCCAGGGTTGGGCCCATTCTTGGCCCATGAAGAGCAGCTTCTTGCCGGGGTGTCCCCACATGAAGCCATAGTAAGCCCGCACATTGGCCAAACGCTGCCACTCGTCACCCGGCATGCGCCCCAAGATGGAACCCTTGCCGTGCACCACTTCGTCATGTGAGAGGGGGAGCACGAAGTTTTCGCTGAAGGCGTAGACCAGTCCAAAGCGCATCTTGTCGTGGTGCCACCGGCGGTGCACCGGGTCTTCCTGCATGTAGCGCAGGGTGTCGTTCATCCACCCCATGTTCCACTTGTAGTGAAAGCCCAGGCCGCCCGCGCTCACCGGTGCCGACACGCCGGGAAACGCGGTGCTTTCTTCAGCCACGGTGATCGCGCCCGGGCACTGGGCACCCAAGATGCTGTTGAGTGCGCGAAACAGGTCGATGGCCTCGAGGTTCTTGCGCCCGCCGTGCACATTGGCAATCCACTGGCCCTCTTTGCGCGAATAGTCGCGGTACAGCATCGAGGCCACAGCGTCCACCCGCAGGCCATCCACGCCGCCGCGCTCCAACCAGTAGCGCGCGCTGCCGATCAGGAAGTTGCGCACCTCCCAGCGACCAAAGTTGTAGATGTAGGTGTTCCAGTCCTGGTGAAAGCCTTCACGCGCATCCAGGTACTCGTACAGCGCCGTGCCATCGAAACGCGCCAGGCCGAAGGCGTCGGTGGGAAAGTGCGCGGGCACCCAGTCGAGCAACACCCCAATCCCGCGAGCATGGCTGGCCCGGACAAAGCGCTGAAAACCTTCCATGGGGCCGAAGCGAGCCGTGGGCGCGTAGGCCCCCAGCGTCTGGTAGCCCCAACTGCCGTCAAAGGGATGCTCGGTGATGGGCATCAGCTCCAAATGGGTGAAGCCCATCGAGGCCACGTAGTCGGGCAACTGCTCGGCCAATTGATCCCAGGACAAAAAGCCCCCATCGGCCCGCTTGCGCCAGGACCCCAGGTGCACCTCGTAGATCGACACCGGCGCCTGCCGCGCATTGGCCGCTGCGCGCCCGGGCGGCAAAGGCTGGGGGGCCGCTTGAACGGCCACCACACTGGCGTTGTCTGGGCGCAGCTGGGCTTGCCGGGCCATGGGGTCGGCCTTCAGCGGCAGCAGCTGCCCCAGGGCGTCGTGCAACTCAAACTTGTAAAGCGCGCCTGGGCCCACGTTCTCGACAAAGGTTTCCCAGATACCGCTGCTGCCACGCGGCTGCATCGGATGCACCCGGCCATCCCATTGGTTGAAGTCGCCCACCACGCTGACCGAGCGCGCATTGGGGGCCCAAACCGCAAAACGGGTACCGGCCAGTGCGGCCGGCGGCGCCGCATCGGGCCTGCTGGCTGAGGGCGCGTGCACGCACTGCGCGCCCAAGACCTCGTAGGGCGCGGGGTGCGCCCCCCGCGCCAGCAGGTCCAGGTCGTGCGCGTCGATGCTGGGGCCGGCTGTGGTGCTCAAGGCGCGTTCACCCGCTCAAGCCTGCGTGCTCATAAGGTGGTCACGCTCCACACGCGCTGCACGTACTCGGCAATCGTGCGGTCTGACGAGAAAACGCCCATGCCCGCCACATTCCGAATGGCGCGCCGCTGCCACGCAGCGGGCTGCGCATACAAGGCGTCCACCTGCGCCTGCACGGCGCAATAGCTGCTGAAGTCGGCCAGCAGCAAGTAGGGATCGTGGTTCAGCAGTTCCTGCACCAAGCCTGCATAGCGGCCTCGCTCACCCGGCGAGTAGTCGCCCGCCGCGATCGCGTGCAGCACCTGGGCCAAGGCCGGGTCTTGCTCGGCGTATCGGCGCGGCTCATAACCCGCTTGTTTGAGCGCGTCGACCTGTTCGGTGCGCAAGCCAAACACGAACATCTCGTCCACACCCATGGCCTGCGCCATCTCAATGTTGGCGCCGTCCCAGGTGCCAATGGTCAGCGCGCCGTTGAGTGAGAACTTCATATTGCCTGTGCCCGAGGCTTCGGTACCGGCCGTGGAAATCTGCTCGCTCAGGTCTGCAGCCGGAATGATCACCTCGGCCAGGCTGACGCTGTAGCTGGGTAAAAAGACGAACTTCAGCAAGCCCTGTACACGGGGGTCGGCATTGATGGTTCGCGCCACGTCGTGCGCCAATTGAATGATCAGCTTGGCGGTGCGGTAGGCCGAAGCAGCCTTGCCTGCCATGATGACGGTGCGCGGCACCCAGGGTCGGCCTTGCAGGCCTTGGGGATGGGCCAGGATGGCCTGGTAACGCGCCACCACCTGCAAAACATTGAGCAACTGGCGCTTGTATTCGTGGATGCGCTTGACCTGCACATCAAACAGCGACTGGGGGTCCACCTGCAGGCCCAGTTCTCGCCGGATGCGCTCGGCCAGGCGCTGCTTGTTGACCAGTTTGGCCTGGCTGAAGGCGCGTTGCAGGGCCGCGTCCTCGGCCTTGGCATGCAGGCCTTGAAGCGCCATCAGGTCTTGCCGCCAACGCGGGCCCAGGGCGCCATCCAAGACCACCGACAAGGCCGGGTTGGCCTGCTGCAGCCAGCGGCGCGGGGTCACGCCATTGGTCACGTTGTGGAACCTCTGCGGCCACAGGCGTGCGAAGTCCTTGAAGATGGTCTGCACCATCAGGTCCGAGTGCAAGGCCGACACGCCGTTGACGCGGTGCGAGGCGATGATCGACAGATTGGCCATGCGCAGCCGGCGCTCGCCATGTTCGGCCACGATGCTCAAAGCCTGGGCCAGGCCACCATCGTCCGGGAACTGCGTACGCACGCCCTCCAGAAAGTGATGGTTGATCTCGTAGATGATCTCCAGGTGGCGCGGCAGCAGTTCCTCAAACATCCACACCGGCCAGGTCTCCAGCGCTTCGGGCATCAGGGTGTGGTTGGTGTAGGAAATGGCTTGAGAGGTGATGGTCCACGCTTGGGCCCACGGCAGCCCCTGCTCGTCGAGCAGCAGGCGCATCAGCTCGGCCGGTGCCAGGGCCGGGTGCGTGTCGTTGAGGTGAACGGCGTTGCGCAGCGACAGGCCCTCTAGACTGCCCACTTCGCGCAAATGCCGCGCCACCACGTCTTGCAGGGAGGCGCTCACCAAGAAGGCCTCCTGCTTCAGGCGCAATCGGCGGCCCTGTTGGGTGCTGTCGTCGGGGTACAGCACCCAGTTGAGCAGGTCCGCCTCGTGCTGCGCGCGGCCAGCGGCCTCGTACTCGCCTTGGCAGAAGCGCTCAAAGTCGATGGCCTGCTCTGAAACCGCCTGCCACTGCCGCAAGGTGGAGGTCCATGCGCTGTGGTGGGCTGGCACGATGAAGTCGTAGGCCTGCGCCAACACCGTTTCGGCCGGCACCCAACGCCGCTTGACCCCTTCTTGAATCACGCGGCCGCCGAAGTGCACCGGGTAGCGCACTTCAGGGCGCAGGATCTCCCAAGGGTTGCCGTCGCGCATCCAGTCGTCGGGAATCTCGCTTTGGCGCCCATCGACGATGCGCTGAGCAAACATGCCGTAGCGGTAGCGCATGCCATAGCCGAACGAGGGCAGGCCCAGCTCAGCAAAGGAATCCAGGAAGCACGCCGCCAAGCGGCCCAGGCCTCCGTTGCCCAGTGCGGCGTCCCCTTCGGCTTCCAGCACATCGGCCAGGCTGGCACCCTGGGCCTGCAGCGCTGCCTC
>JBJTHN010000058.1:0-33595 GCA_046094505.1 Betaproteobacteria bacterium
CAAGCACCACACCACAAGCTGCCTTGCGGCTTCAAGCCCCTCTCAGAGCCCAGCACCCGAACGCCCACACTTATCGGCTGTCAATTTTTAAAGAACATCGCCGCAAACCCAGCAGCCCCAAAAGACTACCCAAGCACCTAAACAACACACCCCAAAGAGCCGTCGCCTAAGCACCCCACCGTTTGCAGCAGAGCCTGCGATTGTGACACGTTTTTTTAGACCGTGTCAACTGTCGAGCACCGAGGCCCGTTGGCCCTGGTTGCCCGAGGCCTGCGGCGCAGGCCGCACCCTAAGCTGATGCAAGGTGGTACCGGCATCAACTGCCGCCACCCGCCAGGCCCGTCGCAGCGACAGGCCCCGTTGAAGGGAGGCGGACTATACACCCAGGAATTGTTCGAGCGCCTGGGGCTGGGCCAAGAGCGTTGCACTGCTGCCCTCGAACACCGCTTCACCCTTGACGAGGATGACGTTGCGGTCGGTGACTTGGGTGACGTGGCGCCAGTTCTTGTCGACGATGATGCTGCTGATGCCGCTGTCGCGGATGAGGCCGCAGATGCGCCAGATCTCGCGCGCAATCAGCGGGGCCAGGCCTTCGGTGGCCTCGTCCAGAATCAAGACGTCTGGATTGGTCATCAAGGCGCGCCCAATTGTGAGCATCTGCTGCTCACCGCCGGAGAGTTGCTGCCCGCCATGGCCCAGACGCTCCTTGAGCCGAGGGAAAGTGTCCAAGACCCGCTCGTAGGTCCAATCGCGACGACCTTGCGTGCCTGCGCGCGCGGCCATGATCAGGTTCTCCTTCACCGAGAGGTTGCCGAAGATCCCGCGGCCTTCGGGCACATACGCGATCCCCTGTTGAGCCACCCGAAAAGGCGCGGCACCGGTCATGGCCGCGCCCTTGATCCGCACCTCGCCGCCCCGCGGCTTGACCAGGCCCATGAGGCTCTTGAGCAGGGTGCTCTTGCCCATGCCGTTGCGGCCCATCAGGCCGATGGTTTCGCCGCGGCGAACCTGAAAATCAACGCCGCGCAGGATATGGCTGGCGCCGTAATAGGTTTGCAGCCCGCGCGCATCGATGAGCAGCTCCGTGCCTGAAGACGGCGGTGTGTGGGCACCCATGTCAATGCTCCTCGCCCAGGTAGGCCGTCTGTACGGCTGCGTCGTTGCGTATGGCCTGCGGAGTGCCACTGGCAATCACCTGTCCGTTGACCATCACGGTCAGGTGATCGGCCAAGGTGAAGACAGCGTCCATGTCGTGCTCGACCAGCATGATGGCGTGCTCGGCCTTGAGCCGCAGCAGCAACTCCACCATGCGCTCAGCTTCAGCCACGCCCATGCCCGCCAGGGGCTCGTCCAGCAGCAGCACCTGCGGTTCGGTGGCCAGGGTCATGGCGACTTCCAGCTGACGCTGCTCGCCGTGCGAACAGGTGCCCGCCACCACCTCGCGCCGGTCCTGCAGGCCGGCCAGGGCCAAGGCGCGTTCGCAACGCGCCTGCACCTGCGCCTGCTGCGTGGCGGCGTCTACCCAGTGCACCGGATTCCAGGGGCGGTGCCGCTGACGCGACTGAGATGCCAGGCGCACGTTCTCCTGAACCGTCAAGGGCAAGAAGATGTTGGTCTTCTGGTAGCTGCGGCCCAGGCCGCGCCGTGAAATCTCGTGCGGCGGGTGGCCGGTGATGTCATGCCCGCCCAGGGTCACCGTGCCGCTGCTGGGCGGCAGGTCTCCTGACAGCAGGTTGGCCAGGGTGCTCTTGCCGGCGCCATTGGGGCCGATCACCGCATGGATGCGTCCCCGCCACAGGTCCAGCGAGACGTCTTGGTTGGCCGCCAAGCCACCAAAGCGCTTGGTCAGGCCGCGGGCCGACAGCAGCACTTCGCCGGTGCTCATGCGCCACCCTCCTTGGACGCGCGCAGGCGCTGCAGCAACGACCCCACGAGGCCCAAGACCCCGCGTGGGGCCAGGATCACCACTGCCACGATGAACAGGCCCATCCACAACTGCCAGTGGTCGCCCAGGCGAATCGAGCCCACCTGCGGCAAGTCCTTGACCCAGTGCAGCACGCCTTCAAACACAAAGGCACCGATGGCCGCACCGGCGAAGTTGCCCATGCCGCCCAGGATCACCATCATGATGGCGTGCGCGCTCATGTGAAAGCCCATCAACTCGGGGTTCACAAAGCCGTTGAGTGCGCCCCACAGGTAGCCCGCCAAGCCGGCCAATGCGCCGGCCAAGGTGAAGGCACTGAGCTTGTAGCCGAAGGTGGAGTAGCCCACGGCCTTCATGCGGTGTTCATTGATGCGGATGCCCACCAAGGCCCGGCCAAAAGAACTCCACAAGAGGCGGCGCAAGAAGGCGTAGACCGCCACCATCGACACCAGACACACATAGAACAAGGTGACCTTGTTTTCGAGGTCGACCGGGCCGCTGCCCGGGCGGATGTTGACGTAGATGCCGTCGCTGCCGCCCAGGACCTTGTTGTCAAAGAACAGGTAGAACAGCATCTGCGCGAACGCCATGGTGACCATGATGAAGTAGATGCCGTGGGTGCGCACCACGAAGAAGCCGATGACCAGGGCCGCCAAACCGGAGAAGGCCATGGCCGCGGGCAGGGTCCACCACAAGGCGGCCGGGTCGTTGACGGGGGACAGGAAGGCCAGGGCGTAGCCGGCCAGGCCGAAGTAAGCGGCGTGGCCGAGTGACACCAGGCCCGTGACGCCTTGCAAGAGGTCCAGGCTCATGGCGAAGATCGCCAGGATCATCATGCGCGACAGGCTTTGCAGGGCGTAGTCGCTGCCCATGATCGGGAACAGGGCCAGGCCCACCACGGCCGTGGCCAGGAGGAACTGAACGCTGCGCGGCAGGTTTTCGAGGTGGGACTTGGGTGCGCTCATGGCTTCATCTCACTGCTTGAACAGCCCTTCGGGCCTCCACAGCAACACCGCGGCCATCAGCACATACACCAACATGCCCGCCACCTGGGGCAGCAACACCTTGCCAAAGGTGTCGACCAAGCCCACCAGCAGCGCAGCGATCAGCGCCCCGCGAACCGAGCCGATGCCCCCAATCACCACGACAACGAAGCACATGATCAGCACGGGGCTGCCCATGTTGGGGTACACGCTGGACACCGGCGAAGCGACCATGCCGGCCACCACCGCCAGGCCCACGCCCAAGCCAAAGACCAGGGCGTGGATCAGTTCAATGTTGACCCCCAGGGACTCGGTCATGTCGCGGTTGAAGGCCCCTGCGCGGATCTTCATGCCCAGCCGGGTCTTGGAAATCAGCAGGTACAGGGCCAGTGCCAGGCCAATGCACACCGCCGAGATGAACAGCCGATACACCGGGTAGCTCAGCGTGTCGGTCAGGGGTATGGACCAGTCCAGCGACTCGGGCACCTTCACGCCCAACACATCGTTGCCCCAGATGATGGCGCGCAGTTCCTCAAACACATAGATCAGGCCAAAGGTCAGCAGCACCTGGTCGAGGTGGTCGCGGTGATAGAAGTGCCGAAACAACAGGCGCTCCAGCACAAAGCCGAACAGGCCGGCCAACACCGCCCCCACGATGATGGCCAAGGGCAAAGAGTCCAACTGTGCGGCCAGCGTGTAGGCCAGGTAGGCGCCGAGCATGTAGAAGCTGCCGTGCGCCAGGTTGACCACGCCCATGATGCCGAAGATCAGCGTCAGGCCCGCGGCCAGCATGAACAAGAGCAGCCCGTACTGGACGCTGTTGAGCAGCTGGATGAGGAAGTTGGCCAGGGTCATGGTGGGCTCGGGGGCGCGGTCGGCGGCAAAGCCAGGCGGGTCGGGGGCACAAAAAAATGGCGGCCACAGCCGCCATGGGGTGGAGGTGGCGGCCTCAAAGACCAAAGCCCTTGTGGGCCGCCACAGCGTTCAGGCGCAAAGGTTCAAGGTACTGGGCTCAGGCCATGCGGCAGCCGGTGGCTGGGTCGGCCAATTGCTTGGCGGCGATCCCGAGAACCTTGTTCTCCTTGTCCTTGACTTCGCGCAGGTACATGTCCTGGATGGGGTTGTGGGCCTTGCTCATCGTCCACTTGCCGCGCGGGCTGTCGATGGTGATGCCTTCCATAGCGGCATACAGGGCCTTCTTGTTGGCAAAGTCGCCCTTGACCGCGTTCAGCCCCTGGGCCAACAGGAGACCCGAGTCGTAGCCCTGCACCGCATACACATCGGGCTGCAGTTTGTTGCGGATGGCAAAGGCACGGCGGAAGTCCTGGTTGCGCTTGGTATCGAGGGAGTCGCTGTAGTGCAGCGTGGTCAGGATGCCATCGGCGGCCGGGCCGGCGGCGTCGAGCACGCCTTCGGTCAGGAAGCCTGAGCCATACAGCGGGATCTTGCCCTTCAGGCCAGCAGCCGCGTAGTCACGGATGAACTTGGCTGCGCCGGCGCCGGCGAAGAAGCAGGCCACTGCGTCGGGCTTGAGCGAGGCGATTTCGGTGAGCAACGCCTGGAACTCCACGTTCGGGAAGGGCAAGCCCAATTCCTTGACGATGGTGCCACCGGCCTTGGTGTAGCTGTCGCGAAAGCCCTCGAACGCCTCGTCGCCGGCGGCGTACTTCCAGGTGATCCACACTGCCTTCTTGTGACCCCGCTTGACCATGGTCTCACCCAGGGCCAGCGTGGGCTGGCTGTTGGAGAAGGAGGTGCGGAAGACGTTGGGCGCGCACTGGGCCCGTGTGGCCACGTGGACACCGGCGTTCGGAATGATGCTCAACACGCCGGACTCACGCGCCACGCGATGGATGCCCATCTGCACGCCGGAGTGCACCGTGCCCAGGATGACGTCGACCTTGTCGCGCTGAACGAGGCGGTTGGCGTTTTCCACCCCTTTGGGCGGGTCGGATTCGTCGTCGACCTTGAACCACTCGATGTCGCGGCCACCGAGCTTGCCACCGGCCTCTTCCACAGCCATCCGGAAACCGGCCTCGATGTTGATGCCCAGCGCGGCGAATGTGCCGGTGTAGGGCAACATCAATCCGATGCGCAGCTTGTTGGACTGGGCCCGAACGATCTGGGGCAGCAACAGGCTGGTGCTGGCGGCGCCCAACAGGGCGGCTGAGCGGGTCAGGACGACGCGACGGGTGCTCATGGGTCTCCTCCGTACGGTGGTGGTTGAAACAGCGAACCATGATGGCACACCGCTTCCCCTGACCGGCACTGTGGTGCTACCTAGCAAAATACTGCTTAGTATTTACCCGTAAAACTCACCATTCATTGCAATTTAGTGCGTGTCCCGGGCGGATCGCTCAGGCCGCAGCCAAGAAGTCCCGGGCGATCCGATCCCCAATGTCGTTGATGCGGTTGAGAAAGCGCGTGAGGTAGGCGTGCAGCCCGTCGTCGAGGATTTCGTCGATGCGGCCGTATTGCAGGTCGCTGCACAGGCGGCCGGCCCGGCGCAGGGTGTCGCCGCTGTGCTGGTTGGCCACCTGGCTGAGGTTGTTCACCAGTTCGCCCGTGCACGCGGCCAGGGAGCGCGGCATGTCAGGCCGCAGGATGAGCAGCTCGGCCACCTTCTCGGGCAGGATGACGCTGCTGTAGACCCTGCGGTAGATCTCGAAGGCCGACACCGAGCGCAGCAAGGCGGACCAGTGATAGAAGTCGGTCTCGGGTGCGATGGCCGGCGCTGGCAAGCCGGGTGGGCGCATCAGCCGGCTGCTGTCGGACGGGGGTGCGGCCCCATCCACATTGGGGTGGCCGTGGAACTTGACGTCCAAGAGCCGCGCGGTGTTGTCGCCGCGCTCCAAGAAGGTGCCCAAGCGCACGAAGTGCAGGGCTTCGTCTTGCAGCATGGTGCCCACGGCCACGCCGCGGGACAGGTGGGAGCGGAACTTGACCCATTCGAAGACGGCCGAAGGATCGCGCTCCAGCGCACCGGAGGCCACCATGCGCGAGAACTCAAGCCAGGTTTGGTTGGTCGTTTCCCACAACTCGGTGGTCAGCACACTGCGTACGGCCCGGGCGTTTTCCCGCGCAGCGGCCAAGCAAGAGGCGATGGACGAGGCATTGCCCATGTCCCGCACCATGAAGTGCATCACACCCTCGCCGCTGATCTGACGGTGGCGGTTGGCATAGGCGCCGTGCAGCTCGCTGATGCCCAAGACGGCGCTCCAGGCGGCCTCGGCGCTGACCGCGCGCTCCGGCAGCAGCGAGGTCTGGTAGTTCACATCCAGCATGCGCGCGGTGTTTTCGGCCCGCTCCATGTAGCGGGCCATCCAGAACAGGTGGTCGGCGGTGCGCGAAAGCATGGGGGGTCCTTCTGGCGGGCTTTGGGGTCTTCAGGCGTCCAAGACCCAGGTGTCCTTGGTGCCGCCGCCCTGGCTGCTGTTGACCACGAGGGAGCCTTCCTTCAAGGCCACCCGCGTCAGGCCCCCGGGTACCACCTCCACCGTCCTGCCCGATAAAACGAAGGGGCGCAGATCGATGTGGCGCGGGGCGATGCCCTGCTCCACAAAGGTGGGGCAGGTGGACAGGCTGAGCGTGGGCTGCGCAATGTAGTTGGCCGGATGGGCCTTGATGCGCTGGGCAAAGGCGTCGATCTGGGCGCGGCTGGCCGCTGGCCCCACCAACATGCCGTAACCCCCGGCCCCATGCACCTCCTTGACCACCAGGTCTTTCAGGTGGGCCAAAACATAGGCCAGGGCTTCGGGCTCGCGGCAGCGCCAGGTGGGCACGTTGTCCAGCAGCGGCTTTTCGCCCAGGTAGAACTCGATCATCTGCGGCACATAGGCATAGATCGATTTGTCGTCGGCCACGCCCGTTCCGATGGCGTTGCACAGGGTGACGTTGCCGCTGCGATAGGCACGCATGAGGCCCGCGCAGCCCAGGCTGGAGTCAGGGCGGAAGGCCTGCGGGTCAAGAAAGTCGTCGTCGATGCGTCGGTAAATCACATCCACCCGCTTGGGACCTTGCGTGGTGCGCATGTACACGCGGTCGTCGCGCACAAAGAGGTCTTGCCCTTCCACCAACTCCACACCCATCTGTTGGGCCAGGAAGGCGTGCTCGAAGTAGGCGCTGTTGTGCATGCCGGGCGTGAGCACGACCACGGTGGGGTCGTTGGCAGCCCCCGGGGCCATGCTGCGCAGGGTGGCCAGCAGCAGATCGGGGTAGTGCGCCACCGGTGCCACGCGGTGCAGCGAGAACAGGTCGGGAAACAGCCGCATCATCATCTTGCGGTTTTCCAACATGTAGCTCACGCCGGAGGGCACGCGCAGGTTGTCCTCCAACACGTAGTAGGTGCCGCTGCCGTCGGCTTGGGCAGCCCTCACGATGTCGATGCCGGCGATGTGCGCGTAGATGCCACCGGGCACGTCCAGCCCCACCATTTCAGGCCGGAACTGGGGGTTGCGCAGAACTTCATCGGCCGGCACGACGCCGGCCTTGAGGATGTCCTGGCCGTGGTAGACGTCGTGGATGAAGCGGTTGAGCGCCGTGACCCGCTGCTCCAGACCGCGGCGCATGGCCTGCCACTCGGCGCCCGGAATGATGCGCGGCAGCAGGTCAAAGGGAATGAGCCGCTCGCTGCCCGCACCGTCCTCGTCCTTCTCCCCATATACGGCGAAGGTAATGCCCACCCGGCGAAAGATGACCTCGGCCTCTTCTCGGCGCACCGACATGGACGACAGGCTCTGCCGCTCGAGCCATTCGGCATAGGTTTGGTAGTGGGAGCGCACCGCATTGGTGCTGCTGCGCATCTCGTCGAACGGCGGTCCCATGGTGAGTTCCTGCTTGGGCCTGGCGTGATGCAAATCCTGGGCCAGCTCCAAGGGGGCTTCGGTGGACGGTGCGGCGCCCGGGTGGGGCTGCGCGGGTGGGGCCAGGCGCTGCAACCGAACCTCGTGGCGCAGTTCAACGTTGCACGGGTCGACCGAGCCGGCGAGGGGCGCGGCCTGTGGCGGCTCGGGCGCGCAGGCCAGGGCCAGGTGCCCGTAGCCTGTCCACAGCCCAGAGGTGGTGTCCAGGCCCACCCAGCCCGGCCCCGGCAGGTAGACCTCGCACCAAGCGTGCAGCTCCGTGGTGTCCTGCTGCGCGCCCGGTGCAGATGCGCCGGCGTGGTCATGGTGCAGCTGGATCAGGTAGCCTGACACGAAGCGCGCAGCCCAACCGCACTGGCGCAGCAGCTGCACCAGCAGCCAGGCGCTGTCGCGGCAAGAGCCGGAGCGGTGGCGCAGGGTCTCCTGCGGCGTTTGCACACCCGGCTCGGGCCGGTGGGTGTAGGCAATGTCTGTGTGCAGCTGGCGGTTGAGTGCCTCGAGCAGGTCCAGGCAGGCCCCGGTGCGCTGGGGCCAGTCGCCCAGGTAGGCCGCCATCTCAGGGCAGGGCACGGCAGAACCCACGCTGCGGTAGGGCGCCAGTTCGGCCTCCAAGGCGGGCCCGTAGTGCACCGTCGCGTGCAACGCCGCCGCTTCCAAGGGCGCGCGGGGCACCGGGTGCCGTTCGATGTCGGCCACCAGGTCCACCCACAGTCGCAGCTCGGTGACGGGTTGGTTGAATTCGGCGCGGGCACAGCGGTTGCCCCAGGCGTCGAACTCCCAGACGAAGCGCTCAGGCTCCGGGTCCAGGCGCAGGTCGTAGTGCCGCAGCGGGGTGACGCTGTCCGGCAAAGGGCACAGGCGGATGCGCTGGGGCGACAGCCGCACCGGACGGTCGTAGCGGTAGTGGGTGAGGTGTTCGAGGCGAACGCAAGTCGACAAGGCTGGGCTCCGGGCTGGACTTGCCCCGTGGTGCAAGCCCCATGCCCGCGATCATGCACCAGCGCGGTGCGGCTGAGGCGACTCTCCGGTCAGACGATGAGCTGCCCCGGGTGGGTGACCTTGCGCAAGGGCTCGTACCGCTCGGACTGCGTGCGCAGGGGCGTGTCCACCGGGCCGCCGTTCCAGTGGGGGTCTTCGATACCCTCGAAGACCTCGCGCAGCCGTTGGCCCCAGGTGCTGCGGATCATCCGGAAATACGGGTTCTGTTCGTCGATGCAGATGTGCTCGTCGCTGGCGTATCGGCCTTCGCGGTACACCACCAGGTCCAGGGGCAGGCCCACGGACAGGTTGGACTTGAGGGTGGAGTCCATGGAGATGAGCGCGCACTTGGTGGCCTCGTCCAGCGGCGTGTTGGGCGCCAACACGCGGTCCAGGATGGGCTTGCCGTACTTGCTCTCGCCGATCTGGAAGAAGCAGGTCTCTCGGGTGGCCTCGATGAAGTTGCCCGGAGCGTAGACCTGGAACAGGCGCATGGCCTCGCCCTTGACCTGCCCACCCAAGATGAAGGAGGCGTTGAAGTCCAGGCCGGCGGCCTTGAGGGCCGGGCCGTCTTGCTGGTACACGCGCCGCACGGCACTGCCCAACACGCGGGCCACATCGAACAGGCTGGTGGCGTTCCAGATGGTCAGGGGCTCTGCATCCGCCCGCTCGAGCTTCTCAACCTGCAGGATTTCGCGCACCGATTGGCTGATGGACAGGTTGCCCGCGGACAGCAAGACGATGAAGCGGTCGCCGGCCTTCTCGTAGATCATCATCTTGCGGCACGTGCTGATCTGGTCCACACCGGCGTTGGTGCGGGAATCGGACAGGAACACGAGGCCAGCGTTGAGCCGGATGCCGACGCAATAGGTCATGGGGTCTCCATCTGCAGATGGCGCGTGCGAGGCGCGGGGACGGTGCGGGTGGCCAACTCGATCACCCCACCGCCCAGGCAAACCGGGCCGTCGTAGAGCACCGCCGACTGCCCGGGCGTGACGGCCCACTGGGCCTGGTCAAAGCGAAGCCGGATGGCCGCTTGGCCCCTGGAGGGCTCGGGTTGCAGCTCGCAGGCCGCATCGGCTTGGCGGTAACGGGTTTTGGCGGCCAGGGCCGCTGGCGCGGGCGCATGGCCGGCCACCCAGCTCAGGTCCTGGGCCACCAGTTCGTGGGACAGGAGGGCCGGATGGTCATGGCCCTGCACCACCACCAAGGCGTTGCGCGTCAGGTCTTTGTGGGCCACGAACCACGGGGCGTGGTCGCCGCCGCCGCGCGGGGCGCCCTTGTCCTTGACGCCCCCAATGTGCAGCCCCTGGCGCTGCCCCAAGGTGTAGAAGCTCAGGCCCATGTGCTGGCCCAAGCGCCGGCCACGCTCATCCAGGATGGGGCCGGGTTCGGACTGAAGGTAGCGGTTGAGGAACTCACGAAACGGCCGCTCGCCAATGAAGCAGATGCCGGTGGAGTCCTTCTTCTGGGCATTGGGCAGGCCCACTTCGGCGGCGATGCGACGCACCTCGGTTTTGGGCAACTCCCCCACGGGAAACCAGGTGCGCGCGAGTTGGGCCTGGTTGAGCCGGTGCAAGAAGTAGCTTTGGTCCTTCAGCGGGTCCAAGCCCTTGAGCAGCTCAAAGGCCCCGGGCCGGTCAGGAGCGGCGCGGACCCGCGCGTAGTGGCCGGTGGCGATCTTGTCGGCACCCAAGCGCATGGCATGGTCCAAGAAGGCCTTGAACTTGATCTCCGCATTGCACAACACGTCTGGGTTGGGGGTTCGGCCCGCCTGGTACTCGCGCAGAAACTCGGCAAAAACGCGGTCCTTGTAGTCGGCCGCAAAGTTCACATGTTCGATGTCGATGCCGATCACATCGGCCACGGCCGCCGCGTCCAGCCAATCCTGGCGGGAAGAGCAGAACTCGCTGTCGTCGTCGTCTTCCCAGTTCTTCATGAACAGGCCCACGACCTCGTGGCCCTGCTGCCTGAGCAACCAGGCGCAGACGGCCGAATCCACGCCGCCACTGAGCCCAACGACCACGCGTTGGGTCCGGACGGTTGGTGTGCTCGCGCCGATCTGCACTGACATGAGGGGATTGTCCGACAGGCCTCAGTTGCGCGGCGCTGCAGCGGGCGTGGGCTGGGCGACCGAAGGATGGGTGATGACGGTTTGCAGCGGGTAGCGCCGGCCGGCCACCAGGTCTTCGACGCACTGCAGCACCAGAGGGCTGCGGTGGCGGTCCGCACTGCTGCACACCTCTTGCAGGGTCATCCACAGGGTGCGCACGATGCCCTCGTCCAGGCTGTGGCCCGGCAGGGGCTCGCCCACCGTGCCGGCGTAGGCCAGCCGCAGGTAGGTGATGTCCTCCCCGGTGGACGCACGCTGAAACCGCGACAGGTACACGCCCAGGAAGTGCTCCGGGCTGAACACGCGGGCGGTTTCCTCCAGCGCCTCGCGAACCACGGCCTGCTCGGGGGATTCAGCCGGGTCCAGGTGGCCCGCGGGGTTGTTCAGGCGCAGCCCCTCGGCCGTGTGTTCCTCGATCAGCAGGAAACGGGTTTGGCCATCGGCATCCTGGCGCGAGATGATGGCCGCCACGGTGACGCTGGGGCGCCATCGGTCGGGCTTGGGCGGGAGGGCGGCGGCACCGGTCATGCGATTTGGTCGGTTGTTCAAACCCAGGCTGGCTTGGGGGTGGCGGCTATGCTGAAATGTGCCGCCTGGATAAATTGTCTATGATTTAGGGTTAACCCCAAACCTCTGCGCCCCGCCGCGAGGCCACGTTCGAGAAGACCCCAGGAGGGCCCCATGCTGATTGGAGTGCCGCACGAGACTGCGGCTGGCGAAACCCGAGTGGCGGCAACGCCTGAGACGGTCAAGAAGCTCAAGGCCCAGGGCCACACGGTGCGGGTTCATGCCGGCGCCGGTCTGCTGGCCTGCTGCACCGACGAGGCCTATGTGGCCGCGGGCGCGGAGATCACCGACCGCAGCGGCGCCTTCGCCGCCGACCTGGTGCTCAAGGTCCGCAGCCCTCAAGCCGATGAGCTCGGGCTGATGAAGCCCGGCACCGCGGTGGTGGCCATGCTCGACCCCTTCAACCGCGGCGGCCTAGAGGCTTTGGCGGGCGCAAGCCTGACGGGCTTTGCGCTGGAAGCGGCGCCCCGCACCACCCGGGCGCAGTCGATGGATGTGCTGAGCTCTCAGGCCAATATTGCCGGCTACAAGGCGGTGATGATGGCCGCCAACCACTACCCCCGCCTGTTCCCGATGCTGATGACGGCCGCGGGCACCATCAAGGCCGCGCGCGTGGTGATCTTGGGTGTGGGCGTGGCGGGCTTGCAGGCCATCGCCACGGCCAAGCGCCTGGGCGCGGTGATCGAAGCCTCGGATGTACGGCCTTCGGTTAAGGAGCAGATCGAATCCCTGGGCGGCAAGTACATCGAAGTGCCCTACGAGACCGCGGAAGAGAAGGAAGCCGCTGAAGGCGTGGGGGGCTACGCCCGCCCGATGCCGCAAAGCTGGCTCGACCGGCAAAAGGTGGAAGTGGCCAAGCGCGTGGCGCTGGCCGACGTGGTGATCTCCACCGCTTTGATCCCTGGCCGCGCGGCACCGGTGCTGATCACCGAAGACATGGTGCGCAGCATGAAGGCCGGCAGCGTGATCGTGGACATGGCTGCAGGCAAGGGCGCACAAGGCTTTGACGGCAACTGCCCCCTGACCGAAGCGGGCCAGACCGTGGTCAAGCACGGCGTGACCATCGTGGGTGAGACCAACATCCCCGCCACGGTTGCCGCCGACAGCTCAGCGCTGTATGCCCGCAACGTACTGGACTTCCTCAAGCTGGTGCTGGAGAAGGACGCCGCTGCGCTCAAGATCGACCTGGAAGACGACATCGTCAAGGCTTGCCTGGTCACGCGCGATGGCGCCGTGCTGCGCGCCTGAAGGAGACGCAAATGGAACTGATTTCACCCACGATCACCAACCTGATCATCTTCGTGCTGGCCATTTACGTGGGCTACCACGTGGTGTGGACGGTGACCCCTGCGCTGCACACGCCGCTGATGGCCGTGACCAACGCGGTGTCGGCCATTGTCATTGTGGGCGCCATGCTGGCGGCGGCGCTGACCGAAACCGGCCTGGGCAAGACCATGGGCGTGCTGGCGGTGGCGCTGGCTGCGGTCAATGTGTTCGGCGGCTTCCTGGTGACGCGCCGGATGCTGGAGATGTTCAAGAAGAAGACGCCCGCCAAGAAGGCGGAGTAACGATTCATTGTTTACAGGCGTCTTTTCGCAAGGATCTCACCATGTCCATGAACCTCGTCACGCTGCTGTACCTTGTTGCCAGCGTTTGCTTCATTCAGGCCTTGAAAGGCCTGTCCCACCCCACCACCTCGATTCGCGGCAACGTCTTCGGCATGGTGGGCATGACCATTGCCGTGCTCACCACCGGGGCCTTGATCGTCAAGCTCTCGGGTGAACTGGGGCTGGGTGGCGGCAGCGCGCAGGGCAGGATTTGGGTGCTGGTGGCCCTGTTGGTGGGCGGATCGGCCGGGGCCTACATGGCCAACAAGGTCGAGATGACCAAGATGCCCGAGTTGGTGGCCTTCATGCACAGCATGATCGGCTTGGCCGCGGTGTTCATCGCCGTGGCCGCGGTGGCTGAGCCCGCGGCCTTCCAGATCGTGGCGCGCAACGCCGACGGCACGGTTCCCCTGATTCCGTTTGGCAACAAGCTGGAGCTGTTCCTGGGTGCGGCCATTGGTGCGATCACGTTCAGTGGTTCGGTGATTGCGTTTGGCAAGCTCAGCGGCAAGTACAAGTTCCGCCTGTTCCAGGGCGCGCCGGTGGTGTTTGGCGGACAGCACCTGCTCAACCTGGTGTTGGGCATTGCCACGGTGGTGATGGGTGTGGTGTTTGCGCTCACCGAGAGCTGGCCGGCTTTCTTTGTGATGCTGGCCCTGAGCTTCGTGTTGGGCGTGCTGATCATCATCCCGATTGGCGGCGCGGACATGCCGGTGGTGGTGTCGATGCTCAACAGCTATTCGGGCTGGGCGGCCGCGGGCATCGGCTTTTCGCTGAACAACTCGATGCTGATCATCGCAGGCTCACTGGTGGGCTCCAGCGGCGCCATCCTGAGCTACATCATGTGCAAGGCGATGAACCGCTCGTTCTTCAACGTGATCCTGGGCGGCTTCGGTGGTGATGCCGCCGCAGCCACGGGGGGTGCCCAGCAGCAGCGCAATGTGAAGAGCGGCAGTGCAGACGATGCGGCCTTCATTTTGGGCAACGCCGAAACCGTGATCATCGTGCCCGGCTATGGCCTGGCCGTGGCGCGCGCGCAGCACGCGGTCAAGGAACTGGCCGAGAAGCTGATCCACAAGGGTGTAACGGTGAAGTACGCCATCCACCCCGTGGCCGGCCGCATGCCGGGCCACATGAACGTGCTCTTGGCCGAGGCCGAAGTGCCCTACGACCAGGTCTTCGAAATGGAGGACATCAACTCCGAGTTCGGCCAGGCCGATGTGGCCATCATCTTGGGCGCCAACGATGTGGTGAACCCGGCCGCGCTGCAAAAGGGCTCGCCCATCTACGGCATGCCCATCCTGGAAGCCTACAAAGCCAAGACCGTGATCGTGAACAAGCGCTCCATGGCCGCGGGCTATGCGGGCCTGGACAACGAACTCTTCTACATGGACAAGACCATGATGGTGTTCGGGGATGCGAAGAAGGTCGTGGAAGACATGGTCAAAGCAGTAGAGTGAGCGCACACTAAGCGCGGGCTCCACTGAAGGCGGGCTGGCGCCCCGAACCGGGAGATTCCCCTGATGCGTGGGGGAGCCTCCCACCACAGAATTCGCCGGACTTGCACGCCAAAAGCAGGAGTACGGCGAACATGAACAAGCCTTGGCTGAGCCAGTACCCCGCCGGTGTTGCGGCGGAGGTGCAAACCGACCTTTATCCCTCGCTGGTCCAGTTGGTGGACCATGCCCTGAGCACCCACGCCGACAAGGATGCCTATGTGTTCATGGGCAAGCGCTACAGCTTTGCCCAAATCGATGCGTGGTCGCGCGCCATGGCGGCTTATCTTCAGTCCTTGGGGATGGCCGCCGGTGACCGCGTGGCCGTGATGCTGCCCAACGTGCCGCAGTACCCGGTGGCCGTGGCGGGCATCCTGCGGGCCGGCTATGTGGTGGTGAACGTGAACCCTTTGTACACGCCGCGCGAGTTGGAGCACCAACTCAAGGACTCGGGTGCGAAGGCCATCATCATCCTGGAGAACTTTGCGGCCACGCTGCAGCAGGTGCTGGAACGGGTACCCACACGCCACATCGTGCTGGCGGCCATGGGCGACCTGCTGGGCCTGGTCAAGGGAACCCTGGTGAACTACGTGGTGCGCAACAAGCGCAAGCTGGTGCCGACGTTTTCCCTGCCGCAAGCCGTGGGCTTCAAGGCGGCCCTCAAACAAGGCCAGGTGCGCCCGGTGCGCCCCACCGCGGTGGGGCCTGACGACGTGGCGGTGCTGCAATACACCGGCGGCACCACGGGGGTGAGCAAGGGGGCGGTGCTGCTGCACCGCAACCTCGTGGCCAACCTCCTGCAGGCCGAGGCCTGGTATCAACCGGCGCTCAAGAAGATCCCCGAAGGCGAGCAGATCGTGGCGGTGTGCGCGCTGCCCCTGTATCACATCTTCGCCTTCAACGCGAACATGCTGCTGGCCATGCACATGGGGGGCTGCAACATCTTGATCCCCAACGCGCGCGACATACCGGCCTTGCTCAAGGCCCTGTCCACCGAACGCTTCCACAGTTTCCCGGCGGTCAACACCCTGTTCAACGCGATTGCCAACCACCCCGACTTTGCAACGGTGAACTGGAGCTCGCTGAAGATCAGCGTGGGCGGCGGCATGGCGGTGCAAAGCGGCACGGCCCAGCTGTGGCTGGAGAAGACCGGCTGCCCCATCGTGGAGGCCTACGGCCTGTCGGAGACCTCACCGGCGGCCACCTGCAACCCCGTAGATGCCACGGCCTGGACCGGCAGCATTGGCCTGCCCATGCCCAACACCGACATCACCCTGTTGGACGATGAGGGCCGGCCGGTGCCGCCGGGCGAGCCTGGGGAAATCTGCATTCGCGGCCCGCAGGTGATGGCCGGCTACTGGCAGCGCCCAGATGAGACCGCCAAGGTGATGACGGCTGACGGCTACTTCCGCAGTGGTGACGTCGGCATGGTCGACACGCGGGGTTACTTCAAGATCGTGGACCGCAAGAAGGACATGATCCTGGTCAGCGGCTTCAATGTGTACCCCAACGAGATTGAAGATGTGCTCAGCCAGCACCCCGGGGTGTTGGAAGCCGCAGCCATTGGCGTGGCCGACGAACACTCGGGCGAGGCGGTGAAGGTGGTGGTGGTCAAGCGCGACCCCGCCTTGACGGAAGACAGCGTGCGCCAGTGGTGCGAAACGAACCTGACCGGCTACAAGCGCCCCAAGGTGGTGGAGTTCCGCCAGGAACTGCCCAAGACCCCGGTGGGCAAGATCTTGCGGCGGGAGTTGCGCGGGTGAGGCTTGCGCGCTCGGGCCTGAACCCGGCGGGGGCAGGCCCATGAGGGCAGGGCCCCTGGGCATCGTGAGCGCGCTGCCCCAAGAGCTGGCGGCGATTCTGGAGATGGTGCAGGCCCCACAAACCACCGAGGTGGCTGGGCGGCGCCTGCACCGCGGCCGTCTGCAAGGACACGAGGTGGTGCTCACGCTCAGCGGCATGGGCAAGGTGGCGGCGGCCTTGACCACGACCTTGCTGATCGAGCGCTGTGGCGTACGGGGGCTGCTGTTTTCGGGTGTGGCCGGTGGGCTGGGCCCGGGCGTGAAGGTGGGTGATGTGGTCGTGGCTCAGACCCTGGTGCAGCATGACCTGGACGCCTCGCCGCTGTGCCCACGCTACCAGGTGCCGGAGTTGGGCGTGACCGAACTGATGGCCGACCCTGCGCTGCGGCAGGCCCTGAAGACGGCTGCGCAGGCCGTGGTGCAAGAGCCGCCTGCTGCGGCGGCAACCTTCGGGCTGGGGCCGGCTTCGGTGCACGATGGCTTGGTGATCAGCGGGGACCGATTCATCGCCTCATCGGCCGAGGCTGCGGCCTTGCAGACGCAACTGCCCCAGGCCTTGGCGGTGGAGATGGAGGGCGCGGCCTTGGCGCAGGTGTGCACGGCCTATGGCCTGCCCTATGCCGTGCTGCGCTTGGTGTCCGACCGTGCAGACGACCAGGCGCCTGTGGACTTCCAGCGCTTTTTGGCCGAGGTCGCTTCGCCCATGAGCCGGGCCATTGTGTGGCACGCACTGGGCCTGATGCGGTGAGCGCGCGGCTGTACGTTGCGGCCACCGATGCGCGGGCGTGGCGCCCCGGCGACGAGTTTGAGCTGCCTGCCGCGGCCGCCCGCCATGTTCAGGTGCTGCGCTTGCAGCCAGGCTCGGCCCTGACCCTGTTCAACGGCCACGGTGGCCAGTGGCAGGCCGAGGTGCTGCACATGGACCGGCAGGCGGTGGAGGTGCGCTTGATCGGCCACGAGGCCGTGGAGCGCGAGCTGCCCGTGGCGGTGACGCTGGCCATCTGCATGCCGGCCAACGACCGCATGGACGACCTGGTGGAAAAAGCCACCGAGCTGGGTGCCGCGGCCATCGTGCCCTTGGTCAGTGAACGCTCGGTGCTGCGCTTGTCGGGTGAGCGCGCGGCCAAGCGGCAGGCCCATTGGCAGGCGGTGGCGGTGGCCGCCAGTGAGCAGTGCGGGCGCAACCGGGTGATGCAGGTTCTGGCGGTACAGGGTTTGGAGGCCTTCTTGGCCGACGACCAGGCCCCCAACGGGGGTGGCGGCACGCGTTGGCAGCTGAGCCTGGCGGCGCAGGCGCTGCCCTTGGGCCAGGCCTGTGGTGGTTCATCCAGGATGTCTTTAGAGGAAGTGGGCGCGCACATCTGCTTGCTCAGCGGGCCCGAAGGGGGGCTGTCCCCGGGTGAGCAGGCACGGGCGCAGCAGGCCGGATACGCCTCCGTCAGCCTGGGCCCACGCACCCTGCGCGCCGACACCGCACCCCTGGGCGCCTTGGCCGTGATCGGCGCCTGCATGGCGCCGCCGAAGGAACTCCCATGAACACCCGCCTGGGCCTGCTGGTCTTGTGCCAAGGCCTGTTCATGACGAACAACGTCACCTTCATTGCCATCAATGGCCTGGTCGGTTTTGCCCTGGCCCCGGCGGCCTGGATGGCCACGCTGCCGGTGACGGGCTATGTGGCCGGCGGCGCCCTGGCCACGGGCCTGGTGGGGCGACACCAGCGGCAGTACGGACGGCAGAAGGCCTTCATGATCGGGTTGGTGGTGGCCATCCTGAGCGCCGGTGCTTGCGCCTGGGCCGCCATGACCCGCGATTTCTGGCTCCTGAACCTGGCCACCCTGGCCGCGGGCTACTACAACGCCAGCGGCGCGCTGTACCGCTTCGCGGCGGTGGAACTGGTGGAGGACTCGGGCAAGGAGAAAGCGATCTCCTGGGTCTTGGCCGGGGGCGTGCTGGGTGCGGTGGCCGGCCCAAACCTGGCCTCGGGCGCACGCGACGCCCTGGAGGGTGCGCCCTTTGCAGGGGCCTATTTGGCGCTCATGGGTGTGGGCCTTTTGGGGCTCTTGGTGATGTGGCGCTTACCGTTTCCACCGCTGCCCGGCCAAGGGCAGTCCACCCCGCAGGGGCGGCCCTTGCGGGAGATCGTGCGCCAGCCGCTGTTCGTCATCGCAGCCACGGGCTGCGCGATCGGCTATGGGGTGATGAACCTGCTGATGGCGGCCACCCCGATTGCCATGTCGCAGTGCTCGCACCCCTTCAAGGACGCGGCCTTCGTGCTGGAGTGGCATGTGTTGGGCATGTTCCTGCCCAGCTTCTTCACCGGCAAGCTGATCAAGCGCTACGGCGTGCTGCCCATCATGTCAGCGGGCTTGGCACTGAACATCTTTTGCGTGGCCTTTGCGCTGTCGGGCGACGACGTGATGCACTTCTTCTGGGCCCTGCTGGCGCTGGGCGTGGGTTGGAACTTTCTGTACATCGGCGGCAGCACGCTGGCCACCCAGGCGTGGAGGCCCGAAGAGAAGACCCGTGCACAGGCCGCGCTGGACTTCTGTGTCTACAGCACGATGACGCTGACCTCGTTCAGCTCCGGTGCACTGGTGACCACCGGGGGCTGGACATCCATGAACCTGGGGGCGCTGCTGCCGTTGGCGATGATGGGCGCCGCGCTGCTTTGGTTGCGCCGGGTGCAGCAGCGCACGGCTCAGGCATCGGCCTGAAGACGCGCCCGTGCCTCCCAGGCTTGCAGCGCTTGCTTGCGCACTGGGCCCCAGCGGTAGTGGCCGATGTCGGCGGACTCGCGGATGACGCGGTGGCAGGGCACCAGCACAGCCACCGTGTTGGCGGCCATGGCGGTCCCAACGGCACGCGCGGCTTTGGGATGGCCGCAGCGTCGCGCGAGATCGGAGTAGGACAGCACCCGCCCCGGTTCGGTGCGGATGAGGGCCTCCCAGACCTTGAGTTGGAACGGTGAGCCGCGCAGCAGCAGGTGGGCGCGAGGCTGTGCGCCGAAGGCTGCGGCCAGGGTGGCCGCGATGGCCGCTTCGTCGTGCGCCCAATGGGCCCGGGGCCACAGGCTGCGCATCTCTTGTTCGTGCGCCGGGTTGGGCTGGTCGCTCAAGCTCAAGTGGCAAAGGCCGCGCGGGCTGAGGGCCGCCAGGCCCCAGCCCACCGGCGTGACGGCCCAGGCCCATTGCAGCTTCAGGCCTGCACCGCCCTGTTGGGCCTCACCCGGCGTCATCGCTTCCCAGGTCAGCAACAGGTCGTGCAGCCGGCCACCACCGCTCAGCCCAGCGGCATGGGCGGCCTCCAACACCGTGGCGCCTTTGCGCAGTTCGGCCATGGCGCGCTCCTTGGTCAGAAACTGGGCGAAGCGCTTGGGGGACACACCCGCCCATTCCTGAAACACCCGCTGAACATGCGACTCGCTCAGGCCTAGGCCATGGGCGAGTTCGGACAGGGACAGCTGGGCATTCAAGCCCTGCCGGCTGCGGGTGGCACAGGCCTCACAGATCAGGCCGATGGCCCGCGCCACCAGGCCATAGTGATGCGTCGGGGGCGCAAGGGTGTGGTCCATCTTCGCTAGTGTGCCGCCACACCACCGGTGGTGGCGACCCGTTTCTTGTGGCCTTCAGCGCGCTGAGCCCGCCACCATGTCGAAGCGGAACAGGCGGCACTCGATGGCGCCGTTGAACATCGGCACGCGGCGGCTTTCCTTCAGGCGCATCAGGCTGGGCAGCTTGAGCTCCGGGGTGAGCACCCAAGCCGACCAGCCGGCGTACTGGCGCTTCCAGTGCGCGGCCAGGCGCTCGTAGAAGGCGGTGGCCTGGCCGTCCTCAAAGTGCTCGCGGCTGCTCAGCGATGCGGGGCTGGCGGCGGCTTGCTGCTCGAAGGCCTCGTCCCACGACCCCTGGGCCATGGCACGCCCGGCGTCCGGCCCGCGCCCACTGCCCTTGGGGGCGATCCGCTCCCCATACGGCGGGTTCATCACGATCACCCCGGCTGCTGCAGGCGCGGGCCGTTGAAGCGCATCGGCCGTCTTGAACTGGATGGCGTGGGCCACGCCCGCGCGCTCGGCGTTGCGCTGGGCAAAGTCGGTCATGCGAAAGCTGACGTCGCCCGCGTGTACCACCACGCGCGGGGGATGGACGGCCGCGCGTGCCTGCGCTTTGAGGCGTTGCCAATCGGGCAGGTGTGGCCGAAACGGCGCAAGCTTTTCAAAGGCGAAGGCACGCTGCAGGCCCGGGGCCATGCCGCAGGCCATCTGCGCGGCCTCAATGGCGATGGTGCCGGCGCCGCAGCAGGGATCGAGCAAGGGACCGTCTTCTTCACGACCCTGCCAACCGGCGGCCGCCAGCATAGCCGCGGCCAGGGTTTCCTTCAGCGGGGCCTCGCCCTTCACATCCACACGGCCGCCGCGCGCGTCGCGCCAGCCGCGCTTGAACAAGGCCTCGCCGCTGAGGTCCACATAGAGCATGAACTCCTGTGGCCCCAGGTGCAGGACCAGGGGCAGGTGCGGGCGCTGTGTGTCCACGCTCGGGCGCGCGCCGGTTTGCTCGCGCAGCACATCGCACACCGCATCCTTGATGCGCAAGGTGGCGAAGTTCAGGCTCTTCAAAGGGCTGCGCCAGGCGCTGGTGTCCACGCGAAGGGTTTGCTCGGGCGTGATCCAAGCGGGCCAGTCAAGCTCGCAAGCAGCGCGGTAGAGGTCGTGTTCGTCGCGGTAGGCGTCGCCCCGCAAGGGCCACAACACGCGCTGGGCCAGGCGGCTGTGAAGGTTGAGCTTCAGGGCCTCAACTGGCCCGGCGGTGACGCACACGCCCCCGCGGCGCTCTTCTATCGGCGCCGATGCCAACAGTGCGCGGCACTCGGCCGCCAGCAAGGGCTCCACCCCCTGGGCACAGGGCAGGAAGATCGGGGCGCGCGTGTCAAGGAGCATGGGTCAGGTGTGGGGTGCGGGAGCGGGCCCGGCCAGCAAAGAGGCCTGTGGCGCGATCAAGGCCAGCGCGGCTTCAGATGGTCTTGCGCAAGCTGGCCGGCGCAATCTTCAGGGCCTCTCGGTACTTGGCCACGGTGCGGCGGGCCACCTGAATGCCCTGCTCGGCCAACATGTCCGAGAGGTGGTTGTCGGACAAGGGCTTCTTCGGGTCTTCGGCGGCGATGAATTGCTTGATCAGGGCGCGAACCGCGGTGCTGGAGGCGTTGCCGCCGGCTTCGGTGTTGAGCGACGAGCCGAAGAAGTATTTGAGCTCGTAGGTGCCGAAGGGGGTGGCCATGTACTTGGCGGTGGTGACACGCGAGATGGTGCTCTCGTGCAGGCCGAGCTCGTCGGCGATCTCGCGCAGCACCAGGGGCTTCATGGCGATTTCGCCGTGGGTGAAAAAGTTCCTTTGCCGCTCGGCGATGGCCGACGACACGCGCAAGATGGTGTCAAAGCGCTGCTGAATGTTCTTCATGAACCAGCGCGCTTCCTGCAGGTGGCTGGACAGCGGTGAGGCATTCTTGCCGCGGCCCTTGAGCGCGCCCGCATAGAGCTCGTTGATGCGCAACTTGGGCATCACATCGGGGTTGAGCACCACCCGGAATCCGCGGCCTGCGCGCTGCACGATCACATCGGGAATGACGATGGCACCCACGTCTGATGCGAAGGCGCGGCCGGGCTTGGGGTCGCACTGGCGGATGAGCTTTTGGGCCCAGCGCAGGTCCTGCTCGTCGCAGCCGGTGGCCGCCATGATTTTCTTGGTGTCGCGCTTGGCCAGCAGGTCCAGGTGGCGCTCCACGATGAGCAGGGCCAGCTCGCGCTCGGGGTTCGGTGTCATGGCGCGCAGCTGCAGCGTCAGGCACTCGGGCAGGTCGCGCGCGCCCACACCCACGGGGTCCAGGGCCTGAAGCCACTTGCGTGCGCAGTTCAGGCGCTCGATCAACTCCTGCAGGGCCGCTGATTCGGCTTCATCCGCAAGGTCGTCACCGTCCTGGTGAGCGCCGCCCTGCGGCGAAGCAGGTGCCGAGGGCAAGCCCAGCAGCGCGCGGGCGATCTCCTCCACCGGGTCCTCGAGCCAGCCGTCTTCGTTGAGCGAATCGATGAGCACCTGCAGGGCCGCACGGTCGGCCGGCGACAGCCGCATGCCCGCCAACTGGGATTGCAAGTGCTCGGCCAGGGTGATGAGGCCGCGGTCCTGATCGCTGGGGCTGTCATCGTCGTCGCGGTTGGCGGCGCTGCCAGCGCCGGCCAGGCTGGGCAGTTCTCGAATGCCATCGAAATCGTCGGCTTCGGTGCCGTTTTCCCAGTCGGCCTGTGCGGTGGTGCCGAAGTCTGCATCGGCCAGTGCAGCGGATTCGCCGGGCTCCCACTCGCCGGGTGCGTCGCTCGGGGTGTCTGCGGCCGCTGCGCTGCCGGCGTCGTCGCCACCCACGGTGGTGTCGTTTCGGTCGCGCAGGCGTTCCGGGGCTGCGGCGTCGGCGCGCGCTGCTGCGTCAAGCGAGGCCTCAAAGGCCGAAGGGGCCTCGTCTTCCATCTCGAGGAAGGGGTTGGCCTCGAGCATCTGCCCCACTTCCTGTTGAAGCTCCAGCGTCGAGAGCTGCAACAGGCGGATGGACTGCTGCAGCTGGGGCGTCAGCGCCAGGTGCTGCGACAGCCGAACCTGTAGGGAGGTCTTCATGGGGTGCTCATCGCCGCATCACAAGCGGAAGTGCTCGCCCAGGTACACCTTGCGCACCTGCGGGTCGGCCACGATGTCGGCCGGCGTGCCCTCGGCCAACACACGCCCTTCGCTGACGATGTAGGCGCGGTCGCAGATGCCCAGTGTCTCGCGGACGTTGTGGTCGGTGATGAGCACACCGATGCCGCGGTCCTTGAGGAAGCCGATGATGCGTTGGATCTCGAGCACCGCAATCGGGTCCACGCCGGCGAAGGGTTCGTCCAGCAGGATGAAGCGCGGCTGTGTGGCCAGCGCACGGGCGATCTCCACCCGTCGGCGCTCACCGCCGGACAGGGCCGGTGCGGCCACATGGCGGATGCGCTGGATCGACAGGTCGTCGAGCAGGCTGTCGAGCCGGCGTTCGATGTCATCTTCGGACAAGGGCTTGCCGTCCGCCCCGCGCTGCAATTCCAAAACGGCGCGGATGTTGTCTTCCACGTTGAGCCGACGAAAGATCGAGGCTTCCTGCGGCAGGTAGCTCAAGCCCAGCCGCGAGCGCTGGTGAATGGGCCGGTCCTGCACCGCTTGGCCATCGATGAGGATGGTGCCGGCGTCGGCGCGCACCAGGCCCACGACCATGTAGAAGGTGGTGGTCTTGCCCGCGCCGTTGGGGCCCAGCAGGCCCACCACTTCGCCGGGGCACACCCGCAGATGGCCCCCATCGACGACGGTACGGGTGCCGTAGCGCTTGACCAGGCCCATGGCTTCCAGGCCAGAGCGGTTGTCAAGGCCGGTGGGTGGGCGCTCGGCTGCGTTCATCGGCGCGCGGGTGCAGGGGCCGGGATGAACACCCCGCGCACCCGGTCGCTGCGGGCATCGGCACCCGTGCGCTCGGCTGGCGCCACGCTGAAGGTTTCGCGGCTGCCGTTCCACACGATGGTCTCGCCCTGGACCTCTTCGGCCAACTGCGTGCCCCGCAAGCGGCGCACCACCGCCTTGCCGCTCAGGCGTATCAGGGATTCGCGGCTGTCGTACTCGATCAGGTCGGCACGGCCTTCCACGAACTCTTCCACGCCGTCGCGCTTCTCGCGGAACTGTGCGGGCTGCTCGGGTCGGCCGCGGGCCACCGCGGTGCGGTGGTTGTCGCCCACCTCGGCCAGCTCTACGCGGTCGGCCAGGATGCGCAGCGTGCCCTGCGTGAGCACCACGCGCCCGTTGAAGACCACCACGCGGCGCGCCATGTCGACGGTGCTGCTGTGATCCGCTTCGATGTTCAGCGGCTGTTGCCGATCGGCCTTTTCCGCCTGCGCCAGGTTGCCGCCAGTGGCGCCGGCCAGGCCCATCACCCCCCACAGAACCGTGCGCCGGGCCACGCCACAAGCCCGCATCGCCAAGCGCAGCAGCGCTGCAGCCCGCCCGCTCAAGCGGGGCGGGTCTGGCAGGGGAGACGGGTGGTCACGCGTGGGGGTCATCGGCAGACGGCTTCCGTGGAAGGCACGAAACTTGCTGCGATGATTCTAGCGGCCGCGCTGTGATGCGGTGTTGATTTGGGCCTTCACGGGCCCCTGCAGTTGAAGGCGCGAGCCGGCCTGCTCGTACTCAAAGCCTGCAGCCCGCACCCGAAGGTCCCCCTGGTTCCAGTGCACCGGTTCGCGGGTCCAGGCGCGGCCGGCCTGAAGGTCGAAGTCCAGCACCGAGGTGCGGGCATCGAAGGCGGCCTGTGACGGGGAAGCCTCACGGCTCAAGCGCACATCGCCCTGCAGGTGCAGGCGCTGGCCCTCTTCGGTGAGCACCGCGCGCTCGGCCTGGGCCAAGACGGCACCGTCCGGATGGTCGGCCAGCACCCAGGCGCCATCCAACTCCACGCGATCGCCCACGGGATAGTGGCGCAGTTCGCGGGCCCGGATGCGCGCCATCAACGATCCGTCGCTTCGATACCGCACCAACTGCACGTCGCCGAGGACGTAGTCGGGCGACTGCGAAGGCGGCTCGGTCAGGCGCATGGCCGGGGGCACAGGCGTGATGCGCACCAACCACCAGGTCAGCGCCGCCAGCACCAGCATCAGCAACAGCGGGAGGTAGGTTGAGAGCAAGTCTCGCGTCCGTATCGACCAATGCTCGGCCACGACGCGGCTGCGATCAACCGCCGGCTCGGCCACAGCGGCGCGGGGGGGTGGGGACAGGCCTGGCTGCACCTCAGCGCGCGTCCAGTGTGGTGAGGTGGCCATTGAGCAGGGCTGCGTAGGCCCCTTTGGCCATCAGCAGCAGGTCACAGCACTCTCGCACCGCACCCATTCCGGCGGCCGCCGCCGTGGTGTGGTGGGCGATGGCCCGCACTTCGGCGTGGGCCCCTGGCGGCACACAGGCAAAGGCCACGCGCTGCAGCAGGGGCAAGTCTGGCCAATCGTCTCCCATGGCGGCTGCGTCGCCCCAGGTGAGTCCGAGCGTGCGGAGCACGGCCTGCGCCACCTCGGCCTTGTCCTGCACCCCGTAGTGGGCGTGCACCAGGCCCAGGTCGGTCACCCGGCGGCGCACCGCGGGCGAGTCTCGGCCCGTGATCACCACCGGGGTGATGCCGCCTTGGGACAGCAGCTTCAGGCCATGGCCGTCCAAGGCATGGAAGGCCTTGACCGACTCGCCCTCACCGCCGATCCACAGCCGCCCATCGGTGAGCACGCCATCGACGTCAAAAAAGCACAGCTTCAGGCCGATCGTCCCATCCCTGCCCTCCGAGCCCTGCGCGGCCAAGAGGGTTTCCGGCGAAAAACGCAGGGCCGGCCGAAGCGGCGCCACGGGCGGGCTTGTGGTGCGGTGTGGGCTTGGGTTTGGGTTTGGGCCGGCTTGTGCCATCAGATCACCTTGGCTTGCATGAGGTCGTTGGTGTTGATGGCCCCCACCAGGGCGCCATCGGCATCGACCACCAGCACGCTGGTGATGCGGTGGGCTTCCATCAGGTCAGCGGCCTCGACGGCCAGGGCCGCGTCGGAGACCAGGCGCGGCTGGGGCCGCATGACATCCACAGCACACAGGCTCAGCAGGTCGCGCCCCTGATGCCCCGACTCAATGAGCCGGCGCAGGTCGCCGTCGGTGAAGATGCCCTGGACGCGGCGCTGCCCATCCACCACCGCGGCAAAGCCCAGGCCTTTGGCGCTCATGGTGCGCAGCAACTCGCTGAAGCCGGTTTGGGGCTCCACCAGGGGCAGGGCCGATCCCTGGCGCATCAGGTCGCGCACGTGGATGAGCAATTTGCGCCCGAGCGAACCCCCGGGGTGGGAGCGCGCGAAATCCTCGGGCTTGAACCCACGGGCGTCCAACAAGGCCACCGCCAGTGCATCACCCAGGGCCATCTGCGCGGTGGTGCTGGCCGTGGGGGCCAGGTTCAGGGGGCACGCCTCCTGCTCAACGGCACAACTCAAGACCTCGTCGGCGTGGCGGGCCAGGGTGGAATCGGCCTGGCCGGTGATGGCCAACAGCGGGACCATCAGGCGCTTGAGCACTGGCAGGATGACGTTGAGCTCATCACTCTCACCGGAATTGCTGATGGCCAACACCACGTCCTGCGGCGTGACCATGCCAAGGTCGCCATGGCTGGCTTCGGCCGGATGCACGAACAGAGCGGGCGTGCCGGTAGACGCCAGCGTGGCGGCGATCTTGCGGCCCACATGCCCGCTCTTGCCCATGCCCATCACCACGACCCGCCCGGGGCAGCGCAGGATGCGCGCCACACTGCCGGCAAAGGACGGGCCCAGGCGCGCCTTGAGGTCTCGCAAGGCAGCCGCCTCGATGTCCAGGGTTCGATGGGCCAGTTCGAGCGCGCGTTGAGGGTTCATGTCAGGTGACCTTGGGTGCCGACGGTGGCGCGGGGAGGAACGTGTTCAAGCCCTCTGTACGCCCGCGCCCCTCGGCAGCGGCCATACTTGGGGCTGATCGATCGTTTGGGCCTTGCAAGAGGCTGCCACGGCTTGAAAGGATTCTAGGCACTTGGCCACCTCGCTGGATCTTGCGTTGTTGTACCTGCTGGCCGCCGTGGTCGGCGTGGTCGGATTTCGGCTGTTGAAGTTGCCGCCCATGCTGGGCTACCTGTCGGTGGGCGTGGTGATCGGCCCGCATGCCCTGGGACTGGCCGCGGACTCCGCCGGCGTCAAGTACCTGGCCGAAATCGGCGTGGTATTCCTGATGTTCGTGATTGGCTTGGAGTTCAACCTGCCCAAGCTGCGCAGTATGCGCACCCTGGTGTTTGGCCTGGGGCTGTCGCAAGTGGTGCTCACGCTGGCCGGGGCCCTGGTGGGCAACGCTGCGCTGGCGTGGCTGTTCATCACCTATGGCGGTGGTTGGGACCTGGACTGGCGCGGTGCGGTGGTCTTGGGCAGCGCCGTGGCCATGAGCAGCACGGCCATCGTGGTCAAGCTGATGGCCGAGCGCCTGGAGTTGGAGTCGGAACATGGCAAGCGCGTGATGGGCGTGCTGCTGTTTCAAGACCTGGCCGTGGTGCCCTTGCTGGTCTTGATTCCAGCCTTGGGTGCGGGCTTGGGCGAAGGCTCGGGTGATGGCGCCGGGACCAATGGCCTGCTTGTGTCCATGGGCTGGGCCCTGGTCAAGGCCACCGTGGTGCTGGCGCTGCTGCTGCGGGGCGGGCAAAAGCTGATGCGCTGGTGGCTGACCCTGGTGGCGCGGCGCAAGAGCGAAGAGCTCTTTGTGCTGAACCTGCTGCTGGTGACGCTGGGCCTGGCGTGGCTCACCGAGCATGCGGGCTTGTCGCTGGCGCTGGGTGCCTTCCTGGCGGGCATGTTGATTGCGGAAACCGAATACAAGCACCAGGTGGAGACCGACATACGGCCCTTCCACGACGTCCTGCTGGGCCTGTTCTTCATCACCATCGGCATGAAGCTGGATTGGCGGCCCATCTTGGACCAATGGGGTCTGGTGCTGCTGTTGACGCTGGGCCCGGTGGTGGCCAAGGCGGTGTTGGTGACCGCTCTGGCCCGGGCCTTTCGGGCGCCGGCGGGCGTGGCCCTGCGCACCGGCTTGTACCTGGCGCAGGCCGGCGAGTTTGGCTTCGTGCTGTTGACCCTGGGCGCCGAGCAACAGCTGATCGACCCGCAGTGGGTGAGCCCGGTGCTGGCGTCGATGGTGTTGTCGATGTTGGCGACGCCCTTTCTCATCCTCTACAGCAACGCCCTGGTGGCGCGCCTGGTGGCCAGTGACTGGATGCTGCAGTCGGTGCAGCTGACCTCGATTGCCAAGAAGAGCATGCGCACCGAAGCGCACATCATCATCGCGGGCTATGGGCGCAGCGGCCAAAACCTGGCGCGCATCCTGGAGCGCGAGGCCATTCCCTACATGGCCCTGGACCTGGACCCCGACCGCGTGCGCCAGGCCGCCGCGGCCGGGCAAAGCGTGGTGTTTGGGGATGCCGCGCGCATCCAGAGCCTCATGGCCGCCGGTCTGGCACGGGCCAGCGCGGTGGTGGTGAGCTACCACGACACGCCTTCGGCCCTGAAGATCCTGCAACTGGTTCGCGAACATGCGCCCAAGGTGCCGGTGCTGGTGCGCACCATCGACGACACCGACCTGGAACGCCTGCGCGCGGCCGGGGCCACCGAGGTGGTGCCCGAAGCGATTGAGGGCTCGCTCATGCTGGCCTCTCACGCGCTGGCCCTGGTGGGCGTGCCGATGCGGCGTGTGATTCGCATGACCCGGGATGCACGGGATGCGCGCTACGGGCTGCTGCGGGGCTACTTCCATGGGGCCGACGACGACACGGTGGAAGAGCTGCACCAGGCACGCTTGTTGACCGTGGGGCTGCCCCCGGCTTCGGCGGTGATCGGCCAGCGGCTGGGGGACCTGGCGCTGCACGCCATTGGGGTGGAGGTGGTGTCGGTGCGGCACGCGGGCGGTGCGGTGCAGCGGCCCGACGAGGCCCTGTTGCTGCAGGCCGATGACACCCTGGTGCTGTCCGGTGTGCCCGAAGCCTTGGCGCTGGCCGAGGAGAAGCTGTTGAAGGGTTAACCCGGGCATTGGGTGTGCTGGCCCCACGAGGCGCCTTAAAACCGTTGGCTTGGCCCAACAGTTCTTGACCTGATACGCCGCCAGTTTGATGGAAGGGCGCAGATGTTGTGAATACTTGACGTTTTCCTCTTTCACCCTGCATCACCGTGAAGAAGCTCAAACTCACCGCGATCGCCACCGCTTCGGCCGTGGTCTGCACCTTTGCCGCTGCCCAAACCGTCACGGCCCCCGAGCGGGTGGAAGTGACCGGCTCGCTGATCAAGCGCACCGACCGCGAAACCCCCTCCGCCGTAGAGGTGATCACCAAGGAAGACATCCGCGCTTCGGGCTACGCCACCGTCGAGGAATTCCTCAAGTCCAAGTCCTATGTGGACAACTCGTCGATCCAGGACGGCTACGGCACGGGCTTCGTCAGTGGCATCTCCACCTTCTCGCTGCGGGGCTTCGGCTCGCAAGGCACGCTGGTGCTGATCAACGGCCGCCGGATTGCACCGGTGGCTGCCGTGGACATCAACTTCGGCCGCGGCTCACTGATCAGCGTGAACGCGCTGCCGCAAGGCGCCATCGACCGCGTGGAAGTGCTCAAGGACGGCGCATCGGCCATGTACGGCTCAGACGCCATGGCCGGCGTGGTGAACTACGTGCTGCAGCGTGAGTACGAAGGCCTGGAGGCTTCGACCACGTACAGCGCCAACGATCGCCGTGTGGGCCCGACCAAGTCGGCCAACGTCACCTTTGGTTTTGGAGGCCTGGACACCAAGGGCTTCAACGTGTTTGGTGGGCTGGAAGTCACCAGCCGCGGCAACGTGATGCTGTCGCAGTTGACCGACCGTGGCCGCTTCGCCGACTACCAGGCCTACCTGACCACCTCAGCCGGCAGTCTCGAGCGCTTTTCACCGAACTCGGTGGCCTCGCTGTACAGCAACTACTACTCGGTTCCGACCGCCTACCCGGCCACGCGTACCCTGCCCGATGGCCAGGTGATCGCGGGCAGCAGTGCATCAGGTCCGCTGTTCCTGGGTTCCTTGGCGGGCTGCCCGGCTGACCGAACCGTGGGCAAGGGCGTACCCAACCGCTTGCCCGGCTTCCTGGTCAGCACCCCGTCCATGCCCAATGGCATGTGCCGCTACAACACCGACAACGACCTGGAGTACATCGCCGCACAGGACCGCGTGAACGGTTCGCTGCGCGGCACGCTTGCCCTGAACAAGGACTGGACGGCCTACGCCGATGTGATGGTGTCCAAAACCAAGACGGTGGAGAACTTCTCGCCGTATGCACTGACGACCACGGTTTGGACGGCAGGCACTGCCGCGCGCGCCGTGACCTGGCCGCTGGTCAATGGCACCTTCCTGGCACAAAGCGCCATCGTGTTGCCGGCCACGCACCCGGACAACCCCACGCGCGGCACCGCCAGCGCCCAGCCGGTTCAGCTGCTGTACCGCTTTGAGGACATCCCGCAGCAGGCCATCACCGACCTGCAGTCCACCCGCTTCACCGCCGGCCTCACCGGCACGGCCGGTGCGTGGGACATTGACGCTGCGGTGGTCTACAGCAAGATGGACAACAGCTCCATCCGCGCCAACCGGATGTTGTCGTCGGGCCTGACGGCGGCCATCGGCCCCAATGGCAGCGCCTACCGCTTCGGCAAGATCAACACCCCTGAAGCCATCTCCACCCTCGTGGCTGACGCGACCGTGAAGGGCGAATCGTCCATCATGTCCACCGATGTGCGCGCCTCGCGCGACCTCTTCCGCATGGCCGGTGGGAACGCTGCCGTGGCCGTGGGCGCGGAGTTCCGACGCGAAGAGCTGTCTTCGGTACCGGACGCCAACTACCAAAAGGGTGATTACATCGGCCTGGTGGCCAACGGCACTTCAGGCTCGCGTGACTCCAAGGCCGCCTTTGCCGAGTTGCGCTTGCCGGTGATGCGCAACCTCGAAGGCCAACTGGCCGCGCGCACCGAGTCGTACTCTGACTTCGGCAACGCCACCACCGGCAAGGCCGGCTTCAAGTGGGACCCGATCAAGTCAACCTTGTCGGTTCGCGGAACCTTGGCCTCGGGCTTCCGGGCACCTTCCATCTCGCAGATCAGCAACTCCTACCTGGTCAGCTTCCACAGCAACCAAGACCAGCGCGTGTTTGACCCGATCCGCTGCAATTCCAGCAACCCGACCAACCCCGTGAGCTTGGCCGGAACCGCGTCGCCGTTCGCCGCGCGTGATTGCAACGTGCTGGGCTTCTCCGCCGTGGGTGCTGGCCAGAACCCGGGCAACCTGCCCACGGTCATCAGCGCCAACCCCAACCTCAAGCCCGAAACCTCGCGCTCGGCGACCTTTGGCTTCATCCTGTCGCCCAACAGGAGCGTTGACCTGTCGGTGGACTACTGGCAGTTTGAGCGCTACAACGAAATCCGGGTGCAGCGTGGCCTGGACATCATGAACGCCTACGTGGCCAACCAATCGGCCAATGCAGCGCTGGTGTTGCGTGACGCCAACCCAGCCACCTGGCTGCCCGGTGTGGCCAACAGTGGCCCGATCGTGGCCCTGATTCGTCAGTACGGCAACTTCAACTACACCGCCACCAACGGCGTGGACTACGACCTGAGCTGGCGCCTGCTGGACCAGGGCAAGGACCGCGTCACGTTGACCTGGGCCGGCACACGCACGCTCAAGTACGACCAGCAGATCCTGTCGGGCACCGAGCCCAGCCGCCTGATCAACACCGCCATCGCGCAGGAAGCTCCCAAGAACCGCTACAACCTGCGCCTGGAGTGGAGGGGTGAGACGTGGGGCGGCTGGACCCGCGTGAACCACATCGATGCGATGCGCGTGAGCTCCACATCGCTGTGCGAAACCTCCACCTCGACCCAGTACGTGCCGCTGCGGGCAGAAGGCCTGTGCATGTTGGGTGCTGAGCGCACCTTGGACTTCGGTATGAACTACCGTGGTGTGAAGAACCTGGTGGTGGCCGCCAGCGTGCTCAACGCGACCAACTCCTACGCCCGCTCGGTGGGCATCCCCAACATCTTCACCTATTGGGATTTGGGAACACCGGGCATGCTGGGTCGTCGCTTCTCGCTGACGGCAAGCTACAACTTCAAGTAAACCGACGCAGGGCCGCGGGCGAAGCCCGGGGCTCCTGGTGTCATTCAAAGGCGCGCGGCCTGCAGCTGCGCGCCTTTTTTCATGGGTGCTCTGTGGGCGGCCCGCATCGTCAGCGGAGATACACCTCCACCGCACCCTTGAGCTTGATCAGCAGGGGCCGGCCGTGGCGGTCGACCGTCTTGCCCGAGGGCACCTTGACCCAGCCTTCGCTGATGCAGTATTCCTCGACATCGAATCGCTCCTTGCCATTGAAGCGGATACCGATGTCCAGTTGCATGAGGTCGCGCACATGGTGCGGGCTGCGGGGGTCGGTGGACAGGCGGTCGGGAAGCTGGGGAGGGGTGGATTCGCTCATGGGAGCATTGTCGGCCCAATGGAGCCGGCTAGGCCCAAGCGAGGCGTCATGGGCGGCGTCCTGGGGCCACACCGTGGCGGGCGCTGCTGTAGATTCGGGGCTGCACCCTCTGCTGCCGCCAGCGCGGCTTCCAGCCATGAAACTTCTGCGACACGGCCCGCTGGGCCAAGAGCGGCCTGGCCTGTGTGATGAGCAAGGCCGAATCCGTGACCTGTCGGGCCTGGTGCCCGATTGGACGCCCGAGCAACTGGCGCCCCCGGCCCTGGCCACTTTGGCGCAGCAGGTGGCCACCCAAGCAGACCGGCTGCCCCTGGTGCCCCCAGGCACGCGCCTGGGCGTGCCGATTGCGGGTATCCGCCAGTTCCTGGGCATCGGCTTGAACTACCGCCAGCACGCCATTGAAGCGGGCATGGCCATCCCCACCGAGCCCATCGTGTTTTCCAAGAGCATCACCGCACTGGCCGGCCCGGATGACGACCTGCCGTTGCCGATGGGGTCGGTGGCCTTGGACTACGAGGTGGAGTTGGGCATCGTGATCGGCAGCACCGCCCGCCGGGTGCCACGTGCGCAGGCCTTGCAGCATGTGGCGGGATATGTGCTGGCCAATGATGTGAGTGAGCGCGATTGGCAGCTGCACCGCGGTGGCCAATGGCTCAAGGGCAAGTGCCACGATGGCTTTGGCCCGATCGGACCCTGGCTGGTCACCACGGACGAAGTGCCCGACCCCCAACAATTAGGGCTACAACTGTGGGTCAACGGCCAAGCGCGCCAAGACAGCAGCACGGCCGACATGATCTTTGGGGTGGAGGAGATCGTGAGCTACCTCAGCGGCTTCATGACCTTGCTGCCCGGTGACGTGATCGTCACCGGCACGCCCCAAGGCGTGGGCATGGGCTTCAAGCCCCCGAAGTATCTGCAGCACGGCGACGTGGTGGAGCTGTTCAGCCCGCAGCTGGGCCGACAGCGCCAGCGCGTGGTGGCCCTGGGGTGAGCCTGGCCGCGGCATCGCAGCCGCGTTGGAAAGGGTCGCTGCGGCTGGATTACCGCTGGGACCAGGGCCGCACCGTGGCGCACGACCGGCACGAAGGGCCGCTGCGCGTGCTCAAGGCCCTGTACCCCGACGGCCCCCACACCTGTGAACATGTCTTGGTGCACCCACC
>JBJTHN010000059.1:0-41332 GCA_046094505.1 Betaproteobacteria bacterium
ATCTGGTTGAGCACGCGCACAACATCCTCTCCCTTGAGGCTTTGTCCCACATGAATCGCCAAGCTTTCGCGTGAATAGCAATCCACCACGGTAAGCATCCGTAGTTTTCGCCCATCAAACAGATTGTCCGCAACGAAGTCCATGCTCCAGATTTGATTGATGCGTTGCGCCAGCGTCTTGGGCTGTCGAAGTCGAGCCGCCTTGTTGCGCCTGGGCCTCTTGTGGCGCAGTGACATGCCTTGTTCGCGGTACAGCCGGTACAAGCGTTTGTGGTTGTCCTTATAGCCCTCGCGCCTGAGCATGACGTGCACCCGGCGATAACCGTAATGCACTCGGGTCTGCGTGATTTCCTTCATTCGCATGACCAGTGCGGCGTTATCGCGCTCAACCGAACGGTACAGATACACCACTTAGCTGAGTTGAATTGCTGCACAGGCCTTGCGCATACTGGTGCCGTATCGACGCATCAAGTCATCGACCAGCTCACGCTTGCGCGAGGGCTTCAGAGCTTATTTGAAAGAACATCCTGCAGCATGGCCTTGTCCAGACTCAGGTCGGCCACCAGGCGCTAGAGCTTGTTGTTCTCTTCCTCAAGCTGCCGCAAGCGACGAAGCTCTGAAGGACCAAGCCCACCGTACTTCTGGCGCCACTTGTAGAAAGTGGCGTCGCTGATGCCCATCTTTCGGCATATCTCATCTACCTTCGTGCCCAACTCCGCCTGTTTGAGCGCAAATGCGATCTGCTCCTCGGTAAACCTGCTCTTCTTCACAACATGACCTCATTTTCATTAGGTGAAAAGTCATGCCAGATTCTCTACTTTTGAGTGGTCAGGTTTTTCGGGTCAGGGTCATCAGCATGAGCGAGGGGTTAGGCAGCACTGCGCGGGGGGAAGCGGCTGAGGTGTTCATGGACTATTCGGAACCTTCCGCCTTCATGTGCTAGCACGCGGGTGCCTCGGCCTTGAATCTTGAACTCTCGGCCTCCTTGAGCACCCTCCCAGTTGTAGGTGTAGGTTGCCGACGCTGAGGCTCTGTCGGTGGTGAGCACGACAATCTCAGACAGGTAGAAACGCGCCTTCTTGACCGTGGGGTCACCTCTCCAGGTCTTCTCGAAGACGGCTTGGATTGCTTTGCGACCTATGAAGTCGCCGTCGTTGAAACGGAAGTAGGCTCGCTCATCGATCATGTCTTCGAGGAGCCTGAAGTCTTCCTTCATAGCCACTTCCTCAAAGTGATGGAGGAACTGCACGACCGACTCTGCGGTGACACTGGCTTCCATTCGTGGCGACTCCTGAGCTGTCGTTGTGCGGGCCGATGCGCTGAGTACGGCAGTAGCCAAGGCTGCGAGGACGATTTCGCGGCGTGTGTTCATGGGCTTCGCGTTGAGCATGCGGGCCGCGGAAAATGGTGCCCGTGCTGCCTAGCTGGCCATGGGCTTATCGTTGTCTATGTGCCTGCTGCTGGGTAATTGCAGGGCAAAGCTACGCTTGTAGCAGGTGGAATCATGTAAGCGTAAATTGCCTTTTCGGTCGAATGCACAAGCCCACGATCCATTGTGCAAAGTCGGATGGCCGGGGCAAGGCTACCGCACCGGCGCAACAGTTTGACCTTTGGATGCCTCAGTTCTGGGCCAGCCAGCGCGACAACGCTGCAACGTCCTCAGGGAACAGCTGCCCCCGATCAGACTGAACCACACGGGCCTGCCGGTCGAGTACTGCAAAGGCTGGAACCATCGTGGGCCTGGCAAACACCTGAGCCAGCATCTGGTCGTACCACGCACAGGCGAACGTGTAGCCGCCCCGGTTCAGATATGCGCGGGCTGTTTCGGCGTGCCGATCCACCGATATGCCCAAGACCTGCAGGCCTTGACCGCCGTGACGCTCCCAGAGGGCTTGAATTTGCGGCGTCTGCTCCCGACAGAAGGGGCACCAGCTGGCCCACCAATAGACCACGGTGACCTGCCCATTGAGTTGAGCGGGCGATTTGGCCGGGTCGGTGAGCATGTGCAGCTTCGGCCACACGACCCTTTGACCCACCGGTGGCGGCGCCGGGATGGCGGGGGGTTTGTCAGGCGCCGGCTGCGCCCAAGCATTCGGGCTGCACGCACCGGACAGCGCACTGGCAGCCATTGACCGCAGGGCCAAACGCCTGCGCGGTGATGGGGCATCCGGGCTCGAGTGCGCTCGCATGGACAGCACTGTACACAAGAAGGGTGCCTCAAGACTTACTGCATTGGGGTTCCTGGTGCCTACGCTGACCCTGCCCAACAACTGACGGGCAAGGCTCAGCCCATCACCGGTTGGGCAACCGTCGCGGTTCGGCGCTGCGGAGGGGTCCAGCCCAACAGGTGGCTGGCCACTTCGCAGCGGCGCTCCAGGTCATGGGGATCTGCGCCACCCAGGTTCAGAATGCCGTGGCGCGAGCTGCCCAGCCACTTGTGGTCTCGCAGCACATCCGACGCCGAGCGTGGATAGCTCATCAGCACGGCGTCGGGGTAGGCGCTGGCCAGCAGGGCACGCTGATGCCGTTGGGGTGCGCTCAAGACGCGCCGGCCCGGAAAACTGCGAAACACAAAGCTTGAGGCACAGGCCGCAGATGCCGGCAAGGGGCGGATTTGCGCCGGGTCGCGTCCGTGGGCCAGGCTCATCGCAATCTCGTGCAGGTTCACGCCGTCCACGCGCCCGTACAGGTCGGAAAACTGGGCGGCCATTCGGGGGTTGAATTCAATGACCGTGAGTTCATCCCGGTGCTCGTCGTAGAAAAACTCCATGTTGAACAGGCCGTGGCTGAAGCCCACCGCCGCCATGAAGCGGCGGGCGACCTCTCCTGCTCGGGCCACCACGGCGGGCGCCAGGCGGCTGGGGTAGTCAAAGCGCATGAAAGCCTGGGTACCGGGGTACATGTGTGCATCGACCACCCCCAGCAGGCGAACCTCACCCTCGAAGGCATACCCGTCCAAGTTGAACTGCGGCGCATGCACGGGCCGCTCCAGCATCAAGCCCATGGCGCTGCCGGCTTCGGGCAGGCGCCGGCGCACCACCCGCTCAAAGGGCTGGGACAGGCGCTCCAGGATCACCGACTCCCACCATCCAAAGCTCACCAGGCGCTGCAGCTCATCCGGGTGGCGTACCTCTCGGGCCAGGATGGAAAAGGCCGCCTTGATCGGTTTGGCAAAGAGCGGGTAGGGCAGTGATCCCTCCGCGCTGGTGGGCGACCAGCGCTGCGCCGGCACATTGGCCTGTGGACACACCTGCTGCAAGACTTGCCGCGCATAGAGTTTGTGCTGGCAGGCCAGTACGGCCCGCACCGGCGTGCCGGGCCAGCCCAGGCGTTCAGCCACCAAGGCCGCTGCAAGCGCGCCAAACTGCTCCTGATGTGAAACCACGGCGCTGCACCCCTGTGCCTTTGCGCGCACGGCCTGAAGGGCGGCGAAGCGCTCGATGTCAAACCAGGCCAGGCGCAGTTGGCTGGGAAAGGCAAACAGGTCGAACCCACCACTGACGTACGGCCAGCGTGTGGCCATCGCCCGGTGGGCCACTCGGTCGAAGTCGTGATTGAACAGCACGAGGGTCCGTGCTGGGCTGGGTTGCGCCATGGTGAATGACAGTGTGGGGCGGTGTGGTTCTCTTGCGGGGCTCTGCCCCGCTGGGAGGCAGAGGCTCAGTCGTTCCAGGACAATGGGGGCATTGTGTCCCCAGACTCCTTGCCCTTGGACGAACCGATCCGCAAAGACGAGCGCCGCGCCCGGTTGAACCGCTTCAGCCAGGGTGTGGTGGCGCTCTTGCTGCTCAATGCCTGTCTGAGCTTCAGCACCTGGTGGCCAACGCCCTGGGTGGTGCTCGACGCCCGTGTTGCGCCCGAGTTCATTGGCCTGTGGATGTTCATTCTGGGGCTTGTGGCTTGGCGGGGTGCCATCGGCGCCGTGGGGCTGCGGGTGTTGGCTCTGGCGTATCTTCTGTTGGTCCTGGGGCGCTATGCCGACGTGACGGTTCCAGCGCTCTTTGGCCGTCCCATCAACGCCTATTGGGACCTGCCCCAGATCCCGCGCTTTTTGTGGGTATCGGCGCAGGAGTGGCCGTGGTGGTGGACGGCGATGGTGCTGGTGGCCTCCACCACGCTGCTGTTGGGCCTGTATGCGGCGCTGCGCTGGGGCATCGGCGTGTTGGCATCCGTGGTGGCGCCTGCAGCCCGCACCCGACCTTGGGCTTGGCTGCTAAGCCTGGCGGCCGTGGGCGTGGCGGCCGCCAACTATGCGGGGGTTCAGGCCACTTGGCCCTACGTCTCCAAGCCGGTGACTCCGGTGGCCCTGCGCCAAGCGCAGGTGCTGTGGGGTGCCTGGTCACAGGCACGGCAGGCGGTGATTCTGCCGCCCAGCAGCGCGGTGGATGAAGCCATGTCCCAAGCGCCAGGGCTGGCCTTGGCGGCTCTGGCGGGTGCCGACGTGGTGCTGATGCCCCTGGAGTCCCTGGGGGCCATCACCTACGACGACCCGCAAATGAGCGCCGCGCTTCAGCCGGCACGGCAGCGCTTTGAGCAAGACCTCAGGGCCGGCGGCTTCCAAGTGGTGTCGGGCTTCTTGAAGTCCCCCACGTTTGCCGGTGGGTCGGATCTGGCGCACCTGAGCCTTTTGTCGGGGATCGACTTGAGCAACCCACTGCGCCACGATGTGCTGTTGACCACGCAGCGCGAATCGCTGGTGACGCTGTTTCGCGCCCAGGGCTACCAAACCTTTGGCGTGTACCCGGGGGTGTTTTGGGACTGGCCCGAACGGGCGTTCTACCGTTTCGACGTGTATGTCGACGGGCCTGCCTTGCGCTACGAGGGCCCACCCATGGGCTTTTGGCGGATTCCAGACCAGTTCAGCGCTGCACAACTGGACGTGCTCTTCCCACGCGATGCGAAGGCCAAACCACGCTTCACGTTTTTTCCCACCATCACGACGCATTTGCCCTTCAGCCCCGTGCCGCCATTCCAGCCGGATTGGCAACGCGTGCTCAGCGCCGATCCATTCGACGATGCCGATGTGCAGCGCACCCGTGATGAGCGCCCGAACTGGACCCAGATGCGACCCGACTACGTGCGCATGGTGGAGTACAGCTACCGCTGGCTGGGGGCCTGGTTGCGCGATCGGCCCGGGCGGGAAACCTTCTACATCTTTGTTGGTGATCACCAGCCCGCGGCCAGTGTGACCGGCGAAGGCGTGTCGTGGGACGTGCCGGTGTATTTGGTGTCACGCCAGGAGCGGCTGCTTCAGCGGTTTGTCATGCTGGGCTACCAGCCGGGCGTGGAGCCGCGCCGCGAAGCCCTGGGGGGGTTGCACGACCTGACCGACCATGTGCTGCAGGCGTTTTCCGCGCAAGGCCCCGGCGCGCGCAGCACGCGCCTGGCACGCAGTTCGCCATGAGCCCGGTGCGCCGCAGGACGATCGGGGCTGGGGCAGGGCCCCTGCCTTGGCCTTGGTCTTGGGCTTGGGCGGTGGCGTGGATCGGTCTGCCGGCCGGTGCCGTGGGGGCGGCCGTGGCGGCGCGCCTGCTGTGGGTGCAGGCACCGGGTATGGAAGCCCTTTGTGAGCTTGAGCCTACACGTGCGGCCTGCGTGGGGCGGAACTTGGTGATCCAGGCCTTTTTGCACCATCGTCTGAGCAGCGCTTCTTTGGGGCTGTGCGCAGGTGCTTGTTGTTTGTGGTTGATGGTGCAGGTCTATGGTGTGGCCCGTTGCGCAGGCCTGCTGCGCATCGCTTTGGCCTTGGCGCTGGGCGGCGTGGTGGTGGCATCGCTGGGCCTCGTGTTGTACGACGCCGACCGCTCGGCGTGGGCCGCGTTGCTCAGTGGCCTGTGCGGCCTGCGCATGGTTCAAACGATGGACTTCAGCGCACATCATGGGCCTACAAGGCCCGATGAAGGTTGACGGTGAGGGCGCCACAGGAGGCAGGCGGCCATCACCAGCCAGGCGGCCGCCAGTCCCACGGCCTGCTGGTTGGCCACGCCCTCCAGCACCAGCAGCACCGGGGCGGCCAGGCCCAAGGCCAGCGCCAAGGCTCCCTGCGCTGCCCTCAGCGGCGGAGCCAGGCCAGACAGGCGTGCCATGCACAGTCCGAAGGCGGTGGCCCCCATCAGGGCAGCCTGCAGCGCACGGTAGCGGCCGTCAAAGACGAGCGTCAAAGCGTCCACGGTGCTGACCACGAGCAGGGCCGTGAGCATGGCGCTGTAAACGGCTTGAAATCGCACGCTGCTGTGTGTGGTGGCCAGCGTTCCGACACTGCCCGCCACCCAGGCGCGTGCCGCCCACCAAAGGGCCGATCCACACACGCCCAGAGCCAGGCCAAGGTGAGCCATGGCCTGGGCCCACTCTGTGGTGCTGCGAAGCCAGATGGCCATACCCGAGGCATGCAACCCAGCCATGAGCCCCGGGACAGCGCTTGCCAAGACCACCGCAAGCGTTCTCCCCCAGAAAACAGCACGACTGCCCATGGCGGGCCGCACGGGCCGGCGCCCAGGCAAAGCCAAGCATGCGCAGCCGGCCATCGCTGCGCCATACAGCGCGCCGCCCAGCGCGCCCCACAGGCCGGCCGTTTTTGCAGGGTCGGGGGGCAAGGGCCCCACCCCCGTGTCGCGCAGCCGCCCGTGCACGTCGGCAATCCCCCAAGCACCGCCCATGGCGCCTTCGAAGCGGCGTTTCCACGGTTGATCAAAGGCTTCGATGACGTTGTAGTCGATTCCGGCGCGGCCCAACTGCTGGCGCAGCTCCCTCAGGAACCGGGCCTGCTGCTGCGGGCCGGGGACCGCGCCTGCCCGGGCTCGACCCGCCGCCGGCCAGCCGGTTTCAGCCAGCCACACGGCTTGGGCCCCAAAGGTGCGCTTGACTTGGGCATGCACGGACAAGACATGGCCGACCGCCAAGTCCAGGGCTACCGGCGAGTCCTCCCAATACGGCAAGATATGAACGGCCACCACGTCCACCTGCGTGGCCAGAACAGGGGCATGGCGCAGCCAAAACTCCCAAACATCGGCATAGGCCACGGGTACCGGCGACACACGCCGGGCCTGGCCCAGTATCTGGGCCAAATCCTCGGGGCTTCGCTCCTGGCGCAGCAGCACCTCGTTGCCCAGCACCAGCATGCGCACCGTGGTGGGAAAGGCTCGGGCCAAGGCCAAGGCCGTGTCCACTTCGGCCTGGCTGGCGCTGCGGTCCCGGCTGATCCAAGCCCCTTGCACCACCTGCAGGCCCAGGGCTTGTGCCACAGCGGGAATCTGGTCTTGGCCGTGCCCCGTGCCGTAGGTGCGGATGCAGCCGGTCCATTGCGACAGCATCTGCAGGTCCTCCCGGAGCTGGTCCTGTGTCAAACGCAGGCTGGCATCCAGCGGACTGTGGCCTGGGCGCCGAAACGGGGCATAGGACAAACAGGGCCAGGGCTGTGCTCCTGCATGATCAACGGCGCTCGATGGCCCGGTGTATGTCTGCGCGGCCACGGCCGTCCAGGGGTACAGCACGCCCGCAGCCAACCCCATCAACAAGGGCAGGGCCGCCACCACAAACGCACAAGCCGACCTCCAGTAGAAAAGGGATGCGCTGCGCGCTGCCAGCGCGAACGCGGATGCAAACAGGCGGCGAGGTGCAGAGGGCATGGCGTGTGGACGGGGCTGGCTCGTGATTGTGAACCCCGGCCCCTGGCCGGGGCACAGCCCCGCCGCCGGCATACGTGCAGGAGCGTCCATCGATGACGGGCCTGCGTTCGACCTCGGCGTGGTCTGTAACCAAGGCGACCCTGCTGTGTGCGCTGATGGCGCTGCTCAATGCCGCCGTGTGGCAATGGGCCAACCCCGCCTTGCCGGCTGCTCCGGCCGCAGAGCCGATTCAAGGCCTGGCCTACAACGCCTTTCAGCGTTGGCAAAGTCCATTGGAAGGGCAGCGGCCCAGCGACGACGACGTCGCCGCCGACCTGGAGCTGCTGCGAGGGATCACGGGTCGGCTGCGCACCTACAGCGCCTCCGAGCTGCCTACGCTGCCGGCCCTGGCGCGCGCCCAGGGTTTTCGGCTGACCGCCGGGGTTTGGTTGGACGCGCAAGCACTGAGAAACGAGCGCGAACTGCAGTCCATCGAGGCGGCGGTGAAGGCCGAGCGGGCATTGCCGCCCCAGCAACGCAGCATTGAGCGGGTGATTGCCGGCAATGAAACGCAGCTGCACCGACTGTTGAGCCCTCAGGCCTTGGCCGTAGCCCTGTCTCGTTTGCGCGCCACGCTGAACGTTCCGGTGTCCACCGCCGAGCCTTGGCATGTGTGGCTGGATCGGCCCGATCTGGTTGCGCAGGTCGATTTCATCGCGGTACACCTGCTGCCCTACTGGGAAGGTGTGCCGGCCGAGGTGGCGGTGCACGAGGTGTGGCGCCGCTACGACGAGCTTCGGCTGCGCTACCCCGACAAACCGGTGGTCATTGCCGAAGTTGGTTGGCCCAGCACTGGTGCACCCGTGGAAAAGTGGGTGCAGGGCCATCGCAACCAGTCATCAGCGTCTCCCTTGGAGCAGGCGCGTTTCCTGCGCGAATTCGTGGCCTCGGCGCGCATGCGTGACCCCCAGCCCGATTACTTTGTGATCGAGGCCATCGACCAGCCCTGGAAGGTCCAGACCGAGGGTCCCGTCGGGGCCCATTGGGGTGTATTCGACGCTCGCCGCACACCCAAGTTTGATTGGACCGGCCCCGTAGAGCGCGACCCCTATTGGCGTGGCAAGGCGCTGGTGGCCGCCTTGCTGGCCAGCTTGGTGCTGTGGCCCTTGCTCATGCGAACGCCCCATCTTGGCTGGGCCGGGCGGGTGTCGTTTGGGATCGCGGCCCAGGCCGTGGCCTCTCTGGTGGTGGTCTTGGGCACGCTTCCCTTGGCCCACTACCTGCAAATGCTGGACGCGCTGCTGCTGGCGTTGCTCGTGCCGGCCCTGCTGTTGATGGCAGCCATCTTGCTGAGCCAAGCCTTTGAGTTCGCCGAACTCTATTGGGAGGGAAGCCTGCGCCACCGTGCCAGCGCCAGGCCATGTCGACCGGGCGCACCCCAGCCCTGGGTCAGTGTGCACCTGGCCTGCTGCAACGAACCGCCCGACATGGTGGTGGCGGCCATACGCAGCCTGCAGGCGCTGGACTGGCCCCACCTGGAGATCTTGGTGGTGGACAACAACAGCAGCGACCCCAACTGCTGGCTACCGGTGCAGGCCTATGTCGAGCGCCAGCGCTTGGCCGGTGATCGACGGCTGCACTTCATCCATCTGCCGGTGTGGCCGGGCTACAAGGCCGGCGCCCTCAACGAAGCGCTGCGCCACACCCACCCGCTGGCACAGTGGGTGGCCGTGGTGGATGCGGACTATGTGGTTTCGCCGAATTGGTTGCAGCGCTTGGGTGGCTGGCTGGACGAACCCAATGTGGCGGTGGTGCAGTCACCTCAGGCGCACCGGGACGGCGGGCGCAGCCGCTTGGCCCGCATGATGAACTGGGAGTACGAAGGGTTCTTTCGCTTGGGCATGCACCACCGGCATGAACGAAACGCCATCGTGCAGCACGGCACCATGAGCCTCATCCGGCGCCAGGCCTTGCAGGCCGTTGGGGGCTGGGACGCCGGCTGTGTGTGCGAGGACACCGAGTTGGGTTTGCGCCTGCTGCAGGCTGGATGGCGCAATGTCTACGTGGACGAGGTCTTGGGAACGGGCCTGGTGCCACAGAGCTTTGCGGCCTATCAGCGACAGCGCCAACGTTGGGCGCGGGGGGGCATTCAGATCCTGCGCCGCCATGCAGCATCCCTGTTTGGGCGATCGGCCTTGAGCCTGGGGCAGCGTTACCACTTCGTGGCTGGCTGGCTGCCCTGGATTGGGGACACGCTGCACCTGGTCTTCACCCTGACGGCACTGGCCTGGAGTGCTGGAATGCTGGGCATACCCGAAGCCTTCAGCTTGCCCTCTGCGCTGATGGCGCTGCCCCTGCTGGTGTTCTTCTGTAGCCGCTTGGTCATGGTGCCGCTGCTGTATGGCCGGCGGGTGAGTTGCAGCCGATTGGAGTTGTGGGGCGCGGCCTGGGCCGGGATGGCCCTGTCGCACCGCATCGCGCGCGGCGTGCTGGCGGGGTTGTGGGGCGGCCAGGCCACCTTTCATGTGACGCGCAAGGGCATCGGCGTGGCGTTACTCGGTAACGGGTCGGGGGCCACACGCCCGGCACCCGTGTGGACCTGCGTGTGGCAAGAGGGCTTGTTGGGTGGGGCGTTGCTCGCGACAGCGCTGGCCTTGGCGTGGGCCAGCCTTGAACCAACCGGTGCCCTGTGGGCCTGGTGCGCCATCCTGGCGTTGCAGGCTTTGCCCTACGCTGCGGCGGTGATCTGTGCAGCCATGGGAGCGAGCCGGCTGGCAGGGGGTGGGGAAGTCCAGGTTCACGATGGGGCTTGAACACTGTACGTATATACAGTATTATGAGCCGCGCAGACAAACACCCACCTGAACAGGAGAGAAGCATGAGCCTGCAGACGCCACGCGCCACAGCCATCCCGTCAACAGGCGCCACGGCGCCTGCGGCCACCGTCCGGCACCCACTGGTTCAAGCAGCCTGCCATGTGAGCCCTGGGCGCAGCAGCCGGCTTGGCCACGCGGCTCGGTTCCCCAGCGACCCCGATCAAATGGTGGTGTTCAGCTGCCTGGCCAGCTTCCTGGTGCTGCCCTTCATCTTGTAAGCACCCGGGGCCTACGCCCAAAGGCGTTCGCCAAGGGCCAATGGGGCTCAAGAAATGAGCCCGTGCGGTGGCATGATCGGCTGCGAAGCCCACCGCTGCCGCCACCGTCTTCCGTGTCTTCCCCCTTCGCGCCCACCGAACAGCCGTCCCCCATGCAACGCGCTGGTTTCAAGCCGGGGCTGTTGTGGCTGCAGGCCCCGCAGCTCGAAGACCTGGCGCGCACCGTTTGGGCCTGGTGGCTGCGCTACCCGCCCGCGCCACTCGAGGATGAATGGGTGCTCATTCCCAGTAACGGAATGGCCGAGTGGTTCAAGGCCGAGGCGGCGCGTTCGCAGGGCATCCTTTCGGCCTGCCGCATCGAACTGCCGGCGCGTTTTGCGTGGCGCTTGTACCGAACCGTCCTGGGGCCGCAGGCCGCTGGCCCGGGGCGCACCGATAAGCTGGTCCTGCCTTGGTACCTTGCTGCAAACGCAGAGCGATGGGCAACGCTGCCGGCACTTCAGCCCACCTGGGCCTCCATAGCCCAGCGCCACGCACAGGCCAGCCCGGATCCCACACCCCTGTCCCCAGGATCCGCCGAACTGCTGCGCTGGTGCTCACACGCCGCAGACCTGTTCGACCAGTACCAATGGTTTCGCCCCGACTGGCTGCACGATTGGGCGCAGGGCAGGGCGCAGCTGCGCCTGACCCCAGGTACAGCGAAAGACGCCCTTGCAGTGCCCCCCGAGCAAGCTTGGCAGGCAGCGCTTTGGCAATGGCTGGCCAACGGCTCATCCGAACACCACAGCATGAGCGAGCCTGCCGCGCGGGTTGACCTGCATGAAGCCTGTCTGAAGCGCCTGCGCCAGGCACCCACGGGAAGCCTTACACAGTTGCCGGGCCGCCTGGTGTTGTTCGGCAGTACGGCCTTGCCACCCGTGGTGCTGGAACTGCTGGAAGCCTTGGCACGCCACGCCCTGGTGGTCATGGCCGTGCCCAGCCCCTGCCAGGTGCACTGGACCGACTTGGGGCAAGCGCCCAACGAAGGTCAGCCTCTCCTGGCGGCCTGGGGCCGGCAATCCCGCGACTTCATCGCCCAGGTTGAGGCGCTGGAAGGGCACCTGGCCAGCCAAGAAGCGCGCGCCATCACACGGGTGGAGCCGGGCGCTGCACCGTCCGCACACAGCGCCCTGACCCGTCTGCAGGCCTCGGTCCACCACAACGAACCGCTGATGGAGGTGAGGGAATCGGTTCGGCGCGAAGGCCTGGCCTTGGATGACGGCTCGATCCGCTTCATTCGCGCCCATACCGCGCTGCGAGAGGTCGAGGTTCTCCATGACCACCTCTTGCATGAACTCACCGCAACCCCGGGCCCGGATCGGCCGCAAGCGCGTGACGTGGTGGTGATGGTCCCCGATCTGCGCACCCATGCGGCGGCCATCCGCGCGGTGTTTGGGGCATACGGCGAGCACGACCCTCGTCACATTCCTTGGGGCCTGGCTGATCAACAGGCCCAAGCCGACCGCGGCCTTCCGGCCTTGGCCGACTGGTTGCTGAGCCTGCCCACCCAGCGCTGCACCGCCGCGGACCTCCTGCGGCTCTTGGAGTTGAACGCGGTGTGTCGCCGTTGGGGTTGGGACGAAGAAGACCGGCGCGCACTGGGCCGTTGGGTTCAAGACAGCGGTATTCGCTGGGGTTTGAGCCTGGCTCACCGACAAGCCCTTGGCCTGGGCGAGGCCGGCGCAGCCATGACCTGGCAGTTTGGCGTGGACCGCATGCTCGCCGGCTACGCAATCGGCTCCGTGGCAGGAGCACCTTGGGCACCCGGGGAGGGCGTCCAGGGGCTGGCTGCGCGAGCAGCCGGGCAGCTTGCCGGCCTGCTGCGCCGCCTCGAAGCGTGGCGGTCCTGGGCCAGCGAGCAACACCCGCCAGCGCATTGGGCCCAAGCCTTTCGGGCCCTCTGGGTCGACCTGTTGGATCCCTCAGAACCCGAAGAGGAACGCGACAGCCTGGGCATCGACATGGCGGTGGCCGACTGGCTGCGCCACACGCAGGCGGCCGGATTTGAAGCCCCCGTAGGTCTGGATCTGGTTCGGCTGGCGGTGATGGAGCAGGTGGCGCAGCCCCCTGCGCAAGGCCGCTTCCGCTCCAGTGGGGTCACCTTTTGCACCCTCATGCCGCTGCGGGCCGTACCGTTTCGCATCGTGTGCCTGCTGGGCATGGATGAGGGCCAGTACCCGAGGCCGGTCCGACCAAGGCATGGCGACTTGTTGGCCCTGCACGAAGTGGCGCGGCCGGGCGACCGCTCCCGCCGTCAGGAAGACCGACAGCTTCTGTTGGATGCCCTCTTGTCGGCTCGGCAACAACTGGTCGTCAGTTGGGTGGGGCAGCAGCCCATGGACCGGCAGCACCGCCCGCCCTCTGTCCTCGTGGGGCAGTTGCGCGATGTGCTGGCCGCGGTATGGGGGGATGAGGCCGTGAAAGCCATCACGTTTGACCATCCGCTTCAGCCCTTCAACGCCGGGTACTTCATCCCAGGCCGATTGCCACAAACCCATGCCCACGAGTGGCAGCCCGGCGGGCCGGGCCTTGTTGCAGATCGATCCATCCTGGCTCCTCCGGACCATTCGGCTCTGCACCCAACCACGGCTGCACCAGAGGCCGGCACATCTGCCACGGCCATATCCACTGCACCCGTCACGCCCGAGTCCGAGCGCATCATGCGCTGGTTGAAGTGCCCCGTGGCGGCCTTCTGGGAGGATCGACTGCACACCCGTTGGCCCCGTGCGCCTCAGCGCACCGAGGAAGATGAGCCCATGGCCATGGACGGCCTTCAGGGCTGGGCCGTTTGGCAGGAAGCATTGGCTGCCATCGAAACCGACCGCCCGGCTCCACAAGACGCGAACTGGGCAATGCGTTGCTGGGCAGCCCTGCAGGCCCGAGGCTTGGTGCCTTTGGCTGCACCTGGCCGCTGGGTACAGGCCCAGGTCTTGGGGCAGCTGCAAGCCCTGCTTGAACACCGGTCACTGCTGGGGCTCGCTGGTGGTGCCGGCCATCGCCTCGTGGTTTCGGGCAGTGCCTTCGCAGGCTCAAACCGCCTGAAGCACCAACCGAAGGGCTGGCGCCTGGACTTGCTGGTGCAGGCCTGGTGGCTGCAAACGCTGGAGGCGGCCAAAGGAGTGCCGCACGACGTGCACCTTCTGGCACCCGACGTTTGGGTGCACGCACGCCCCACAGAGGCCCAACAAGCCGTTCTGGATGTGCAGGCGGTGAGCCACACCTTGGCCCAATGGATGGCCGCGCCACGTCCGCAACCGGCCACCTCGAGGTTGGTGGCCGCAGCCCATGGCTCACCCAGCGAACAACGCACGGCCTGGTCCCGCGAGGGCCAGCGCAATGCAGCCTGGCGCCAAAGTTTCGGTGCCGCGCAAGAGGACGACGAACTGCTTGAGAGCGGTCTGGAAGCCTTCGATCGCTGGCCACAGGCCACGGAAGAGCTGTATGGGCCGTTTTGGCGCTGGTGCAACACGCAGTTGCAGGTGGTTCGGACCATCCCCCGTGTAGGTTCACCATGAGCCTTGCCTTGAATGTCCTGACCCTGCCGCTGCGGGGACATCAACTGATTGAGGCCAGCGCCGGAACTGGGAAGACCTGGACCATTGCATCCCTCTATTTGCGTTTGGTGCTGGGCCTGGGCAGTCCACAAGACCAACCGCTGCACCCCAGGCAGATCCTGGTGCTGACCTTCACGCGTGCGGCCACGCGGGAGCTGGTGGACCGGATCAGGTCCCGGCTCGTGCAGGCGCACGAGGTGTTTGCCGGCCGCGTTCGCCCCGAATCGGCAGACGCCTTCCTGCAGTCCTTGCTACAGGCCGTGCCCGAGGGGCCGCATCGCGTGCAAGCGCTGTGGCGTTTGGAACAGGCTGCGGCTGCCATGGATGATGCGGCCGTGCTGACGATCGATGCCTGGGTGCAGCGGCTGATCTCGGAACACCTGCTGCAGCCCGGACACCAGGGCCTTGAGCAGGTGCTGGAAAGCGATGAGGGCTTGCAGGCGGCCGCCGTGCGCGACTATTGGCGGCAGCAGGTGTATCCCCTGGACGACCAGGCCATGGCAGCCGTGGCCGATGTCGCTCCAGACGCCCACAGTCTGGCCAAGCTATTGGGCGCGTCCTTCGGATCCGCAGCCGCCTGGCCGACGCCCCCCATGACGCTACAAGCGTCGATTCAGACCCTGGCCGAGCAGCGCGCAAGCGAGCTGCAGGCTCTTAAGCGCCAGTGGGCGGTGTGGGTCGAGGAAGTAGAGGGCTGGTTTGAGTCACGCCTTCAAGAGAACCCACGCTACTTTCACGGCAATCGCCTCAAGGGTGGGATGAAGCCCGTGCGACAGTGGTGCCAGCAGATTCGACGCTGGGTGGCCGGGTCATCGGCCTTCTTGGAAGGCGTCAACATCGGCAGCTCTGCTGACCGTAAGCTGCGCAGCAAGCTCACGCGTGCAGGCTTGATGCAGCTGCACAACCGCGCCACGGCGCCGGCCCATGATCAGGCCTTGCCCGCTTGGGCCGGGGCCTTTGAAGAACTGCTGGACGCACTGGATCGCTTGCCAAATGCCCAGCCCAACCTCGTGAACCATGCGCAAGCTTGGGTGACCAATGCGGTGCAGCGCCGCAAGCAAGCACAGTCGGCCTACACCTTTGCCGACCTGCTGCAACAAGTGACGCAAGCGCTGGGCAAGCACCAGCCGCTGGCCCATCGGGTGCGGCAGCAGTACCCGGTGGCCCTGGTTGACGAGTTCCAAGACACGTCGCCCGCACAACTGTCTTTGTTCGAACAGGTGTACGCCGACCCAAATGCGGTCGATCAGGCCTTGCTGTTCATTGGCGATCCCAAGCAGTCGATCTACGGGTTTCGCGGCGCCGACATCCACAGCTACCTTCGTGTGCGGCGACGCCTGGCCCATCGCCTGCACACCTTGAGTGGCAACCGCCGCTCGGTACGGCCCTTGGTCACGGCCCTCAACACGTGGCTGTCGCATGCCGAGCGCGCTTGCGCCCCTGCGGATGGCGATCCCCATGATGCGCCCGAGACAGCGGGCGCCTTTCTCCATGGTTTGGACGTGCCGTTCCTGCCGGTAGAACCCATGGGGCCATCGGAGCGCCTGGTGTGTGGTGGGCAAGCGATGCCGGTCTTGTGCGCCTGGACGCAAGGCCAAGCGGGTGTGGCAGCGTCCGGCCGCAACCGTGATGCAGCCCGCGCGGCCGGTCAGATCGCCTGGATGCTGTCCCATCCCGAAGTGGGCTTTCAGCGGTCCACCGCCGACCGCGAGGCGCACCCGGTGCGCCGGCTTCGCCCGCAGGACTGTTGCGTTTTGGTGCGCAGCCACACCGAAGCCCTGGCCATGGCGCAGGCCCTGCGAGACCAAGGCCTGTCCAGCGTCTTCCTGTCAGAGCGTGAATCGGTCTTGCAGTCGGGCCAGGCGCAGGACATCCTGCTCATCTTGCAAGCCCTGTTGGAGCCACGCAGCCTTACGTGCGCACGACGGGTATGGGCCTGCGAAACCATGGGGCTGGCGCTCCAGCAGTTGGTGCATGAATATACCGACGACGCGCTGTGGGATGCACGCATCCAGCGCCTGCAGGACTGCGCGCAGCGCTGGGAGCGGGAAGGGGTGATGGCTGCCCTGCGGCACTTCATCCGGGAGGAGGGCTTGGTGGCCCGTGCCCATGCTGCGCCCATGGGCGAACGGCGCTTGACCAACTGCCTGCATCTGGCCGAGTGGCTGGAGTCGTTCAGCGCCCAACACCGCAGCCCCGCGGCCCTGGTTCGCGCTTACGCCGATGTGTTGGCCGACCCCAGCGCCGCCCTTCAGGACACACCGGGCTTGCGCGACGCCACCTTGTTGCGGTTGGAGAGCGAAGCCGACGTGGTGCAGATCGTCACGATTCACAAGTCCAAGGGCCTGCAATACCCGGTGGTGTGGCTGCCCTTTGGTGTGGCCAGCAGCGCCGATCGTTTGGCCAAGGGCCAGCCCACGGGTGAACACCGTGACGTACCTTCGGCGCAAGAACCGGCGGGCGAAGACACCGCCGAGTCTGGACCGGCCGGGAACACAGACACGGCTGATGATGGGGCAGCGCCGCAATCCACCCCGCAAGATGCCCTGGAGGCCTTGCGAGAAGACGTGCGCCTGCTGTACGTGGCACTGACCCGAGCCGTGCACCAGGTTTGGCTGGGGGCCACACCGCGCAAAGCCCACCCCAACCGGTCGCAGAACTGGCACCTCAGTGCGCTGGGGCGCTGGGTGTCAGGGGCGCGCCACCCGCGCGCCGATGCCGACGTGGTGGAGGACCTGCGCGGACTGTGGGCGGCCATGCAATCCCGCTGCACGGAGGAAGATCCGGAGCCCGGCCCGATGGGATGGGTGTACCTGGACATCGTCGACGCGGAGGCTGAAGCGATCTGGCCCGTCATGCCGGCGCCAGGCCAGCCGGGCGTGGGGCCCGCGTGGCCCAGCCCCAGCAGGTCGGCCGTCAAGTTGTGCACCAATGCAGCACCAGGCCCCGCATCACCGGCGCGCCCGGCGCGCACGGTGGCGCATCCGGTGCAGCGCCAGTGGCGAGTGTCCAGCTACTCCGCATTGGCCAGTGGCGCCGGCGAACACCTCAGCGCCTGGCGTGAACTGCGCTGGGATGAAAGGGCTGACACCAGCGCGGCACCCATCAGCACCGTGCAGGCCCTCGCCGAGGCTGCCGGGCCTTGGCACGCGTGGCCCTCCAGCGCTGCGTTTGGACAGCTGCTGCACGAGTGCCTGGAACTGGGGGCCGAGGACCATTTCGATACCCGGCCCGACAGCGCGTGGTCACACGCCCTTCGGGCGCGACTGGACAGCAGCGCCTGGGCCGAGCTGGCACACGACATCCAAGCTTGGCTGCACCGCGTGGTGCGCGAACCCCTGCTGCCGAGCGGGCAAGCCTTGTGCGAGCTGCAGGTGGCCCGGGCCGAGTTGGAGTTTTGGATGCCCATGCAGCCCTTGGACACCCGGGCCTTGGACAGCCTCTTGCTGCAACACCTGTGGCCCGGCGAGCCGCGTCCGGCGCTGAGGCCTCAGCGCTTGGAGGGCCTCCTCATGGGCTTTGCCGACCTGGTCGTGGAGTCGCAGGGGCGGCTGGAGGTGCTGGACCACAAGTCCAACCGACTGGCCGACGGGCCGCGCGGCTACACAACGGCCGCGCTGAAGGCGGCGGTCCTGGAACACCGATATGACCTGCAGGCAGCGGTCTACCTGCTGTCCCTGCACCGCCTGTTGCGCGTGCGCTTGGGTTCGGCCTATCGCCCCCAGTCCCATCTGGGTTCCGCACATTTCCTGTTCCTACGCGGCATCGACCAGCCCGGTGGACACCTGGTCTCCATACCGGCAGACCTCGCCTGGCTGGAGCCCTTGGACGCCCTCCTGGGCCCCGAGCCCACCATGGGCAAAGCGTTCGCCGGGTCCACAGCATCGGATCGGGAGGCGCCGTGATGACCGCGCACGCCATGGCCTGCTCAGCCTTGCTGCCCTTGCCCAGTGAGGGGTTCGCCCACCTGGACGTGGAGCTGGCCGACTTGCTGCGCCGGCACCTGGCAGACCGTGGAATGGACACCAACGCCCCTCCCGTGCGGTGGTGGTGCGCGGCGCTGGCTTTGACCAGCCGTGCCCATGCCCGCGGCCATGTGGGCCTGAATTGGTCGGCGCTGCAAAGCCCTGGCGGTTTAGACCTCCTGGACCCTGCCGACCCCTCCTGTGGCGTCGCGTTCCGGGGTTTTGTGCAGCGCTGGCTACAGGAGGCGGCTGCATGTGGCCTGGGAGCGGGGGAGGCATCCGGGGCGCGCGAGGTGCAAGAGGCTGTGATCAGCAGTGGGCTCTTGTGCTGGGACCTGCAGCACCTTTACCTGCGTCGTCTGTGGGCCGCCGAGTGCCGTGTGGCCCAATCGTGGGCCGGTCGAAGCTGCCAGAGCACCCCCTGCAGTGCAGAACAGGCCCTTCAGGCCGAAGAACTGTTGCAGGCCTGGTTTGGTCCAGAGGCGGATCAGGCCAGTGCCGACCAGCAGCACGCCTGCCGCCAAGCGCTGCAGTCCCCATTCTTGGTGCTCAGCGGAGGGCCAGGAACCGGCAAGACTTACACCGCTGCGCGCCTGTTGGCCCTGCTGCAGGCCATGAGGCCGCCAGGCACACCTGCCCTGCGGGTGGCCTTGGCGGCCCCCACCGGAAAGGCCGCCGCACGACTGCGGCATTCGATGGAACAGGCCTGGGCACAACTGCGCGGGCGCGGTTTGCCCGATTCGTTTTGGGCTGCGTCTTGGGCAGCCGTTGAGCCGCCCAAAACCGTCCATGCCCTTTTGGCCGAATGGCGTCGCAGGGCTCGCAGCGGGTCTTTGAGCCGAAGCACCCACGCCCACGGCCATGCGCCGAGCCCGGGGGTGGAGGCATTCGGAGATGTGTTGCTCGTCGATGAAGCGTCCATGCTCGACATCGAGTTGATGGATGAGTTGCTCATGCACCTGCCTGCGCAGGCGCGGCTGGTGCTCATCGGAGATCCGGCACAGCTGGCCTCGGTGGAGGCGGGCTCCATCTTGGCTGACTTGTGTGGGGCTCTGGCTTCGCACCCCTGCCACGTGGCCCTTTGTCACAGCCGTCGCTTTGAAGGCACCATCGGAGCCTGGGCGCAGGGCCTTCAGGCACATGACGCCAAGGTGCTGCGAGACATCGAGACCCATGCCCAGTCAGACCGACAAGTCTTGATCGAGACCGCCGTTGGGCCCCTGGGTTGGGAGCCGTTCTTTCAGGCCCTTCGCGCCATGCACGTGGCCACTTCCGGGCCAGCGATGTCGGCTGACTTGGTGGGCCGCCTGCTGATGGAGATTGACCGATTTCGGGTGCTGGCGGCGCTCAGGCAGGGGCCCTGGGGGGTGGTGGGGTTGAACCACGATATCGAGCGGGCGCTGGCCGCGCGGGGCCACTTGAACCGGTCCGAAACGTGGCCGCATGGACGGGTTCTGATGATCACCCGAAACGACGATGCGACCGGGTTGCGCAACGGGGATGTGGGGGTGGTGTTGGCGCCGCAGGGGTCAGCACCGAGATTTTCCTGGATGGCCGGGCAGGAGCCGCGTTCAGTGGGCGTCTCGAGGTTGCCACCCCATGAACTGGCCTACGCCATGACGGTCCACAAGAGCCAGGGCTCGGAATTCGACCGTGTGGTGCTGGCGCTGCCCGAATCAGACCACCCGGTCTTGTGTCGGGAACTGCTGTATACGGGGCTCACCCGGGCCAAGCAAGACCTTTTGTGGTTCTTGCCCAACCCTTCTCTGTTGGGTGCGGCGGCTGGCCGAACCACCCGCCGCATGGGTGGGATGTGGCCCCGCCTGAATGCGCTGCTAGGGCCAGGCAGGGCCTAACGGCGCTGGTCGAACTGCAGCATCAGCGCCCATTCGGCGGGACGCCGAAGGCTGCTGTGGTGGTGCCACACTTCAAAGCGGTCGTGGGACTTCGAACCTTTGTCGCGCACACCCTCTTCGGGTGCCGGTTGGTCAACCATGCGGGGCAGGGTGGTGCCCAGACGGGTCAAAGACGTGGAGCTGCGGCTGGAATTCATGGTGGTGATGCAATACCAATGGGTCTTCAACGCAGGGCGATCGGGCTTGGTTGACAATCCGCACAGCACCTGACGACTAAGGGATAACCCGCATCCATGCACATTGCCGATCTGCGCCTGGCTTTGGCGGATTTGGGCGCTGGCCCCGGCCACACCGCCCGGTTTCTGAGGGCATGGACCCACAACCGACCGCTCTCAGCTGGACGGGCCCTGCCCGAGCGCCACTTCCCGCTGGCCATGCTGCAGCGGGTGCCCGGGCTCCAGGCCGAGTTGACAGGGCTGCTGCGGCCGGTTTCTGAGCATCCCGCCGAAGATGGTTCCCGCCGCCTGCTCCTGGCCCTGTCCGACGGCAAGACGGTCGAAACGGTCTTGCTGCCGCGCCAGGGCGTGTGTGTCTCCACCCAAATCGGGTGCGCGGTGGGGTGCCGCTTCTGCATGACCGGCCGGGACGGCCTGATCCGGCAACTGGGCAGTGCCGAGATCGTGGCGCAGGTGGTGCACGCGCGGTCCCTGGCGCCCGTGCGAAAGGTGGTCTTCATGGGCATGGGCGAGCCTGCCCATAACCTGCAAGCCGTGCTGGAAGCCATCGACCTGTTGGGCCAAGAGGGCCAGATCGCCCACAAGCAACTGGTGTTTTCGACCGTGGGAGACCCCAGGGCCTTCGAGGCCCTGGCCCAGCGCCGCATCAAACCAGCCTTGGCGCTGTCCCTGCACACCACGAGGCAGGCGCTGCGCCGCGAGCTTCTGCCCCGCGCGCCCGACCTCAGCCCCCAAACCCTCATCAACGCGGCAACCGCCTACGCGGAGCTCAGCGGCTACCCCGTTCAGGTGCAATGGACCCTGCTGGAAGGGGTCAACGACGGCGACGATGAGCTCGACGCGATCGTGGCGCTCATGAAGGGCCGCCGCATGATGCTCAACCTGATCCCCTTCAACGCCGTCCAGGGCAGTGGCTATCGGCGGCCCAGTTGGGAGCGCGCTGCCGACATGGCGCGGCGCCTGAACCGGCAGGGGGTGTACACCCGGCTTCGCCGGTCAGCCGGGCAAGATGTGGAAGGGGGCTGCGGCCAGTTGCGGGCCCACCGCCCCAGTATTCTGATCAGGCCAGCGCCTTAAGGGGGGCCGAAGCGGGGCTGCGCAACTGTTCCAGCGCCGTTTGCAGGTGCTGCAGGGTGCGCTGAGGGTTGTGCAACTTTTCGAGCCCAAACAAGCCCAGACGGAAGGTGCGAAAGTCGGGCCCCTCATCGCACTGCAGCGGCACACCGGCCGCCGTCTGCAGCCCCAGCGCCAGAAACTTCTTGGCGTTCTGCAGGTCTGGGTCATCGGTGTAGCTCACCACCACGCCCGGCGCTTCATACCCAGGGGCCGCCACGCTGGCATAACCGTAGGACGCCAACAAGGCCCGCACACCGCGCCCCAGGGCCCACTGTTCCTGCCGCAGCTTCTCGAAGCCGTAGGTTTCGGTTTCGTGCATGACGGCCGCCAGGCGCTTGAGCGCATCGGTGGGCATGGTGGTGTGGTAAACGTGTGACCCAGCCTCGTAGGTCTCCATCACCTGCAGCCACTTGCGCAGGTCGCAAGCGAAGCTGGTGCTGGTGGTGTGCTCGATGGCGCGTCGGGCCCGCTCGCTCAGCATCACAAAGGCGCAACTCGGTGATCCCGACCATCCCTTCTGGGGGGCACTGATCAGCACATCCACGCCGGTCGCACGCATGTCGACCCAGGCTGCCCCCGAGGCAATGCAATCCAGCACCAGCAGGCCATCATGGGCGTGCAGGGCATCGGCCACCGCCCGGAGGTACTCGTCCGGGAGGATCATGCCGGCCGAGGTTTCCACATGCGGCGCAAACACCAGGGCAGGGCGCTGGCTGCGCACACGGGCCAGGACGTCGTCCAACGGGGCCGGTGCCCACGGCTGTCGAGCCCCTGGCGCCACCGGCCGTGCCTTGAGCACCTGGCTGGACGCGGGAATGTGGCCCATGTCGAAGATTTGGGTCCAGCGGTAGCTGAACCAACCATTGCGCAAGACCATCACGTCGCGTCCGGTGGCGAACTGTCGTGCCACCGCCTCCATCCCGAAGGTGCCACTGCCCGGCATCACGATGGCCGAGTGGGCGCCATACACCGACTTGAGCGTTCGGGAGATGTCGGTCATCACGCCCTGAAACTGGCGCGACATGTGGTTCAGTGCCCGGTCGGTGTAAACCACCGAAAACTCGAGCAGACCATCGGGATCAACGTCAGGCAACAGTCCGGGCATGGGGATCCTCGTGGGTGGGGGCGGTTCGCAACTCGTCGACGCGATAGCCGTCGTGCAACAGGGCCTGCCTCATCCATTGGGGATGAGGGCCTTCACCGTCCCAGGTCTCGCCGGTCACCGGGTGTCGGTACTTGATGAGTCGTGCCTCGGCGGGTGCTGCGGGCAGGTCAGCGTTCGTGGCGGGAGCATGCTCGCCGCACAATTCAGCGGGCGTGATTCGGTAAAACTCGACCAGGCGGCGCGCCTGCCTCAGAGCCGAGGCACGCAGGGCTTGCGCGTCCACCGCTGGCTCTGCAAACAAGGGCAGCGCCCCACTGGGCCCACGTTCCGAGGCAGGTGCACCCAGCTCCTCTTCGTTCAGCATACGAAAAGTGTACGCCAGCCCCGGGGTATAAGGGCCGCACCGCCATGAACTCCCTCATCGGGGTGTCTGGCGCCCTTGCAGCAAGCGCCGCCGAAGGTCCAAGCCGACGCTTCGGTTGACGAAATCTTCCACCAGCACCGCGCCCACGTCCACCTGGCCCGGCTTGTACAAGCCTGCGCGCACCATCTGCTGTAGGAAGTCGGCGGCCCGCTCCCGTCGCATCGTGCCCAGGCCAAGCTTCAACGCATCGCCGGCCTCCAGGATCGCGTCATCCAACATACGCTGGCGAGAGGCCATCAATTCCTCCTCGCCCATGTCCGGGTTTTCCTTGCGCATGAGGGCATGCGCGGCCTGGGGGTTGCCGTGCAGGTATTGCGTCCAGCCCAGAATGGAGCCGTCCACGAACCTTTGTACCAACTCGGGTCGCTTGGCCACCAGCTCCCGGCGCGTCTCGATGACCGTGCTGTAAGTGGAAAAGCCATGGTCGGCCAGCAGGTGCACCACCGGCTTGAACCCCCCTTGGCGCTGGGCATACAGGGGCTCAGCCACGGCGTAGCCTTGCTGAATGGACCGGGGGTTGGCCAGCCAGGGGCCCAGGTTGTAGTTGTAGGGCTTGAGCTGTTCATCACGAAAGCCGTGCACCGCTTTCAACCAGGCCCACCAGGTGAACTGGGCATCCTTGGCGATGAAGGCCACCGGCGCGCGCCGCAAAGCCTCGAAGGATTCGTAGCCTTGGCCGGGGTGGGCCATGAGGGCTTGGGGATCCTTCTGAAAGAGGGCGGCCACCACCACGGTGGGCACTTGGTTGCGCACATTGTCGAAGCTGTGCAGCAGGTTGCCGGTCATGAGGAAGTCGATGCGCCCGGCCGGGAGCAAAGGTCGGTTGTTCACCGACGGCCCGCCCTGCAGGATGCTCACCTCCAAGCCCAGGCGCTGATAGGTTCCATCGGCCACCGCTTGGTAGAAGCCGCCATGCGCCGCCTGCGCCTTCCAGTTGGTGGCAAACGTCACCTTCGCCCGGTCGCTGGAGCCGGCGGCCGGCGTCTGCGCCCATGCAGGCCGGGTCAGGGGCCATCCCCAGGAGCAAGGCAGGGCAGCGGCCAATCCCTGGCGCAGCAGCCGTCGACGTGCGGTGGGCTTCATGGTGTTGGGGGCTTAGGTTCGGTAGCTGGGATGCCAATGCCCGATGATGCGCCGGGAGAGCGCATCGAGCAGCAGGTGAATCAGGACCCCGGTGAGCACCAAGAGCAGCAACGCTGCAAACATCTTGGGCGTCTCGGTTCGAAAACTGGCTTCCAGTATGCGCGAGGCCAACCCCGTGTCGCGGCCGGCGGCCCCTGCCACCATCTCCGCGGTGACCGCGCCGATCAGGGCAAGGCCACCGGAGACGCGCACGCCGGCCAGGAAGTCGGGCAGGGCGGCTGGCAGGCGCAACCAGCGCAGGCGCTGCAGCGGCTGTGCCTTGCACAGGGTCAACAAGTCTTGCAGCAGCGGGTCGGCTGCGCGCAAGCCCTGCACCGTGTTCGACAACACCGGGAAGAAAGCCACCAGCCAGGCACACAACAGGAGCACCGCGGTGGTGCTGTCGATGTAGATCAACAACAGCGGCGCTATGGCCACGATGGGCGTGACCTGCAACACCACGGCCACGGGCAGAAAGGCCCGCTCGAGGTTCGGCCACAGCACGAAGGCGCTGGCCACCAGCAGACCGCCCGCACAGGCCAAGGCCAGCGCACCGAGGGTGATGCGCAAGGTGAACCACCAACTCAACACCAGGCTGTCCAGGTCTGACAACAGGGCGCGCCACACGGCGCTGGGCGCCGGCAGCGTGTAGGACGGAATATCGGCCCAACGGACCATGCCCTCCCACAACAACAACAAAGCCAGTAGGCAAACCACGCCCCAAGCCCGCGAGGCTCCTCGGGCCGCAGCCCTGCTCGCTTGTTGAAGCGACCGCACCCGCCGCATCAGGCTGCACTCCGGATCGACGAGCCTGCGGCCGCCAGGGCATCGCCGATGGCCACGCCGTGCTCATGGAAACGCGCGCTGCGTCGAAAGTCGGCCGATCGCGGAAAGGGCTCGTCCACCATGAACTCCGCCACGATGTGGCCCGGTTGCGCGCCCATCACCACCACGCGCGAGGCCATGAACACGGCTTCGGCCACCTGGTGGGTGACAAAGCACAGGGCGAAACCCTGCACCTGCCACCACTGCAGCAGATCGGCCTGCAGGCGCTGGCGCGTTGGGTCGTCCAGGGCAGAAAAGGGTTCGTCCATGAGCAAGAGGTCGGGTTGCATGACCAGCGCCCGGGCGATGGAGGCCCGCATCTTCATGCCACCGGACAGCTCGTGGGGCAGGGCCCGCTCACGCCCGGTCAGTCCCACGCGCTCCAACACCGCGCGCACCCGGTCGTTCCTCGCTGCTGCCGTCCTGCCAGCCAGCTGCAGGGGCAGGCCCACGTTGCGCTCCAAGTCGGCCCAGGGCAGCAAGGCTGGTTCCTGGAACACAAAGGCCGGCGAGCGCACCGCCGTGAGCATCTCGCCTGAGGCCAGCGGCTGCAGGCCTGCCATCACCCGCAGCACCGTGCTCTTGCCGCAGCCCGAAGCGCCCAACAGGCACAGGCTTTCACCCCGGCACACGCTCAAAGTCAAACCATCCCATACCGGCAGGCCACCGCCGGCAAAGCGAACGGTAGCCTGCTTGAGGGCCAGGATCGGAAGGCTGCCGGATTCGGCAGATGCGGCAGCAGAAGCGGTGGCGGGCGGTTCGGCCGTGGTGCCCGAGGCAGCATGGCCAGCCGATGGGGAAGGGGTGTTCAAGTCAAGAAAACTCCAAGTGGGCCGAAGGATACGCGCTGGCGCTGGCGCGGTCCCTGGTCGACTCCTGTACCCTTAAGGCCTTGTTTGAATTTCGCTTCGGAGCCCTTGATGCCCACCTTGAATGTGAACGGCCAAAACCGCGAGCACCAGGCCGAGCCCGACACGCCGCTGTTGTGGGTGTTGCGTGAGCACTTGGGCTTAACCGGTACCAAGTATGGCTGCGGCGTGGCGCAGTGTGGGTCCTGCACAGTGATGGTCGATGGCGTGCCGGTGCGCAGCTGCGTGGTGCCGGCCTCCAGCCTCAAGCCCCAGCAGCGCATCACCACCATTGAAGGCCTCTCTCCAACTGGCGATCACCCCTTGCAGAAGGCTTGGGTGGCCCTGGATGTGCCCCAGTGCGGCTACTGTCAAAGCGGCATGCTGATGGCCGCGGCCGCCCTGCTGCAGCGCACCCCCAAGCCCAGCGACGCCGACATCGATGCGGCCATGACCAACATTTGCCGCTGCGGCACCTACAACCGGGTGCGCGCGGGTATCAAGATGGCTGCAGGCCTGCCTCCTGGCCCAGCGGATTCAGCCAGCTCAGCGGTTGTCCACTTGGTTCCCAAGGCCGTATGAGCACAGCCTTGAACCGCCGCCGCTTCATCGCGCGCAGCCTGCAGGGTGCTGCAGCCGCCTCGGCGTGGCCCGGTCTTGAGGCCGGCGCCTTCGTCCTCGGATTTGGCTCCAATGCAAAGGCCTCGGTACCTGGCACCCCGGCGGTGGGGCCGGAGATCAACGCCTGGGTGGTGGTCTATCCGGACGACCGCATTGTCATCCGCATTGCACGCTCCGAAATGGGGCAGGGCACCTTGACCGGTTTGGCACAGCTCGTGGCAGAAGAGCTGGAATGCGACTGGGCACGGGTCAGCACGGAGTACCCCACGCCAGGGCAAAGCCTGGCCCGGAAACGCCCTTGGGGCAACTTCAGCACCGGCGGCAGCCGCGGATTGCGTGACTCTCAGCTGTACATGCGGCAAGGCGGTGCTGCAGCACGCATGATGTTGGTCGAAGCGGCAGCCCAACGGTGGGGCGTGCCGGTGGATCAGTGCCGGGCCGAGCAGGGCGCGGTGCTGCACAGCGCTTCATCGCGGCGTGCAAGCTACGGTGAGTTGGCATCTGAGGCCGCACGTTTGCCCGTCCCGGACAAGCCGGCCCTCAAGGACCCCAGCCTGTGGCGCCTGGCAGGCAAGCCCCTGGCCAGGCTCGACACCGTGGACAAGACCACGGGCCGTCTCGTGTACGGCAGCGACCTGGTCTTGCCGGGCATGTTGCATGCGGCCATCAAGGCCTGTCCGGTGTTTGGTGGCTCGCTGCGGTCCTTTCAGGCGCAGGCGGTGTTGGGCATGCCGGGCGTCAAGCGGGTGCTGCCGGTGGGCGCCAACGCGGTGGCCGTGGTGGCCGATACCTGGTGGCGTGCCAAGAAAGCACTGGACGCGTTGCCCATCGAGTGGGAGCGCGGGCCCAACGCCCAACTTCAGCAAGCGGACGTTGACGCCCTGGTGCGAGGTGGTCTGACATCGGAGGCCGCCGTCGATGGCTGGCGCCAAGGCCAAGCCGTGCAGGTCCTCGCTCGCACTGCACGCAGGGTCGAGGCCACATACGGCTATCCCTTCCAGAACCACGCCACGATGGAGCCGATGAGCGCCACCGCGAGGGTGACCCTGGGCGCGGATGGCACACCACAGCGCTGCGAGGTCTGGACCGGCACGCAAAACGGTGAAGCCTCGCTGACGGCCGCTGCGCAAGCAGCGGGCCTGCAGCCCCGGCAGTGTGAGGTCTACAAGTTGGCCATGGGTGGTGGGTTTGGGCGGCGCGGTACTGCGGCCCATGACTGGGTGACCCAGGCGGTTCAGATCGCCCGGCAGATGCCCGGTGTTCCCATCAAGCTGCTGTGGAGCCGTGAGGAGGACATGGCACACGGCCAGTACCACCCCATCACGCAGTGCAGGCTCAGCGCCACCTGGAACGAATCAGGGGGGCTGCAGGCGTTGCATATGCGCCTGGCCGGGCAGTCCATCCTCCAAGCCCTGTACCCACAGTCGGTTCGCGAGGGTCGGGACCCCTTGGTGTTCCAGGGGCTGAACGCCAGTGGTGCCGAAAGTGCCATCGGCTACGGGGTGCCGCATGTGTTGGTTGACCATGCCCTGCGCAACCCACCGGTGCCGCCGGGCTTTTGGCGCGGTGTCAACCTCAACCAAAACGCGCTGTACCTCGAATGCTTCCTTGATGAGGTGGCCCATGCATCTGGCCAGGACCCCTTGGCCTTGCGCCTGCGCTTGATGCAACAGCACCCCAAACACCGCGCGGTGCTGCAAGCGGTGGCCGACCATGTCGGTTGGGCAAGACCGGCCGCAGCCATCGGCGGGCAGCCTGTGTTTCGCGGATTGGCGCAGACCCATGGCTTCGGCAGCTATGTGGCCGCCTGTGCGGAAGTCTCGGTGAGCACACAGGGCCGCTTGAGGATCCACCGCATCGTGGCTGCCACCGACTGCGGCACGGCCGTCAATCCCCAGCAGATCCAGGCGCAGGTCGAAGGCTCGTTTGCCTATGGTTTGTCCGCCGCGCTCTATGGTGCTTGCACGGTCAAGAACGGGGCGATGGAGCAAACCAATTTCGACCGCTATCCGGTCGTGCGCATGGGGGACATGCCCAGGGTGGAGACCATCGTGATGCCCTCCGGGGGCTTCTTTGGCGGTGTAGGCGAGCCCACCATTGCCGTAGCGGCGCCCGCCGTGCTCAACGCCATCTTCGCCGCTACCGGGGTGCGTATCCGGCAGTTACCACTGGGCAGCCAGCGCTTGGTCAAGGCCTAATTCTTGGCGGCCACACTTCACCGTCTGCAGCGGCATTGTGCGGTAGCCCCGTGTTATATTTTACATAATATACATCGTCGTGCATTTTACCAGGCTGGCGGGGTCACAACAGGAACCCACACGGGGTCACGCCGGCAAGGGTCACCGGCTGCGCGCCGCCGCCTTCTCCAACTGTTCGGCCAAGGTCTCGCGGCCAGCCCAGCGCGCCGCGGCAATGGCGTCCTGGCCGCCGGGATTGCGGTGCAAAGGATCTGCGCCGGCGGCCACCAAGGCCATCACCACCTCGTCACGTCCAAACCGTGCCGCCATGATCAAGGGCGTGGAGCCCGATGGATTGACAGAACGCAGATCGGCGCCCGCCTTGAGCAACACCTGCAGCGTGGCCACATCGCCACCCGAGGCCACGTACAGGATGGGCGACCAACCGGAGCGGTTCACGGCCGCCCCCCGATCGATCAAACGTTGGGCCCACGGCGCCAGGCCCCGCAGGCTGGCCATCATCAGCGCCGTTTCGTTGTTCACATTGGGTTGGTCCACCTTCAGGTCGGGGTGCCGCAGCAAGGCTTCGGCCACCTCGAGGTGCCCGTCTCGCAAGGCACTGATCAAGGGCGGATCGCCGCGCTCGTTGGGTGTGTTGGGGTCGAATCCCCGCGCCAACAGGGCCGACACCGTCTTGGCATCGTCCAGATTGACCGCCGTGAAGAAGCGCTGGTAGATGTCTGCCCGGGCCTCGCCAACAACACAAGACCCAAGCAAAACACCAGCCAAAACAAGGGGCTGGAAAATGAACCTTAACCCAATCCTGATCATCATTTTAAGCAAGCGTCTGCCAGTCTTGAACCCGTTTTTACAGCCACTTACAGCGCAATCTTGAACAAACGCTTGAAATTATCCGTCGTCTGTTCGCCCACCTGTTCAACAGCCAAGCCACGCAGTTCCGCCACCTGCCGCGCCACCTCGGCCACATAGGCTGGCTGGTTCACCCGCCCCCGGTATGGCACGGGCGCCAAGAACGGACTGTCCGTCTCGATCAGCAGCCGGTCCATCGGTACCCAGGAGGCCACTGCGCGCAATTCCTGCGCATTCTTGAACGTGAGGATGCCTGAAAACGAGATGTAGAAGCCCAAATCCAAAGCCGCACGCGCTACGGCCTCGGTCTCGGTAAAGCAGTGAAACACCCCGCCACAGGCCTGCGCGCCCTCTTCTCGAAGGATGCTCAGCGTGTCCTGGCTCGCGCTGCGGGTGTGAACCACGAGAGGCTTTTGACAGCGCTTGGCAGCCCGGATGTGGGTGCGAAAGCGCTGGCGCTGCCACTCCATGTCGGCCACGGAGCGCTCGCCAAGACGGTAGTAGTCCAATCCCGTCTCGCCGATGCCCACCACCTTGGGGTGTTGGGCAAGCTGCAACAGGAGCGCCTCATCAGGCTCGGTCAGGTTCTCGGTGTCGGGGTGCACCCCCACGGTGCAGTGCCAAGCAGGCTCAGAATCGGCCAGGGCGAGAACCGCCCCGAACTCTTCGATGGTCGTTGAAATCACCAAGGCAGCGGTGACACGGGCCCCTTGCATGGCGGCCTTGACCTGGGGCAACTGGTCGCGCAGCTCAGGGAAGTTCAGATGGCAGTGGGAGTCAACGTACATGGAGCTTCGAGGCCTCGCGGGCCGGCCAACATTGGCGCCCCTGCAGCACCAACGATTCGATCAACAGGCCCGCATTCCACGGGTGGTCTTCATGGCGTGCGGTCCGCTGCAGCTGCTGCCACCACTGCGCCAACCCCGTGGCTTTGGCACCAGAGGGAAGCGACTCCGCAGGGAAATATTGGGCCGGCGCGCCCTGCGCACGGGACATCAGGTCCAGGCACAGCTTCTGCAAGGTGTCGACCACCCGCGCCACCGGCAGGCCCATGAACAGGTCGGCACGGCCTTGGCGCACCGCATCGGGCAGGGCCGGCCACAAGCGTGCGTCCAAGCCGTCCCGCACCATGGCCAACGCTTCCTGCGGACGCCACCCGGCGCCCGCCAACAGTACTTCGGGGTCTTCCAAGCCCTGCCCCCGCAACCAATCTTGGGCAGTGGCCGCATCGGGCCGCGGTAGGGCCAAGAGCTGGCAGCGGCTTCGGATGGTGGGCAACAGGGCTTGGACGTCGAAGGTGGACAGCACCAATCGCAAGGAAGCTCCCGGCTCCTCCAGCGTCTTGAGCAGGGCATTGGCCGCCACCCGGTTCAAGGCCTGTGCAGGAAACACGAGCAGCACCTTGCCCCGGCCTCGGCTGCTCGTTTGGTGACCCCAGTCGATCGCTTGACGCACGTCGGCGACCCGAATCTCGCGCCCACCGGCACTGGGCTTCTTGCCTGGTGCGCCAGCGCCCTCACCCTCCTCGGCCAAGCTTGAAAGGCCCAGGGCCTCGCGCTGTGCCAGCGGTACCAAGATCATCAGATCGGGGTGCGCCTCGGCGTGCACCAAGCGGCAGGCTTCACAGGCGCCACAGGCCCTATGCCCTGCCGAGGTTGGGGCCTCGCAAAGCCAGGACTGAGCCAAGACCAGGCCCAATTCGAATTGGCCCACCCCTTCTGGACCGTGCAGCAGCAAGGCATGTCCACGGTGGGCCAAGGCCCGCTCCAGGCTGGTCTTCAACCACGGCAGTGGCAACCGCCCATCGGGCCCTACCCACGGTGCAGTGTGCTGCAGGGCGGGTGCACTCATGCGGCCCTCTCCTGCATGATGGCCAGCACCTGAGCGGCCACGGCCTGCGGCGCCAACGTGGCGTCCACCACGGCAAAGCGCTCCGGCTGCGCCAGCCGGCGCTGCTCATAGGCCTGCCGGACCCGCGAAAAGAAGGCCAAGTCCTGCGCTTCGAAACGGTCGGGTTGGCGCACCGCCGCGCGCCGTGCTTGGGCCACCTCTGGTGGCACATCAAACAGAAAAGTCAGGTCGGGCTGCCGCTGTCCGTGTACCCACTGTTCCAATTGAGTCAGGATCGCGTGGTCAAAACCTCGGCCCCCGCCCTGGTAGGCAAAGGTGGCATCGGTGAACCGGTCGCACAGCACCACGGCCTTGCGCGCCAGCGCCGGCTCGATCACCTTGAGCACATGCTCGCGCCGAGCCGCAAACACCAAGAGCGACTCGGTCAGCGGATCCATCGCGTCGTGCAGCACCATCTCGCGCAAGCGCTCGGCCAAGGGCGTACCCCCCGGTTCGCGGGTCAGCACCACCTCGGCGCCACGGGCACGCCACCATTGGGCCAACGCCGCCAGGTGGGTGGACTTGCCGGCACCATCGATGCCTTCGAGCGTGATGAACAAAGCGGTCTTTCGGCTAGGGTTGGGGTTTGGCTGCGGGCATTTTCTGATAGCGCCACACCGCGCGGTTGTGCTCGTTCAAATCGGCACTGAAGTGGCTGCTGCCATCGCCCCGTGCCACAAAATACAGGGCCTTGGTGGGTTCGGGCTGCACCGCCGCCAGCAGCGACTGCGCGCCCGGCATGGCAATCGCATGGGGTGGCAGTCCACGCCGGGTGTAGGTGTTGAAGGGTGTATCGGTCTGCAGGTCACGCTTGCGCAGGTTCCCATCGAAGGATGGCCCTAGGCCGTAAATCACGGTGGGGTCGGTCTGCAGGGGCATGCCCATGCGCAGGCGGTTGACGAACACCCCTGCAATGCGCGCCCGTTCGCTGGCCTGTCCCGTTTCCTTCTCCACGATGGAGGCCAGCACCAGGGCTTCGGCCGGGCTGCGAAGGGGAAGGTCGGCGCGGCGCTGCTCCCAAGCCTTGTCCACTTGGCGCTTCATGGCCTCGTGCGCGCTCATGAGGACCGTACGGTCGCTCACCCCACGGGCATAGCGATAGGTGTCGGGGAAAAACCACCCCTCAGCCGGCAACTGCGGAGAGCCCAGTGCCTGCATCACCGCCCGGTCGTCTAGCCCGTGCAGGGTCTGTCTCAGGCCAGGTGCGCGCGCCAAAGCCGATCGCATCTGTGCAAAGGTCCAACCCTCGATGAACACCACCGACTCCAGGCTTTCCTCGCCACGCACCATCTTGGCCAGCAAACCCTGGGGGCTCAGGCCCTCCTCTGCGGCGTAGCTGCCGGCGCGGATGCGCCGCGCGTCGCCGGACCATCGAAAGTAGGCCGCCAACGCCCAAACCGGCGCGTCCACGCCGGCCTGCACCCAATCCTCGGCCACCGCCGACGCCGGCTTGCCACGCTCCACGGTGAGCTCCACCACCGGTTGGCCCAGCGCCAGGGGGGCTTGGATCCACCACATCACCAAGGCGCACATGCCCAGGAGAATCGTCGTCAAGGTTCCAACGGCCCAGGCAGCCATTGCCCAGGCGCCGCCGGTGCGGCCCGGGCCGCTGCTGCGCCCTATGGGACGGCCGCCTCCGCTGCGCCGCTTGCTTGCGGAACGCCGCTCCGCAACCCTCTTGGCGCCCGTGTTCATGGGGCAAATCATAATCAAGGCATGTCGACACATGAGCATGATCCCAGGGCAGCCCTGCCGCCTGTTGCGCCCAACCGCAAAGCGCCCACCGGTGCCGTGCGAGGCACTTCCCTTCCCTACCTGGCCGTGGTGGAAGTGCAAGGACCCGACGCCGGCAGCTTTCTACAGGGGCAACTGACCCAGGACGCCTTGTCCATGAGCCCCGGGCGCGCACGCGCGGGCGGCTACTGCAGCGCCAAGGGGCGCTTGCTGGCCAACTTTGTGATGCTGCACCCCGACAGCGACACCTGGTGGCTGCTGACCCACGCCGGACTCGTGGAGCCCCTGGTCAAGCGCCTGAAGATGTTCGTGCTTCGCGCACGTTGCACCGTACGGGCCCGCCCTGATCTGCTGGTGTCCGGTGAGCTTGCAGGTGCCAGATCCCTGTGGGAAGTCGAGCTGATGCCCTCGAGCGATACGCCTGTCCCTGGCGCGATAGATGGCAGTGCGGCTGCCCTAGCGGATGGCGACCGCGTTCAACAGCCGGACACGGCCTGGGCCGTGGGCTGGTGGGGCGGGCGCACCCTGTGGCTCAGCCGTGTGTCCGGCCCCGCCCCATCCCCTTTGGCCAGCGTTGCCCTGGCCCAGCCAACCCAAAGCCCTGCGGATTCCCCTGCACAAGAGGCCTGGCGCCACGCGGACATCGCCGCCGGATGGCCCTGGATTGAGCCCGCCACGGTGGATCAGTTCGTGCCCCAGATGGTGAACTTCGAACTCTTGGATGGTGTGAACTTTCGCAAGGGGTGCTACCCGGGGCAGGAAGTGGTGGCACGCAGCCAGTACCGCGGTACGCTCAAGCGGCGCATGGCGCTGTTCTCTGTGCAGGCGCCTGCGGGGCCCTTGCCGGCGGCCTCAAGCGAACTGTTTCACAGTGAAGACCCAGGCCAGCCCGCAGGCATGGTGGTCAATGCGTCGACCGATCCACAAGACCGGCGGCGCATACACCTCCTGGCCGAAGTCAAGCTGGCGGCAACGGTCAGCGGCAGCCTGCACCTGGGATCACCCGAAGGTCCGGCGCTTCAGCCGCAGCCCCTGCCCTACGCCATTCCCGCCGACACGGAGCGGTGAGGTGTGTCTGATGGCCATGGCCTGGCAGGTGCATCCGCATCTGCCTCTGGTGCTGGCGGCCAACCGTGACGAGTTCCACGACCGGGCGTCACGGCCAATGGCGTGGTGGGAGGGACGAGACATCCTGGCGGGGCAGGACCTGCAGGCCGGGGGCACCTGGCTGGGGTTGAGCCGGCAGGGCCGCATCGGCGTGTTGACCAACGTCCGCGAACCCGGCGCGCAACAAGCAGGCCTGCACTCACGCGGGGCGCTCGTTCCCCTGTGGCTCAAGGGCGGGGCTGTGGGTGATCTGTCGCCAATGCAGGCACCCCACACTGAACCCAATGAGCAGGAGATGTCTCAACAGCTGCAGGCCTGGCCTACCAATGGGTACAACCTGCTGGGCCTGGACCTGATCAAGGCACAGGCCCATTGCTGGAGCAACCGTCACGGGCACCGTTACCACCTGCAGCCCGGTGTGTACGGCCTGTCCAACGCGGCGCTGGACACGCCGTGGCCCAAGCTTCAGCGCCTCAAGCAACGCCTGGCGCAGGCCTGCAGCCAGGCCGCGGGGCCCGGTGATCCGCTCGCGGCGCGCTTGATCGAGGCCCTGGCCAGCCGCGAGTCCGTGCCTGATGAACAGCTGCCCCAAACCGGTGTCCCGCTGGAGTGGGAGCGCTGGCTGTCCCGCATCTTCATTGAAACGCCCGATGCGCGATACGGCACGCGCTGCTCCACGGTGATCGTGGTGCGGCGGCCCGCTGCGCAACACTGGCAGGTGCAGGTGGTGGAACAAAACTGGGATCGTCAAGGCCAGCCCAGTAGCCGGGTGGAGCAGTCCTGGACCCTCAGCCAGCCACCAGCCGCCGGCGCATGAGCCGGTGCTCGATACCGGCTTCCTCAAAGGGCTCGGAGGCCACTTCAAAGCCTGAGCGCCGGTAGAAGTCCATGACGGGCGCCTGCGCGTGGAGCACGACTTCATGCAGGCCCAGCGCGCGTGCCCGCTCACACAGCGCCTTCAGCATGGCCTGGCCCACAGCAGCGCCACGGACCGTGGGCATCACCGCCATACGGCCCACCTTTGCGCGGCGCGCATCAATCGGCAACAACCGTCCTGTCCCCACCGCTTGCCCCAGTCGGTTGCGCGCCACCACATGGTGCGCCTGCGCGTCCAAGCCATCTTGCTCGAGGGCGCGCGGTACGCCCTGCTCCCCCTCAAAGACGGCTGTGCGAAGCGGCGCTGCCTCGGCACCCAGCGTGGCCCAGGCGCCCTCCTCCATCGTGACCATGGCCTCCCCGCGCTCATAGGCCTGCATCCAGTCGCGCAGCAGGACCGGAATGGGTCGGGAGGTCTGCGTCGTTGGGTCTGCGAACACATAGACGATCTCGCCGTGCACCAAACGTCGGACCCCCTTGAAGGCGCAGGCCTGCAAGGTCATCGACGAGGTTCCAAGCCGCACCAGTCGCATGCCGATGTGCAGTTGGTCGTCGTAGCGCGCGGACGCTTCGTACTCCAGGGTCGCCTTGCGCACGAACAAATCGCCGCCGAGCTCATGCATGGCCTCGTGATAAGGCATGGCCATGCGCCGCCAGTACGCCGCCACGGCCGTGTCGAAGTACATCAGGTAGTGGCCATTGAAGACGATTTGTTGCAGGTCCACCTCGGCCCAGCGCACCCGCAGCGGATCCAAGCATCGAAAGTCGCGGCGTTCCGGCAAAGCGGGAGCAGAGGCGGTTGTGTTCATAGGCTGAGGGGTTGTTGCGGTGTGTGGGTGAGCCAGGCCCTGCGCAGGGCCTGAGCACACCAGTCCAAGGCGTGGCGCGCCTCTGGAAGGGCGCGGCCCATCTTGATGAAATCATGCACCACGCCGCGCACCAACTCCAAGTCCACGCAAACGCCGGACCACCGCAGCCGATCTGCATAGGCCAGGCCCTCGTCAACCAGGGGATCGCATTCGGCCAAGAGGAGGGCCGCCGGTGCCACGCCCTCCAAGTCCTCAGCCCCCAGTGGGGCGAAGCGCCAGTCGCTGCGTTGGTCACGGTCGATGTAGTGCGCGAAGAACCACTCGATGGTCTGGGCGTCCAGCAAGTAGCCTGTGCCGTATCGCTGGTGCGAGGGGGTATCGGCATATGCGGTCGTGCCCGGCGTGATCAAGAGCTGCAGCCGCAGCGCCATGCCGGCGTCTCGGCACATCAGGGCGCACACCGCTGCCAAGGTGCCCCCCGCACTGTCACCACCCACGGCCAGGCTGCCCACCGTAAAGCCGCCGCCATGCAGGTACAGCAGCACGGGCAACGGTGCTGAATCGGCTGTGGACTTGTACAAGCGCGCGTCCATGGTGCTGCCGTCTCTCCTTTGCAGTGCCAAGGCCTGCACCACGGGCAGGGGCGCCCGGGGCAGGTCGAGTACCTCGGCCGCACGCTCGTAGGCCGCCCGCGCCGCCTGGACGGTTTGTTCATGAAAGGGCGTGCGTGTCACACGATCGATGCCTTGCAACAGCTTGCGCATGCCGGGCGTGAGATCGTCGCGACCTCCGAAAGGCGCGTCGCTTGTGCACAATGGCCGCTCGTCTTGCACTGTCTTCTCTCCGCCATGACCACGATCCATTATCTGACCCAGATTCAGTTCGACCATGGCGCAGTGACCCTGCTGCCCCAGGAGTGCGCCCGAGTGGGTATCACCCGACCCTTGGTGGTCACCGATGCGGGGGTGAAGGACGCGGGCATCTTGGACGTGGCCCTGAAGGCTCTGGCCGATGTGCCCCACGCCATCTTCGACACCACCCCCAAGCAACCCTAGCGAGGCGGCCGTGCGAGCCGCCGCTGCAGCCTACCGGCATGCCGGCGCTCAACCCCCCAGCCGACGGCATTGCCATCGACGGCTTGCAGCGCGGATGGAGCCACATCCTGAAGGCCACACGGGACGGCCAGGACCGACAAGCCCGTTGGCACATGATGTCGGCCAGCCTGCAAGGTGCCATGGCTTTTCAGAAAGGCCTGGGCTGCGTTCACTCCCTCAGCCATAGCCTGGGCGGTGTGAACCCCAAACTGCACCACGGAACCCTCAACGCCCTGTTCCTGCCAGCGGTCATCCGCTTCAATGCACAGGCGGCCTCCATCCAAAACGACAGGCGGCCCTGGGTGTGCAGCGCGACGTCTTCGACCGTGTCATCACCGGCGCCCTGGCCGATCATGGCCACAAGACCAACCCGGTTGTGGCCACCGCGCAAGACTACCGCGACCTGTTGGAAGCATCCCTGTGACGCTAGGCCTCAGGGCGTGCTGAGGTCGGCTCCAACCGTTCAAAACACCGCGTGGTCCCCGCGCTGGTCGGCCACCTCACCCCGGGCCAGTGCTCGGTAGTGTTCTGCCAAGGTGCGCTGGCCAAACTCCGGTGTGTCCTCGGCGCTGTAGCGGCTCCGCACCGGGTCCCATACCAACATGGACTCCGTGGCGTAGTAGCGGCCAATGCGGGCCAACTCGGCCTTCGCGGCCGCGCTGGGCCACACCGCGCCCGCCAACGCCAATGCGGCCACGATGGCGTCCATCATGGCCACGGGTACCTGCTTGAAGTGGGGCTTGCGCGCCAGGGCCTCGAACAGCAGGTGCCCCTGCTCGCGCGGCGTGAGCGCCGGACCCGGCCCCCCGATGGGCAGGACGCGGCGGTGCAAGGCCGCATCGTCCACGCACTGCGCCAGGTACGCGCCCAGGTCTTCGTCGGCGATCGGCTTGCAGGCCGTGAGGGATCCGTCGCCAAACAACAGGAAGGGGCGGCCTTGGCGAAGGCGCTGCACCTGCCCCGATAAAGACTTGAAGAAGGCCGTTGGCCTCACGATCGAGTGGTTCAGCCCGGACTCGATCAGGGCCGACTCAAAGGCCAACTTGGCCTGCTGGAAGGCCAGGCGCGGCTTTTGCACGCACAGGGCCGAGAGCAGGACCACCTGCTGCACACCCGCTTCGCGACAGGCTTGCAGCGCTTGCACATGGGCTGCGTGGTCGACCGCCCAGGCATCGGCCGGCGCGCCGGTTCGCGAGGCCAGGCAGGACACCCAGGTGTCGAACCGTTCGCCCTGCAGGCCATCGCGGCGCAGGGACTCCCCGCTTAAGGGGTTGCCTTCTCGAAGGATCAGCCCGGGCATGGCGCGCAGGCGTTGCCGCACGGCGGCAGCCTCGGGAGACAGCCCTGGCGCCGAACGCACCAAGGCCACCACCTCATGGCCACGAGCGGTCAGGGCCGAAGCCGTGGCCTGCCCGATCGTGCCCGAGGCCCCCAACAAGAAAATCCGACGACCGCCCATGGCCCAAGCGTACTGCAAGGGCCCGGGCCCAGGACTGGTGCCTCAGTCTGACTCCTGGGCCTGAGGTCCTCGAGTCAAGGGTTCAGTGGAACTGCTCTTCCTCGGTTGAGCCCGCCAAGGCCTTGACGCTGGAAGAGCCGCCTTGGATCACCGTGGTGACGTCATCGAAGTAGCCAGCGCCGACTTCCTGTTGGTGCGAAACGAAGGTGTAGCCCTGCTCGCGTGCCTTGAACTCGGGCTCCTGCACCATCTCCACATAGTGCTTCATGCCGTCGCCTTGGGCATAGGCGTGTGCGAACTTGAAGGTCTGGTACCAGTTGATGTGGATGCCGGCCAGTGTGATGAACTGGTACTTGTAGCCCAATGCACTGAGCTCCTCCTGGAACGTGGCAATCGTCTTGTCGTTGAGGTTCTTCTTCCAGTTGAACGACGGCGAGCAGTTGTAGCTCAGCAGCTTGCCAGGGGATTTGGCGTGCACCGCCTGTGCGAACTCGCGTGCGAAGCCGAGGTCGGGTGTGCCGGTTTCGCACCACACGAGGTCGGCGTAGGGTGCGTAGGCCACACCGCGGCTGATGGCTTGCTCCATGCCGTTCCGCACGCGGTAGAAGCCCTCGGGGGTGCGCTCCCCGGTCAAGAAGGGCTTGTCGTTGGCATCGTGGTCGCTGGTCAGCAGGTTGGCTGCCTCCGCGTCTGTGCGCGCCAGCACGATGGTCGACACACCCATCACATCGGCGGCAAAGCGCGCGGCGATGAGCTTTTCCACGGCCTCGCCGGTTGGAACCAGCACCTTGCCACCCATATGGCCACACTTCTTCACAGCTGCCAGCTGGTCCTCGAAGTGCACGCCTGCGGCACCGGCCGCAATCATGTTCTTCATCAACTCAAAGGCGTTGAGGACGCCACCGAAGCCTGCTTCTGCATCGGCCACGATGGGCAGGAAATAGTCGATGAAGTCTTTGTGTTCCGGGCCCACGCCGCGGCTCCACTGGATCTCATCGGCGCGCTTGAAGGTGTTGTTGATGCGGCGCACCATGGTGGGCACCGAATCGTAGGCGTAGAGCGACTGGTCGGGGTACATCGTCTCGGAGCTGTTGCCATCAGCGGCCACTTGCCAGCCGCTGAGGTACACAGCCTCCAGGCCTGCCTTGGCCTGCTGCATCGCCTGCCCGGCTGTGATCGCGCCAAAGGCGTTCACATAGCCTTTACGAGCGCCTCCGTTGACCAGGTCCCACAGCTTTTCGGCCCCGCGCTGCGCCAGGGTGTGCTCGGGCTGTAAGCTGCCGCGCAGGCGCACCACATCGGCTGCGCTGTAGCCACGGCTCACCCCCTTCCAGCGCGGGTTTTCAGCCCAGTCCTTTTCGAGTGCGGCAATCTGCTGTTCGCGTGTCAGTCGTTTCATGGTCAGCTCCTTCGGGCTTGAAGTTCAATTAGATGGGTGGGTCAGCGTCACTTGCTTGGTGCTATTTTGTGTCTTATGTCTTATATAAGATATAACACATAAGAAAATTTTAACCCAATGAAATCAATGTCTTGTGAACCACATCTTGTATTGCGAAACAAGTGCCTCCGATCTGGAACGTGAATGGACACGATGCGAGGCCGTCATTCCTCATCGTGAAAACGCGTCCCACGAAGTCCCGCACCACAGCGACAATCCAGGGTTGTGCACCCCCTGCCCCCGTCCAACCGAACCCTGGCGTATGCCCAGTTGGCGCTCAGCATGGCCCTGGTCGGCGCCTATGTGGGCCTGTCACCGTTGTTGATGGCCGTGTTTCCGGTCATGTTGCTGGCAACGCTGCGCTTTGCCATTGGCGCGGTGGCGATGGCCAGTTGGATGGGGCGTGGCGCGATGCAGGCCCCACTGACCGCACAGCAGCACCGCTTGCTGTTCTTGCAAAGCCTGCTGGGCAACTTCCTGTTCACGGTTCTGGCGCTCAACGGCGCCTGGCTGGCAGGCGCCACCAGCGCAGGGGTGGTGATGGCGGCGCTGCCGGCCTGTGTGGCCTTGTTGTCGCGAGCCTTCCTCAAGGAAGCCCTGTCGCCCCGGATTTGGGGCGCAGCGGCGTGCTCTGCATCGGCCGTAACCTTGTTGGCACTTCAAAAGGCTGGCCAGATCGCGGATTCCCCCTCCCATGCAACCAACTGGCCCGCCTCGCTACTGGGCCATTTGATGCTCCTGGGCGCGGTCGTGTGTGAGGCCAGTTATGTGGTGATCGGCAAGCGGCTGAGTGCGGCGGTGCCTGCGCGGCGCGTGAGCGCGATCATCAACCTGTGGGGCCTGGTGCTCTCGGCCCCACTGGGGCTTTATTGGGCCTGGTCCTTCAGCTTCGGGGCTGTGCAGGCGCAGACCTGGGCCCTGCTGCTCTTCTATGCGCTGGCCGCCAGTGTGTTCACGGTGTGGCTGTGGATGAAGGGGCTTGAACACGTCTCAGCCCAGGGGGCGGGCATCTTCACTGTGTTTCTGCCGCTGTCATCGGCGGCCGTGGGGGTTGGGGTGCTGGGTGAACCGTGGAGTGCGGCCCATGGTGCGGCCCTGGTGCTGGCCCTGGCCGCCGTCTGGCTGGTTACGGGAGCGGGGTCCGAGCCGCCTGTAGGCGTGCCTGCAGGGCCGCATCAAACACCTCGGCAACCGGACGAGCCTTAAGCCGGTGGTCGCTCCAGACGCGCCGCCAAGCGCGGGCGCCGGGCCGACCATTCCACAGCCCCAGCATGTGGGTCGCCGCATGGGCCCAGGGCGTCCCATGCGCCGCATGCTCACGCTCGATGTAGGCCACCATGCGCCGCTCGACCTCCAGGCGCCATCCGTCTTGCAGGGTGCCATCAGACCCATAGCGGTCATCACCGGCCGGGCTCTCTCCCCAGAACCGGGTATCCCAGTCGGCCATCACCAGGGGGTCGTGGTACGCGG
>JBJTHN010000060.1:0-17250 GCA_046094505.1 Betaproteobacteria bacterium
TGCCCCAAGACCACTGGCCGGTCGGTGATCGACGATCGCGACCACCTGCACGCCAGCGGCCACCAGAGAGTGCGCCACGGCATAAGCACTGTCGCAAGCCGCAGCGATCAGCACCCGGCGCCCGCAGGCCACACCGTACAACTGCGCATAGCGCTGAACAGCGCCGGCCAGCATCACGCCAGGCCGGTCGTTGTCGGGGAACAGCATGGGCCGCTCAAAAGCACCGCAGGCAATCACAACTTCCTGCGCACGTATCTTCCACAGACGCTCACGCAGAACACTGTCTGGAGGAGGGTGTTCGTGCTCGAAGGTTTGCACAGCCGCTGCAAGTTGATGGTCGTACAGGCCGAACACCGTTGTGTCTGTTTCAATGCGAACGCCCAATCGCTCGGCCTGATCGATCAACCCTGCCATCTGATTGCGTTCGCGCTCGCCTTGAGCGGCCATCCACCCGCCTGGGCGGCGCTGAGCTTCCATGATCAGAACCTGGTAACCCTGCTGTGCGGCTCGGATGGCCGCTTCCATACCCGCCGATCCACCGCCGACCACCATGGTGTGAACCTGCATCGACCGTTCTTCATAGCGATCCGGATCGGCACCGGCATTGGCTCTGGGCGCATGACCCAGCCCCGCGGCTCGCCGGATGGGCGGCTCAAACCAGCGCCAACCCGGCCAGATGAAGGTCTTGTAGTAGAAGCCCGCCGGCAGCAGCGCAGCAAAGATGGAATTGATGGCGCCGAAGTCCATACGCAGACTGGGCCAGACATTGCCGGGACATGCCACCAGCCCCTCTGTGAGCGAGACATCGGTGGCCTTCGTATTGGGTGTACGCCTGGCGCCCTCACCCACATCGACCAACCCCGTAGGTTCCTCCAGCCCACAGGAGAAGATGCCGCGCGGTCGGTGCAGTTTGAAGCTGCGGCCCATGTGCATCACGCCGTTGGCCAACAAGGCAGACGCCAGGGTATCGCCCGGGTGACCCTCAAATAGACGTCGGTCGAAGCTGAATCCCAAGCGATGCGAATGATCGATCCAGGCCCCCATTGGGCTGGGAAGACGATAGGCGCTCAAGCTTGATCCTCCGGCCGATTCTTCAACTCACTTAGGGGCGCACTCTCCGTGATGCTGTACACCGCATCCACCGCATGGGTCACCGTATCTCTCTGAACATTGAACCACTGAGCACAGCCGTAGGTGTGGCGCCAACGCTCTGCATGCAAGCCCTTGGGGTTTGCGCGGAAAAAGAGATAGCGGCCCCAGGTGGCATCGTCGCAATCCAGCGGTGGACGCGCGATTGCGGTGGTGCCGCCACATTGGAACTCGTGGGCCGCTCGAGGGCCACACCAAGGGCAATGGAGTTGCATCATGATGGACGACTACTCCGAAGACTTTGCTCGTTTGCTCAGGGCCAATTCAGTGCGCGATGCCAGCCGCAGCGGCTTCATCGATCAGGCGGCCCGAGAAGAATCGCTCGAGCTCAAAAGGTTCCGCCAATTCGTGCTGACGCCCAGTGGCCAGCCAGTGCGCCAGCGTCCACCCGCCCACTGGGATGGCCTTGAAGCCACCGGTTCCCCAGCCACAGTTGATCGCGAGTCTGGGCGTGGGAGTAGGCCCAATGATCGGGCTGGAGTCAGGCACAACGTCAACAACACCGGCCCACTGACGCAGAAGTCTCAGCCTGCCTAGAGTCGGGAACATCTCGGCGGTAGCCGCCAGCACCTGCTGCATCACATCGAAACTGCCACGCTGGGCATAGGACGGAAAGTGATCGAGGGCACCACCGATCACCACCTCGCCTTTATCGCTTTGGCTCCAGTACGATGCCAGTGAGGGCGACATGGTGACCGTGTTGAGAACGGGTTTGACGGGCTCACTCACCATCGCCTGCAATGCATAACTGGTGACCGGGAGCTCGATGCCCGCCATGCGGCCAAGCTCGGAAGAGTGTCCCGCCACGGCCAAGGCCACCTGATCGGCCCGAATCGGGCCGCGCGAAGTTTGTACGCCCACCACACGCTCACCCTGTTTCAGGAAGCCGGTGACCGGGCAGTTCTGGATGATGTCCACGCCCAACGCTGATGCACCCCGCGCATAACCCCAAGCCACCGCGTCATGCCGGGCAGGCCCAGCACGTCGCTGGATCAGCCCCCCAAGAATGGGGAATCGAGCCGAGGAGCTGAAGTTCAGTCGCGGCTCAAGTGCTTCCAACTCCCGCGCATCCAGTAGGTCGGCATCCACACCGTTGCAACGCATGGCGTTGGCCCAGCGGCTTTGTGCATCCAGATCATGGCGCGAGTGCGCCAGGGTCACCACCCCGCGCTGACTCAACATGATGTTGTAGTTCAGCTCCCTTGACAGCCCTTCGTAGAGCTTCAAGGAGAAGTCATACAGACGTGCACTCTCAGGGTACAGATAGTTTGAACGCACGATGGTGGTGTTGCGCCCCGTGTTCCCACCGCCAATCCAGCCGGCCTCGACCACAGCCACATTGGTGATCCCGTGGTTCTTGGCCAGATAGTAGGCCGTGGCCAACCCGTGGCCGCCACCGCCCACCACCACGATGTCATAGGAGGCCTTTGGCTCCGCCTCGAGCCAGGCCGGCGCCCAGTCAACATGTCCGCCGGGCGAAGCAGCCAGCAGGTTCCACAGTGAATAGCGCGTGCGTTGCCTCATGGAGAGAACAATAGGGGAAAGGGCGCTTCATGTCTTTGCCGGTCGCACACAAAGTTAGGCGTAGCGCACGATTGGGAAGAAGCGCGAACTGGCAGTATGTCCCTTGTGTTTACTTGAGCGAGGTAGGACGGGGTTTATCGCCGATACAAGGATAAGTAGGACCAAAGACTCACGAGTCATCTGGCGAGCGCCTCATGCTATCTGAAGCGAAACACAGATAAGGGCCTTAGCGCACTGAGATACGCAACACAGACATGCACACGCGCCTTATCTGGCGCCTCGCGTATGCACGATGTCATTGAATAGAAATCCATGCAATTGCCAAGCGCTGTGCACCTTCAAGCAGCCACGATGAAACCGCCTTGACCAGGAGCCCTCAACTGGCTTGCAGTGCGGACGCAATGAGGTCCAACTCAACGCTGGCGTTCTTGGGCAGTTGATAGACACCAACCGAGGTGCGGGTATGTTTGCCGGCTTCTCCCAGGACTTCATGCAGCAATTCAGACGCAGCATCAGCCACCTCGCTCTGCTGGGTGAAGTCCGCTGCCGACTGCGTGAAGACCGTGACGCGCAGCACACGCCGCACTTGGTCAAGGGAGCCAAGTTCCCGCTGCAGCACGGCCAGAGCCCGCAGCGCGCACACCTTGGCCCCAAGCTGGGCCTGCGCCAGCGTGACACCCTCACCGACACGGCCCGTGACGACAATCGTGCTTCCTACACGCGGCACCTGGCCGCTGACGTACAGAACATACCCGTCGCGCACCAGCGGGACGTAATTGCCACCCATCTTGAGTTCACCCTCGAAGGAGTAACCCAACGCGGATGCGGCTTCGCGGAAACGGGTGTCAGCTGACATGGCAGACCCTATTCTGTGCCCATCACACCGGCAAAGGCGAGACCGGCTCAACCCCGCGCCCGACGCGGAACCATGCCGCGTACAGCGCCGGCACGAACACCAGGGTGAGCACCGTGCCCACGATCAAACCACCCATGATGGCTTTTGCCATCGGGCCCCAGAACACACTGCCCGCCAGCGGCACCATGGCCAGCACGGCAGCGGCGGCAGTCAGCACCACGGGGCGCGAGCGCCGCACGGTGGCTTCCACCACGGCTTCGATTGCCGAAGCACCCGCCTGAATGTCGCTGTCGATCTGATCCACGAGGATCACCGAGTTGCGCATGATCATGCCGCTGAGCGCAATCACGCCCAGCAGGGCCACGAACCCGAACGGCGCGTTGAAGATCAACAGCGCGGGCACCACACCCACCAGCGCCAGAGGCGCCGTGAGGAACACCATCCACATGCGCGAGAAGCTCTGCAGCTGCACCATCAGGAAGAACAGCATCACCACAAACATCAACGGGAAGACCGCGAACAAGGCTGTGTCGGACTTTGCGGTTTCTTCGGCCGCGCCGCCCACTTCCAGGCGGTAACCGGGGGGCAGGCTGGCCGCGATGGGCTGCAGCGTGGGCCAGATCTTGGACGATGCATCAGGTCCCTGCACACCGTCCATCACATCGGCACGAACGGTCAAGGCCATGTCGCGATTGCGCCGCCACAGCACCGGCTCCTCGAAGGTGGGGGTGAGTGTGGCCACCTGCGACAGGGGCACCACGGCACCGCTGCGGGTGAAGAGGTTCACATCGCCCAGGCGTTCAAGAGCCAAGCGCTCCTCGGGCGCGCCACGCAGGGTCACATCGATCAGGTCTTCGCCGCGTCGAATCTGCGTCACAGGTGCACCTGACAGAACCATCTGCGTCATCGCCCCCACATCGGCACTGGTGACTCCGAGCAGGCGGGCCTTGTTCTGGTCCAACTCCACCCGGATGGCGCGCACCTGCTCGTTCCAGTCGAGTTGGGTATCGCGCACCAAGGGACTGGCCCGTACCGTGTCCCGCACCCGGTAGGCAATGGCCCGCACTTGGGCTGCATCAGGCCCGATCACGCGGAACTGCACCGGAAAGCCCACCGGGGGGCCGAACTCGAAACGCGTGACGCGGCCATGCAAATCGGGAAACTGCTCACCTTTTGCGAACAGTTCCAGCAAGCGGCCCCGCACCGCCTCTCGGTCTTCGATGCTCTTGGTGTTGACGATGACCTGCGCCAACCCCGGGTTGGGCAAGTCAGCCGAGAGCGACAGGAAGAAGCGCGGCGCGCCCGCGCCGGTGTAGGCCGTGAAATGCGCAATCTGCGGATCGGCCTTCAAGATCGTTTCCAGCCGCTTGACCTGGTTTTCGGTGGCGGTGAACGAGGAGCCTTCCCGCAGGCGCATATCCACGATCAACTCCAGGCGTGAGGCGGTAGGGAAGAACTGTTGCTGCACCAGGCCCATGCCGACGGCACTCACCACAAAGGCCAAAGCGGTTCCTGCCAGCACCCACCAGCGGTGACCCACACACCAGCGCACGATGGCGCGAAGTCGGGCATACAGCGGTCTTGCATAGGGGTCTGCACCCTCGGCGCCATGCCCTTTCATCTGTTTGGGCAGCATCACCACACCCAGGTAGGGCGTGAACACCACGGCCACGAACCAGGAGGCGATCAGCGCCACGCCAACCACCCAGAAAATGCCGCCGGCGTATTCGCCGCTGATCGACTTGGCAAAGCCCACCGGCATGAAGCCTGCTACGGTGACGAGCGTGCCGGTGAGCATGGGAAAGGCTGTGGAGGTGTAGGCGAAGGTGGCCGCACGCACCCGGTCCCAGCCCTGCTCGATCTTCACCACCATCATCTCCACCGCAATGATGGCGTCGTCCACCAGCAGGCCCAGCGCAATGATCAGGGAGCCGAGCGAAATGCGGTCCAGGTTCCAGCCCATGACCAGCATGACGATGGCCACCAGGGCCAGCACCAGCGGCACCGAAGCCGCCACCACGATGCCGGTGCGCCAACCCAGAAAGAGGAAACACACCGCCAGCACAATGGCCAGCGCCTCGAGGAAGGACTTCTCGAATTCCCACACCGATTCGTCCACGATGCGGGGCTGGTCGGCCACCTTGTCCACCGATACGCCCACCGGCAGGGCTGACTGCAGTTGGGTCATGCGCGCATCGAGTGCAGAACCCAGCTTCAGGATGTTGCCACTGCGCTCGAAGGTGACGCCCAGCATCAGCACCGGCTGGCCGTTGTGGCGCACGGTGAACTGGGGTGGGTCTTCCAGGCCAATGCGCACGGTGGCCACATCGCCCAGGCGCAGCAGGCGGCCACCGGCCTCGATGGGGATGTCGGCCACTTCAGCAGCGCTATGGAAACTCCCGGGCAGGCGTGTGCCGCCGGGCGTGTTGGCCGAGCCCTTATCGCCGATGCGAACAAACACGCGATCGTGTTGACCCTCGGTGCTGCCGGTGGGCGCCACCAGGTTCTGCCTCGCCAGGGTCTCTATGACGGTCTGAGGGCTGATGCCCAAGGCAGCCAGGCGCGCGGTGGTGAATTCCACGTACACCTTCTCTGCCTGACGCCCGAACACATCGATCTTGGTCACGCCGGGCACGGCCTGCAGTTGGCGCTTTGCGTCTTCCACCAGCACCTGCAGTTCGGGCCAGCTCAATTCCGGCGCACTGAAGGCATAGAGGACGCTGTAGACATCGCCCAGTTCGTCGTTGAAATACGGGCCGCGCACGCCGTCTGGAAATTCGTGCCGTACATCGGCGACCTTTTTACGCGCCAAGTACCAGGCCTGCTCAAGGTCGTGCTTGGGCGTTCCGCCCTTCATAAAGAAGTTCACGCCGCCGTAACCCTGCCGCGCAAAGCTGCGGACATAGTCGGTGCCTTCGATCTTCTGCAGTTCGCGCTCAATGCGGTTGAGCACCTGGTCCTGCACCTGCTGCGCCGTGGCGCCGGGCCAGGCCACCACGATGTTCATCGTGGGCACATTGAAGCGCGGGTCTTCCAGGCGCCCCAAGCGAGTGAAAGAAAAAGCCCCGACCACCAAGGTGCCGATGATCAGGAACAGCACCATGGCGCGGTGCGTGACCGCCCATTCAGAGAGGTTGAAGGACTTCATAGGGCGTACACCGCCGGCACGGCTGCCAGGGGCCGCTGCACGGGTTGAACCTTCATGCCGGCATCCAGCTTTTGAGCGCCGACGGTCACCACCAACTCACCATCGGTCAAGCCCGCCACACGAACGTGGTCAGTGGATTGAGACAGCAACTGAACAGGGTGGCGCTTGAGCGCGCCGCTTTTGGCATCGACCACCCATACCGCTGAGCTGTTCGGCGTGGCCAACAGCGCGCCGAGCGGCAGCTTCACACCGGCTTGAAGCCCCGGGCGGTGCAGCTGCACCTCGGCCGTCATCCCGATGCGCCACGCGGCGGATTCGGCGGGCTTCACCACGGAATAGCGCGCGCGGGTGGTGCGGGTGGCGGCATTGGTGCTGGGGGCCAGTTCACGCAGGCGCAGGGCCAGGGGCTTGAGCGCCTCTGGGGCTGAATCAGCACTGGCGCTACCTCCCATGGCACCACCGACAAGGGCACCCGCCTTCCAAGCATTCAAGCCCTCGACCAATGATTCCGGAACATCCACCAGCACCTCCAGCTCGTCGGGCTTGGCCAGGCTCACCACCGGTTGCCGGTCATCCACCAACTGCCCCACCTCAAAGCGCAAAGCGGTCACCACGCCATCGAAGGGTGCGGTCAGTGCGCCGTAGGCCTCACGGTTGCGCGCCAGCTCCGTCTGCTGTTTGGCCTGCGTCAAGCGTGCGGCCGAGGCGTCTGCCCTGGCTTGCTGGCGCTCGGCATCAGCGGCACCGACCGAGCCATCGGCCATCAAGCGCTTGAATCGGGCCGCATCGCTGGCCGCCTGCACCGCTTCCACTTCCGCCGCACGCTGCTGTTCTTCTGCCGCGCGCAGGGCCAGTTGATAGTCGGCCGGGTCCAAGCGGGCCAAGGCTTGCCCGGCCTTCACGCGCTGGCCCAGTTCCACCAAGCGCTCCGTGACCTTTCCGCCGGTGCGAAAACTCAGGTCCGCCTCGATGCGGGGCCGCACCTGACCGAAGAGCACGCGCTGATCCGCCCCGGCTTCATTTCGAACGGGGGTGACGAAGACGGAAGGGACCACCGGCGGGGCGTCGGGCTTGGGAGAGCAGGCTGCCACCAGCAGCGTCATTGCGGCCAGTGCGGCGATGGCCCATGAGCGAGGCCGCTTGGAATGGGTTGAGTGCATGGTGACCTCAGGGCTTGGAGTTGACGGATACGGCAGATGCAGGTGCGGGTGCGGCTGCGGGCCCGGGTGTGGCATACCAGCCACCCCCCAAGGACTTGACCAGTTGAACGGCACACAGCGCGCGCTGGGTATGGTTGTCGGTGGCGGCCAACTCGGCGGCGATCACACCGCGCTGAGCCTCCAGCAATTGCAGACGGTCGATCTGGCCTTCGCGGTGCAGGGATTGCGCATGGCGCAGGCCCTGCCGGCGGCTCTCCAGGGCAGCATCCAAGGCCAGACCGCGCTCGCGCTCCTGATTCAGTGCCACCAGGCTGTTTTCAACATCCTGCAGGGCACCCAGCGCAGCGCGCTCATACTGCAACACCGCCATTCGCTCACGGGCCGATTGCCGCTCCACCGCCGCGCGCAGGCGTCCGGCGTTGAACACCGGGGCGGTGAAGGCCAGTGCCACATTGCTGTAGCGCACCGGTGACAGGTTCAATCCATTGACCCTCAGGTCTTGCTGACCCAATGCCGCGCCCAGTACAAGGCGCGGCCACTGGTCGGCCTGGCTCTCGCGCAGTCGAGCAGACTCCGCCTTCAATTGACGCTCGGCCACGCGAAGGTCGGGCCTGCGCTGCAACAGTTCAATCGGTTGACCCGGCGATAGCGAGGGCACCTGCGGCAAGGTTGCCGCGTCACGGGCATTCAGTGCCTTCAGATCCGCGCCTGGACCCATGCCCAACAAGCCCTTGATCTGGGCCTGCGTGACGTCGATCAATGTCTGCAGGGGTGGCAACTGGGCGGCTACGGTTTGAGTCTCCACTTCGGCGCGGGTGACATCAAAGCGGCTGGCCAGGCCCACCGCTTCCCGGTTGCGGGTGAGCCGCTCGGTCTCCTGTTGGGCCTGCTGCAGGGCCTGAAGCTGCCGCAGGCGCAGCCGCGCGCCCTGCCACACCAGATATTGGCGAGCCACCTCGGTGGTGGCCAACCACTGGGCCACTTCCACACCACCATCTGCTGCCAGCGCATCCAGTTCAGCCGCATCGGCCGCGGCACGCGCGGCGCCGAAGATGTCAAGTTCCCAGCCCAGATCCAAAGCGCCCCGCTTGGCCTGGACATCAGGGGAGGTCCGCTTGAAGTCACTGGGCAGGCCGGTGCGTTGATCTGAGAGCGAGCCGCTGATGGCCACCGTGGGCATCAGGCGCGAGGCCGCCGCTGTGCTGCCGGCACGCGCTTGGCGCACCCGCTGCTGGGCGATGCGCACATCCAGGTTGGCGGTTCGGGCCTGGGCGATCAGCGATTCCAGCGCCGGGTCGTAGAAGCCGCGCCAGGTGGCGGCATCCAGGGTCTCAGCGCTGGTGGCGGCAGAGTGCGCGAATCGCTCGCCAGCAAGCGAAAAGTCAGGCGGAGGAGACTGCGGCGTGCTGCCGCAAGCCGCCAGCAGAATCGCCACTATCGATAGGGTTCGCGCAGGCAGTTGGAGAGAACCGCTTGGGCCCGATTCTGAATTGACGTATGAGCGGGGATGCTTTTGGAACTTATGTCGCTTCATGACCGCCCCGGTTGATTTCCAACGGCTTGAGCATGCGCTTTGAAACAGCCGCGGTTAGCGCTCGCGGGCTGAAGCGATTTCCCATGATCATCAACTGGTTGGTAAGCCCAACGACTCTGGTGAGCCCACCGCTCAAAAGAAGTTCAACGCCCGCCGCGGCCACATCAGCCGGTTTGGCACGCTGCGCCTTTCCAAAAAAGTGGTCACCGGCAATGCGTTGTGGATCAACTCCGTCGAAGAACGCGGTGTCCGTAGGACCCGGAGCGAGACAACTCACGCTCACCCCATAGTCTTCCAACTCCTTGGCCAAAGCCTCCGAGAAGTTGAGAACAAACGCTTTTGCCGCGCCATAAGCCGCGAAGTACGGAGTGGGCTGAAACGCTGCTGTTGAGGCGATGTTCAGGATCCGGCCGCTGCGCCGTTGCTTCATAGCCAAACCGTAGAGCTGACAAAGTTCGGCTACTGCCACCACATCCAGTTGAAGCATGCGTTCCAATTGGGCTGAACCGATCTCGACATGCTCATCAACGATGCCGAATCCGGCGTTGTTCACCAGCACATCGATTTGCATCCCGAGTCGCTGTGTATGCTCAAACAGTCGTTGGCCTGCACCGCGCTCGGACAGGTCGACGGCATGGACCTGAACGTCATGCCCGTACTTTCGCTTCAGTTCCTTAGCTGCCTCATGCAAGCGGTGAAGATCACGACTGACGAGAATCAGGCGATGCCCCCTACCGGCGAGCAGGTGCGCCATCTCCAAGCCAATGCCCCCGCTGCCACCTGTAATCAAGGTCACAGTTCCACTGTTCACGGCCATCTCCCTATTCAGGTCGTCCATTGCCACCAGATTCCATTGAGGGCCCGTCAATACCGCAGGCTGACCTTGAGCACCAAGGGCTCACGAGACGTCACAGTGAAGCGCGACTCCTCCCACTTGGGACTGGAAGCGGCATAGGTGCGGTTGTTGGAAACGCCGTAGCCCTCGCTGGGGATACCCAGGAAGTTCTTGTCGAGCTTGCCGTTTCCGTTTTCATCATGAACAACCGCCACGGCGTAGGTACCGGGCGGCAACTCGTCGAACACGCAACTCGCCTGATGGCCCGAGATGGGAGCGCTCACAGTACGCGACCCCTCGCCGTCAGGAAAGCTGGTCGCATCGGTGAACAGCCTGCAATTCAATGATCCTTTGGCATTGCGGAAGGAGGTCACCTCCAGGCGCAATGAAGTTGCGCCGTCCTGTTTGCCCTGAGCCCATACGACCGATGCGCCCGCAACCAGCTCTAGGAAAAGTGCCAGCGCGACGACCCACCTAAAAGACTGATGCTGATTCATGAAGTCCATGATTTCCCTCTTGGTTTATCGGTTGACAGTGTCAAGATTTTGTCAACCAAACTTGACTGTGTCAAGATATCGTCTGTGAATGCCGACACACGCCCCTACCACCATGGAGATCTCGCCGCTGCGCTCGTGGATGCTGCAGAGGAGGAATTGACGGAAAAGGGCATTGAGGGGTTCTCACTGCGCGGCGTGGCCAAGCGAGCCGGTGTGAGCCATGCCGCACCGGCCCACCACTTCGTGGATGTGCAGGGCCTCTTGACGGCCGTGGCCACACGCGGCTTCGAGCGCTTTGTCCGAAGGCAAGCGGACTTCCGGCGCCGGGCCGATCCAGACGCTCGATCGCAGTTGGTTGCTTCAGGCCTGGGCTATGTGGTCTTTGCCATGGAAAGCCCCGCACTGTTTCGCCTCATGTTCGGATCCAGTCGCACCAACTTCGAAGACGCAGATCTGGCGCACGCTGCGGGCAAGGCCTACGACGATCTGGTGCATCATGTGGCCATGGTCAGGATGAATGGGCATTCCCAACAAGAACGGCACGGGTCGACGCTCGATGTCGACCTGATGCGGCATGTAGCGGCCATCTGGGCGGTGGCTCACGGATTGGCCGATCTGTTGGTAGCCGGGCGCCTGGATTCAATCGGGACTCTTCCGGCAAGGCTCAAGCGAGAAGCCATTGCTGATGTGTTGCGCCGTGTCATCTAGCCCGCCGCTTCGCGGCACTCTCACTGATTGATCGGAGCCCTATTCATGCCGAAACCCTCGTCCTTCCATCGGCCGTTCAGGCACACCATGAAGCTGGGAATTGCCGGCTTGATGTTGGCGTTCCTGGTCGGCTGTGCCATCACACCGCAGAAGGTGACCGTGCCGGTGGCAGCCAGCGTCGACCTCCCCCGCTTCATGGGCCCCTGGTATGTGATCGGCGTCATTCCCACCTTCCTTGAGAAGGACATCTACAACGCCATCGAGTCCTATGAACTCGCGCCTGACGGCACGGTCAACACCACCTTCACCTTCAACAAAGGTGCCTTTGATGGTCCCGCGTCACGCATGCAGCCCAAGGGCTTTGTGATCGAAGGCTCCAACAATGCGGTCTGGGGCATGCAGTTCATCTGGCTGATCAAGGGTGAGTTTGTGATCTCGCATGTCGATGCGAACTACACCGAAACCATCATCGCCCGCAGTGCCCGCGACTACTTGTGGATCATGGCGCGCACGCCGGTCATCGAGGATTCGCGATACGCCGAGCTGGTGGGCAGGGTCAAAGCCATGGGCTACGACACGGCCAAGCTGGTCAAGGTGCCTCAGACGCCCACAGCCAAGTGAGCGGTGTAGCCCAACCCTCAGCTGACGAACATTCGCAGGGTTGCCTTCATCGTGAAATGCGGCTGTGCAGCTTGATCAGCGCGCCCTCCTGAGCCATCACCGCAGCCTCCCCTAGTGCGATCAAGCGTTCTCGATAGGCACGGGACCATCCGGTCCAGTAACCGGTGTCGGGATGAATCAGGACATCGGCAAGCGGCGAGTCGAGCCGGGTGGCAGCGCGCTTGCGCAGGTCAGCCTCTCGATACCGCTGAGCGGATGGCGGGGCGCGGTCTTCATGGGCAGAGGCATCCACCGCCAGCACCCGGTTTGCGCCGAGCCGATGAGCCAAGCGGACCGGAAGCGGGGTGTTCTGGTCCGCATCGGCATACGCCTTCCCGCTGATCTGTACCGGTGCAAGCTGACCGACGATGGCCGACGAGGCTTGGACGGCCAAGCCGGCATCTCCTCGGGTGAAGGCCACCACTTCGCCATCTGCCAATCGAATTGCCACGCAGGCCATGGGTATCGGCAAATCCTGCAACAACCGCCCTCCAAGGCTGTCGTTGATCAGGGCGGCGAGCCCGCCCCCGCTGAGCCACACACCAGATTGAAAACCTGGGCGCAGCACATCCCAGGGCTGAAGATCGAGTGCCCGCTCCTCGATCAGTCGCATGTGAAGACCAGCAGCCCACAGCGTGCCCACGACGGCACCGACCGATGCTCCCACGATGAAGTCGGGTTGGAGCCCGAGGGCCGACAACCCCTTCAGTACGCCCACATGCACGAAACCCCGGGGCCCTCCAGAGCTGAGGACCCAGGCGATCCGGGGCCTGCCTGCCACGCGGTCAGGCAGATTCAGTGGTCCAGCCTCAGGCTGACTCTCCATTCGTCGATCATTGTCTTGGTCACCACCGCCGGTTCTACAACCACCGCCTAGCAGCATGGCGGCACCGGCGGCGCAGACGATCCGACGGCGTGCCATCGAGGGTGTGGGGATGGGGGTGAACGAGACTTGAGTCATGCAGCGATGAGTTGATCGCCTCGACAGCAGATACTCGGTAACGCGGCAGCGTCAATGAAGACGGGACCCGTTCACCACCGCTCCACAAAAGGTCTCAGGTCCATCTCGAACGTCCACGCATCCCGCGGCTGGCTGTGCAGCCACCAGTACGCCTGCGCGATGTGGTCGGGGTTCAGCACGCCATCAGGTCCGGCATCAGCCACGCGTTGCGCGAAGTGCTCGCGCGAAAAGGCGGTATCGATCAAGCCATCGATCACCACATGCGCAACATGCAGACCCTTGGGGCCCAGCTCACGGGCCATCGACTGCGCCAGCGCCCGCAGGGCCGCCTTGCCGCCAGCGAATGCCGAGAAGCCGGCGCCACCCCGCAGGCTGGCGGTTGCGCCAGTGAAGAGCACCGTGCCCCGACCCTTTGGCACCATCACCCGAGCGGCTTCACGGCCGACCAGAAAACCGGCCATGGCGCACATCTCCCACACCTTGAAGTACTTCTGCGCCGTCGTCTCCAGGATCGGAAAGCGCACATTGCCACCCACGTTGAAGACAACCACCTCGATAGGCCCGACCTCGGCTTCCACGCGATTGAAGAAGCTCACGACCTGATCCTCGCGCCGTGCATCCAGGCCGAACGCCAGCGCACGGCCGCCCTCGGTGGTGAGCTGATCCACCAGGGGCTTGAGCGCCGCTTCAGTGCGCCGCGCGGCGCACACCGTGTAGCCCTCCCGCGCGAACCGGCGGGAGACGGCAGATCCGGTGGCGTCTCCTGCACCAATCACACAGCAAACGGGGGGCTTGGACATCGGGTTCTCCTTGGGGCGAACAGGAATCAAATTGGCGCGATTGCTGGCCGTTAGGCAGTCAGGCGCAGATCACAGGCAACGGGCTAAGCCCGAGCAGTCGGCCGCGCGGTCACCTCGGCAAACCAGCGTGAGAGATGGGTCATGTCCGGCGGCACCCGCAGACCCACGGCCTTGCCCAGCACCAAGGCGCACTGCGCCACGATGTCGGCCATGGAATAGTCTTCCCCCGCCATGTGGCGGCGGCCGGCGAGTTCCAGGTCCAACCAGCCCATCGCATGAAGCGCGCGCCCCCGGGCCCAGCTGGCCACTTCGGGCACCTGCTCGATACGCCCCCTGTAGAAGTCGCTGCTGTGCCGGAACACATCGCCAATCATGCGCGACAGCTCGTTCTCCATGCGTATCGTCCACATCTCGATGCGGGCCGCCTCTTCCGGGGTTCGACCCATCAGCGCAGGATTGGGGTAGAGCGCCTCAAGGTATCGACAGATCGCCAGGGACTCCGCAATGGCGCTGCCATCGTCAAGCTCCAGTACCGGCAACTTCCCCAGCGGGTTCAGGCTCAGAAACTCAGGCGTGGCATTGGCCTTGCCCGCAGCGTCCACCTCACGGCGTTCGATCGAGACGCCCTTTTCAGCGAGGAAGATCCGCACGCGGCGGGTGTGCATGCCGGGGGTGAGATCGTGAAGAATCATGGGTGCCTCTTTGAATCGGTTGATGTGAACGCGGGATGGGAGACAGCGCAGCCTGGAACGATGACCATCTCATTGAAGTGACTTGATCACCCGATAGGCCACCTCGTGCGCGAGTTGAGCCACCTCGACCTGAGCAGGTGCGATCTTTCCGTTGCGAAGTGAAGCCGCACCATGGATCGCGCTCCAGGCGAACAGGGCATCTCGGGCATCGGGTTCTTTGCCGATTACGCCCGCCCGGTGCAGGCCCATGAGTGCGGCGGGCAGGTAGTCGTAACTGCTGCGCCGATGTTGCAGGCGCACGGCGGCGCGGTAACTTGCACCCTGCACACCGAACAGCAGGCGCCACAAGGGCGGCTCATCATCGGCGAACTGCAAATAGGCTTGTGCCAGTCGAACCATTCGCACTTTGGCTTCATCGGCGCCAAAGGGCGGGCGTGAGATGTCAAAGGCAGCGGCAAAGCGGGCTTCCAGGCGACCAAAGCCGACTGCGGCCACCTCGTCTAACAGGGCATCGCGGCTCTCAAAGTGCCGGTAGGCCGCAGCGGCAGTGACACCCAAGCCGGTGGCGATTTGGCGCAGCGACAAGCCCTCAATGTCTGACGCTGCAAGGGCGGCCTCGACCAAGGCCTGTCGGAGGTTGCCGTGGTGGAACGCACGCGGTGGAGCGAGGTCTGCGATCAGTGTCATGAAATGGGCTGTCAGCACTTGGAACGATCAGTCTAATGTTACCGCCGTTTACATTTATGTGGCAAGATCAGAATGGGGCGGACTCCGTTGCGGAAACCGGAGCAGTATTTGTTCGCATCGGCGACAAATCCGTTTCAAGTGAAGCAAGCACGATCCCCGGATGAGACTACGGTCAAGGCCCAACATGCGCAAAAGGCTTCTATTCCTGACCTGCTCGGCCGCCACGCTGTTGTCTGCCTGCGGCGGCGGGGGCAATGCTTCATCGGCTGCCCCCGGCATCACACCCATCGCGGCCCCCTACCCTGCAGGCCTGTCCGACCAAACCCTCGCGGTGGTCGGGGTCAACCGCCAATATCGCGTCCATGTCCCAGCGGGATTGACCTCGCCCAAGGCCGTTGTGCTTGTGCTGCACGGCGGGGGCGGCGAAGGCCTGAACGTGGCCAACACAGGTCAACACCCACTGTCCGTCTTTCGCTCGGTAGCCGACCGCGAAGGCTTCGTCGCGGTCTACCCAGGCGGCCTGCCGTCGCGCGATGCAGAAGCCAATGTCGGCTGGGTCGATTGTCGGACCGACAACTTGGTGGCCAGCAGTGCTGACGATGTGGCGTTCCTCTCTGCACTGATCGAACGCCTGCGGGGTGAATACGGTCTTCATTCAACGCGCGTCTTTATGGCCGGTGGCTCCAACGGTGCACAGATGGTTCATGCTTTCGCCTTCCAGCGGGCCGACTTGGTGGCCGCGGTGGCGACCAGCGCCGGCAGCCTTCCGCAGGTTCCGCGTGCAGGCGCCTGCACCACGGGGCCCAGCCGCCCATTGCCCATCCTGATCGCGCACGGTACCGCCGACACGCAGATGCCATGGGGCGGTGGATGCGTGGCCAACGTCGGTGGGGCCTGCAACCGCGGGCGCGTGGTGTCGGCCGAAGCCACTCGCGACCGCTGGCTTCAGATCAATGGCTTGAGCGCCGTGGTGCCCACCGCGTCCGTGGTGGAACTGGACACCAGCGATGGTGGCCCAGCGCGCCGCTTCGATTACGCTGGGGCGAACCCGGTTCAATGGTGGCGCCTTGATGGCGCCGGCCACACCGTTTCCAGCCGCGCCGTGACCGTTCCGCCCAATGCCTTGACCGGTATTCAAAACCGCGACATTGAGTTTGCGGAGGTGACATGGGCTTTTTTTGCCTCGCGCCTACCATAGCGGCGCCCATGTTCAATTCACTCGTGGCAGCCCGCGTCCTTGCCTGTCGGCAATAGACTATGAGTCCGCAACCAATCATCTGGCGTCTGCTGCTCGCCTTGTGGGTTTTGATACCCGGCACCCCAGGCCCTTCATTCGCGCAGCAAAAAGCCGACGTATCCCTGCCATGGGTGACACCGGCTGCGCCGGCACCCAGGGTCCTGCAACGGGTCCTTCAAAGCGCCACGGTCGGTGCCCCCGTCAGTTATCACGTCTACCTGCCTCGCGCTTACGAAACGAACCCTGACCGTTTGCCTGTTCTTTACTGGCTGCACGGCACCGAGGGCGGCATCGCCGGGATCGCACCGCTGTCGCGCCACTTCGATGAAGCCATCGAAGCGGGGCGCTACCCCGCCATGATCGTGGTCTTCGTCAATGGCCTGCTGCGCCGGCTGTGGGCCGACTCGAAGGATGGAGCCTCACCTGACCTGCGTAAAAAAACTGATCCAGTATGAGTGAGAGAAACTGAGTGTTTTTATCATTCGAAAGGATTAAGTTATGCCAAAAGGTGTTCGATTAAAGCCCGAGCAAATCGTGGCCAAGTTGCGCGAGATCGAGGTCAAGATAGTGACCCGCGTCAAATGTTGATCCAAAGTCTGTGAGAGTTTTCAGTCTAGCTGTATTTCATTGCAAACTCAATCGCTGCCTGATCTCCTGCGGTGTTGGAATTGCTGGAAACAAACTCAGGTGCAAGGCGCTGTGGGCTTAGAAGTTTCCCCGCGCAACATCCGTGAGTACCGCTTTCTCCAAGTGCAACTCACCCACCAGCCGCTTGAGCCGAGCGTTCTCCTGCTCCAATTGC
>JBJTHN010000061.1:0-12180 GCA_046094505.1 Betaproteobacteria bacterium
TGCCGCTGCGCTTTTGGGAGGTGGCACGCCAGGTCTTGGAGCAAGACGGTCCCCTGTTCATGCTGGCCGAGGCCGACAAGCCCGAGATGCACCGTGCGGGCTTTGACGCCACCTACGACTGGCGGCTGCAGCAGGTCCTGCAAAAGATCGCCCAGGGGCAAACCGATGGCCAGGCCCTTTTGGAATGGTGGGTTGACCGCGTGAAGCGCTACCCCGTGGGCTCCATGGGGATGAACTTCATCACCAACCACGACATCAACAGCTGGCACGGCTCCGATGAAGAGCTGTACGGAACACCCCAAGCCGCTCAGGCCATGGCAGTCTTGACCGCCACCTTGCCCGGGCTGCCGTTGCTGTACTCCGGCCAAGAGAGCTTCAGCCGCAAGCGCTTGGCTTTCTTCGAGAAAGACCCCGTGGACTGGGGCGCCCGCACGCAAGCCGAGTTCTACACCCGCCTGCTGAAGTGGCGCAGCAGCAGCCCGGCCTTGGCATCGGCCCTGGCTTTTGATGGCCTGGAGTGGGTACCTGACGAGAACCCGCGTGTGATCACCTTCAAGCGCCGTGGCCCGAAAGGTGGGCGCCTGCAGATCAGCGTGAACCTCAGTGCCCAGCCTCAAAAAGCACTGGGCCGCGTGCAGCTTGCACCCTGGGGCTGGCAGATCGGCGCGCCCACGCCCGCGGCTAAGGCACCACCCCCGCGCACCAAGCCCAACACCCAGCGGCCAAAGGCCCGACCCTCACCTGGCCAGGCCGCGTCCAGCGCCAAGAAGCCCTGAAGCTCAGCCTTTGACGCCGCCTGAAGCCAGGCCCGAGACCAGCCAACGCTGCGCCAGCAAGAACACCACCGTGATCGGCAGGCCTGACAGGATGGCCGCAGCGGCAAAGTCGCCCCAGCGGAAGTTGTGTTCGTGAACGAACAACTTCGCACCCACAGCCAGGGTCAGCTGGTCTTGCTGCGTCAGCAAGACCGATGCGACCGGGTATTCGATGATGGCGCCGATGAAGGCCAAGACAAACACCACGGTGAGCGCCGGCACCGCCATGGGCAACAACACCTTGCGAAACGCCTGCCAGGGCGTGGCCCCGTCCACAATCGCCGCCTCCTCCACTTCCGTGGGCAGGGTGTCGTAATAGCCCTTGAGGGTCCAGATGTGAATGGCCAGGCCGCCTGAATACGCCAGCACCAGGGCTGCATGCGTGTTGTGGCCAATGGCAGGAAAGGCCGCGCCCAGACCATCGAAGATCGCGTACAGCGCGACCAGTGCCAGCACCGCCGGGAACACCTGCATCAGCGTCAGGCCCACCAACAGTGACTCACGGCCCCGAAAGCGCAGGCGCGAGATCGCATAAGAGGCGGTGGTGGACAAGACCACGGTCACCACCCCCGACAGCAGCGCCACCTTCACCGAGTTCCACAGCCAGGTCAACACCGGCAGGTCGGGGATGCGCATCACACCCCCGGCGTCAGGCACCGGCATGCCCAGCACATAGCGCCAATGCTCCAAGCTGATGGCCGAGGGCCACAGCGACCCACTGGCGAAATTACCCGGCCGCAGCGACACCGACAGCACCACCAAGAAAGGCAGCAGCACCGCCGCGCACATCAACAGCAAAAACAGATGCGCGGCCAGCAAGCGCCAACGCAAGTGACGGGTTTGAACCATGGCCATATCAGCGCTTGCCCTCGTCACCCAGCTTGGCCAGGCGTATCTGCACCACGGTGATCAGGGCCACCAGGGCAAAGATCACCGTGGACACCGCGGCCGCCAAGCCGTATTGGTTGCCTGAGTCCTGAAACGCAATGCGCCAGGTGTAGCTCACCAGGATGTCGGTGGTGCCCGCAGGCATATCGCTGTCGAGGTGATCCGGCCGGCCACCTGTGAGCAGGCTGATGAGCACGAAGTTGTTGAAGTTAAAGGCAAACGCCGAGATCAGCAGGGGCGTCAGGGGCTTCAGAATCAAGGGCAAGGTGATGCGACAGAAGTTGTCCCAGGGTGAAGCACCCGCAATGGCCGAGGCTTCGTAGAGGTCTGGCGATATCGATTGAATCAAGCCCGAGCACAGCACCATCATGTAGGGAAAGCCCAGCCAGATGTTCACCATCAGCAGCATCAAGCGCGCCAAGGTGGGGTCTGAAAACCAAGCCGGCTGAATGCCAAAGAGCCCACCCAGGATCAGGTTCACCTCGCCCAGGTTTTGGTTGAACAGGCCCTTGAACACCAGGATCGACAAGAAGGCCGGTACCGCATAGGGCAGGAACAGCACCACGCGGTACACCGAGCGCCCGTGCAGCGCCGGCCAATTGAGCAAGCAGGCCAGCAAGAGGCCCAAGGCGCCGGCACCCAACACGGTCAGCCCCGAAAAGGCGACCGTCCAGATGAACACACCCAGGAAGGGTTCACGAAAGTTGGGCTCTGTGAACAGGCGCACATAGTGCTGCAGGCCCACGAACACCCGAAAGCCCGGCTGCAACTGGGTGCCATCGGGCGCAACGAAAAAACCACGGCCTTCATCGGGTGCGTAGCGCACCGCGCTGCGGCGGTCCCGCAACGCACCATCGGGCAAGGCTTCATATACGGATTCGGCCGCGGCCACCTCGCGCACGCTCACCAAACGAAGCGAAGCCGAACCATCGGGCGGCGTCAAACTCAGGCCCCGCAGGGTGTCCAGCCAGGCCACACGCTCGGCCAGCGTGGCCGCTTGGGCCCGCGCCGGCGGGGAAACCAAGGGCTGCGCCTGTAGCGGCACCTCGGTCAGCGGCTTCGCGGTCGCCTGCACGGCAGCAGGCCCCGTGCCCATCGACAAGGGCCCCGACCGCCAGGCCATGCCTGTTGAGGCGCTCCCCTGCGGCGCCAACTCCACATAGGCTTGGCCATCGAGCAGCCACAACTCGAAGGGGCGCTGGGTTTGCAGATCGACCAGGCGTTCATCCAAAAGCTGCGCGCGCGCCTGATCCAGGTCCAAGAGGTTGCGCGAACTTTGGTTGGTCAAACCCATGCCTACGGTGTAGGCCATGGGGAAAGCCACAAACAACAGTGCCGCAGCCAAGGCCGGAAACAGGTAGCGCAGCGCGCCGCTGCGGCGGGATGCATAGGTCCACACCGCCAACGCGGTCAGCAGCAGCAGCACCGTGGCCAACAGCGACTGCCCCGCCGCATGCACCGCCATCACCGCCCACAGGCCCAGGCCCGCCACGCCGGCCAACAAGACCCACAGGCTCATGCGTGCCAGCCCCTGCGCCCAGTGCGAGGGCACAGACTGCCCACGGGTGTGCAAGCGCACCGTGCTCATCCGGCCCTCAAACGCCGTGCGGCGGTTTCCAGTGCGGTACGCGCGTCTTGTCGGCCCTCGCTGAGGTTGTTCAGCGCCGTCTTCATCACCGACCAAAAGCGGCCCATCTCCGGGTTGTTGGGTGTGGGCACACCGTCTTGGGCCGAGTCCATGATGGTGCGGATGCGCTCATCGGCACTGAGCTCGGCAAAGAAGGCGCGGCTGGCAGCCGCCCCCAAGGGCTCGGCAGCGTCCAATCGCCGCAGGCCTGCCGGCGACAGCAGGTGGTGCTCCACCAATTCGGCGCACAGTTCACGCTGGCGTGTGTTGCGGTTGACCATGATGCCCTTGACGCCCACGAAAGGCACGCAGGGCCGGCCGTCCAATCGCGGCAGGCGCGCCACGCCGAAATCAATGCCGGCACGGCGCAGGTTCACCCAAGACCACGGCCCGTTGATCATCATGGCCACCCGGCCGCTGGCCATGGCCGCTTCCATTTCGGGGTAACCGCTGCCCGCCGGCATCACGCCTTCGCGAATCAGGCGCTCCACCACCTGCGCACCGCGCACCGCACCGGGCACGGCCACACCCACATCTTGTGGGTCGATCGATCCATCGGCCCGACGGCCAAAGGAATAGGCACCACCCGCGGCCAACAGCGAAAAGGTGAAGTAGTTGTTCGTGTAGTCCCACAGAATCGCGCGCCTTCCCTGAGGGCGCAAACGGCGGTCGATGTCGAACACCTCGTCCCAGCTTTGTGGCGGGCGCTGCACCAGGGCCTTGTTGTAGATGAGGGTGATGGCCTCCACCGACATGGGGTATCCCCACAGCCGCCCCTGCTGGGTGTACCCCCGCCAGGCCAGCGGGTCGATGTCTTCGCGCATGGCGCGGTGCGGGTTCACCGCGTGCAGCAAGCCCGCTGCAATCCACTCGCCGATGCGGTCGTGCGCATACACATACAGGTCGGGGCCTTTGCCGGCCGAGGCCGCCTGCTGAAACTTCACCGGGCCTTCATCGGGCGTTTCCACCACCACAGGCACGCCGGTCTCGCGCGTGAAGCCGAGCGCCGATTCCCGCAAAGCACGGGCGCCCTCGGGCGTGTGCCACAGCACCAGGGGCAGGCGAGCCCCGTGCGCCACGGGTGCGCCTAAGCCCGCGGCCATCGCCACAGTCGCGCCTGCGGCCGCTCTGCAAGGGCCCGCCAGCGCAAAGCCGCCCGCGCGGCGCAACACGGTGCGCCGCTTCATGTGGCCCCCCCTGCACTGCCGCCAGGCGTGGGCCTAGCGCGCCGCACAGTGCTCCTGAATGAAGGCCGCATGGTCGGGCATCACGTCCACACAGGCCTGGATCACCTTGTCGATGCCATCGAGGTACTGCGCAATCTCCTCTTCGGGAATCAGATCGGTCAGGGGGTGATAGCCCTGAGGCCGCAAGCGCTGTCCATGCATCACCTGCAGCCAACTGGGCTTCATGAACAGTTCATTGCCCTCGCGGAACACGCGCCCGTGGGTCTTGAAGAGGTCGATGCGGTGCTGCAGCGAAGCGGGAATTTCCATCGTGCGCACATGGTTCCAAAACGGCGTGTCGGTGCGCTCGGTGGCCTTGTAGTGCAGGATGATGAAGTCGCGCACCCACTCGTACTCCAGGCTCATCAGGCGGTTGTATTCCGCGCGGTCCACATCGGAAAACCCCGCCGCCGGGAAGTAGGTGAGCAGGTGCGCAATGCCCATCTGCACCAGGTGAATCGAGGTGGACTCCAGTGGCTCGACAAAGCCACTGGCCAGGCCCACCGACACCACATTGGCGTTCCAGGCGCGGTTGCGCTTGCCGGTGCGGAACTTGATGGTGCGGGGCTCGGCCAAGGGTGCGCCGTCCAGGTTGCTCATCAACAGGGCCGTGGCCTCGTCTTCGCTGATGAACTTGGAGCTGTGCACATGCCCGTTGCCGATGCGGTGCTGCAGCGGAATGCGCCACTGCCAGCCCGCAGCGCGTGCGGTGGAGCGTGTATACGGCGTGAGCTCGCGCGCGTTTTCGCAGGGCACGGCCACCGCGCGGTCGCAGGGCAGCCAGTGCGACCAGTCTTCCCACCCGGTCTTGAGCGTTTCTTCGATCAAGATGCCTCGAAAGCCCGAGCAGTCGATGAAGAAGTCGCCCTCCACCACCGTGCCCGACTTCAGGCGCAGCGACTGCACATGCCCATCTTCGGGCCGGGTGTTCACCTCTTGCACGATGCCTTCCACCCGCTTGACACCCAGCCCTTCGCTGTAGGCGCGCAAGTAGCGTGCGTATAGCCCGGCATCAAAGTGGAAGGCATAGGCCACCTGCGACAAGGGCGAATTGGGCAGATCGGTGCGCGGGCGCATGAACTTGTTGTTCAAGCAGGCCGCGGTGTTGATCGAATAGGCCTCCAGCGGCTTGGCCTTGCCGGCCAGGTGCTGCTTGAGCCAGTACTGGTGAAAGTCCACCGTCCAGTTGTCTTGGCCAATCACGCCAAAGCCATGGATGTAGCGGTCGCCCAAGCGCCCCCAATTCACGAACTCAATGCCGAGCTTGAAGCTGGCCTTGGTCTGCCGCATGAACTCGTCTTCGTCGATTTCGAGCATGCGGTTGAACAGCGAGATCATCGGAATCGTGGCCTCGCCCACGCCAATGGTGCCGATGTCGTCCGACTCCACGAGGGTGATGTCGTACTGCCCGCGCAGCACCTTGGCCAATGCGGCAGCAGACATCCAACCCGAGGTGCCACCGCCCAGCACCACGATCTTCTTAAGGGCTTGCGTCATGTTGAAGATTGTAAAAAAAGCCCCGGGCCGACAGGTGCCGGCGCGGGGCTCGAGTAGGGTCTTGTGGGCTTAGAACTTGTAGCCCACGCGCAGGGCGTAGGCCGCGCCGGTCTTGATTTCCGAGTCCACGGTCACGCCATCGGCCTTGAGTTGGCGGTACACCGGCTTGTTGAGGTTGTTGCCCTCGAAGCGCACGCTCAAGCCCTTGAGGTAGCCCGACTGCAGTTCGTACCCAATCTGGGCCGACACCCAGGCCGAGCCTTGGATGTAGCGCAGGGTCGGGTAGCCGCCCACCGCATCGTTGGCCACGCTGCCCACGTAGGTGGTGCGGCGGTTCATGGCCACCGAAGCCTGCAGGCCCGACTGGTCGTAGTACAGCATGAACTTGGTGTTGCCCTTCGACAAGCCCGGCAGCGGGATGCGCTGCGTCGAGGTGCCCAGCGGCTGGTTCGGGTTGGCACCCAAGAGGCCAACCGGCAGGTTCACCGAGCTCGAGGTGTTGCTGTAGCTGGTGGACACACCAAAGGCGCGCAGCGGTTCAGCCAAGACGCTCAGGGGCGCCGAGGCGGACAGCTCCAAGCCCCGCAGCGTGCCGCCCGAACCGTTGACTGCCTGGGTGAAGGTACCCACTGCGCCCTTGGCCGGGATGCTCAGGCCCAACTGGCTGGCGTAGGAGCTGAAGTTGTACGCGGTGTCGGTGAACTTGGTGATGTAGGTGTCCAAGTCCTTGTAGAACACCGCCGCAGCGAAGTAAGCCTTGGTGCCCAGGTACTTCTCAAACGACAGGTCCAGCGCGGTGGCGCGGTAAGGCTTGAGGAAAGGGTTGCCACCGGATCCGACAAAGCGACCGAAGGTGGCCGTGTTGGCGGGGTTGGTGTCGACCGAGGCGGCGAAGGAGTTGCGCTGATCGGTGAGGTCGGCCCGTGCCAGTTGCTTGCCCAAACCAAAGCGCAGCAGGTTGCCACCGCCCAAATCGCCGGCCAGGTTCACGGACGGCAGGAGGTCGGTGTAGCTGGTGCCCGCCGTGGTGATGCCCTTGGAGGGGTTCACCAACACGACGTTGGAGCCCACGCCGGCCAGGTAGCCCGAAGACTGCTGGTCGGTGTTGACCACCTGTGCACCCACGTTGCCGCGCACGGGCACGCCGGCCATCTTGGTGTCCACCGCCAGCTTGGCGTAGGCCGTGGTCACCTTCTCTTCCACACCCCAGGTCTTGGACAGGATGTCGTCGTTGTACTTGCGCAGCACGGTCGCGCCGGACCACAGCGAAGCCTTCGGGTCAAAGGTCAGCAGGTTCAGGCCCGTGCCGCCCACGTTGTTCTCGACGTAGGCGTCAGAAGGCATGGAGATGCGGTCCTTGCCGCCACCGGTGGTGGAGACGATCAGGCCTTCATCGGTGATGCGGTCCTTCTTGCGGTTGGTGTGGTTGGCACCAAACTGCAGCTCTGTGAAGGCACCAGCAGCCAGGTCCTTCTTCAGGTCCACGCGAATGCCGTCGACCTTGTCCTTGATGGTCGGGCCCTTGGAGTAGCCCGCCTGCGGCACGCCGTCGATGCCCGACCAACCGCTTTGGTCGCGAACCTGGAACAGGGTGGGGTTGGTGTAGTTCAGCGGGTTGCCCATCGTCAGCTTGGGTGCGCCCGAGCCGCCGTATTCGAAGGTCAGCGTGTCCACACCGGTGATGCCCGCGTAGGCTTCGTTGTCACGCTCAATGCGCTGCGCGCTGGCCTTGTTCAGGTCCACCGTGGCCTGCCATCCGCCGTCAAGCTTGATGGTGTTCTTCCAGCCCAGGGTCTTGATGGTGTCGTCGTAGGTGATGCCTTCGGAGAAGCCGATGATCTTGCCGGCCGGGTCGCTGCTGTTGAGCGTGTAGGTGCCCTTGGTGGCCACACCGTTGACCACCGTGGCATTGGTGATGGTGTTGTAGGGGTACAGGCCCGCCTTCACCGCGGTGATCTTGGTGATCGTGTCGGCCTTGGTCTGGAAGTAGTCGAGCTGGCTGTTCCAGTTCTGGCTGGGCTTGAAGGTCAGGATGGCGGCCACACCGGTGCGGTCATCGGTGTAGCGGCGGGTGGAGTAGTCCAGGCCGCTGCCGAAGCTGGGCACCTTCACATTGGCAATGCCGGTACCGGTGGCGGTGGCGCCGGTGTAGGCGGTCACGGTGCCGTCACCCCAGCCGCAGCAAGTGAACTGGCTGGTGGTGCCGTCCACGCGCACGAAACCCAGCGCCACACCGATCTTGCGGTCGGCGAAGTTGTCGATGTAGGTCAGGCTGGTGCGCGAGCCGGTGCCTTCCTTGTCCTTGTCCAGGCCCACGCCGGTGCGCACCTTGGTGCGGCTGGCGGCGATCACGCGGTTGCGGTACAGGGTCGGATCGATCAGCTTCTGGTCGATCGTGCCGGCCAAGCCGCCGCCGATCAGCGCCGCATCAGCGGTCTTGTAGACGGTGGCGCCACCGATCAGTTCAGCGGGGTAGACGCTGAGGTCCAGTGCGCGGCTGTTGCCAATGCCGGCCTGTTCACGGCCGTTGATCAGGTAGCCCGAAAAATCAGGGCCCAGGCCGCGGATGCTGATAGCAGAGGCCGAACCTTCTCGGGTGCGCTGTGCGGTGACCCCGGGCAGGCGCGCCAGCGATTCGGCGATGGTGGTGTCGGGCAGCTTGCCAATGTCTTCTGCGCTCAGCGATTCGGTCACGCCGTCGGCGTTCTTCTTCACACTGATGGCGCTTTCGATGGCGCTGCGAATACCCGTGACGGTGACCTGCTGGGCTTGCTGCGCGTGCGCCTGCAAGGCCGACAGGGCCGCAACGGCCGCCACGGCGGCGGCCGTTGGGGTCAAGCCCGTGCGCATGCGCGCCAGGCGGCGGCCCTGAACGATTACTGCTGTCATGTGTGGTCTCCTGCGATCAGCGGTGGTGAGGTGAGGGATCGAAAACTCAAAACCCGAGTAACCCCGTGGTTGCGGGAGATTCTGTACTAAAACTACACCGTCCCAGCCCTAGGGGAAGCCCCAGGGCAGCCCAGATGCAACAGATCCCCGCAACAGCACACGACACCAGGGGGTGTCTGTCGCCCTTGACGGGCAAGCATTGGGAAACGGTCGTGCACAGCCGGGTACAGTCTTGTAACTTAGGTACATTTTGGCGATGCACTTCGCGACAGCGGCCTCTACAGCCTTGGCCCTGGCCCTGTTCCTGGGGGGCGCCGCCCCCGCCGCACCCGCATCGTCCTTGAAGCTGCACGTGCCCTCCCCCGACTGGCGCGACCAGGTCATCTACTTTGTGGTGACCGACCGCTTTGCAGACGGCAACCCGCGCAACAACGACCAGGGCGCCGGCGAATTCGACCCCCGCCAGCCCAGCCGCTACAGCGGCGGCGACCTGGCCGGCCTGCGCCAGCGTTTGGACTACATCCAGGGACTGGGCGCCACCACGCTGTGGATCACGCCGCCCGTGGCCAACCAGTGGATGAATGCGCAAGGCAGCTACACCGGCTATCACGGCTACTGGGCCGAGCACTTCATGAAGGTGGACCGCCACCAGGGCACGCTGCACGACTACCGGCTGCTGTCAGACGCCCTGCACCGGCGCGGCATGTACCTGGTGCAAGACATCGTGGTCAACCATGTGGGCGACTTCTTTTCTTACGACCCCAAGCGTCAGGCGCAAGCCCATGACCCGCGCCAGGGCTATCAGCCCAACCTGGCCAGCCGGCCGGTGCAGCGCCCCAGCCAACACCCCTTCTCGCTCAACGACCCGCGCCGCGCGGCCGACCGCCAAGCCGGCATCTACCACTGGACGCCGGACATCGTGGACTACGGCAACCGTGAGCAAGAGTTGACCTATCAGATGGCAGGGCTGGACGACTTGAACACCGGCAACCCCCGGGTGCGCGAAGCGCTGCGCAAAAGCTTTGCACACTGGATCCGTGAGGTGGGCGTGGACGGCTATCGCGTGGACACGGCCTTCTACGTCGAGCCCGAATTCTTCGAAGACTTCATCTGGCGCCCCGCTCGCGCCGGCGGCACCCCCGGCCTGCACGAAGTGGCGCGGCGCACGGGGCGACATGGCTTCTTTCTGTTTGGTGAAGGCTTTGGCATCGATGGGCCCGGGCAGAACACCCAAAGCCAGCGCATCGAGTCGTACATGCAGGGCCCGCAAGCGCAGCAGCGCCGCTTGCACGGCATGCTGAACTTTCCGCTGTATGGCGCCTTGGGCGATGTGCTCAGCCGCGGCGCGCCCACGGCCGTTTTGGGCCAACGACTGCGCGCCCAAGTGGCACTGCACCCGCGACTGCACTGGATGCCCACCTTTGTGGACAACCACGATGTAGACCGCTTCTTGGCCTCGGGCGATGAGCGCGTGCTGGTTCAAGCGCTGGGCAGCCTGTTCACGCTGCCGGGCATCCCGGTGGTGTACTACGGCACCGAGCAGGGCTTCACCCAACAGCGGGCCTCGATGTTTGCCGCCGGCTGGGGCTCGGGCGGGCGCGACCACTTTCGCTCAGACCACCCACTGGCGCAGACCCTGCGTTCACTGGCCGCATTGCGCCAGACCCACGCACCGCTGCGCCGCGGATGGCCCACCGTGCTGGCCGAAACCACCGACGACGCCGGCGCCCTGGTGTGGCGCATGAGCCATGAAGGCCAGCATGTCTTGGTGGCCTTGAACAACGCCGACGAAGCCCTGATGGTGAAGGATTTGCCGGTGGGCTCCGGTGGCGCGGCCACGCTGCAGCCCGCTTGGGGCCTGGAGGGCTTGCCTGCTGGGCTGCAAGCCGACGACCAAGGCCGTGTGTCGGTGCCGCTGGGCGGGCGCGACCTGCGCGTGTGGCACTGGGCTGACGCGCAGCTGCAGGGCAGTGCCCGTGCCGGCCAGCCCCAAAGCGAAGCGCCACGCGCCCTGCAGCGCAGCAGCGATGGCGACGCACCCTGGGTGGAGCAGATCGACCGCAGCGACCCCGCGGGCGACGACCACGGGCCTGAAGGCCGCTACCAGTACCCCACCGACCCCGTCTTCGCCCAGCTGCGCACGGCCGACATCCGCCGCGTGCAGGTGGCCACGCGGCGCGAAGCGCAGGGCACGGCCTTGCGCATCACGCTCACTATGGCCGGGCTGAGCTCGGTGTGGAGCCCACGTCACGGCTACGACCACGTGGCCTTCACCACCTTCCTGGAGCTGCCCGGTGAGCCGGGTGGCGCGCGGGTGATGCCGCTGCAGGATGGCGACGTGCCGGGCGATTTCCGCTGGCACCGTCGGCTGCGCGCGCACGGCTGGAGCCTGGCCCTGTTCAGCGCTGAAGACGCTTCCGCCCAACACGAAGGCCGACCGCTGAACCGCGGTGTGCAGGTGCGTGTCGATGCCCAAGCGAAAACCGTCTCCTTCACCTTCAGCCCAGCGGCACTGGGCCAACGCGAAAACCTCAAAGGCGCGCGGCTGTGGATCAACACCTGGGATTGGGATGCGCGTTACCGCAACCTGGCCCCGCAAGCGCAGGACTACACCTTCGGCGGCGGCCAAGCAGGGCAGCCCAAGGTGATGGACGCCACTGAGGTCTTGGTGATCCCGAACTAAGTGCTGGGCAGCACGTGGCCGGCCACGCTGGCCTCGGCGCCAACGGCTGAGCCCACCGCCGCCGACACACCGCACAGTGCGGCCAGGGTGTCGGTGATCACCAACGTGGGAATATCCTGCAGATAGGGCGCGAAGCGGCCCTTGTGCTCAAAGCGCGCGCGAAACTCAGAAGCGAAGAAGAAGTCACCCAGGCGCGGCACCAGGCCGCCACCGATGTACACGCCCCCGCGCGCGCCCAGGGTGAGCGCCACATTGCCGGCAAAGCCGCCCAACATGGCACAAAACACCTGCAGCGTGCGTTGGGCTGCGGCCTCACCGGCCAGACCTGCTGCCAAGATTTCCGGCGTGGTGGCCCGTTCCGATTGAAGCGGCGGCACCGGCCAGCCGTTGACCTCACACACGCAGGCCTGCAGAAGCGGCAAGCCGATGCCCGAGAGCAATCGCTCGGCCGACACATGCGGCCACTGCTGCCGCGCCCGCTGCAAAAGCGCCGCCTCAAAGTCGTCATGGGCTGCCAGCGTCATGTGCCCGCCCTCACCCGGCAGCGCGGCCCAG
>JBJTHN010000062.1:0-7807 GCA_046094505.1 Betaproteobacteria bacterium
CGCACAAGTCAGCCAAGAGCCCAACTTTTTGCTGTGGGCTGAGCAACAGAACGCGGCCGGTGGCTTGGATGTCAAGGGCGTCAAGCGCCGCATCGAGCTCATCAGCTCCGACGACCGCAGCGATGTGGAAACCGTGGTGCGGACCTACGAAAAGCTCATGGGCAGCGACAAGGTCGACCTGGTGCTGCCGCCCTGGGGCAGCAACGCGAACTTTGCGGTGGCGCCCCTGGCCAACCGATTCGGCTACCCCTTCCTGGCGCCCACGGCACTCAGCCGCCGGCTGGTCGAGATGAAGCTGCCCTACTTCTTCCTGCTGCTGCAGCAACCCAAGTCCATGTGTGACGCCCTGGTCGACATGTTCAAGGCCAACGGCGTTCGCAACGTGGCCTGCATCTACGTGGACGACCTCTTTGGCCTGGAGAACTACGCGGCTTTCAAGGTGGCCTTGCAGGGCACGGGCATCAACCTGGTGGAAGACAAGAGCTACCCCGGTGGTGTGAAGGACCTGTCCCCGGTGCTGCGTTCCATCAAAGACAAGAACCCGGACGCCTTCGTGGGCTTCACCTATCCGCCCGACACCATCTTGGCCAGCCGCCAGTCCAAGGAAATCGGCTTCAACCCGAAGATCTTCTATGCCTCGGTGGGCACGGCCTTCCCGCTGTACAAGAACGTCATGACGCCCGCCGGCGCCGAGGGCGTGATGGGCATGGGGTCCTGGAACGGCAAGACCAGCCCGGGCGCCAAGGCCTACTTCGACGCCCACGTGGCCAGCCAGAAGAAGGAACCCGACCGTTGGGCCTCGGGTGCTTGCTGGGCGGGCCTGGAGATCCTCACCGCCGCGGTGAAGCAAGTGGGCCTGGACCGCAAGGCCATCCGCGACTACGTGGGCAACACCACGCACAAGACGATCATCGGCGACATCAAGTTCCAGGGCAGCGAGAACGTGGGCACCCCCGGTACCGTGGGCCAGTGGCAAAACGGTGAGTTCGAGGTGGTGTGGCCGGCTGCACGCGCCACGGCCAAGCTCAACGCGAACAAGCCGGCCTGGAAGTAGATGACGCTGGGTGCCTGGCTCGAGCTCATCGGCTCGGGCCTGATCACCGGTGGTGTGTATGCGCTGGTCGCACTGGGGATGAACCTCCAGTATGGCCTGATGCGCATCCTCAACATCGCCCATGGCGAGTTCCTGATGGTGGGGGCCTACCTCACCTGGATGGTGCACACCACCCTGGGCCTGAGCCCGGTGCTCATGATTCCCGTGGCCTTCTTGGTTCTGGGGGTGGCGGGCATGGCCATTCACTTCTTGTGCTTCCGGCGCTTGGTGAGCACCTCGCCCAACCTCGACATCTTCGAAGCCCGTGGGCTGATGGTCGCCTTTGGCCTGATGTTCATGGTGCAAAACCTGGTGTCTTGGCTGTGGGGCGGCGACCTGCGGGGCTACGACTTCATGACCGATCCGGTCAGCGTGGCCGGCGCACCGGTGGCGGGCAACAAGCTGCTGGTGTTTGTGCTGTCCCTGGTGTTCAGCTTGGGCATGCTGGCCCTGCTCCGGGCCACGCTCCTGGGCAAGGGGGTGCGGGCGCTGATGCAGTCTTCGGTGGGCGCTCAACTCGTGGGCATCGACACCAAGCGTCTGCATCCCATGATGTTTGGCCTGGGCTTGGGTTTGTCGGGTGTGGCGGGCTGCTTGCTGTCGATGGCTTACACGATTGCGCCGTCCATGGGCGAGCCCTATACCGTGACGGCTTTGATCGTGATCACCTTGGGCGGGTTTGGCAGCATGGGTGGCGCCCTTCTCGGCGGCTTGCTCTTGGGCGTGGTGGAGGCTGTGGGCATGCACTACACCAACCCTTCGCTCAAGGCGCTGCTGTCCTATGCGGTCTTCATTGCGGTGCTGCTCTTGCGGCCTGAGGGCCTGTTCACGCGCAAGACGCGCAAGGCCTGAAGCGACTCAGCAAACCCACGGCGATGAACGATCGACAAATCCTGACACGCGACCTGCTGGTCTTGTTCGGCCTCACCGGGTGGGGCTTGAGCCTGCCCTATTTCGGTTCGGACTTCATGGTCTCCATGGGCTTGACGTGCCTCATGTACGTGGCCTTGTCCAGCAGCTGGGGCCTGTTCTGTGGCAGCACCCGTTACCTCTCCCTGGCCACCTCGGCGTTCTTCGGCATTGGGGCCTACACCTGCGCGCTGCAGCTTGAGCAACTGGGCTGGGCCGCCACCATCGCGCTGGGCGCCGGTGTAGCGGCCGCCGTGGCGGTGGTGATGGGTGCAGCGGTGCTGCACCTGCGCGGCACCTATTTCGCGGTGCTCACTTTCGGCATGACCGAACTCATCCGTCATGCCGTCACGTACTACGAAAAGTCGGTCACCGGCACCGTGGGGCGGGTGCTGGCGGTGGTGCCCGAGCGCGACACCATCTACCTCACGGTCCTCTTCCTGGCGGTGCTCACCGTGGGCCTGTCGATGTGGGTGCGCCGCACGCGGCTGGGTTTGGCCCTCATGGGGATCGGCGCCGATGAGCAGCGTGCGCAAACCTTGGGTGTGGACACGCGCTGGGTCAAGCTCCTGGGCTTTGCCATGACCGCTGCGGTGGCCGGTGCGGTGGGTGCGGCCATGTCGGTGCGCTGGACTTACATCGACCCGCACACGGTCTTCAACCCCTTCATCGGTTTTCAGACGGTGCTCATTGCCCTGATCGGTGGGGCCATGACCCTCTGGGGCCCCTTGATTGCGGCCGTGGTGTTCAGCCTGCTGGCTGAAACCCTGCGCCTGCAGGCGCCGCAGGTCTACATGATGTCCTTGGGTCTGCTGTTGATCCTGTGCGTGCTGTACCTGCCCGCAGGCTTGGCTTCTCTGCGCTGGGACACCTGGAAGCTCTGGCGTGACGACACCAAGGCTTGGTGGAAAGAGCGGCGCCGGGAGTGGAGTGGAGAAAAGGAGCGCGACAAGCGCCGTGCACGGGAGCAGCGCCTTGTCTGAACCCGCAGCAACCCCGGCACCAACCCCGGCGGTGTCCACCAAGCCCGCGCTCCTGGAGGCGCGCGAGGTCACCGTGCGCTTTGGCGGTTTGGTGGCGGTGGACGCGGTCAGTGCGGCCTTTCGTGCCGGTGAATTGGTGGGCATCATCGGCCCCAATGGCGCGGGCAAGACCACCTTCTTCAACGCCATCAGCGGCGTGACCGAACCCACCGATGGCCGCCTGTTGGCGGCAGGCCGAGACCTGACGGGCGCCAAGCCCCACCGCTTTGCTGCGCGTGGCCTGGCGCGCACCTTCCAAACCCCGCGCGTGTTCAGCGACTTGACGGTGCTGGCCAACATCGAGTTCGGCTTGAAGTTCGCCGGACGGCGCCGCCGCCAGTGGCTGTTCTGGGGCGACGAGGTGGGCGTGCCCTGGGCCTTGCGAGACGCTGCGGGCATCCTCAAGCTGGTGGGCTTGGACGCCCACGCGGCCATGCGCGCGGGCGACATCACCCCCTCGCAGCAGCGGCTCTTGGAAATCGGCATGGCCTTGTCGACACGGCCCAAGGTCTTGTTGCTCGATGAAGTGGCCGCCGGCTTGACTGAAGCCGAGGTGGTGGAGATGGCGCGGCTGATCCGCCGCCTGCGCGACGAGCTGGACCTCACCGTGGTGTGGATCGAGCATGCGGTCAAGATCTTGGTGCGGCATGTGGAGCGTGTGATCGTGTTGCACCAGGGGCGCAAGATTGCCGATGGCCCTCCACAGCAGGTGATCCGGGACCCCGAGGTGATCGAGGCCTACCTGGGTGACGAAATGAGCGAAGAGGCACAGCCATGATGTGGCACCGGCCTGAAGGCTTTTCATTGGGCGGCACGGCACGCGCTCGGCTGCGGGTGTGGGACCTGAGCGCCGGCTATGGACCGGTGCAGGTGCTGCGCGGGCTGACCTTTGAAATCAAGCCCGGCCTCACGGTGATCCTGGGACCCAACGGCGCGGGCAAGACCACGCTGTTGCGCGCACTCAATGGCTTGATCCCGCGAGGCGGTGATGCCCTGTTGGACGACCAAGAATTGCCGGAGAAGACGCACGAGATCGTGCGCGCCGGTGTGAGCCTGGTGCCGGAGGGTCGGCAGCTGTTTGCCCAAATGACCGTGCTGGAAAACCTTGAGCTTGGCGGCTGGCTGTTTTCCAAGGCTGAACGCGAGCAGCGCATCGAACAGGCCTTGCAAGACTTTCCGAAGCTGCGCGAGCGGGCCCAACAGCTGGCCGGCACCATGAGCGGCGGCGAGCAGCAGATGGTGGCCGTGGCCCGCGCCATGGTCAGCCGCCCGCGCCTGTTGATGCTCGACGAGCCTTCGCTGGGCTTGGCCCCGCGCATGGTTGACGAGCTGCTGGGCATGGTGCGCCGCATTGCCGATGCCGGCACCAGCGTGCTGATGGTGGAGCAGAACGTGAAGAAGGCGCTGGCCGTGGCCGATCGTGGCTTTGTCATGGAGCGCGGAGCCTTGGTGGCTTCAGGTGATGCGCGCTTGCTGTCGCGCTCCACGGTGGTGCGCGAGGCCTACCTGGGCGCACAAGACAGCGACACGACCGACGCTCGCGACGCCGTGCAGCGCCGCGCCAAGACCACCTAGCCCATCAACACCCAGCCTTGATGGTTCATTGAACAACCCCTGGAGACTGCCATGTCCGACTTGTCCATGCTCATCAATGGCCTGAAGGTCACCGCTGAGAAGAACGCCACCTTCGAACGCCGTAACCCCTTGGACGGGACGGTGGCCACCCGCGCGCCAGCCGCCTCGCCGCAGGACGCGGTGATGGCCGTGGAGGCTGCGGCCGAAGCCTTCCGCACCTGGAGCGAAACGGGCCCCAACGAGCGGCGCGCCTTGCTGCTCAAAGCGGCCGATCAACTGCAGGCCAAGACCCCGCAGTTCATCGAAGCCGTGGGCGCCGAAACGGGGGGCACCGGCATGTGGGCGGGCTTCAATGTGTTCTTGGCCGCGGGCATGCTGCGCGAAGCCGCAGCACTCACCACCCAGGTTGCTGGTGAGGTGATCCCTTCAGACGTGCCGGGCAGCCTGGCCATGGCCGTGCGCCAGCCCGCCGGAGTGGTGCTGGGCATTGCGCCTTGGAATGCACCGGTGATCCTGGCTGTTCGCGCCATCGCCACGCCACTGGCGTGTGGCAACACCGTGATCCTCAAGGGCAGCGAAAACTGCCCCCGCACCCACCAGCTGATCATCGAGGCCATGCAGGAGGCCGGGTTCCCGCCGGGCGTGGTGAACTACATCACCAATGCACCCCAAGACGCCGGCGCGGTGGTCGAAGCCATGGTGGCCCATCCCGCCGTGCGCCGTGTGAACTTCACCGGTTCCACCCGAGTGGGACGGCTGATTGCCATGACCTGTGCCAAGTACCTCAAGCCCGCGGTGTTGGAGCTGGGCGGCAAGGCGCCGCTGGTGGTGTTGGATGACGCGGACCTGGACGAGGCCGTCAGCGGCGCGGCCTTTGGCTGCTTTGCCAACAGTGGCCAGATCTGCATGAGCACCGAGCGCATCATCGTCGACGAAAAGATCGCCGACGAGTTTGTACGCAAGTTCACCGACAAGGCCAAGTCGCTGCCCTTGGGCGACCCGCGCAAGCCCGAGCCGGTGGTCTTGGGCAGTGTGATCGGCATGAACACGGTGGAGCATTGCAACGCGCTGATCGACGATGCCCTGGCCAAGGGCGCGCAGCTGCTGTGTGGGGGCAAAGCCGACAACACCCTGATGCCGGCCACGCTGCTGGACAAGGTGACGCCGCAGATGCGCATCTACCGCGAAGAGACCTTCGGCCCGGTCAAGGCCATCGTGCGCGTCAAGGGGGTAGAGGAAGCGATCGCCTGCGCCAATGACAACGAGTACGGCCTCAGCGCGGCCGTTTTCGGGCGCGACCTCGCACGCGCCTACAACGTGGCTCGCCGCATCGATTCGGGCATTTGCCACATCAACGGGCCCACCGTGCATGACGAGGCGCAGATGCCCTTTGGGGGCGTCAAAGGCTCCGGCTTGGGCCGCTTTGGCGGACGCGCGGGCATTGCCGAGTTCACCGAGCTGCGGTGGGTCACCATGCAGACAACCCCACGCCACTATCCCTTCTGAACTCGGCGTAACCTTGGGCGCATGAACACGCCTACCCCCACTCATGCGCACGCGCCTGACCTGAGCCTTCCTGCGTTTGCCCGCGCTTGGGGGCTGACCGCCGTGGTGTTCATGGCCATCGATGCCGTGTGGTTGGTGACCATGGCCCCGCGCTTGTACCAGCCCACCATTGGCCACCTCTTGGCGCCCGAGCCTGATCTGGTGGCGGCTGCCGTCTTTTATGCGATTTACATCGCGGGCATGGTGGTGTTCACGGTGCGCCCGCACCAGCGCGATGCACGCCTTGCGGATGCCGCCTTGCGGGGCGGCTTCTTTGGTTTCGTGGCCTACGCCACCTACGACCTGACCAACCAGGCCACGATGGTGCATTGGCCCTGGATGGTCACGGCCATCGACCTGTTGTGGGGAACCTTCCTCACGGGCTCGGTGACCCTGGTGAGCAAGGCCATCTTGCAGCGCCGCAGCATCTAAACCGCTGGGCCGGCGTGCAGCCCTTCAGACAGGCCCATCAGCTCCTGAGAATGGAGCCACTGAGCATGGGGCCCGAAAACCCTGGAAACACCTGGCCCATGGCGTGATCGCTCAGTCCCAGGTGCTGCTGCAGGATGGGGCTCAAGACGCCCCTGAAGTCGGTTGTCACCGCCAAGTCACGCCCGTCGGCCAGGGCTGATCGGTCCAGGCCGGGCCACTCGCCTCTTATACGGCCGCCCGCCACGGGGCCGCCCAACAGCCACATCACATTGCCGCGCCCATGGTCGGTGCCGCCCGTCCCGTTTTGTCTGACGGTGCGCCCGAATTCGCTCATCACCACGATCACGGTGTGTTCAAACGCATCGCCCAGCCCTTGCACCAGCGACTCCAGCCCTTCGCCCAGGCTGCCCAGTCGGTTGGACAAGGCGCCGCGCGCACCGCCTTGGTTGACATGGGTGTCCCAGCCGCCCACCGACGTGAAGGCCAGCTGGGTGTGGGGGTCGGCTTGAATGAGTTGCCCCAGGCGCAGCGCATCGGCTGCAAATCCTCGCGCTGTTGGGGCGCCGGCGTCAGCAGAGGGGTCGCTGCTGCGCCCGTTGTCGCCTGGGCTCATTGGCGCATCGCGCTGGGCTTGGCGGCTGCGCGCTTCGGCCATGGCCATGCTGCGGCCCATCTCGCTGCGGCTTTCCTTTGTTTCCTGAAGCGTTCGGGCCAAGTCGCCTTCGCGGCCATACAGGCGGCCCAATGCCGCTTGCAGCTCGGGGTTGTCGATGGCTTTGGCCTCCAGGGCGCGTGGTCCCACCCCCAGGTTGGCCACTGCTGCACCACCGGCCAAGATGCGCGGCGGGGTCGGCCCCATGTTGACCGCCCGCGTGGGTGCCGCAGGGCCGGGCAATTGCGCCAGCAAGCGGTTCATCCAACCGTCGGGCGTGCTCTTGCGGCCGGGCGTGCCGGTTTCCATGTAGTCCTGCGCGTCGAAGTGTGAGCGCGTGGGGTCGGGTGAGCCGCTGGCGTGCACGAACCCCAGGTGTCCACGTTGCCACAGCGGCATCAGCCGCGCCAGGGCCGGATGCAAGCCGAACAAGGGGTCCAGTGGCAACACCGAACCGTCGGCACTGCCCGGCGCGGGAAGGGCGATCGATCCACGCGACTGGCGGTATCCCGCATCGCCATGGGGCACCACCACCGACAGGCCGTCCACGGCGCCGCGCAGCATCACCACCACCAACTT
>JBJTHN010000063.1:0-13987 GCA_046094505.1 Betaproteobacteria bacterium
GCGGGTGCGGGTGCGGGTGCGGGTGCGGGTGCGGGTGCGGGCGCCGGACTGGGAGCCGCAGCTGGCGCCGGGGCAGGTGCAGGCGCTGGCTGAGCCACGATTGCGCCATCGCAACCGCGGGCAGCGGTAGCCGGAGTCCAGTTGGCATTGCGCCAGCACAGCTCGTTGTTACCGTTCTTCCAGACGAGATCGCCAGTTCCGTTTCTCCAGTTGTCGATGGTCTGAGCACCTGCGGCGCTGGCCACCACTGCCGAGGCGAACAACATTGCCACTTTATTGAGTTTCTTCATGGTCTTCCTCTAGAGAGCCGCAGCCGGGCTGCGAGAATAAAACGGGCCCGGGAGAAAACCCCCCAGGACCTCCCGATTGTGCCATAGGGGTCCGGCGCTTCGGCAACGGCCCAGAAGACACGGGGCCGATTGCAGGCGGCCCGATGTTGTTCAGAAGCGACACGGCCCCAGGCCGCACCCACGCCCCAGCCGGGCAGGAAGGTCGCCCACGCAGCCGTAGAATGACTCTCTTTAATCTGCGAGTTCCCCCAGCGCTTGCGCCGCCGGACCACCGAAACCCGGGCGGAACCCGCCGCATCGGGCCTCTGTTGCGGCCCTGCCCGTGCCGCCTCGACCCAACTCCAAGCCATGACTCAATTCGCCAAAGAAACGCTCCCCATCAGTCTGGAAGAGGAGATGCGGCGCAGCTACCTCGACTACGCCATGAGCGTAATCGTGGGGCGGGCCCTGCCTGATGCGCGCGATGGCCTCAAGCCCGTACACCGGCGCGTGCTATTTGCCATGCACGAGCTGAACAACGACTGGAACCGGCCCTACAAAAAGTCGGCGCGCATCGTCGGCGATGTCATCGGCAAATACCACCCGCACGGCGACCAGTCGGTCTACGACACCATCGTCCGCATGGCGCAGGACTTTTCCATGCGCCACATGCTGGTCGACGGCCAGGGCAACTTCGGCTCGGTCGATGGCGACAACGCCGCGGCCATGCGCTACACCGAAATCCGCCTGGCCAAGATCGCGCACGAACTGCTGGCCGACCTGGACAAAGAGACCGTGGACTTCGGCCCCAACTACGACGGCTCTGAAAAAGAGCCGCTGGTGCTGCCCACGCGCCTGCCCAACCTGCTGGTCAACGGCTCGGGCGGCATCGCCGTGGGCATGGCCACCAACATCCCGCCGCACAACCTCAACGAGGTGGTCGACGCCTGCCTGCACCTGCTCAAGAACCCCGAGGCCTCGGTTGATGAGCTGATGGAGATCGTGCCCGCGCCCGACTTTCCTACCGCCGGCATCATTTACGGCATGAGCGGCGTCAAGGAGGGCTACCGCACCGGCCGCGGCCGCATCGTCATGCGCGCCAAGTGCCACTTCGAGGACATCGACAAAGGACAGCGCCAGGCCATCATCGTCGACGAGCTGCCCTACCAGGTCAACAAAAAGACGCTGCAGGAGCGCATGGCCGAGCTGGTGCACGAAAAAAAGCTCGAAGGCATCAGCCACATCCAGGACGAGTCCGACAAGTCGGGCATGCGCCTGGTGATCGAACTCAAGCGCGGCGAAGTGCCCGAGGTGGTGCTCAACAACCTGTACAAGCAGACGCAGCTGCAGGACACCTTCGGCATGAACATGGTGGCCCTGGTGGACGGCCAGCCCAAGCTGTGCAACCTCAAGGACCTGATCGCCGTCTTCCTCTCGCACCGCCGCGAGGTGGTGACGCGGCGCACGGTGTTCAACCTGCGCAAGGCGCGCGAGCGCGGCCATGTGCTCGAGGGCTTGGCCGTGGCCCTGGCCAATATCGACGAGTTCATTCGCATCATCCGTGAATCGGCCACGCCGCCGGTGGCCAAGGCCGAGCTGATGGCCCGAGCCTGGGACAGCGCCCTGGTGCGGCAAATGCTCACCCGCACGCGTGCCGACGGAGCACTGGTCAACGCCGACGACTATCGCCCCGACAATCTGCCCAGAGAATTCGGCATGGGTGGCGACGGTCTGTACAAGCTGTCGGAAACGCAAGCGCAGGAGATCCTGCAAATGCGCTTGCAGCGCCTGACCGGCCTGGAGCAAGACAAAATCGTCGCCGAATACAAGGAGGTCATGGCCGAGATCGACGACCTGCTCGATATTCTGGCCAGGCCCGAACGGGTGTCAACCATCATCGGCGACGAACTCAAACTGATTCGCCAGGAGTTTGGCCAGTCGAAATTGGGCCTGAGGCGCAGCCAGATCGAGCACAGCTCGGTCGATTTGTCCACCGAGGACCTAATCACCCCGACCGACATGGTGGTCACGCTCTCACACCAGGGCTACATCAAAAGCCAGCCCTTGTCAGAGTACCGGGCACAAAAGCGCGGCGGTCGCGGCAAGCAGGCCACCGCCACCAAAGAGGACGACTGGGTCGACCAGCTCTTCATCGCCAACACGCACGACTACATCCTGTGCTTCTCCAACCGGGGGCGGCTGTACTGGCTCAAGGTCTGGGAAGTGCCAGCGGGCTCGCGCGGCTCGCGCGGGCGACCCATCGTCAACATGTTCCCGCTGGCCGAAGGCGAGAAAATCACCGTGGTGCTGCCGCTCACCGGCGAGTTCCGCAGCTTCCCGGCCGACCACTATGTGTTCATGAGCACTTCCATGGGCACGGTCAAGAAGACCGCGCTCGATGAGTTTTCAAATCCACGCAAGGCCGGCATCATCGCCGTGGACCTGGACGAGGGTGATTACCTGATTGGCGCGGCGCTTACCGACGGCAAGCACGATGTGATGCTGTTTTCTGATGGCGGCAAGGCGGTGCGCTTCGATGAGAACGATGTTCGACCCATGGGCCGAAACGCGCGCGGGGTGCGCGGCATGATGCTCGAGGACGGCCAGAGTGTGATCGCGATGCTGGTGGCCGAGGACGAGCAGCAAAGCGTGCTGACCGCCACCGAAAACGGCTTTGGCAAGCGCACCTCGATCACCGAGTACACCCGCCACGGGCGGGGGACCAAGGGCATGATCGCCATCCAGCAAAGCGAGCGCAACGGCAAGGTGGTGGCGGCAACTTTGGTGCACGCCGACGACGAGATCATGCTCATTACCGACCGGGGGGTCCTGGTTCGTACACGGGTGGGCGAGATCCGCGAACTCGGACGGGCCACGCAAGGTGTGACGCTGATCAGCCTGGACGACGGCTCCAAGCTGTCCGGGCTGCAACGCATCGTTGAAAACGATGCGCAAGGCGACGACGCGGGCGAGGCCGACACGCCAGAGGCATGATGGCCAGACCCTACAACTTCTCGGCCGGCCCGGCTGCCATGCCCGAGGAGGTGCTGCAGAGCGCGGCCCGGGACATGCTCAACTGGCAAGGCAGCGGTATGAGCGTGATGGAGATGAGCCACCGCGGCAAGGAATTCACCTCCATCTGCGAAACCGCTGAGCGCGATTTGCGCGAACTGCTGGCTGTGCCCGATATCTTCGCGATCCTGTTCATGCAAGGCGGCGGCCTGGCGGAAAACGCGATCGTGCCACTCAATCTCGGCCGAGGCGGGGTGATGGATTTTGTTCTCACCGGCAGCTGGAGCCAGAAATCGCATCAAGAGGCGGCGCGCTACGGATCGGCGCGCATCGCTGCTTCGGGGCAAGCACAGGCTTTTTGCGCCATCCCAGCACCGAGCACTTGGCAAATCAGCAGTGATGCACAGTATGTGCATGTTTGCAGCAACGAGACCATCCATGGCGTGGAGTTTGATGAACTCCCGGATTTGCAGGCCCTGGGCAGCGCTGCGCCTCTGGTCGTCGATTTTTCTTCGCATGTGGCCTCGCGATCGCTGCAATGGTCTAGAGTGGGCCTGGCCTTCGGCGGCGCCCAGAAAAACCTGGGTCCAGCCGGCCTGACTCTGGTGGTGGTGCGCAAAGACCTGCTGGGCCGGGCGTTGCCCATCTGTCCGTCGGCCTTCAACTATCAGTTGGTCGCGCAGAACAACTCGATGTACAACACGCCGCCCACTTATGCCATATACATGGCCGGCCTGACCTTTCAGTGGCTCAAAAGCCAAGGCGGCGTGGCAGCGCTCGAAGCACGCAACTTGGCCAAAGCCCGCTTGCTCTACAGCTGTATTGACGGCTCGCAGCTCTACACCAACCCGGTTGACCCGTCGGTACGCTCGCGGATGAATGTGCCTTTTTTTCTGCGCGACGAAAAAGGCCAAGCCATCGCAGACCCCAGCCACCCCAGAAACACAGCCTTCCTGGAAGGCGCTCGCGCCGCGGGGCTGCTGCAGCTCAAGGGGCACAAGTCGGTGGGGGGCATGCGCGCCTCCCTGTACAACGCCATGCCCCTGGAGGGGGTGCAGGCCCTGGTGGACTACATGCTCGAATTCGAGCGCAAGGTGTAGGGGATATGCAAAGACCTGGGGTCAATTTTTTCAGTGGGGGCCGAAGTGCGATCGCCGCGAGGGCGCGGCTCCCACACAACAAATCGGTGCGCTGCCCTCAGCGCAAAGAGCCGCCGCCCTCGGCGCGATTGGGCCTCGGAATTGGGCCTCGGAATTGGACCTTGAGCCGGAGCTAAAACCATGAGCCAGACCCCTCTGCAATCGCAAGCACTGGCCGCGCTGCGGGTCCAGATCGACGGCATCGACGCGCAATTGCTGCAGCTCCTCAACGAGCGGGCCCGGGTGGCCGAGCAGGTGGGCGACATCAAACGGGCCGAGGGCTCGGCCTTTTTTCGGCCGGACCGTGTGACCCAGGTGATCGAGAAGATCACGCAAAACAACCCCGGCCCCCTCAAGGCCGAGCATGTGCAGACCATCTGGCGCGAGATCATGTCGGCCTGCCTGGCCTTGGAAGCGCCTCAGCGCGTGGCTGTGCTCGGACCGCAAGGCACCTTCTGCGAACAGGCCGCACTCGAGTTTTTTGGCAGTGCAGCGCAGCTGATTTACTGCGCCAGCTTTGACGAGGTCTTCCATGCCACGGCCGCAGGCACCGCTCACTTTGGCGTGGTCGGCATGGAAAACTCCACCGAAGGCGTGGTCGCCCGCTCGCTGGATCTGTTCCTTCGCTCGCCGGTGCATGTGGTGGGCGAAGTCAGCCTGATGATCCGGCACAACCTGCTGCGCAGCAGCGACTCACTCCAAGGCATTGAGGCGGTACTGGCCCACCCGCAAGCGCTGGCTCAGTGCCAGGGCTGGCTCAGCCAGAACCTGCCGCAGGCCGAGCGACGCGCCGTTTCAAGCAATGCCGAAGGAGCCCGGCTGGCCAGCACCAACCCCGCCTGGGCGGGGATCGCGAGCGAGCGTGCGGCCACCCAATTTGGTCTGCATATTGCGCGCCACGCCATCCAGGATGAGGCTCACAACAAAACGCGATTTGCCGTGATCTGCCTGCCCCAGACCTTGGCCACCCCACCGGCTTCGGGCAGGGACTGCACCAGTCTGGTGGTGTCGGTGCCCAACCGGCCGGGCGCGGTGCACGACCTGCTCGTGCCCCTGAAGGTCCACGGCGTGTCGATGACCCGTTTTGAGTCGCGCCCGGCCAAGTCCGGGCAGTGGGAGTACTTCTTCTATATCGACATCGAGGGGCACATCACCCAGGCACCGGTGGCCGCTGCGCTCGAGCAGCTCCAGCAGTTGTGCGCCTTCTACAAGGTGCTGGGTTCTTACCCGGTGTCTCAATAGGCTCGGCCATGTTCAAGCGACTCGCGCTGATCGGCTGTGGACTGATGGGGGGCTCCTTCGCCCTGGCCGCCCGCCGCGCGGGCTTGGTCAGCGCGGTCAGCGGCTACAGCCGCTCTGAAAAAAGCACCCGGCGTGCGCAGGATTTGGGTATCCTCGATGAGGTGGCGACCTCGCCGGCCGACGCGGTCAGGCAGGCCGATTTGGTGCTGATCGCTGTTCCGGTGGCGTCCACTCGCAGTACCCTGGAGGCCCTGCTGCCCGGTCTGGCGGCAGAGGCGCTGGTGATGGATGTCGGATCGACAAAATGTGATGTCGTGCTGGCTGCCAAGCAAGCCCTGGGCGAGCGCATCGGTCAGTTCATGCCCGCCCACCCGATCTGCGGCAAGGAAGTGGCCGGCATCGACCATGCCGATGCGCAGCTCTACCAGGGTCAGCAGCTGATCCTCACACCCCTGGCCACCAACAGCCCGGAGCAGATCGCTCGCGCCCGTGCCCTGTGGCTTGCCTTGGGCTGCACCGTGCGTTGTATGGACGCCGATGAGCACGACCGCGCGCTTGCCGCGATCAGCCACTTCCCGCATCTGCTGGCGTTTGCCTTCATGGGGAGTTTGCTTAAACAGGCCGAGGGCGAGAGTTATCTCGCGGTGGCCGGACCGGGCTTTCGGGACAGCACCCGTATTGCCGCAGCCGATCCGCAGCTCTGGACCGATGTGCTGTTGGCCAACGCCAGCGAGGTGCTGGCGCAATCACAGCGGCTGCATGAGAGCCTGTTCGCGCTTGAGCAACTGATCCACCAGGGCGATGGCCAAGCGCTCAAGGACTTCATCACCGAGGTCAGCCAGCGGCGCAGCCTCTGGAAAATGGGCGCAGTGTCCAAAGACCTTTGAGCGCGCCGCAGTCGCCCCCCTATCAGTTTCATGTTTCAGATTCCTGCCCTCGACCTGCCCCCTTTGCAAAGCGCAGCGGGCCGCGTGCGATTGCCCGGCTCCAAGAGTATTTCCAACCGCGTCCTGCTGCTGGCTGCCTTGAGCCGCGGCGAAACCGTGGTCCACGACCTGCTCGATTCAGATGACACCGCGGTCATGTTGGCCGCCCTGCAAGAGCTCGGTTGCCTCATCGAGCGCAGCGGTCATACCGCGGTCATCACCGGTCGGGGCGGGCGGGCGGTCAACAGGCAAGCGCGGCTCTTTCTTGGCAATGCCGGTACCGCCATGCGACCGCTGACTGCGGCCTTGGCCTTGATGGGCGGCGACTTCGAACTCTCGGGCGTACCGCGGATGCACGAGCGACCCATTGGTGACCTGGTTGATGCACTGCGACAGCTGGGCTGCCCTGTGGACTACCTGGGCCAGCAGGGGTATCCGCCGCTGCGCCTGCGGCCGGCCCCCGCCCTCAAGCTCGATGCGCCGATACAAGTGCGCGGCGATGTCTCGAGCCAGTTCCTCACCGCCCTGCTGATGGCCTTGCCGCTGGTGGCGCGGTCCGATGTGTGCATCGAGGTGGTGGGCGAGCTGATCTCCAAGCCCTATATTGAAATCACCCTCAAACTCTTGCAACGCTTTGGCATCGCGGTGCGACGCGAAGGCTGGCAACGCTTCGTGATTCCGGCCGGCAGTTGCTACCAGTCGCCTGGGGAGGTGTATGTCGAGGGCGATGCGTCTTCAGCCAGCTATTTCGTGGCGCTCGGTGCGATTGCCGCCACCGGGCAGGCGCTGGACATCCAGGGCATAGGCTCAAGCTCGATCCAGGGTGACATTGCCTTTGTACAGGCGGCCGAGCGCATGGGGGCGCAGATAGATCTGCAGCCCAACAGCATCCGGGTGCGGCGGGGCGCCTGGCCGCTCCAGGCCATCGACCTGGACTGCAACCACATTCCGGATGCGGCCATGACGCTGGCCATGATGGCGCTGTACGCCCAGGGCCCCACCACGCTGCGCAACATTGCCAGTTGGCGGGTCAAGGAGACCGACCGCCTGGCAGCCATGGCCGCCGAGCTGCGCAAGCTTGGGGCCACGGTCGAGGAAGGTAGCGATTTTTTGCGCATCGAGCCCCCCACGGTCTGGAAAAGCGCCTCCATTGCCACCTATGACGACCATCGTATGGCCATGTGCTTTTCGCTGGCTGCCTTCAATCCGGCGGGCCTGGGTGTGCGCATTGAAGAGCCGCACTGCGTGGCCAAGACCTTTCCCGACTACTTCGAAACCCTGTTTGCCGTCTGTACGACCGACACGCACCGTATTCCCGTGATCAGCATCGATGGCCCGACCGCCTCAGGCAAGGGGACGCTGGCGGCCCTTACCGCCGCCCGCCTGGGCTTTCATTACCTCGATTCGGGGGCACTCTATCGGCTGACAGCCCTGGCCGCGGCTCGCGCCGGAGTCGATCTGGACGATGGTGCGGCGGTGGCCGAGGTGGCCCGCCACTTACCGGCACGCTTCGACGGGGACCGGGTGCTGCTGCAGGACCAGGATGTCAGCGAGGACATCCGAACCGAGGCCGCCGGCATGGCCGCCTCCCAGGTGTCGGTCCATCCGCAGGTGCGCGCTGCCTTGGTCGAGTTACAGCGCGGCTTGCGCCGCCTGCCGGGTCTGGTAGCCGATGGACGCGATATGGGCACGGTGATCTTCCCCGACGCAGCGCTCAAGGTCTTTCTCACCGCCAATGCCCAACGCCGGGCTGAAAGGCGACATAAGCAACTGATTTCAAAGGGAAATTCGGTTACACTCTCGGACATTGAGACTGACCTCAGGGCCCGTGACGCGCGCGATTCGACCCGCAGCGCCGCCCCCATGAAGCCGGCTCAAGACGCCCTGCCGCTCGACAACTCCGAGCTCTCGATCGAAGCTTCTATCGATTGCGTGCTTCGTTGGTGGCAGGACAAGAGGCCCAACTGAGTCCTGTCGCACGTCCAGTGCATTGCTCGGCTGGTTCATCCACTTAACCCCGCGGCCCAGTGCCGCAAAAAGCATCGCCGACAGCTCATCAAGTGCAACCGCACCCATGCGGTGGGGCCGTCCTGTCGACGATCAAAGGAAACTTCATGTCTGAATCTTTTGCCGCCCTGTTCGAAGAGTCGCTCAAGCGCTCGGAAATGCGCTCCGGCGAAGTCATCACCGCCGAGGTGGTACGCATCGACCACAACCATGTGGTGGTTAACGCCGGGCTCAAATCCGAATCGTATGTGCCGATCGAGGAATTCAAGAACGACCAGGGCGAACTAGAAGTACAGGTCGGCGATTTTGTGTCCGTGGCCATCGACTCCGTCGAAAACGGCTTTGGTGACACCCTGCTGTCGCGCGACAAGGCCAAGCGCCTGGCTTCTTGGCTGAGCCTGGAAACCGCGCTGGAGTCGGGTGACTTCGTCACCGGCACAGTCAGCGGCAAGGTCAAGGGCGGCCTGACGGTGCTGGTCAACGGCATCCGCGCCTTCCTGCCCGGCTCGCTGCTCGATACCCGCCCAGTCAAGGACTTGTCCCCGTTCGAGGGCAAGACCATGGAGTTCAAGGTCATCAAGCTCGACCGCAAGCGCAACAACGTGGTGCTCAGCCGCCGCGCGGTGGTGGAAGCCTCTATGGGCGAAGAGCGCGCCAAGCTGCTCGAAACCCTGATCGAAGGCGCCATCGTGCAGGGCGTGGTCAAGAACATCACCGAGTACGGTGCCTTCGTGGACCTCGGCGGCATCGACGGCCTGCTGCACATCACCGACATGGCCTGGCGCCGTGTGCGTCACCCCTCCGAGGTGGTGACCGTGGGCCAAGAGCTCACCGCCAAGGTTCTGAAGTTCGACAGCGAAAAGAACCGCGTGTCCCTGGGCCTGAAGCAATTGGGCGACGACCCCTGGATGGGCGTGGCCCGCCGCTACCCGGCCAACACCCGCCTGTTCGGCAAGGTCACCAACATTGCCGACTACGGTGCCTTCGTGGAAATCGAGCCTGGCATTGAAGGCCTGGTGCACGTTTCCGAAATGGACTGGACGAACAAGAACGTCAGCCCGGCCAAGATCGTGGCCCTGGGCGACGAAGTGGAAGTCATGGTCCTGGAGATCGACGAAGACAAGCGCCGCATCTCCCTGGGCATGAAGCAGTGCAAGGCCAACCCCTGGGAAGAGTTCTCCGCCACCGTCAAGCGTGGCGACAAGGTCAAGGGCCCGGTCAAGTCCATCACCGACTTCGGCGTGTTCGTGGGCCTGGCCCAGGGCATCGACGGCCTGGTGCACCTGTCTGACCTGTCCTGGAACGAGCCGGGCGAAGCCGCGGTGCGCAACTACAAGAAGGGTCAGGAAGTTGAAGCCATCGTGCTGGCCGTGGACGTGGAGCGCGAGCGCATCTCCCTGGGTATCAAGCAGCTCGACGGCGACCCGTTTGCCACCTTCACCACCATCAACGACCGCGGCGCCTTGGTGACCGGCAAGGTCAAGACGGTGGATGCCCGTGGCGCCGAGATCGATCTGGGTGAAGAGGTCATCGCTTACTTGCGCGCTTCGGAACTCTCCCGCGACCGCGTGGAAGATGCCCGCAACCTGCTCAAGGAAGGCGACGAAGTCAACGCCATGATCATCAACATCGACCGCAAGGCGCGTTCGATCCAGTTGTCAATCAAGGCCAAGGACAGCGCTGACCAGCAAGAAGCGATGCAGCGCCTGACGCAAAGCAACGAGCGCGAAGCGGCTGGTACCACCAGCCTGGGCGCTCTGCTGCGCGCCAAGCTGGACCAGGGCGGCCAGGGCTGATCGGCCCCGGAAACCACGTCCTTCGGAAAACGCTGCGCGAGGTGTCGGCATGGTGATGACGAGGTCGGAACTGGTGGCGGAGTTGGCTGAGCGATTCAGCCACCTCACGCAAAGGGACACCGACTTTGCCGTCAAGACCATCCTCGACGCGATGACCGAGGCCTTGTCCAAAGGCCATCGCGTCGAGATTCGCGGCTTCGGCAGCTTTTCCATCAACCGCCGGCCGCCGCGTGTGGGGCGCAACCCCCGCAACGGCGAGCAGGTGGTGGTTCCTGAAAAACTCGTCCCCCACTTCAAGCCGGGCAAGGCCCTGCGCGAAGCGGTAGACGCCGGCAAGGTGGCCGCCCCACGGGCCACGCGCTGAGTGCGACACTTCAGCCTATGCGGCTGTTGACCTGGCTCCTACGAGCCCTCATCTTTTTCACCCTCTTCGCCTTTGCGCTGAACAACCAGCAGGCGGTGTCGGTGCGTTGGTTCTTCGGCCTGGATTGGCAGGCACCGCTGGTGATCGTGGTGCTGGTGGCCTTCGGGCTGGGCTGCGCAGTGGGCGTGCTGGCCATGGTGCCCGCCTGGTGGCGCCAACGGCGCACGCAAGACCCGGCATGACCGAATTCAACCTGACCTGGCTGCTCTTGCTGCCCGCCTTGGGCTTCGCCTTGGGCTGGCTGGCTTCGCGGCTGGACCTGCGCCAGGTGCGGCGCGAGGAGCGCGACTCCCCGCGCGCCTACTACAAGGGCCTGAACCTGCTGCTCAACGAGCAGCAGGACAAGGCCATCGACGCCTTCATCGAGGCGGTTCAGAACGACCCCGACACCACCGAGCTGCACTTCGCGCTGGGCAATTTGTTTCGCCGGCGCGGCGAGTTTGAGCGCTCGGTGCGGGTGCACCAGCATCTCTTGTCGCGCGCGGACCTTAGCAGCGCCGACCGCGACCGAGCGCAGTACGCCCTGGCCCAAGACTACGCCAAGGCCGGCTTGTTTGACCGCGCCGAGGCGGCTTACCGTGCCTTGGAAGGCAGCGTATTTGCCAACGAAGCCCACCGCGCCCTGCTGGACCTGTATGAACGCTCACGCGAGTGGGCGCAGGCCCATGAGATGGCGGCCAAGTTGGAAGCGGCCGGTGCCGGGTCTTATGCGGCGCGCATGGCGCACCACCTGTGTGAACAAGCGCAGGAGCGTGCGGCCGCCGGCGACATGAGCTTGGCCTGGCAGCTGCTGGAGCAGGCGCACCACACCGCACCCATGGCCGCGCGTGCCGTGGTGATGATGGGCCAATGGCAGGCGCAACAAGGGCACCCGGAACAGGCGTTGGCCACCTGGGGACGCCTGCTTCAGCTGCCCCAGGCCCCGGTGGCCTTGGTGGCCGATGACATCGTGCGCTGCGTGCAGCCCGAACCCTCCACCGCGGCCTCCTCGGCTTCCAACTCGGATGCGTCATTGGCTGCTTCATCAGCCGCTTCAACAGCGCTGGCCGATCGTGCCTTGCAGCTGCTGCGCCAGGCCTATGCCGAACAGGAGAGCCTGGTCGTGCTGCAGGCCATCAACACCTTGGCACCGCAGGACGCTGGCCCAGCCCTTCAGGCTCACTTGGCTCGGCAACCCAGCCTGTCGGCCGCTGCGGCGGTACTCAAGCTGCCGGCAGAGCAATGGCAGGAGCAGGGCTTGAATCCCTTGCGCCAGGCGCTGGAACGCAGCGCCCTGCCCCTGCAGCGCTACCGTTGCGCAGCCTGCGGATTTGAAGCCCAGCGCTACTTCTGGCAGTGCCCCGGCTGCCTGAGCTGGGACAGCTACCCGCCGCAGCGCATTGAGGAACAGTGACGCTCAGGGCCAGGCGCTGGCCCTGTGATCCGGGCTCAGACCAGCCCTGCGGCCTTTGAAACCCCCTGCACGGCCGCTGCCACCGCTTCATAAGACGGCTGCTGGCCCTTCCCACCCAAGGAGGCCCCCGGCCCGTTGCCGGTGATGCCGGTCAGGCCCGGTTCGTGGTCGCAATAGATGCCCACCACCGGCCGGCCCAGCGCGGCGGCCACATGCGCAAAGCCCGTATCCAGCCCCACCACCAGGCGTGCACCGGCCAACACCGCCGTGGCCTCCTGCACGGTGAGAAATGGCGGCACCCAGGCCTCACAGCCTTGCGCGATGCGCTGCGCCATGGCTTGTTCAGGCCCACTGCCCCACAACACAACGGGCTTAAGCCCCTGGGCCAAGAGGCTGCGCCCCAAGGCCTGCCAATGGCGTTCAGGCCAGTGCTTTTCCGGGCGGCTGGCATTGGGAATCAAAACCGCATAGGGCTGCTTCAGATCCCCTCTCGGGTCGGGTTCAACCTGCTCCAGCCCGAAGTCAGGTGGGGGCAGCGCGTTCGGGTTGGCGGGGTTGGCCTGGCTTGACTGGGCCGCATGTGAAGGCCGCTGTATAGATGCCAGCGCCGCTTCCCCCAGCAAACGGCAGCGCGTGACGGCATGCAGCTGGGGCGACACCGCGCAACGGTGCGCGTACAGGAGGCTGGCCAAGGGCTCGCGAATGCCGTGCCGGTCGTAGCCGGCAACCGGCACACCGGCACGGCCGGCCCACACCGCGCTTTTGAGCAGGCCTTGGGCATCGATCACCAGGTCGTAGCGCGCAGCCCGCAAGGCATCAACCAGTGCCCCCATGGCCTGCCAAGTGGCGCGCTGGTGCAGGCTGCGCCGCCACTTGCGCCACGGCAGGCGGTGCACCTGGGAGACCGCGCGGTGTAGGCCCGGCAGGGCCGCAAACGCGGGTTCCACCAACCAATCGATTTGCGCCTGCGGGCACAGGCGCTGCAGGTCGCTGGCCATGGGCAGGGCGTGCACCACATCGCCCATGCTCGAGGTTTTGACGATCAGCAGCTTCAACGCTTGGCCGCTTCAGCCACCAACGCGGGGTTGAAACGCGGGTCGTTGTACATCTTGAACTGGCGGTACACCTTGAAGTACGCACGCCCGGCCAGGCTGTCGGCCATCAACGTATCTAGACAGGCCGCCAGGTCGCGGCGCTGCTCTTCCAGGCGTTCGAGCTTGACGCGGCTGGCCGCGCGGTGGGCCTCGTCCACATCCTGACGCTGCGTTTGCTGGCGCATGGCATGCACCTTGAGCGCCATGATGGACAGGCGGTCCACCATGCTGCCGGCGGTTTCGCTGCTCAGCCGTGCACCGGCCGGTGCGCGTGACTGGGGCGCGTCGCTGCGCGCCGACTGGGCGTCCACCAGGCCCAGGGCCTGCAGCAAGCACTCGTCCACGCGCTCGGTGGCGTCGTTGCGCGCCTGGTTGTAGCGGTCGATGGCCCGCTTGTTGGCGGCGATGTCGGCATCGGCCACCTGGGTGCGCCGGGCCAGGTCTTCTTCGGCCCACAACAGGCTGTTGTAGCGGTGGTTGGTGCTCACCCAGTGCCAAAGCGCTTGTGCTTGCGTGGGGTCCGATGCTGCGGCCTGGGCCACCTCAGGATGGGGCTCGGCCACCGGGGGCCAATCGGCTTGTGCCAGCAGGCGATCCTGCAGGGCCAGCAGGTGTTCGGGGAAGCCGTGGCCCACCACCACGTCGGGCTTCCAGCGCTGGCACAGCTGGCGCAGGGCCCGAATGG
>JBJTHN010000064.1:0-57852 GCA_046094505.1 Betaproteobacteria bacterium
GACCAGAGTAGCCGTTTGGGGCAGCGGCTGCCAGTCTGATATCCCGCTTGCATGGCCGCCCGCAGCTGCCTTTGTAAACAATCCTCAAGACCGAGTGGCGGGCGTGCGGGCTGTCGTCGAGAAGATGGGGGGCACGTTTGACAGCATGGACTATTGTCTGGGTGCGTTTGACCTGGTCGCCATCGCCAGCTTGCTGGACGATGTGGCTGCGGCCGCGCTGGCGCTGGCCGTGAATGCGCCGGGCCACATCAAGAGCTACAAGACCACACGCCTGATGTCCTCTCAAGAGTTCTTGGCAGCTCAGCAAAAGGCGCACGGCGTAGCTTATCAAGCACCCAACCTGATTCGAAGACACCATGGCTGCCTACCTCATTGCTGACACTGACCTATTCGACCCCGCTCACTACGAGGAGTACAAAGTCAGAGCCAAGGCGATTGCGGAGAAATACGGCGGCCAATACTTGGCACGAGGCGGGCAACTGAGCGTCAAGGAATCCGACCTTTGGTCACCCACACGCTTGGTGATTATTCGGTTTGACTCCTTTGACCAAGCCAACGAATTTTACGATTCGCCCGAGTACCAAGCAATCTTGCACTACAGCAAAGATGCTGCCAAGCGAACGGTGGTGGTGTTAGAGGGCATCTGAGAGACTGCTTCAACCCCGGATGAATTGGGGTTGCAATTCTGGTTGAGACCAGTTCCCAGCCACCTATGATGGTGCGGACATGGCCTAGTTGAATGCCTCATCTATGGTGGCCTCACGGGCTGGTTCAGGCAGGGTTTCTGCGTACCTGAATGCACTGATCAACCGATCTCCCTCCGCTTGAAGGGTTTGGAGTGGAAGACGTGCTTGAAGGAACACGGGGTACACGGCCGGCTCGTTGACCAACTCACCCGTGCGTACCATTTCTCGGCCCACCGCACGGCAGGCGCGACATGGCCACCACCAACATGCTGTTGGGTCTGGCTGGCGCCGAGCTGCAAGATCTGGCAGACCATCTGGCGACGTTGGCTCTACCCTGAGCTGCCGTAACGTGCCAAGATATTGACATGCTCAAAACCCTGCGAGACCTGTTTGCCAGCCTGCTTGCGCCCGCTGGCAGCGCGACATTCGATAACGAAGACCACCGCCTGCGCTTGGCTGCTGCTGCGCTGCTCGTGGAGGTGATGCGTGCCGACGGCCACTATGGTGCCAGTGAACAGGCTGCTGTACGGTTAGCGCTGGTCGAAAAGTTCGAGCTTGGAGCTGATGAGGTCGAGTGTTTGGTTGAGCTGGCCACTTCCGCTTCGCAGGAGGCTATCGACTTGTTCGGATTCACCTCAAAACTGAATGAGCAGTTCAACGACACCCAGAAGTTGCGTATGGTGGAACTGATGTGGGCCGTCGCCTATGCCGATGGTCATCTGGCCGACCACGAACGCCACTTGACGTGGCGGGTGGCCGACTTACTGCACGTGCCACAGGGCGCTTACGCCCTGGCACGGCAGCGCGCTGCGGCGAGGGTTCAAACGGGAAACTAGCGAGGGCAGGTCGATCCGACCATAGGAAATTCAAACCTGTTCAAGCCGACAGGCCGCAGGGTAAACCAGGTACGAGAGATGCTCACACTCGGCGACACGCCCGAGCGGATCACCGACTACATGACGGCGCGTGACGGAGATTTCGTGCTGTACCGGCCACCGGTCAAGAGCAGCACGGCGCTGCTCTGGTACGGACCGGTAGCACTGCTGGTGATGGCTGTTGTGGTGCTGGTGGTGATCGTTCGGCGCCGGACGAAGCTTCCACCCGGGCGGTTTGAGCCCGAGCCGGACGCGACCTGACCAGCCGAGTGTTCACTCCGCCTTCGCCCCGCTGTCCCTGACCACCTTGCCCAAGCGGGGCACGTCAGCCTTGATGACCGCGGCCAGATCGGCCGGGGGCATTCCAGAAAGGTCCAGACCGAGATCGCTCAGGCGCTTGGCCACGTCGGGCATCTTGAGGATGCGGCTGATCTCGGCATAGAGGCGGTCGACGATGGGCTTGGGTGTGCCAGCAGGCGCGAAGACCGCCTGCCAGGAACTCAACTCAAAGCCCGCCAACCCGGACTCCACCATGGTTGGCACATCCGGCGCGACGCCCGAACGCTGAGTCGTTGTGACTGCCAGGGCGCGCAACTTGCCCGACTTCACGTGCGGAATGGCGGTGGCGATGTTGTCAACCGCCACCTGCAGGGTACCGCCCAGCAGTTCCGGCATCATCTGCCCGCTGCCGCGATAGGGAATATGCTGCATCTTCACCCCCGCCAGGGTCTTGAAGAGCTCGCCCGAGATGTGCTGCGAGGTGCCGTTGCCAGCCGACCCGAAGGAGTATTTGTCGGGATTGGCCTTGAGCAAGACAATGAATTCGCGGACGCTGGTGGCCGGCACGCTTGGGTGCACCAGCAACACATTGGGCTGGGTGGCGTACATGGTGATGGGTGCAAAGCTGGTCACCGGGTCGTAGGGCAGCTTGTCGTAGAGCGTCGCGTTGATGGCGTGGGAGCTGATGGTGCCACCGCCAATGGTGTAGCCATCCGGCGCGGCACGAGCCAGTTCTGCCGCACCGGCCGAACCGCCCTGGCCCGGCTTGTTCTCGATCACGACGGGCTGACCCAGCGCGACGGCGAGCTTCTCACCCACCACACGGCCGAGGATGTCCGTGGTACCCCCGGGCGCGAAGGGCACGATGTAGCGGATGGGCCGATTCGGCCAAGGGGCTTGGGCAAGCACTGGCGAGGTCAAAGCGGCGGCGCCAGTGACTGCCAGGGTCTTCAGAAGGGCACGTCGATGCATCGTCATGGTGACAGTCCTGAGTGGGTGGAAGACCAGCTCAGTCTAGGATCGCGCAACGCAACGCCCCACGAGGAAAACCCGGGGCAAACACCTCGGTCTCGCGATATGGGCATTGATGACCCCCGCCGGCACCCCCTGTCCCATCCTCACTAACCCCTACCAGCACCCAACCCCATGAGCATCACCCACTTGATTCCCGTGAACCGACTGACCACCGCCATGCACCGAGTGGTACGGGGCTTCGGAAGCCAGGAACCAGAAGTTCAGGCTGTGGCAGGTAACCTGATTGAGGCCAACCTGACCGGACACGACTCGCACGGCATCGGCATGCTGCCGCGGTATACCGAGTCGTTTCTAGAAGGTGGTCTCGTGCCCAACACCCATGTGCGTACGGTGCTGGACGCCGGCGCACTGCTGCGCCTGGACGGCCAGGCCGGATTCGGGCAGGTGGTGGGCCACGAAGCTATGTCCATGGGCATCGAGAGGGCCTCCCAACACGGCAGTTGTATCGTGGCGCTCGGAAACGCGCATCACATCGGCCGCATCGGTGCGTGGGCGGAACAAGCAGCGCGGGCCGGCCTGATCTCCATCCACTTGGTCAACGTGATAGCGCGTTGCGTGGTAGCCCCGCACGGTGGCGGGGATGCACGTTTTGGCACCAACCCGGTGTGCATCGGCGTGCCCCTGCCCGACCAATCTCCGGTGATCCTCGACTTCGCGACGAGCATGATTGCTCAGGGCAAGACCCGGGTGGCGCACAACAAGGGCGAACAGGTGGCGCCAGGCTGCCTGATCGATGACCAGGGCCGCGACACGCAAGATCCGCGCTACAGCGTCATACCGCCCTGGGGGGCCCTCATGACCTTTGGCGCCCACAAGGGCTATGGCTTGGCCGTGATGTGCGAGCTGCTGGGTGGGGCACTGGCGGGCGGACACACGCAGCGCAATGCCGATGCCAGCAAGCGTCGCGTGCTCAACGGCATGTTCAGTGTGCTGCTGGACCCCGCCGCGCTGGGCGACACGGGCGCGTTTGAAGAGGAAGCCCGTGCCTTCATCGACTGGGTCAGGGCCTCGCCCCCGCGGGACGGTGTGGACGGCGTGTTGGTGGCGGGGGAACCCGAGCGCGTCTCACGCATCCGCCGCACCGCAGAGGGCATTCCTGTGGATGGCACCACGTGGCAGGAGATCCTTGATGCAGCCGCCAAGCTGGGCGTGGACCCGAGCGCAGTCAACGCCGACGCGGGAGTGGTGTGAGATCACGGTCCAGGGCTCAGGACGCGTTCGGCCTGCATGTTCAGGCAAACCAGCCCTGAAGCGCCCACCCTAAAGCCTCCTCGGGCGATGCCAGGCGAGTGCGGAAAATCCATACCAACCTCCTTTCAAGCGTGGCCGCCACGAAGTGGTCGCGGGCGGTCGCCGGGCCGTTCCACCACCCGGTCTCGGTGTGCTGCGGGCGGCACAGCAGGTGTAGCGGCTGACCGTCGAGCAGCGGCCGGCCCCGGTGTTCAGGGCCCCTGGCCAGCAGGATGATGCAGATCATCCAGCCTGCCATCACGGCGCCGATGAAGCCGTTGGCAAACCAAATGTAGCCATGCGCCAGGCTCGGCAATTCAACCGGAATAGACAACTAGTGGAAGTAAACCAGATTGGAGATGGCTTCCCCTAAACGTGGCGACAACAGCAATGTCAAGCTCAGGACGATGACAACAGCCGCTGCGGCTTGAACAAGGCGCGACCATAGGAGCAGCGCCGGGGTGGCGGCTGCATCCGCGCAGTCCTGCTCCCTGGTCATGCCGTTTGAAGCCTCAGTGCTTTGATGCCCGAAAGGGTCTTACTGGCCTTCGCTGCGACCCGTGCTTGCCAGAGATCGTATGCAGCCTGCTGAGCCAGCCACACCTCAGCCGCCCCGCCATGGTCGCGCCCCAGCCAACGCTCAATGCGCAGTGCCATTGAAGGGCTGATCGCGGCCCGCCCATTGACGACCTTGGACAAGGTTGTCCGGTCGACGCCCAACTGGGCGGCTGCTTCGCCCACCTGCAGATCCAAGGCAGGCAGGATGTCGTCCCTCAAAGTGAGGCCAGGGTGGGGTGGGTTAAACATCGAACTCATAAACTCCTCAGTGGTAATCCTGGTAGTCCACCAGGACGGCATCGCCGTTTTCAAAAGCAAAAGTCAGACCCCAGTTACCGTTCACGCTGACTGACCAGTGGCCGGAGAGGCCGCCCTTGAGGGGATGCCAGTCCCACCCGGGACGGTTCATGTCTTCGGGCCTCGTGGCCGCGTCCAACGCAGACAGTTGCCGAGCCAGGCGCGGGGCATGAGCAGATTGGATCCCGGCACGCGAGCCGGACTTGAAGAAGCGCTCAATGCCCTTGTGCCTGAAGCTTCGAATCATTAGGAAATTGTAGCGCGTAGCGCCACGCGCAGCAAGTACGGCAGCCCTTCGCCGACGGTGCGCCAGCGCTGAAGGTGCGCGACGGAGCACACCCAGCGATCGGCAAGCATTTTTTCGGTCAGGAGTTCTCGCGCAGGTTCGACCGGGACCCTTGGAGCAGGGAGCGCGGGCGCTGGCTTGATCTCGTGATCACTGGCTCAGTTGTGCTGATGAATCAACAGTGTCATGTCCTTCAATTCCCAGATCGTAACTGTTTCAGCTCGCAGCAGGCGAACGCCTCACAGGTGGGTGCGCAGCCGCCAGATTTCGGGGAATAGCACCACATCGAGCATCTTGCGCAAATAGCCTACGCCGCTGGTGCCGCCTGTGCCCCGTTTGAATCCGATGACGCGCTCCACGGTGGTGAGATGCCGAAACCGCCACAGGCGAAATGCGTCTTCCAGGTCGGTCAACTTTTCGCCCAGTTGGTACAAGTCCCAGTGTTGCTTGGGCTGCCGGTAGACCACCAGCCAGGCAGCCTCCACCTCATGGCTGTCGGGGTAGGGCAGACGCCAGTCTCGCTGCAAGTGACTGGGTGGGACGGGCAACCCCCGGCGAGCCAACAGCCGCAGGCTTTCGTCGTACAGGGAGGGCGCCCCATAGGCCTGCTCCACCTGCGCCAGGAGATCTGGACGGTGGGCGTGAGGTCGCAGCATCACTGAGTTCTTATTACCCAGCGTGAACTCGATGCACCGGTACTGCCAGCTCTGAAAGCCGCTGGATTGCGCCAGATGGGCCCTCACCGCGCTGTACTCCGGTGGTGTCATGGTGGACAGCACGTCCCAAGCATGGATCAGCTGCTCCAAGATGCGCTCCACTCGCGCAAGCATTTTGAAAGCATCGGGCATCTCGTCGGCGGCCACGGCGGCCACGGCGGCTCGCAGCTCGTGCAAGAGCAATTTCATCCACAGCTCACTGGTCTGGTGCTGGATGATGAACAACATCTCGTTGTGATCAGGCGAGCGTGGACGCTGCGCACCCAAAATGACGTCAAGTTGCAAGTAGTCGCCGTAACTCATGTGGTCGCACAAGTCCAGCACCGCCGATGCCGGGTGCTCGTGCGAGGCGTCTGCCGGCGCACCCGTGGGTGCCTGCTCGTGATCCACACCCGAGCCGAAGCCAAACGGGCAGCCGGCGCCGGGGTCTTTGGCGGTGCTCATGTGACTTGCGCGCGCTGCCGTCCTTCCGAGTTCAGCACCACCGAGCGCGCATTTCGGTCGAATAGATGCACACCCAGCTCTTGTTCAAGCATGCGAATCTGCAGGCTAACGGCCGCTGATGTAAGGCCAATCTCCTGGCCGGCGGCTGCAAAACTGCCCAGTCGAGCGGTCGTCAGAAAGGTTTGAAGGGTTCGGATGGAAGGCATTTAAGGGTTTCCACTCAATAAGACCCAGTAATTCTTGGTCTCAGCAGTAAAAAGACTCACTTTGGCTTTTTCTCGCGCGAGTTGCGAGTTTATTCTCGGCTCCCATCGCTTTGGAAAAAGTCTCGGACGCTCCCTTCGCCCACGTGCTTGTGCACGGTTCATAAAACCGAATCTCCCGACAATGGCCTCGATCCGCTACCTGACCGACATCCACATCGACTTCGGCGTCATTCGCTTGCTTGCCGACGAATGCCGCCGGGTGGGAATGACGCGCCCTTTGGTCGTGACCGACGCCGGGGTTCGCGCCGCTGGTCTTTTGGCCAAGGCCGAAGCGGCATTGGGCGACATGCCGCATGGCGTCTTCGACGGAACCCAGAGCAACCCGACCGAAGCCGGCGTGCGCGCTGCCGCTGCCGTGCTGAAACAGCAGGGATGCGACGGCCTGGTGGCCATCGGCGGGGGCTCCAGCATCGATTTGGCCAAGGGCGTGGCCATCGCAGCAAGCCATGCGGGTCCGCTCAAACACTACGCCACCATTGAGGGCGGAAGCCCGCGGATCACCGAGGCCGTGCTGCCGCTGATCGCCGTGCCGACCACCGCCGGCACGGGCAGTGAGGTGGCGCGTGGCTCCATCCTCATCGTTGACGATGGCCGAAAGCTGGGCTTTCATTCCTGGCACCTGATGCCGCGCGTGGCCATCCTCGACCCTGACCTGACCCTTGGTTTGCCACCGGCATTGACGGCGGCAACCGGGATGGATGCCATCACCCACTGCATGGAAACCTTCATGGCGCCGGCCGTCAACCCGCCGGCCGACGGCATTGCCTTGGATGGCTTGGCCCGTGGATGGGCTCACATCGAGCGTGCCACACGGGACGGCCAGGACCAAGAGGCGCGCTGGAACATGATGAGTGCCAGCATGCAGGGCGCATTGGCCTTTCAAAAGGGATTGGGCTGCGTGCATTCACTCAGCCACAGCTTGGGCGGCGTCAATCCCAGGCTCCACCACGGCACGCTGAATGCGCTGTTCCTGCCCGCGGTGATCCGATTCAACGCATCAGCTGATTCGGTGCGGCGTGAACACCGGCTGCAGCGCATGGCGCAAGTGATGGGCTTGGGCACTTGTGGTGCCGATGGCGAGGAATTGGCTCAGGCGGTGCAGGCGCTGAACCGGCGGCTCGGGTTGCCCTCTGGCTTGGCGGCCCTGGGTGTGGGCGAGCAGGACTTCGACCGCATCATCGATGGTGCCATGGTCGACCATTGTCACAAGATGAACCCGCGCGAAGCCACGCGCCATGACTACCGCGAATTGCTAAGGCAATCGATGTAGGCCTGAAGGCAGGAACAACATGGGCAACGACGACCTGAAGGTTCGAATCTGGCGTGGCGGTGCAGCCGACGCGGACGGCCGGTTTGTGGAGTACGCCGTACCGCGCCAGGACAGCCAAACGGTGCTGGATGTCGTCACCCATGTTCAGCGGATGCTGGACCCAACGCTTTCGTATCGATATGCGTGCAGGGTGGGGATGTGCGGCTCGTGTGCCATGTCGGTGAATGGTCAGGCACGTTGGACCTGCCGTACCCACGTCTCCAAGGTGTTGGGGGTCGATGGGGTGTTGGAAATCGCCCCCCTGGCCAATCTGCCGGTGGTCAAGGACCTTGCCACCGACATGAGTGGCTTCTTCGACAAGTGGGCCGCAGCGCGCGGCCAGTTCCAGGGGGTTCAGTCTCGGCACGACGATTTCGCTCGGGTGCAACCGGATACGCCGCAGCGCAAGGCGGCCGACGCGGGAATCGAGTGCATCGGCTGTGCGGTGTGCTACGCCTCATGCGATGTTGTTCAGTGGCGTGCTGAATTCTTGGGCCCTGCCGCCATGAACCGCGCTTGGACCCTGGTCAACGATGTTCGGGATACGGCCCAGCGGGAGCGCCTGCGCGCCGTGGCCGGTGACGCGGGTTGCCACAGCTGCCATACCCAAGGCTCATGTACCGAGCGATGCCCCAAGGGGCTGGCGCCCACCTTGGCCATCGCCGGCTTGAAGCGCACGGTGGCGCGCGCAGCCGTGAAAGGAAAGTTGTGAGCGTCGACAGCGACGTCCTGGCGCAGGCGCGCCGCTGGTACTGGCAGCGCATCAGTGCCATGGTGTTGGCCTTGTGTGTGTTGGTGCACATCGTGACGATGATCGTGGCGGTGCGCGGCGGCCTGAGTGCTGCCGAAATTCTGACGCGCACCCAGGGCGACTGGGCCTTTGCAGCGTTCTACGCCGTGTTCGTCTTGGCCTGCGCGGTGCATGTTCCCATTGGCGTGGCGTCTGTTGCGCGCGAGTGGTGGCAGTGGAGCGAGCGTGCTGCGTTGATGCTGGCGCGCGGCGCCGGGCTGCTGTTGCTGGTGCTGGGCCTGCGCGCCGTGTGGGCGGTTTTCGGAGCAGGGAGCTGAGCCATGCGCCGCAATGACCACCGCGCCCATTTGCATGCCTCCTGGTGGGCCTTCTGGCTGCATCGCGTGTCCGGGTTGCTGCTGGCGTTCTTCCTGCCCCTGCACTTCACCTTGCTGGGTCAAGCACTCCATGGTGCAGCCGCCCTGGACGGTGCCCTTCGGTTTACCGATCACCCCTCGGTCAAAGTGGCCGAGTGGGGTTTGGTGACGCTTCTGGCCCTGCACCTGACGGGAGGCCTTCGGCTGCTGCTGATTGAGTTTGGTTCGGGCAACGGGCTTCGGAAGAATTGGATCGCAGGTGGGATAGGCTTGGCTACGGCCACGGGGCTGGCGTTTGCGTTGGCCCTGATTGGCTAAATGGGCTTGCCTTCTACGAAACCGAGGAACATCGACATGATCAAAAGTATCCAAAGACGAATCCTGTTGGCCGCTGGGCTTTTGACGCTGGCCGCACCGGCACTTGCGCAGGACGCTTGGCCCAATAAGCCGGTGCGCATGGTGGTTCCCTTTGCGCCCGGTGGGTCCACCGATGTGGTCGCCCGCATGCTGGGGCAAAAGCTCAGCGTGCTGTGGAATCAGCCGGTCGTGGTCGAGAACCGGGCTGGTGCCGGCGGCAATGTGGGGGCCGATGTGGTGGCCAAGGCGCCCGGCGACGGATACACGCTGCTCATGGCCTCGGGCTCGGTCACCATCAACCCGGCGCTTTACCGGAAGATGCCCTTCGACACGCAGCGCGACCTGATGCCCATCACCATCGTGGCACAAGGCCCGATGCTGGTGGTGGTGCGCGATGCCTCGCCCTACAAGAACCTGCAAGACCTGATTGCGGCAGCCAAGGCCAAGCCGGGTTCAATCAACTTTGCTTCGGCTGGTGTGGGCAGCCAGGTCCACCTGGCCGCCGAGAACTTGGCTGATGCCGCGGGCCTAGACCTGCAGCACGTTCCGTATCGTGGCGAAGCCCTCGGCTACAACGATCTGATTGCGGGCCAGGTGCAGATGATGGTGGGCAACTTTGCCGCTGCCTCGGCCCTCATCAGCCCCAACCGGCTGCGCGCCTTGGCGGTGACGAGCAAGGCTCGGATGCCGCAGATGCCCGAGGTGCCCACTGCGCACGAGGCCGGGCTGCCGGGTTTCGAAAACGTGGGTTGGTTTGGTCTGTTCGCGCCGGCCGGCACGCCGGTGGCCGTGATTCAGAAGGTGCACCGGGATGTGGCCAAGGTGATGGCCGAAACCGAGGTCAAGGCGCGCTTGTTCGTGCAGGGCATGTCGCCGGTGGTCAACAGCACGGCCGACTTCACGCTCCAGATCGATCGTGAGTTGGAGCGTTGGGCCAAGGTGGCGGCGTCCCGAAAGCTGCAGGCGAACTGAGCCTGATGGCGGCCAAGCCAGCCGAATCGAAAAGATGGGGACCTGGACATGAAGATCGACCTGCTGGCCCTTGAGGATGCCGCCAAGATGCTCTACATCCGGGCGCTCAAGGTCTTGCCGCCGGACATCAAGCACGGCCTCGGCCGGCTTCATCAGGCCGAGACCGGCGCGACCGCGAAGTCGGTGCTGGGCACCATGGTGCGCAACATCGCCGTCGCGGAAGAGACCGACAACCTGCTGTGTCAGGACACGGGCATTCCCATCTACAACATCACCATCGGCCGCGGTGTCCAGGCCGATGGCTTTGAGCTGCATCAGGCCATCCGCCGCGGCTGCGAGCGGGCCACGCGTGAGCATCCTTTGCGCAGTTCGGTGGTGCATCCGCTGACGCGCCGCAACGAGCACACCTCTTGCGGTATCGGCGTACCGGTCATCCACATCGACTTCGATGAAACGCCCGAAACCCTGACGATGGAGATGATCCCCAAGGGCAGCGGCAGCGAGAACGGCTCTTTCCTGCGCATGGCCATACCCGCCGAAGGGGTGGATGCCATCAAGACCTTCGTGATCGACTGTGTGCTGGCCGCCGGCGGCAAGACCTGCCCGCCCACCATCGTGGGGGTGGGCCTGGGCGGCACCTCCGATCTGGTGGTGGCCCTGGCCAAGCGGGCGGCCACGCGAGCACTGGGCAGCCGTTGTGCAGACCCCGATGGCGCCGCCTTGGAAGCGGAACTCAGCCAGGCGGTCAACCGCTTGGGCGTGGGCCCTCAGGGGCTGGGCGGCGATGCCACCGCCTTTGCGGTGCAGGTGGAGCTCGCCGCCACTCACATCACCATGAACCCGATAGCAGTGAATATGCAGTGCCACTCGGCGCGACGCGCCCGGGCCACCTTCACACCGGCCGGGCTGAGCTACGGCTTCTAGGAAAGGCAAGGAGCGCGCCTTGACCCACCATGTGCTGGACATGCCCATCAACGAGGCGCAGGTACGGGCGCTGCGTATCAACGACACCGTCACGCTCCGGCGTACCCTGTTTGGCATTCGGGACGCCACGCAAATCCACCTCTTTGACCGCGGCCGTCGCACCGCTATGGACCTCAAAGGCCATGCGGTGATCCACACGGCGCCCAATGTGCGCAAAGTCCAGTGCAGTGCAGACCACCCCGCAGGCTATGCCCCCATCTGCATTGGCACCACCACGTCCGACCGCATGGAGCGCTTTACCCGGCCCCTGATGGGGCGCGAGGGCGTGCGCCTGATCATCGGCAAGGGTGGCCTTCGCGACGGTTCCTCACAGGCCTTCGCCGAACTGGGGGGCGCCTATTTGGCGATCGTGGGCGGGGCGGCTGCACTGGAAACCACTTGGATCGAACGAATTGAAGAAGTGGACCTGGACGATCTGAACCCCGAGAGCCTGTGGCGGTTTTCGATCCGAGATTTCGGGCCCCTGCTGGTGGCCATGGACAGCCATGGGGGAAGCCTGTACCGCACGGTTCAGGCCGACACCGCCGCGCGCCGTGCCGAGGTGCTGGCCTCACTGGGGGTCAAGGCATGAAGTCCCCCGTGGTTCGAAGGCTGCAAACCGACATCCTGATTCTGGGCTCCGGCGGTGCCGGCCTGTTTGCGGCCCTGCATGCCCACCAACAGGCGCCCGAACTCAAGATCACCGTGGCCGTCAAGGGCCTGCTGGGCAAGTGCGGCTGCACGCGCATGGTGCAGGGTGGCTACAACGTGGCGCTGGCCCCAGGCGATTCGGTCGAGCGGCACTTCATGGACACCATCGAGGGCAGCAAGTGGCTGGCCGATCAGGACCTGGCCTGGACGCTGGTGTCCACCGCCTTGGAGCGTATTCGAGAGCTGGAAAACGAACTGGGCTGCTTCTTTGACCGAAACCCTGACGGCAGCATCCATCAGAAGGCTTTCGCCGGTCAGACCTTCGACCGCACCGTACACAAAGGCGACCTCACCGGCATCGAGATCATCAATCGCTTGGCCGAACAGGTGTGGTCCCGCGGTATCGATCGGCTGGAGGAACACCGCGCCATTGAACTGATCAAGACGCCGGCCGGTGATGCCCTGGCCGGTGTGCTGATGATCGACATGCGCACGGGGGGCATGGCGTTCGTGCAGGCCAAGGCGGTGCTGCTGGCCACCGGCGGTGGACCCACGATGTACAAGTACCACACACCCTCGGGCGACAAGAGCTGCGATGGCCTGGCCATGGCCCTGCGTGCAGGCCTGCCCTTGCGTGACATGGAAATGGTGCAGTTCCACCCAACGGGCTTGTTGGCCGGCAGCGGCACCCGCATGACCGGCACGGTGCTGGAGGAAGGCCTGCGCGGCGCCGGCGGTTGGCTGCTCAACGGTGAAGGCGAGCGCTTCATGTCGCGCTACGACGAACGCGGGGAGCGAGCCACACGCGACATCGTCAGCCGGTCCATTTATCGCGAAATGCGCGAGGGCCGCACCACGCCCAACGGTGGCGTGTGGATGCAGATGCATCACTTGGGGGTTGACCAGGTCAAGCGCCAGTTCAAGGGCATGGTGGAGCGCTGCGCCGATTGCGGCTTCGACCTGGCCGGCGGCCGGGTGGAGGTGGTGCCCACGGCGCACTACATGATGGGTGGCGTTGTCTTTGACCCCGACACCCGTACCCCCTTGCCGGCCCTGTTTGCTGCGGGCGAAGACACCGGTGGGGTGCACGGGGCCAACCGCCTGGGGGGCAATGGTGTGGCCAATTCAACGGTGTTCGGCGGCATTGCCGGCGATGCGATGGCCCAATGGGTTCGGCGTGAAGGCACTTTCCGTGCACCGGATGAAGCGGCGATTGAAGAAGCCAGGATGCGGGCCGAAGCGCCATTCCGAGAGCCCGCCGGCGACCTGGAGGCGGTGCGTGAAGCGCTGTTTGATTGCATGTGGCGCGATGTGGGCATTCTTCGAACGGGTGAATCCCTTGAGCGTGGCTTGACGTGTTTGAGCGAACTAGATGCCCAACTCGCCGTCACTGGCGTTGCCGATGTTGACCGTTCATTCCATATGGGTTGGCATGATTGGCTCAACCTGCGCAACCTGATCCAGGTCAGCCGCGTGATCGCGCTGTCGGCCCTGGCCCGAGAGGATTCCCGGGGTGCCCATTACCGTGAGGACTGCCCTAAGACGGGGTCGCTGGAGGGTTCCCACTACATCGTGGTGCGGCAGGATGGCCAGGCGCTGAACATGAAGCGCGAGCCGGTCTACTTCACCCGGGTAGCGCCGGGGCAAAGCCTGCTGGCGGATGCTTGAACGAGCTCTCCATCATCGAGCTGGCGGTGGCCTGTTCAGCGGTCACGGTGGGCTACACCGTTTTCGGCATGACCGGGTTCGGCGCGAACATGGTGGCCTTGCCGGTCCTGGCGCACGTCATGAGCCTGCGCACAGCGGTTCCCACGCTGCTGATGCTCGATCTGCTGTCGGCGGCGTTGTTGAGTTCGCGCAACCGCGAATCGGTCGAGGTGGCCGAACTCAAGCACCTGGCGTTTCCGATGCTCGCCGGCATGGCCCTGGGCTTTCCTTTGCTCGCGCTGGCACCCGAGAGCGGACTGCTGGCCCTGTTGGGCGCCTTCGTCGGTGCGGTGTCCCTATGGAACTTGGTGGGCCGTGCCGGCGGGCGTACGGCAGCCGCCTATTGGGTTTGGCCTGCCGGATTGGTCGGCGGCGCCTTCAGCACGGTATTCGGAACGGGCGGGCCGGTCTACACGCTGTTCCTGGCCAGTCGGATTGCCGACACCACGCGGCTGCGGGCCACCGTGGCAGCGGTTATTCTGGTCTCGGCCCTGGTGCGCCTGCTGCTGTTCACCGGCAGTGGTTTTCTGTACGAGTCAGCCTTGCCGGCCTTGGCCGCCGCTTTGCTGCCCTGTGCCTTGGCTGGCTACCTGATGGGCAGCCGCTTGCACCTTCGCATGCCGCAGGCGCAGGTGCGCCGCGTGATCTGGATGGTGTTGGTGGCCGCGGCGGTGAGCCTCCTGGCCCGCGGCACGATGGGTTTGATATGAACCCTCAGCCAGACCTCGGGATGTCCCGGATGAGTCGTGTCTTGGTTCAGGCATTGCGGTGAAGAGTGCTCGAAACAGCTGGGCCTGGAGAGCTGTCTTCGGGCGTATCGCGGTGTCTCCGGTCGCCATGGCCGCCGGCTTGGCCCTGTGGCATGTGCTCACGGCCGTAACGGGGTCCATCTCGCCAGCCCGGTTTGCCACACCGCACGATGGTGGGCATGACGCGGCCGGGCGCGTATGCCGAGTACATGAGCATTCCGGCGGCGTCGCTGGTGGCCATGCCCCAGGACCTTTCCTCGCGCAGCGCGGCGCTGACCGAGCATGCCGCCACTGCGTGGCATGCGGTGAACCTCACCCTGCGCACGCTTGCACGCCCTTTGCATGAATGCCGTGTGCTGGTGATCGGCGGTGGGGCCATCGGCATGCCGCTGGCGCTGCTGCTGCGCCACTTAGGCGTGGCTCGCCTGACGCTGGCGGAATTGAACCCGCTCAGGCGCGAGGCGGTGGCCGCGCATGCAGGCTGTGTCGCCCTGGACTCGCGCACCGAGCCGCTGAGCGAATCGTCCTTCGATCTGGTGTTCGATGCGGTCGGCGCGAAGGCTACCAGGGTGCAGGCTCTGTCGGCCATCAAGCCTGGCGGCACCATCATGCACGTCGGCCTTCAGGATTGGGCCAGCGAGATCGACATGCGCAAGCTCACCCTGGCGGAGATCACGCTGCTGGGTACCTACACCTACACCACCGCCGATCTGCGGGCCACGGTGGACGCCTTGGCGCGGGGTGTGTTCGGCGATTTGTCTTGGGTGGAGGAACGCCCGCTCGATGAGGGGCAGCAGGCCTTTTTGGATCTGGACCAGGGCCGCTGCGCCGCAGCCAAGGTGATCCTCAGGCCCTGAGCTTGAGGCGGCTACACCTGTTGAACGGCATGCACCACCGCGTGCCAGGCTAGCATCCGTGCCTGTGCCTCGTCGCGCGACATCCGGGGCTCGAAGCATCGATCGAGCTGCCACATGGCTTGAATCTGTTCAGCGCCTGAAAGTACACCCGCCGTGATGCCTGCGAGTGCCGCGGCGCCCAAGGCCGTGGTCTCGTGCACCACCGGCCTGAGCACCGGAAGCCCGAGCAGGTCGGCCTGGAACTGCATCAACAGGTCGTTGACGCAGGCGCCGCCGTCGACCCTGAGTTCGGTCAAGGACACGCCAGTGGCCGCCTGCGCATCAGCCTGCATGGCCAGCAAAAGATCGGCGCTTTGAAAGGCCACGCTTTCCAGCGCGGCGCGTGCCAGGTGGGCGGTGGTGGTGCCGCGTGTGAGTCCCATGATGGCGCCTCGTACATCGGCCTTCCAGTAGGGGGCGCCCAGCCCGGTAAAGGCCGGCACAAACACCACGCCACCCGCGTCGGGAACCGAGCGAGCTAGGGCTTCCACTTCGGTGCTGTGATCGATGGCCTTGAGGCCGTCGCGCAGCCACTGCACCACCGCCCCACCGATGAAAACGCTGCCTTCCAGCGCGTAGCCTGGATCACGACCTGTCTGCGCCGCGGCGGTGCAGATCAGCCCATTGGTCGACGACAGGGCCTGTTTGCCGCTGTGCAGCAGCATGAAGCAACCGGTGCCATAGGTGTTCTTGGCCTGACCGGCCTGCGTGCAGCCTTGGCCCAGCAGGGCGGCCTGCTGGTCGCCCGCTATCCCGCCGATCAACACAGCTGAGCCCAAGAGATCCGGCGCCGTTTGGCCAAAGGCGTGCGCTGAAGGGTGGACGGTGGGCAGTACCTGGCGGGGAATCCTCAACAGGCACAGCAGTTCATCGCTCCAGTCTTGGCGATGCAGATCGAAGAGCATGGTGCGGCTGGCGTTGCTGACATCCGTCGCATGCACCGCACCCTGGGTGAGCTTGAACACAAGCCAGCTGTCCACTGTGCCGAAGGCCAATTCGCCACGCTCGGCGCGATCACGAGCACCTGGGACCTGATCGAGCAGCCAAGCCAGCTTCGTACCCGAGAAGTAGGGGTCGACGACAAGGCCCGTGAGCGCGGCGATGCGCTCGGCGTACCCGCCTTCTCGCAGGGCTTTGCAGGTGGGCTCGGTCCGACGGTCTTGCCACACGATGGCCGGGGCGATGGCCTGGCCGGTTCGGCGGTCCCACAAAACAGTGGTTTCGCGCTGGTTGGTGATGCCGACCGAGGCCAAGTCAGCGGCCTTCAAGCCCGCCTGTGTCAAGGCCTGCCGGGCCGTGTGCAGTTGCGATGCCCAGATCTCATGGGCATCGTGCTCCACCCAGCCCCGTTGTGGGTAGTGCTGAGTGAACTCGCGCTGAGCCATCGACACGATTCGCCCCTGCGAATCGAAAACGATGCTGCGGGAGCTGGAGGTCCCTTGGTCCAAGGCGAGGATGTGGCGCTGTGCGGTCATGGATGCTTGCTCCGCTGGATACGTCTATGCCGTCTGTGGGTTCAGCCCGGCTTTTGTGCTGCCCCGCACGATCAGCGTGCAGTCCAGCGCGGCGTTGGCGGGTTGCTCAGGGCGGCTCATCCACTTCAGCACCGTGGCCGCTGTAATGCGCCCGATTTCCGCGGTGGGCGTGTGCACGGTGGACAGCCCCGGGTGCAAGTGGCGGCTGATCGGAAAGTCGCCGAACCCCAGCAAGGCCAAGCGTTCGGGAACGGCGATGTTTTGCGCCTGTGCCTGCAACAGCGCGCCCGTGGCCAGATGGTCATTCGCAAACGCCGCAGCCGTGATGCGGGGGCGCAGGTCCAGCAACTCGTTCAGGATCAGGCCGCCACCGTCGAGTGCATCGCCGGGGGGCGCGGTGAGCACCGCCGCCTGCACGCCGCGCTTGCGGGCTTGGCCGATGAACCCGTCTCGGCGCAGATGAGCGCGAACATCTTCGATCACGCCACTGTCCACATACGCCATGCGTTGGTGACCCATGCTGATCAGGTGCTCGGCCATCATTTGGCCCGCTGCACGGTGGTCGAAACCGACTTGCACCAGTTCGCGGTGCTGGGTCTTGCGGGTCGGATGGTCCCAGATCTCCACCACCGGCGTGCCAGCGGCCCGTGCGTCGAGCAGCAATTGCTGGGCGGCTGCTGTGCGGTGCAGCCCGGTGACCACAATCGCTGCGGGTGACCAGCCCAGTACCGCGCGCAACTGGCGCTCTTCTCGCTGGGGCTGGTAGCCCGTGGATGTCAGCAGCATTTCGTAGCCGCTGTCCCGCAGACCTTCGGCCAAGCCCTGTACGGTTTCTGCGAATAACGAGTGGCCCGCGTTGGGGATGAGCGTGGCCACGATGCGCGAGCGGCCACTGGCGAGTTGGCCGGCCTGCAAGTTGGGCACATAGCCAACCCATTCCACCGCCTGGCGCACCCGCTCGGCTGTTTCGGGTGCCAAGAGCTCTGGCGAGCGAAGAAAGCGTGAGACGGTGATTTGGGTCACCCCGGCGACCTCCGCCACGTCGTGCAGGGTGGGGCGTCCATGGCCCCGCCGCGTCTTCTTCGAGGCAATCGGGAGTCGGGCTGCAGTGGAAGGCAGAAGCATGGCGTAGGCCAGTCCCTAGGGTTTGCGAGGGTGAGCAGCGGGGGGATTTGACGGCATATTGTTACCGCTAACATTGCCTTGTGCCTACGCTTTAACCCTCATCTTCGTCCAAGGTTTGCATGCCCCGCACCCTTGCTGATCTGCGCAGCCAGCGCTGGTTTGCCGCTACCAATATGCGCGGCTTTGCGCACCGCCAGCGCATGCAGCAAATGGGGCTGCGCCGCCAGGATGTGTTGGAACGCCCGGTGGTGGCCATCATCAACACCTGGAGCGATCTCTCGCCGTGCCACGCCCATCTGCGTGAGCGCGCCGACGCCGTCAAACGCGGGGTGTTGATGGCCGGTGCCACGCCGATGGAGTTGCCCGCGTTGAGCCTGGGAGAGGTGATGGTCAAGCCCACCACCATGCTCTATCGCAACATGCTGGCCATGGAGGTGGAGGAACTGCTGCGCTCGCACCCGGTGGACGGTGTGGTGATCCTGGCGGGCTGCGACAAGACGACTCCAGGCACGCTCATGGGCGCGATCAGCATGGACATCCCCTCGCTCTTCTGCCCCGCCGGCACCATGATGAGTGATCGCTACCTCGGTGCGGGCAAACCCGCCCAGGTCGTGGGCGCTGGTACGCACACCCGCATGTTTTGGGACGAATACCAGGCCGGCCGCATCTGCGACGAAGAATGGGTCACGCTGGAGTCGCACATGACGCGGTCGCCGGGCACCTGCAACGTCATGGGCACCGCCAGCACGATGACCCTGATGGTCGAAGCCATGGGCCTGTCCTTGCCGGGCGCTGCGTCCCTGTTGGCTATGGATGCGGCCCATGTGCGCATGGCCACGGACTGTGGTCAGCGAATCGTCTCCATGATCTGGGAAGACCTTCGGCCCTCCCAGCTGCTCACGCGGGGGTCGTTCCTGAATGCCGTTGCGGTGCAGATGGCTCTCGGCGGTTCAACCAATGCCGCCGTGCATATCCTGGCATTGGCACGCCGCGCGGGGGTGCAACTTTCCTTGGCGGATCTTGATGAAATGGGCGGGAAGGTACCGGTGGTGGCCAATCTGTTCCCCAGCGGCGATCGGCTGATGGAGGACCTCCACTACGCCGGAGGGCTGCCGGCCGTGATGAACCGCATACGCCCGCATCTGAGCCTGCAGGAGATGACGGTCACGGGCCAACCCATGGCCTCCGTGATCGAAGGCCGTGAAAGTCGTGACGATGAGGTGGTTCGTCCGCTCGAGCAGCCCGTCAGCCCGCATCCCGCCCTGGCTGTTCTGAGGGGCAATCTGGCGCCCGAAGGCGCAGTGATCAAGCCCAGTGCGGCGAGCCCGCGCTACTTCCGCCACCGCGGGCGTGCCATCGTGTTCGACAACCCTCAGGAGATGGTCAAGCGCTGCGCCGACCCCAACCTGGAATGCACCGTGGACTCCGTCTTGGTGCTGCGGAATGCCGGCCCCGTGGGGGCACCGGGCATGCCCGAGTGGGGTGGGCTGCCCATCCCGCACAAGCTCCTGCAGCAAGGTGTGCGAGACCTCGTGCGTATTTCTGATGCCCGCATGAGCGGCACCCACTACGGCAGCTGTGTGCTTCACGTCAGCCCTGAGTCGGCCGTCGGTGGGCCATTGGCGCTGGTCGAAGAGGGCGATGAGATTGAATTGGATGTAGAAGCCCGCAGGCTACAGCTGCTGGTTTCTGATGAGGAACTCGCGCGCCGCCGCGCGCGCTGGCAGCGTGCTCCTTTGCCTTACGCGCGTGGCTATGTCCGCCTCTACCAAGACCATGTGACTCAGGCCCATGAGGGCTGTGACTTCGATTTTCTGCAAGGCCAAGCGCCAACCCCTGAGCCGACCATCTATTGATGGCCATTTCCATTCCAAGCAAGACCGACAGGAGACAACGATGAGAACCCAAGAGAGCGATCGCAAGCATCCCTACTCACGCCTGGCGATGGCAGCGGCATTGGCAGCCGCCTCGATCGGCGTTCAGGCCCAATCGAGCGCATCCGGCTCGGGCAACGCGCCGGCCGCGGCGCAGTCCACCGAGCTCGAAACCGTGACCGTCACGGCCACCAAGCGCATGCAGCCTTTGCAGCGCACCCCGATCGCGGTGTCGGTCATCAGCGGCGGCGCGATGGAGGAACTCAACCTCAACAACCTCACCACGATCACCGCACAGTTGCCGACCCTCAACTACCGCGCCAACGCATCGAACAAGGATTCGGCCCTGTTCATCCGCGGCGTGGGCACCATCTCCACTTCGCCGGGCGTGGAGCCCACCGTGTCGATGGTGCTCGATGGCGTGGTGACCGGGCGTCCTGGTCAGGCCACCCTGGACCTCATTGAAGTGGACCGCATCGAAGTGCTCCGCGGCCCGCAGGGCACGCTGTTCGGCAAGAACGCATCGGCCGGCGTGATCAACATCGTCACCCGGGCGCCCACGGCTGGAACCACCGGCTATGTAGACCTCTCGGCCTTCCAGGGTGGCGAAATGCGGCTGCGAACCGGCGTCAGCGGCGGCAGCAACGAGCTCAAGGGCTCCATCTCGGCCATGACCGCCAAGTTCGACGGCAATGTCACCAATGTGTTCGACGGCAGCAAGGTCAACGGTTACGACCGTCAGGGCGTGCGCCTGCGGGCCGATGCCGCGCTGTCGCGTGACCTCAAGCTCACCGTGATCGCCAGCCAGACCAAGGCCGAAGACACCACGCCCACTGGTGTGCCGGTCAGCACCAACGTGGCCAGTTATCCGACCAATGCGGTCACGGCCAACCCCCTGTATGCAGCAGCCGTATCACCCGTGGTGCCTTCGGCCACCAACCGCCAGATCAACAGCAACATGAGAACCCGGGTGCAGGACACGAACAACGGCCTTTCGGCCCAGTTCGACTACACCCTGCCCACGGTCACCTTCACCTCCATCACGGCGCGCCGCGGTTGGGTCAACACGCAGTTCCAGGATCAAGATCGGCTGGGCACCATATACCGTCAGTTCAATCAGATCGCCGACCGAGGCGATCTCGATTACAGCCAGTTCACGCAAGAGTTGCGTGTGGCCAGCAACCGCAGCCAAGCCTTTGAGTATGTGGGCGGCCTGTACTACTTCAATGCGAAGAACGACGAGCAGTACCGTCGCGAAGTCACCAGCTGCGCAACCACCACCGCTACGGCGCTGCCTTCGGGTCTCATCCCCTGCTCGGCTGGCTCGACGGTTTCGGGCAACGGTGTGGCCACGTATGGCGTGCGCAGCAAGAGCATGGCGGCTTTTGGTGAAGGCACCCTGTACTTCAACCCCACCGCGCGCATGATCACCGGCCTGCGCTACACCAAGGATGAGTTGTCGTACTACCACGGTCGAGTGGCCAGTGCCACCGGATTGGCCGGCGTTCAGGCCACCCGTGCCACGGTCAATGGCTCCACCGACGTGGACGCCTTCTCTGGCCGAATCGGACCGCAGTTCGATCTGTCCCCCAACAGCATGGCCTATGTGACCTATTCGCGCGGCTACAAGGGCCCGGCCTACAACGTCTTCTTCAATATGACACCCACGCAGGACAACGTCCTGTCGCCCGAGACGAGCAAGTCGATCGAAGTGGGCCTGAAGTCCGAGCTGATGGACCGCCGCGTACGCCTGAACATTGCCGCGTTCAGCGCCACCTACGACGACTACCAGGCCAATGTGCCCGACCTGGTCAACGGCGTGGTCGTGACGCGTCTGATCAACGCGGGGCAAGTGGGCACCCATGGTGTGGAAATGGACCTCACCGCACGTGTGACGCAAGCGCTGACCGTCAACGCCAGCCTGGCCAACATCATCGCGCGGGTGAAGAAATTCAACTGCCCTCCGGGTGCTGCCGCCAGTTGCGACATCAACGGCAAGCCGCTGCCCTTCTCGCCCGACTGGAAGGGCAGCCTGCGGGTGAAGTATGTTCAACCTGTGGCCAAGGGCTACACGATGGACTACGGCCTAGATGCCAGCTGGCAGACCAAGGTCAACTTCGACCTGCAGCAGCAGCCTAACTCCTTCCAGCCGGCCTACACCATCTACAACGCCCGCGTGGCGCTACAAAGCGATGCGGGCTGGACACTGGCGCTGATCGGTCGCAACCTGGCCAACACGTCCTACTCCACGCTTATCCAGAGCTCGGGTTCGAACATCAACCGTTATGTGCCGCGTGACGATTCCCGCTACTTCGGCGTGAACATGCGTTACGACTTCTGAGGTGTTCGACAGCATGGGCAATGCGTTTCGTGATCGGCTGGCCCGGCGGGCCGAGCAGTGCCCCGTGGGCACCTGGGTGATGTCGGCCAGTCCTCTCGTGGCCGAGGCCATCGGCCACGCCGGTTTCGATTGGGCTGTGATCGACATGGAGCACACGCCACTGGACCTGATGGAGGTGATCCACCTGCTTCAGGCCGTGGCGGGTACGCCCATGACGCCGGTGGTGCGCGTGCCCTGGAATGAAATGGTCACCATCAAGCGTGTGCTCGATGCCGGCGCGCACACGCTGTTGGTGCCCTTCGTGCAGGATGCCGAGCAGGCCCGTGCGGCGGTGGCGGCCACCCGCTACCCGCCCGAGGGCGTGCGCGGCATGGCCGGCATGAGCCGGTCCTCGCGTTTTGGCACGGCGCCAAACCACCTGGTTCAGGCCAATACGCAGGTGTCGGTGATCGTGCAGCTGGAAACACCACAAGCCATTGCACAGCTGGAGGCCATCGCGGCGGTGCCGGGGGTGGACGGGCTGTTCGTCGGGCCCGGAGACCTCTCAGGGTCCATGGGATATCCAGGGCAGCTGACCCATCCGGATGTGATGGCGCTGATGACCGACGCCGCCGCCCGCGCGCGGCGCATGGGCATGCCCATCGGCACGGTGGGCGGTACACCGGAGGTCGTTGAGCAGTACCGCGCTGCTGGCTATGACTTTCTGGCCATCGCTTCGGACCTGGGTCTCATGATGCGCGCCTGTGCGGGCGCCTTGCAGTCGGTGCGTTCGGCTGGTTCGGCCGGTTCGTCTGCGGGCGTGGCTTCGGCGCCTCCCGCAGCTTCGGCCGCACCGGCATCCTCATCCGGCTATTGAGCGCCCGCCATGGCGGCCGTTCAACTCCGGGGTGTACAGAAGAGCTATGACGGTCGGCAGGCCGTCATCCACGGAATCGACCTCGACATCCGCGACGGCGAGTTCGTGGTGTTCGTCGGGCCCAGCGGCTGTGGCAAGAGCACGCTGCTGAGAATGGTGGCGGGCTTGGAGCCCATCAGCGGCGGCGAGGTGCACATCGACGGCCAGCGGGTCAACGACCTGCCCCCCCGCCACCGCGACATCGCCATGGTGTTCCAGGATTACGCGCTGTATCCCCACAAGAGCCTGTTCGAGAACATGGCCTTCGGCCTGAGGCTGCGCAACACCCCTGAGGATGAAATCAAGCGCCGCGTGGGGGATGCCGCGCGGCTGCTGCGCATCGACCACATGCTCGACCGTCGCCCGGCCGCACTGAGCGGGGGTCAACGGCAGCGGGTGGCCATCGGGCGCGCCATCGTGCGCCAACCCAAGGTGTTCCTCTTTGATGAACCCCTGTCCAATCTGGATGCACAGCTTCGCCATGAGATGCGGGCGGAGATCAAGCTGCTGCACCGACGGCTGGGCGCCACCATCATCTACGTTACACACGACCAGGTGGAGGCCATGACGCTGGCCGATCGCATTGCGGTGCTTTCGGCCGGGCGCCTCATGCAGTACGACACGGCCGACGTCATCTACAACCGGCCGGCGGCGCTGTTCGTGGCGGGCTTTACCGGTGCTCCGCCGATGAATCTGGTCGCCTGCCGCGTGGTGGATGGGCAGGCAGACCTTGGCAACGGCATTCAATTGGGCTTGCCGCCTGAGCTCGCAGCGCGTGGCGCGGCTTTCGAGTCGGTGGTTCTGGGTATCCGGCCCGAAGACATCTCGCTGGCCGCGCAGGGTGACGCCAGCTTGGCCGTGACGGCGACCGTGTCGCTGGTCGAACCCCTGGGTGCCGAGACCCTGGTGACGCTGGCGGTGGGAAAGGCCGAGCTCGTGGCCCGTGCACCGGCGTCGTTTCGGGAAAAGGCCGGAACGGTGGTGCAGGCTCACATGGCCCGAGCCAAGCTCCACCTCTTCGATGCAAAGGGCGGGGCAGCCTTGTGATGCGCCAGTTGATCGCGCGCGGGGTTCGGGCGATTTGTCGGCAGGCTTTTATGGGTCTGCTGGTGGTGGGTGCGCTGGCGTGCGCAGTACCGATGGCCCAGGCGCAATCGCCGATCAAGCTCAGGCTCTTTGCCGGCGGGGCCAATCAACGGCCTGATTTGGTTCGCAAGCTGTTGGATGAATACCAAAAGCAGCGGCCGCAGGTGCGCATCGAAATCGAGACGGGCGGCTCCACCAGCGACCTGCAGCGCCAGTACCTCAGCACGGTCCTCAATGCGCGCGACCCTTCCATCGACATCTACCTCATTGACATCGTCAACCCAGCCCAGTACCTGGGCGCGGGTTGGCTGGAGCCGTTGAACGCCCACCTGGGCGAGCCCGCTACCGTGCTGGCTGCGCAGTTGCCGGTGTATGGCCAATCGAACGTGGTCAATGGGCAGCTGGCCGCGCTTCCGGGCTATGCCGACGCTATGTTTCTTTACTACCGCAAAGACCTGCTGGCGCGCCACGGCTTGCCCGAGCCCCGCACCTGGGATGAACTGGCCACGACCGCACGTCGCATCCAGCAGGCCGAGGGCCAGCCGCAGCTGCAGGGCTTGAGCCTGCAGGGTGCGCCCATTGAAGGCACGGTTTGCACGTTCTTGTTGCCCTACTGGAGCCAGGGCAAGTCGCTTCAAGATGCCCAGGGGCGGCTCACGCTGGACCGCCCTGCAGCGGTGAAGGGCCTTCGGCAGTGGTTGTCGATGGTGGACGCCGGCGTCGTCAAGCGCAACGTGGCCGAGGTGCGCACGGGCGACACGGTCAATGAGTTCAAGGCCGGGCAGGCCATCTTCGCGGTCAACTGGAGCTGGGCCTGGGACCGGTTCGGGCGCGACGCGGACAGCCGGGTCAAGGGCAAGGTGGGCGTGATGCCGCTGCCGGCCATGGCCGATGGGCAAGCAGTGACTTGCGTGGGCGGGTGGCAATGGGCTGTGAGTGCCTTCAGCCGCCACAAGTCCGAAGCGGCCCGGGTGGTGCAATACCTTTCTGGCCTGGACGCCAGCCGCTTCCTGGCCATACACGGTGCCCTGCTGCCCACCTATCAGCCGCTGTACCAGGACCCCGATGTGCTGCGCGCGGTGCCGTGGTTCGCCGAGGTGGGATCGGTCATGACCGCCGGCCGCAGCCGCCCGATCTCGCCGGACTATGCGCAGGTCAGCGATGCCATACGCAACACCACCAGCGCCGTATTGGCACGGACCAAAACCCCCGAAGAGGGCGTGGCGCAGATTCAGTCGCGCTTGGCTCGGGTGCTCAGATGAGACCGGTCTCGCGCACCAGCCTTTGGGACCGCTTGGGCGACCCGAGCGAAAAAACGCTGGCAGCGATTCTGCTGGCGCCATCGTTCATTCTGCTGGCCCTGATCGTGGTATACCCGATCGGGCGTCTGATCCTCAACAGCTTTCACGACATTCGCCTGTCCGGTGGAAGGCCGGTGCGCTTTGTTGGGTTCGAGAACTACCTGCTGGTGTTGCGAGACACCGATTTCTGGAACGCCACGGCCAATACCGTGCTCATCACCCTGATCACCGTACCCGGTGCGCTGGTCGTGGGCCTGGGCCTGGCTCTGCTGGCCAATCTGCCGTTTCGGCGCCAGTGGCCGGTGCGCTTGGCCCTGCTGCTGCCCTGGGCCTTGCCGCTGTCGTTTGCCGGTCTCATCTTCGCTTGGTTTTTTCACACCGAGCACGGCGTGGTCAACGATATCTTGCGCCGCCTGGGCCTGATGTCACCGCAGGCGCCCACCATGTGGCTGTTGCAGCCTGGCTGGGCCTTTGGGGCCATCTGCCTGACGATCATCTGGAAGACCAGCTCCTTCATGGCCCTCATCCTCTTGGCGGGTCTGCAGATGATTCCGCGCTCCTTGTATGAAGCGGCTGAAGTGGACGGTGCCAGCCGTTGGCAACAGTTCCGTGAGATCACGCTGCCCATGCTCATGCCCAGCATCGTGGTGGCACTCATCTTTCGCACCATCACCGCCCTTCAAACCTTCGACATTCCCTACACGATGACCCGCGGCGGGCCGGGTGAGGCCACCGAAACGCTGGCCATGCTGATCCACAAGACCACGATCGACTACCTGGATGTGGGCTATGGCAGCACCATGGCGGTGTGCATGTTCGTCTTGTCGATGCTCATCACGGCGGTGTACCTGCGGCATGTGGGGCGCCAAGCATGAGCCACGCCACACCGGCCCTGCACCAAGGTCTGCAGCCCCGCGCGCTGCGGATGTTGGCTGCGGCCATCGTGGTGCTCAACGGCTTCTTCCCGGCTGTTTGGATCCTGCTCACCTCACTCAAAACCGAATCGGAGTTGGTGAGCAAACCCATTACATGGTGGCCCGCCAACCCGGTGCTGGACAACTATGTGCGGGCCTTCGCCGACCAGCCCCTGTTGCGCTACCTGGGCAACAGTGCATTGGTGGCGCTGGGCTCTACCGTGGTGTCGCTGGCCGTGGCGGCCATGGCCGCCTACGCCATTGCCCGGCTGAACCTGCGCCGGCGTCAACTCATCCTCAGCGTGATCGTGGCCAGTTCCATGTTCCCGCTGGTCACGCTGTTGGTGCCGATTTTCGAGACCATGCGCAGCTTAGGCCTGCTCAACACCTACTTGGCCCTGGTCCTGCCCTACACCGTGTTGAACCTGCCGGTCTGCACCCTGGTGCTCGTGAGCTTCTTCCAAAGCATCCCGCGAAACTTGGAAAACGCCGCCATGATCGACGGCTGCACCCGGATGGGCGCGCTGGTGCGCGTGGTCTTGCCCCTGGCGGCCCCCGGCGTGTTCACCGCCGGTATCCTGGCTTTTGTGAATGCTTGGGATGAGTTCCTGCTGGCGCTGTCGCTTAACGCCAACCCGGCGATGCGCACCTTGCCGGTGGGCATCACCCTGTATCAAGGGGAATTCAGTTTCCCGTGGCCGATCATTTCGGCTGCGCTCATTGTGGCCATCGTGCCGGTGGCCGTGCTCATCGCGCTGTTTCAGGAGCGTGTCGTGGGCGGCCTGACCCAAGGAGGACTCAAGGGATGACCAGCACCATCCGTTACGGCATCATCGGCTGCGGCAGCATGGGCCGCGAGCACATCGAGAACATCCGCGCCATGGGAGGTGGGCGCGTCACGGCCTTGGCCGATACCGACGCCCTCAGCCGCGAGCGGGCGCAAGCACTGTGCGACGAGCAGGTGAAGGTGTTCGACAGCGCTGAGCAGCTGTTGGAAACGAATTTGTGTGATGCGGTGGTGATCGCCACGCCCAACTCCACCCATGCCCAGGTGATGCGTCTGGCCCTGGCCACCGAGCTCCACATCCTCGTGGAAAAGCCCCTGGTCACCCGCGTGGAAGACGGTGTGGACCTCGTGCAGCGCGCCCAGGGCCGCAAGGGCATCGTGTGGGTGGCGCAGGAATACCGCTACATGCCGCCGGTGGCCGAGATGATCCGCATGGCCCATGAAGGGGCGGCCGGAACCTTGCACCAGGTGGCCATACGCGAACACCGGGAGCCCTTCTATCCGAAGGTGGACGATTGGAACCGCTTCAGCGCCAACACCGGTGGCACGCTGGTGGAGAAGTGCTGCCACTACTTCAACCTGATGGACCTGATCCTGCGTGAACAACCCACGCGGGTGTTGGCCTCGGGCGGCCAGCGGGTCAACCACCTTGATGAATCGTACGGGGGCCGCCGGCCCGACATCCTGGACAGTGCCTATGTGATCGTTGAATATCCCAGCGGTGCGCGCGCGATGCTCGACCTTTGCATGTTTGCTGAAAACTCTGTGGACAACGAGCACATCGTGGTCGTGGGTGATGAGGGCAAGCTGGAATCCTTGCTGCCTTCTTTGACGCTGCGCCACGGGCGCCGTGAGGATTGGGGCCGTCGCCAAGCGTGGGGCCAGCCCTCGGGCACCGGCAAGGGCGTTTCGGTGCGCCGGGTGTGGGACACCAACATCAAGTACCCCGGTCAGCATTTCGGAGCCTCGTATATCGAGCATCTGCGTTTTGCCGCAGCCATCCGGGAGGGGCGGCCGGCAGAGATTTCCCTGGAAGAAGGCCTGCGCAGTGTGATCACGGGCTTGGCCGCCCATCGCAGTATCGATACCGGGCGAGCCGTGGAGCTGCGCGAACTGCTGCCTCCAGGGTGGTGAACCGGTGGTATTTCATCGCCTGCACGCCCGTGGCCTGCGCGCTGCCCTGCGCCCTGACCTGGGCGGCAGCCTGACGGGTTTGTGGTGGAACGATGTGCCGGTGCTGCGCAGCATGGAACCCGAGGCGCTGACGAGTCCGCGCCAATCGGCCTGTTACGCGCTGCTGCCGTACTCCAATCGGATTGGGCATTGCCGCTTCGATTGGCTGGGCTCGGCCTGCACCACGCGGCAGAATTTTGGGGACCATCCGCATTCGCTGCATGGGGTCGGATGGCAGCGCCCCTGGGACGTTCTGGCCGCTGATGAATCGGCCATCACCCTCGGGCTGACCCACGCGCCCGATGCCGATTGGCCCTTTGCCTTCGAGGCGCGCCAGACCCTGACGCTTGACGTGGCCGATGCAACTGCAGCCCCTGCTTCAGACCCCACTGCTCCCCCCGCTGTGGCTTCAGCCGCGCAAAGGCCACACGCCACGCTGCATTGGCTGATCGAGGTGCGAAACACCGACCCGCGTATCCAGCCTGTGGGTTTGGGCTGGCATCCCTATTTCGTGCGCCGCCTGGGCAGTCGCATCCAGGCATCGGTCCGTTCGCGTTGGGCCCAAGATGCCTCGGGCCTGCCCGCTGAACTGCGCAGCCATCCCCCGCTGGATACATCCGTTTCAGGCCTTGCCTTGGACCATTGCTTCGAAGGGTGGGGCGGTGAGGCACGGGTCATCGATGAACTGCATGACATCCGCATTCGGTCCAGCACATCCCGCCTGGTGGTCTTCACGCCCAACCCAGCCCAGCATTTCTGCGTGGAGCCCGTGACCCATGCCAACAATGCGATCCAGATGTCCGACCCGTCCGCGCACGGCTTGGCCGCGCTGCAGCCCGGCGACTGCGCAAGCGCCTGGATGCGCCTGGACATTTGGCCCAGCGACGCCTTTTCTGCAGCGGGCCAACAATCCCCTGATGGCCTGATGGCCTGATCCCCCGAGCCGGAGCTCCTGATGAACCACACCTGCTATCCCAGTCTTCGCGGCCGCACGGTCTTCATATCCGGCGGCAGTTCGGGTATCGGTGCCGAATTGGTGCGCGCCTTTGCCCATCAGGGCGCTCGGGTGGCCTTTTGTGGCACCCGCAGCGATGGGGGGCGCGAACTCATCGAGGAATTGCGCGCGGCCGGCTGTGCAGAGCCCTGGTACGGCGCCTGCGATGTGCGTGATGTGGGGACCTACCAGTCACTGCTCCAGCAGGTGGCCCAGAAGCTCGGCCCCGTGCGCGTGCTGGTCAACAACGCCGGCCGCGACGACCGTCACACCATGGAAGAGGTCACGCCTGAGTTCTGGGACGACCGCCTGGCGCTGAACCTGCGCCACTACTTCTTTGCCATACAGGCGGTGGCGCCGGGGATGGCCGCTGCGGGCGGCGGCTCGGTCATCAACATGGGCTCGGTGTCTTGGATGCGCGGCCGCCCCAACCTGGTGGGCTACACGACGGCCAAGGCGGGTATCTTGGGCCTCACGCGAACCCTGGCGCGCGAGTTGGGTGAGCGCGGCATCCGCGTGAATGCGGTGGTGCCGGGCGCCATCGTCACCGAACGCCAGAACGCCTTGCACCGGGATGCAGCGGCTGACCAGGCCTTCCTGGATGCACAGTGCCTGAAGATTCGCCTGAACCCGGGCCATGTGGCGCGGCCCACGCTGTTCCTGGCGGCTGACGACAGTGACGGCATCACCGGCCAGCACATCCTGGTCGATGCGGGCATTGCGCAGCAGTCGGTGATCGTCTGATGTCCGTGGGCAATTTGCAGCGCGCACAAGCGCTGCAGGCCTTGGCTGCCGGTGAGGTTTTTGATCTGCTGATCATCGGTGGAGGCGCCAGCGGCTTGGGCCTGGCGGTGGATGCATCCGCTCGGGGCCTGCGTACCGCGCTGGTGGAAGCCCAGGACTTCGCCAAGGGCACCTCTTCGCGCAGCACGAAGCTGGTGCATGGCGGGGTGCGCTACCTGGCCCAGGGCCGGATCGGCCTGGTGCGTGAAGCCCTGCATGAACGCTCCACGCTCTTGGCCAACGCGCCCCACTTGGCCAGCGCCTTGCCGTTCATACTGCCCTGTGGCGGATGGGTCGAGAAGGGCTTCTATGGCGCTGGTCTGAAGGCCTATGGTGCCTTGTCGGGCAGGCGAGGGCTGGCGCCTACCGAGATGCTCTCAGCCCATCAAGTACGTGATGCGGTACCCGGTATCCAGGGCGATCGTCACACCGGCGGTTGGCGGTATTGGGATGCGCAGTTCGACGATGCGCGGCTGGCCGTGGCCCTGGCCCGCACCGCCCAAGCACAGGGCGCCGTGCTGCTCAACCACTGCGAAGTACAGACGCTGCTGCGTCAGGATTCAAGCCCCATGAGCGCGGTCTGTGGCGCGCAAGTGCAGGACCACGAAACCGGGCAATCCTGGCGCATCGGTGCGCGTTGTGTGGTGAATGCGACCGGGGTGTGGGTGGATGCGGTTCGCCGCATGGGTGCCGCTGCGCCCACCGAATCCAGCCTGCCCGCCATGGTCAGCCCCAGTCAGGGCGTGCACCTGGTGGTTGACGCCTGTTTCCTGGGCGGCCATCACGCCTTGCTCGTCCCCCGCACATCCGACGGCCGGGTGGTCTTCGCGGTGCCCTGGCTGGGATCGGTGGTGTTGGGCACCACCGATACGCCGCGTGACGATCTCCCGCTGGAGCCGCGTGCGTTTGCGCAGGAGGTTGACTTCATCCTGCGGGAGGCCGGGCGCTATCTCAGCCGCCCCCTGAGCCGCCGTGATGTGCGCTCCGTATGGGTGGGGCTGCGTCCTCTGGTCAAATCCGTGGGCGGCGAATCTTCCACCGGGGCCCTCTCGCGTGAGCACACGGTGCAGGTGGCCTCCAACGGCTTGGTCACCGTCACCGGTGGCAAGTGGACCACCTACCGAACCATGGCCGAGGACGTGCTGCAGGCCTGTGGGCAGGCGGGCTTGCTCAAGGCCTTGCGCCCCTCTTCGACGGCCGCGCTGCCGCTCATGGGGTCGCCCCCCAGCGGCCGCGCCGGTGCAAGCCCCTTAACCCGGATCAGCGAAGCGCCGGGCCTGCACCTGTACGGGCAGGACACAGAAGCCGTGATGGCGTTGCCGGGCGCAGACCATTGGCTCGCGCCGGGCCTGAGCGAAGCCATGGTGCGCTTTGCGGTGCGGCAGGAAATGGCCCGCACGGTGGAAGATGTGTTGGCCCGTCGCAGTCGCTTGCTGTTCCTGGACGCCGCCGCTGCCCAGGCGGTGGCGCCCAGGGTGGCCGACCTTCTTGTTCAGGAACGCGCTTGCAGCCCTTCAGCCGCAGGGCTGGAGCCGTTTAGGCAACTGGCCGAGCAGTACGCCCGAGTTCCGTGAGGCCTCAGCGCGCAAGGCCCGCCGAGGCCGAGCCAACCGGCGCCAACAGCTGCCCCCACGCCTGGCGCACGCCCGGCGCGGCGGCGGCCAGTGCCTGGGATTGCCACCACGGCAAGCCGTCGAGTGCCCACACCTCGCCACCGGCCTCCCGAATCAGCAGCACACCCGCTGCCGCATCCCAAGCGCCCATGCCCCGTTCCCAGAACACATCCAGCCGCCCTGCAGCCAAATAAGCCATCTCCAGGGCCATGCTGCCCGAACGGCGCACGCCGCCGCAGGCGCGCATCGCGGTGCCCAACTCGCGCAGGTATTGATCCATGAAGGAAGCGCTTGGCTTGGGAAACACCGTTGCGGCCAGCGCACGGATCAACGCAGTGGTGTCACTGACCGACAGTGGTCGGCCATTGCAATGCGCGCCATGGCCTTGGGCCGCGCTGAAGCATTCCTGCCGCACCGGGTCCAGGATGCAGCCGGCCACCGGCTCGCCGGCCTGCACCGCGGCAATCGAAATCGAATACTGGGGGTAGCCGCGCAGGAAATTGGCGCTGCCGTCGATGGGGTCCACGATCCACACGACCGCCGGTTCCAGGGCCGCACTGGCCTGGCCCGTGGCGGCTGCCGGCAGATCATGGTGCTGCTCCTGCCCTTCCTCGCCCCAGAAGCCATGACCCGGGTGGCGCTGCGCCACGAGCTTGCGCAGGTGTTCCTCGATGGCCGCGTCCAATTCGCTCGACCAATCGCCGGGGGCCTTTTCGATGAGGGCCGAGCCTGCGGCCCCCGAACCCCAACGCTGGTCCAGGGCCTGCTTGATCAGGGCCGCAGCGGCCTGCGCCAACTCCACAGCGGTCTGGCGCAGCAGCAACGGCGCATCGGGCTCACCCTGTGATTCAGCGGGGCGCCGAGACATCGGACACATAGTCGTGCTGCTGGGTATGAATGAGCGAGCTGCGCCATTCCACCGGCCGCTCACCAAACGAGTGTGCCAAGCGCTGCACTTCGATCAGTGGGGTGCCGGCTGCAACGCCCAAGCGGCGCATGGCTTCGCGCGACGCCATCACCGCGCGTGCCCGCTCCCGGGCGTGCAGCACGGTGATGCCGAACTCGGTTTGGTAGAAGTTGTAGATGGTGCTGCTTCGTTCGCGAAAGCGTTTCTCGTTGAGCCCCTTGAACAGGGCGGCCGAGATCACGATGTGGTCAAGCACCACCGCACGGCGTTTGAGGCTCAAGCGGTTTTCGATCACGAACACCGGGTCACCGGTGCGCAGGCGCAGGGCGTCTGCGGCGGCCTCGTCGGCGCACTGGCGCTCAAAGGAGACGCACTCCACCTCGGGGTATTCGCTTTGGCCCGGAATACCGGCGCCGAAACGATCTTCCCGCGGCTCGACCCGGAAGAACTGAAACAGATAGCGGTCGCGTGAGTGCAGGGCCACGAAGGTGCCCTTGCCCTGGCGCCGAACCAGCACCTGTCCCTGCACCAGTTCGTCCACTGCGCGGCGCAGGGTGCCGATGCTCACGCCCAGTTGGCCGGCAATCAGGGTCTCGCTGGGCAGCTGGTCGCCCGCTGACCACAAGCGCGCCTCGATGCGCGAGAGCAGGGCGCGCTTGACCTGCAGGTACAGCGCTCCTGCGCCTTGCCCCAGGCGTTCCAAGCTCGTCGTTTCGGCGTCCCGCATTCGGCGGAGCTTATCCAGATTCATTCGACTCAATCAAGTCATTTATATGACTTGATTGACGTTCGATGGCCTTCGAATCAAAGTCGCATCCGTTCTATCGCACAGGAGCAATGATGATTCACTTTGTTTTGCACGACGCCCGGGACACCGTGGCGGTGGTGGTGGTGGAGGGCGTTCGCAGTGGCCAAACCCTCAAGGGTTGGATCATGGACGAAGACCGCATGACCGAAGTGGTGGCCAAGGCCGACATTCCCATCGGCCACAAGGTGGCCCTCAAGGACATGGCCGTTGGTGACACGGTGTGGAAGTACGGGATCGACATGGGCAAGGTGGTGGCCGCGATTACCGCAGGCGAACATGCCCACGTCCACAACATCAAGACCAAGCGTTGGTGATCGCGGCACCGGCCGCCACAAGCTTCATCCCCAACTTTCCAAGGACCCCATCATGTCTGTGATCTCCAAAGACACCACCTTCCTGGGCTATCGCCGTGAAAACGGCCGCGTCGGCGTGCGCAACCACGTCATCATTCTGCCCTTGGACGACCTGTCCAACGCCGCAGCCGAGGCTGTGGCCCACAACATCAAGGGATGCTTGGCCATCCCCCACCCCTACGGCCGTCTGCAGTTTGGCGCCGACCTGGACCTCCATTTCCGCACCCTGATCGGCACCGGCTGTAACCCCAACGTGGCCGCTGTGGTCGTCATCGGTATCGAAGACGGCTGGACCAAGAAGGTGGTGGACGGCATCGCCGCCACCGGCAAGCCCGTCTCGGGGTTCGGCATTGAAGGGCACGGCGACCACGCCACCATCATGAAGGCCAGCAAGGTCGCTCGCGAGTATGTGCAGTGGGCCAGCGAAAAGCAGCGTGAGGTGTGCCCGATCAGCGAGTTGTGGGTATCCACCAAGTGCGGTGAGAGCGACACCACCAGCGGCTGCGGCGCCAACCCGACCGTGGGCAATGCATTCGACAAGTTGCACCCCCTGGGCAACTACCTGTGCTTCGGTGAAACCAGCGAAATCACCGGTGGCGAGAAGATCGTTGTGGAGCGCTGCAAGACGCCCGAGGTGGCCGAGCAGTTCATGTTCATGTTCAACCGCTACCAGGACATGATCAACCGCCACAAGACGACCGATCTTTCTGAGAGCCAGCCCACCAAGGGCAATATCGCTGGGGGTCTGACCACCATCGAGGAAAAAGCCCTGGGCAACATCCAAAAGATCGGCAAGAAGTGCACGGTCGACGGCGTGATTGACAAGGCCGAGATGCCCACCCATCCGGGCCTGTGGTTCATGGACTCTTCATCGGCAGCCGCTGAAATGGTGACCCTGTGCGCAGCCTCCGGCTATGCGGTGCACTTCTTCCCCACCGGCCAGGGCAATGTGATCGGCAACCCGATCTTGCCGGTCATCAAGATCTGCGCCAACCCCCGCACGGTGCGCCTGATGAGCGAACACATTGACGTGGACAGCTCCGGTCTGCTGCAGCGCGAGATCACGCTTGACCAAGCGGGCGACAAGCTGCTGGAGTGCATGCTGCGCACAGCCAACGGTCGATTGACGGCGGCAGAGGCCCTCGGTCATCGAGAGTTCGTGCTCACCCGTCTGTTCGAGTCGGCTTAAGCGGAGGGCATGCGCGTGGCACGCATCGTCATCACCGAGTTCATGGACCTGCCTGCTGTGCAACGGCTGCAGGCGGCCCATGAGGTGATCTATGACCCCAAGCTCGTGGACCAAGCGGATCGGCTGATGCAGTTGGCCTGTGATGCTGATGTGCTCATCGTTCGCAACCGCACCCAGGTTCGCGGGGAGCTGCTGGCTGCGCTTGAGCGTTGCCGCATCGTCGGTCGCTTGGGCGTGGGGCTGGACAACATCGACGTTGCAGCCTGCGAAGCCCGCGGCATGGCGGTCATGCCGGCCACCGGAGCCAATGCGCTGTCGGTGGCCGAGTATGTGATTGCCACGGCGATGCTGTTGCTGCGCCGCGCTTACCAGTGCAGTGATGCGGTGGCGCAGGGCCAGTGGCCCCGGCAGGCTGCCTCACAGGGCCTGGAAGCGGCCGGCAAAACCTTGGGGCTGATCGGTTTTGGGGCCATCGGTCAGCTGACGGCGCGCCTGGCGCGGGGCCTGGGCCTGCACATTCAGGCGCATGACCCGATGATGCCGGCCACGCACCCCGCCTATGCCGAGCAACAGGCCGCCTGCGTAGACTTGGACACGCTGCTCGCGACCTCCGATGTGGTGAGCTTGCACGTGCCCTTGGTGGACAGTACCCGCCAGCTCATCAACGCTGAGCGCTTGTCCCGCATGAAAGCCCATGCGGTGCTGATCAACACTGCACGGGGTGGCGTCGTGGATGAGCTGGCTTTGGCTCAGGCCCTGCGTGCCCACCGCCTGGGCGGCGCAGCGCTGGATGTGTTCGAGCAGGAACCTCTGCCCGCAGCCCCGCACTTTGCAGGCTGCCCCAACCTCATCCTCACCCCCCATATCGCGGGTGTGAGCACTGAGTCCAACGAACGCGTCAGCAGCCTCATTGCCGAGCGCGTGTTGCAGGCGCTCGGTGGGCCATCGGCGTGAGCGGCTTGAGCAGCCCGAGCAGCCTGAGCGGCCTGGATTCCAACACTTCTGATGGATCGCCATGACCCGCATCACATTGCAGCAGGCTACAGAATGGGCTGAGCAGGCCCTGGCGCGTGCCGGTGCCCATCCCGAGATGGCGCGCGCCACGGCGCAGGCCCTGGTCAGGGCTGAGGCTCAAGGCCTGGCCTCGCACGGCCTGTCTCGTCTGCCCCAGTACACCACCCATTTGCGCAATGGCCGTGCGCTTGGCAGCGCGGTACCCCAGGTCATCAAGCGCAAGGGTGCGGCCCTGGTCGTGGATGCAGGCTGTGGGCTGGCCTTCGGTGCCTGTGGCTTGGCGGTGAGCGAAGGGATGGCCGTGGCCCGTGAGTTGGGCGTGTGCGTGGTGGGCGTCATCAACAGCCATCACTGCGGCGTGGTGGTGGACCACCTGCGTCCGGCAGCCCAGGCCGGCTTCGTCGCCCTGGGGCTGGCCAATTCACCGGCGGCCATGCCCGCTGCGGGGGGGCTCCATCCCATCTTCGGCACCAATCCGGTTGCCGCCGTGTTCCCGCGCCGGGATGCCGACCCCCTGATGATTGACCTGTCCCTGTCCGAGGTGGCCCGCGGCAAGTTGATGGTGGCGGCCAAAGAGGGGCGCAGCATTCCCTTGGGCTGGGCATTGGATGCGCAGGGGCAGCCCACCACCGACCCCAAGGCCGGCATGGCGGGCTCGATGTTGCCCATCGGCGCGGCCACCAGCAGCAAGGGGGCCATGTTGGCGCTGGTCGTGGAGCTGTTGGTCACCGCGGTCATCGGTGCACGGTTCGGCTTTGAAGCCTCTTCCTTCTTCGTGGACGAAGGCAATCAGCCGCGCATCGGCCAGGCCTTTGTGTTGATCGATCCCAACGCCTTGGCCGGCTCAGACGCTTACCTGAGCCGCATTGAAGTGCTGTTGGGCGAAATGCTGCAAGACCCCGACGTGCGCCTACCCGGTGCCCGCCGCCTGAGCCTTGAGCGTCAGGCTCAGGACCATGGCGTGGAAGTGCCCGATGCCTTGGTCGAGCAGATTCGGCGCCTGGCACAGGGCTGATCTGCCAGCGGCGCTGTGACCGGTTCTTTGAACGACACCTTGCGGCGCCTGAGCCGCGGGGTATTGATTTGTGCCGTGGTGGCCGCAGCGGCCACCTTCCTGTCTCGCCAGTTCGGGGGCCCGCAGCTGCTTTATGCGCTGCTGTTGGGCATGAGTCTGCACTTTCTGGCCTCCGATACCCAGGTGGCGCCCGGGCTGGATTTCTGCAGCAGCACCGTGCTGCGCATTGGGGTGGCCCTGTTGGGTGCCCGCATCACCCTTGAGTATGCAGCCGTTCTGGGCTGGGCCACCCTGGGCTTCATCATGCTGGCCGTCTTCTTGACGATTGCCATTGGCGTGATGCTGGCCCGTTGGATGGGCTGGCAACGTGATGTTGGGCTGCTATCGGGCGGCGCCGTCGCCATTTGCGGGGTGTCTGCAGCCATGGCCATTGCGGCAGCCTTGCCGCCCACCCGCGACAACCAGCGCTTCACCCTTTTGGTGGTGGTGGGCGTGACCGTGCTGTCGACCGTGGCCATGGTGCTGTACCCCTTTGCGCTGCAGACCTTGGGCGTGTCGCCCAGCGAAGCGGGCATCTTTCTGGGGGGCACGATTCACGACGTGGCCCAGGTGGTGGCCGCGGCCACGCTCATTGGGCCTGAAGCCGCTGATGCGGCCACCTTGGTCAAACTGTTTCGCGTGCTGCTGTTGATGCCGGTGGTGGTCGCCGTGGCGTGGCTGGTGCGCTCTGCAGAGCAGCCGGCAGCCCGCACGTCTGGCGTACGAGCGCTCAGTTCCCTGGTGCCCGGCTTCTTGTTGGTGTTTGCCGCCTTGATGGCCATCGGCAGCTTGGGCTGGATCCCACCGCCAGCGGTGGAGGTGGCCAACAGCGTTTCACGGTGGGCTCTGGTGGTGGCGATTGCCGCAGCCGGTATCAAAACCTCACTGGGCGAGCTCGCATCCTTGGGGTGGCGGCCCGCATTGTTGTTGGTGGGAGAGACCCTCTTCCTGGCCCTGCTGTTCGCTCTTTACATCGCGGCAGGTCAGTTTTAGCGCAGTTCCCTGCCGCCTGCCACGCTCACGGGCTAGGGGCCCTCCGTGAACCGGGACTTCCTCATCACTTCTCCTTCGCAGTGACGCAGAAGTCTCCATTTTTAATCTGATCCCAGGACGGGGGAGCTTACGACATCACATCGTTGCCTGCAGGTGCGGCAGGGCCTTTCCCCAGGCTAGAACTCGGTAGTTGCGTGGGCAAGCGATGAAGTAGGGATCGCCCTCAATTAATTCAACTGCACGGGTACGGTTGGCGACTTCAAATACCCACAAGCCTCCCACATAGCTCCCTCCGTGCTCGTTTCTGAGCCCGCCAGCCATCGGAATTTCTGTATGGTGCGTTTCGAGGTAACGCAAGTGATCGGGCTCCAGCCTATTGCGTACCTCGGCCATCTCTGTCGAGTCGTCAAAGATCGCAACGAAACGCATGGTCAACCGCCAACCCGGGCCGGTGAAGCGTGCAGTTGCAATCCGAGTGCAGAAACGACCTTCATGATCGTCGCGAACTCGGGGTTGCCGTCAGCCGAGAGAGCCTTGTAGAGGCTCTCTCGGCCCAACCCCGCGTCGCGGGCAATCTGACTCATGCCTTTGGCACGCGCGATATCGCCGAGTGCAGCGGCAATCAGTGCAGAGTCTCCTTCTTGGAGTGCTGCTTCCAAGTAGGCGGCCATGTCCTCGTCGGTGATCAGGTGCTCGGCGGGATCCCAGATGCGTGTCTTGGTTTTGGGCATGGTCACTACTCCTATAAATCTTTTGCCAATGCCTTGGCATTGCGGATGTCCTTGTCCTGAGTGGACTTGTCGCCTCCGGCCAGCAAGACAATCACGACCTTGTCGCGCTGGATGAAATAGATCCGGTATCCGGGCCCGTGATCAACCCTCAGTTCCGACACGCCATCGCCCACTGGCTTGGCATCGCCCGCGTTGCCGAGAGACAAGCGTCGGATACGGACGTCAATGCGGACACGGGCGACTCGATCTCGCAGCCCAGAAAACCACTTGGCGTAGGCTTCAGTTTGCTGGATCTGGATCCTGCCCAAATGTATCCCATGGGAAACGTTTTTGTCAAGCTCGGCTTGAAGCGGCTTGTGAGTTTGAATCCCCGACACCACCAAAAAAACAGGGGGGCGAGAACTGAGCGAGTTAGTTAAACGATCTCTTCTGCCCCACCAGGATCACTTCGAACTGATTCCAAGTCGTTCGAACAATTTCCAATCCGTTTTGCGCTCCTTCGGATGCCCCCTTCAGAACACCTCGACATCAGCCCGTCCGGCCGCCTTGATCTCCCCGGTCAGGTCAGCACCCCTCGAAGCACCAAGCGCGCTGCGGCCAAGTCTTCCAGGGCTGTTCCAACCGACTTGAACAGCGTCACGTCTTGTGGATGGTGCCGCCCCACCACTTGACCGCGCAACAGTTCGGCCAGTTCGCCCACCACATGCTGGGGGGTGATCGCACCACTGGCCAGCGGTTGAACCAGGTCACCTGCTTCGCTGCAGGCGCCGGCTTTCGTGTCCACCACCACCCGCGCCATCGCCACGGCATCGTCATCGGCTTCCCTCATGTCAGGTCGAAAGCCGCCCACCAGGTCTAGGTGTGTTCCGGGTGAAAGCCACGCGCCACGCACCAGCGGTTCCGTGGCTGTGGTGGCGCAGCAGACGATGGAGGCTTGCCTGACGGCGCTGTGCAGTTCGCCCACGGCACTTGCCGGCAAGCCCTCACGGGCCAGTTCCTCTGCCAGGGCTTGAGCCGCGGCTGGCCTTCGCCCCCACACCATGATGTTGCGCAGCGTGGGCCTGAGGGCGAAATGTGCGCGCGCCATCCAGCCTGCCAACCGACCGGCCCCCACGATGAGCAAGGTGTGGGCATCGGGGGCTGCCAGTGCCCTTGCGGCCAGCGCAGAAGTCGCTGCAGTTCGCCTGAGCGTGAGGGCTTCGCCATCCATCAGGGCCAAAGGGCGCCCGCTGCGGCGATCCATCGCAAGCACAGTCGCCTCAACCGTCTGAGGTGCGTTGGGAATCACCGTGACCAGTTTGCTGATCACCAACTCCTCATCCCAGGCCGGCATCAGCAGCAGCGTGTCTGTGTCAGACAGCGCGTGTCCATGCCGAGTGGGAACCCGTGCGCCGCGGATGAAAGCGTGAGCCAGGGTGTCGGCCAGCCCCACCCATGGCAGGGCATGGTGGACATCATCGGCTGAGTAGACTCGTGGCATGCAGCCCAGTTTAGACAATCTGCCAAGCAAGCCGAGCACGGGCGTTGACGTGTTGGTGATCGGTGGCGGGGTCATGGGTGCGGCCACGGCCTGTTTCCTGGCGCGAGACCATGGCTGCACGGTCACCGTACTCGAACGGGACCGGCGGTACACGCGCGCCTCGAGTGCCTTGTCGGCCAGTTCCATACGCCAGCAGTTCAGTACGCAGGCCAATATGGCCCTTTCGGCTTGGAGCATGGGCTTCTTGCGTCGGGTTCAGTCGGAGTTGGCCGTCGATGGCCAACCCCCCTTGGACATCGGCTTGGTGGAGGCCGGCTACCTGTACCTGGCCACGGCGCAGGGCAGGGCGGGCATGATCAAACACCATGCGTTGCAGCGAAGCGCTGGCGCCGACGTCGCCTTGCTGCAAGCAGATGAACTCAAGACGAGGTTTCCCTGGCTGGAGGTGCAGGACCTGGCGCTTGCCAGCCTGGGCCTGAGCGGTGAAGGGTGGTTTGATGGCCCGGGGCTGCACCAAGGATTCGTCCGCAAGGCCCAGGCCTGTGGTGTGCGTTTTCTTCAGGCCCAAGCGCTCGACTTTGATCGGAACTCTTCGCACGAGGTTCAGGCGGTGCTCACAGCCTGCGGACAGCGCTTGCCCTGCGGCGCGGTGGTACTGGCCGCAGGCGCTTGGACGGCGCCCTTGGCTGCTCGGCTTCAAGGCCACTTGCCGGTGGTACCCAAGAAGCGCGATGTGTTTGTACTGGATTCCCCGGCGGCCCCCTTGCCCGGCTGTCCGCTGGTGATTGATCCTTCCGGTGTGTGGTTCAGGCCTGAAGGCTCGGGCTTTCTGGCTGGCGCACCGCCTCGGCCCGAAGCCGATGGTGGCCCGGGCGACCCAGACGAACCCCCTCTGGACTGGATCGACCATGCCTTGTTTGATGAGGTGATCTGGCCCACGCTTGCATCCCGGGTGCCGGCCTTCGAAGCCATGCGCGTTCGATCGGCCTGGGCCGGCTATTACGAGATGAACACCTTCGACCACAACGGCCTGGTTGGGCGATTGCCAGGTTGGAGCAATGTGTACACGGCTTGCGGCTTTTCCGGGCATGGCATGCAACAAGCTCCGGCGGTTGGCTGCGCTTTGGCAGCCAGCATCAGCCATGTCCCGGCTACCGGCCCCGACATTCAACCCTTTGATCCGCTTCGGGTGGTCTTGAATCAACCCCTGCTGGAGCGCAACATCATCTGATGGGCGGCCACCGCAGGCGGCCTAGTCCAGTGCCTTGATCAGGGCCAGTACCTCTCGAAACCGAGGGTGTTCACAGTGGTGCAGCCATTCGAAGGCGGCCATTTCATGGGTCACCATGGTTGCACCGGCCTGCGCCAGGCGCTGCAGGGCTGCCGCGTGGTCGCTTGCGCGGCGTGAACCGCAGGCATTGCCCACCACCCAAACCCGCAAGCCCGCACGCAATGCGCCCAGTGCGGTCTGCAGCAAGCACACATGGGCCTCGCAGCCCGCAAGTACCACTTGGTCCAGAGCCGGATGTACTTGATGCAAGGCAGCCAACAGCCCGTCTTCGAACGCGTCAAAGTGGGTCTTGGCCAGTGTCTTGGAACACAGCGCCTTGAGCTCGGCTGCATTGGGCCCCAGCCGCGCCGGGTTTTGTTCGGTGCCCAGCACGGGAATGTTCAAGATTTGTGCGGTTCGTGCCAAAAACACCCCTCGCTGCACCGCTGCTGAGCCCTCAGGGATCATGGGCATGAGGCGCTCTTGGTAATCCACCAACACCAGTGCACTGCTTCGGGAATTCAAGGTATCCATGGGGCGCTCCGATCGGGAAAATGGACCGAAGCCGCATTGTCCGCGCGTCAGCCCCTTGTCCACTCGCAAAAGGCCCGATCATGAACAGCCCCGTTGACCCCGGTGTCCAGCCACAAGCCACGAGTTCGCGGGTGAAGCTGATGGATGGCCAGGCCTACCGTGAATCGCTGCGAAGGCTCAAGCCGCGCGTGTATGTGGACGGCCGGGAGGTGGCCAGCGTAGCCGACGAGCCCGCGCTGCGGCCGGGCGTCAATGCCTTGGCCTACACCTACGACGCGGCACTGAAGCCGGACTGGGCGCCCTTGGCCTTGGCCACGCAGACCCATCGAGGCCGCCAGGTCAGCCGTATGCTGCACCTCAACGAATCCAGCGCAGACCTGCTCAACAAGCTCGAGTACGTGCGGCTGCTTTGCCAAGAAACGGGCTGCGCGCAGCGCTACCTGGCACAGGATGCGCTCAATGGCTTGGCTCAGGCGGTCGCTTCGATCGACGATGCGCGAGGCACGAGGGAACATCGCGACCGCTTCCAAGCCTATCTGGCTCATGTGCAGGAGGCTGATTTGTCGTTGGGTGTGGCCATGACGGACGCCAAGGGCCAGCGCAGTCGAAAGCCCCACCAACAGGCCAATCCAGATACGTATGTGCACACGGTCGAGCGCAATGCAAAAGGGATTGTCATCAGCGGCACCAAGGCTATCGTGACCGGCGCGCCGTATATGCATGAGCTGCTGGTCATGCCCAGTCGCAACATGGGCCAGGCCGATGCAGACTTTGCCGTGTGTTGCGCAGTACCCATCGACGCCGATGGCCTGACCATCGTCTCCCGCCCGGCGGGTCGGCCGGGTGAGAAGCTCGAGCATGGGCAGGCGCTGTTTTCTGCCAAGTACGGACAGGCCACAGCGGTGTGCATCTTTGACCGGGTTTTTGTACCCTGGGAACGGGTGTTCTTTGTCGATGAATGGGAACACAGTTCGGTGCTGACCTACAGCTACGCCACCCATCATCGGCACACCTGTATCGCCGCGCGCGCGGGCTTTGGCGACCTGCTCATCGGGGCTGGCGCCCTGATGACCGAGGCCAATGGGCTGGATGTGGACAGCACGCATTCGCTGCGCGAACCCATGGTGGAGCTGATCAAGATCACCGAGGGCTTTTACGCCTGCGGCGTCGCCGCCAGCGTCTATGCTGCTTGTGACGAGCGCAGTGGTGTCTTCATGCCCGATGCGGTCTTCAGCAACATTGGAAAGCTGTTGTTGGCCACCCAGATCTACGACATGCACCGCTTGGCCCATGAGGTTTCCGGTGGCTTGATCGTGACCTTGCCGGGCCCTGATGAAGACCACAACCCGGCCACTGCGGCGCGCCTTTCTGAGGTGCTGCAGGCCAGTCCGAATGTGCCCTACGACAAGCGCATTCAGACCGCACGATTCATTGAAGACCTCACCGCGTCCTACCAGGGGGGTTGGTACTCTGTGATCAGCTTGCACGGGGGCGGCTCACCGGCAGCCATGAAGCAAGAGATTTGGCGAAACTACCCCGTGGGCAGCAAGGTTGAGCTGGTGGAAAGACTGCTGGAGCGGGGCGTGGTGCACGACCCGTCTCGGGCGATCACACAAAACCGGCAACCCGGCCGCTGTTGCGATCAGGGTTGCAGCACGCCGGGGCAGCCGGTGATGGTGCCGCTGCCAAAGCCGACGACTTGAGCCGGCGTGCTGGCCCTACTCCCGCACAAAGCGCATGCGCTGCCCACCCTGCGTCAGCACCAAGGCGGGGGCCTCACCTGCATCACCCTCAAAGGCAACCTCCAGCGCGGCCACGCGGGCAAAAAAGCGCCGAGAAGCCAGTGCAAAGAGTTCAAACTCGCCTTGGCCTGTGGCCTGTGCGAACAGCTGCCCGTCCCGAGAACGTATGGTCAACTTGAAGCGAGGGTTCAGCGCATAGACGCCGGCCAGCGGCGCCAGTTCACTGGCCTGCAGACGGATCGCTTCGCGCTGCATCTGGCGCCTTTCTGCAGCCACCTGGCGCGGCGGCACGCTGGGCTCCAGCAGGTGTAGTGCCAGATCCGTTACCGGAACGAAGGCATTGGCCATGACCAGCCCCGCCCGCCGTTGGTCGAGGTCGAGGAACAAGGAGCTGGAGAAACCATAGGTTCCTCCATCGTGGTTGGCCAGGCGGCGGCCGTTGAGCCTGCCCAGGATCCAGCCCAAGCCCATCGGATTGGACTCACTGCCACCCTCGGCGTGGCGGCGCAGGGTCAGCTCGAATGCCGGCGCAAGCGGGGTTTCGATCAAGCCGAGTGCCGCTTGTGCGTATCGGGCCACGCTGCGGGCCGAACCCACGAGTGCGCCAGCGCCGGCCATCGTGTCGAAGGTCCAGCGCGGCACGGCTTGGCCTTGGGCATCATGGCCCGAGAGCAGCCCAGTGGGCGCATCGCCGGGCGACGCCACGCGCAAGTCGTTTAGACCCAGCGGCTGCAACACCCGCTCTTGCAACAACGCAGCGTACGGCTTGCCGGCGCGAAGCCCCAGCGCGTAGCCCAGAAGGCCAAAACCCAAATTGCTGTATTCCCATCTCGCCTGCCGCGGCACCGGTGGCTGCCAGGACTCCAAGAACGCCTGCAAGAGAGGCCCGTTGTAGTCGGCGTAAGGGTCTGCAGCAAGACGCGGCCGCATATTGCTGGCCAAGCGCGGCAGTCCGCTGCGATGGGTGGCCAGGTCCAGCCATTGCAGGGGCTGTCCCAGGCTGTCGCGCAAGCGCTGACCCAGCACGCTTTCGACCGGATCGGTCAGCGCAAGGTCCTTGCGTTGCACCGCATCGGCCAACAGCAAGGCGGTGAAGGTCTTGGTGATGGAGCCCAGCTCAAATAAATCACTTTCCGGGTCAGGTGCTCGGGCATCGGACTCCGAACGCCGGCCAGCCGAGAGCAACGGCACACCCTGGGCGCCGCCCCCCGCGGCCGCCAGGCCGCGGCCCTCGGCAGCGGCCCGCTCCCGGAGCGTGTCGGCTAAACCAGCGGCCGTGCCAACGCTGGCCCACACCGCTTGGGTGCCCACGGGCAGCACGGTCAGTGCCGTTGCTTGGGTGAAAGCACGTCTTTGCATCATGGGCAGAGAGTTTGCCAAAGTCTCCGGCAAGCCCGTTGCCCAGGGGAGGGGCTGCCAGCACAATCGGCCGATGACCACCCTGCCCATGCTCAATCCCACCCTGCAGACGGTGCTGCTGCTGACCGCCTCCAATGTGTTCATGACGATGGCCTGGTACGGGCACTTGAAGAACTTGGCCACGGCGCCTTGGTACTGGGCGGCTTTGATCAGTTGGGGCATTGCCTTGGCTGAGTACCTGCTGCAGGTGCCCGCCAACCGGATCGGCTATCAGCAGGCAGGCCTGAGCGTGGCCCAACTCAAGATCATCCAGGAAGTGCTGACGCTGTCGGTGTTTGTGCCGTTTGCGGTTCTTTACCTGCGCGAGCCGCTCAAGCTTGACTACCTGTGGGCCGCCCTGTGCATGGTGGGTGCGGTGTACTTCATCTTCCGCAGCGCGTGAGAACGGGTGCTTGTGAGAGCCTTGTTTGCCAAACAATTACTGGGTGTTGATCAATGGCCGGCAGAGTTCTATGCTCTCAGCGCAAGAGGGCATGCACTTGAATAAGGGTTTGGCTGCGGGCATTCGAACCATCGGCTTTCGACGCTGGTACCAGCGCGAGTTGCTGTCGGGTCACGCGCACCTGGTGCTGCTGTTGTTGGCGGTGGTCGGCGTGATGGGTTGCCTGGAGGTGATGCCCACGCTTACAGCAGCGGAACGCCTGCTGTACGGCTGTTACGTTCTGGCCTGTGCCGCTATCGGCGTGTGGGCCTTGCGCCGCTACCTGTACCTGCTCATGCGTGCTGAGGCCATCGCCAACCAGGCCAACTGTCCCCGCTGCGGTGCTTATGGACGTTTGCGACTGACGCAGGGACCTCACAGGAGCGGCGTTACGCGGGTGCAATGCCGAGGCTGCGCCCATGAGTGGGACATTGAGGAATAGGCCTGCAATGGGCCAAAGACGCCTCGCCTTGCCCTGTTCACGGTGGACAGAAGACCGATGGGTAACGACACTGTGATATACCGAACCACCCACATTTCCGGAGCCGAGATGGGATCCGATCTCACCAGGCATGCCGATGCCCTGCAAGCGGTGCTCACCGCCAAGGGTTTGCTGCAGCCCGCTGACCTGGAAGCGTTTCACCACAAGGTCACCGAAGAATGGCAGCCCCGCAACGGGGCACGGTTGTGCGCTCGGGCCTGGGTAGACCCGTCCTTCAAGGCCGAGCTCTTGCAGGACGGGCGGGCCGCTGCGGCCAGCATGGGCCTTGCCATGCCCGAACACCACCGCAGCCTGGTGGTGTTGGAGAACACGGCCGATCTGCACAACGTGATCTGCTGCACCCTGTGTTCCTGTACCGCTTTCACCATCATCGGCATGGCCCCGGGCTGGTACAAAGACCTGGAGTACCGGGCTCGGGTGGTCCGAGAAGCGCGCACGGTGTTGCGTGAGATGGGCTTGGACCTGCCGCCGTCCATTCGTATTCGGGTGTGGGACACCACCACCGATACGCGGTACCTGGTGTTGCCCCACCGCCCTGAACACACGCAGGGCTGGAGCCTGGAGGCGCTGGAGGCCTTGATTACCAAGGAATCGATGATTGGTGTGTCGCGGCTGGAGCCGCCCTACCAAGGGGCATGAACATGGACGGGCTGCACGACCTCGGTGGACGTCAGGGCTTTGGGCCTGTGGTTCGGCGGGGCCATACCGAGCCGTTCCACAACGAAGCGGAGATTCGCATTGCCGCCATGTGGGTGCGCTTGGTGCGCCATGGGGTTTACAACATGGACGAATACCGCCACGCCATTGAACGCATGGAGCCGCGCCACTACATGACGGCGTCCTACTATGAGCGCACCTTCACCGCCGTGGCCAGCCTGTGCGTGGAGCGCGGCGTGTGCACTGCGGGTGAGTTGTCGGCGGCTGCAGGCTTCGAAGTGCCGCTGTCTCGCCCCAGCCCCGAAGGTCGGGTTGCCGATGCCCAGTTGCCTGAGATCCGCGTGGGCGAGCGCGTACGGGTCAAGGACAACTTCGTTGCCGGCCATATCCGCATGCCGGGCTACATCCGGGGCAAAGAGGGCGTGGTGGTGGGCATCTCGCCGGTCTACCCCTATCCGGATGCACACGGGCATGGCTTGGAATCTGACTGGCAGCGCAGCTTTGATGTGCGCTTTTCTTCACGCCACTTGTGGCCCGATGGCGCCGAGGACGCCGAGGTGCAGGTGGGCGTCTTTCATTCCTATTTGCAGAGGTTGGGATGAGTACCCAGCACCCGATAGCGTCCTTGCAAATCGACTTTGTGTCTGACGTGGCCTGCCCCTGGTGTGCCGTGGGCCTCAACGCCTTGGAGCAGGCCCTGGAGCGCGTGAAGGATACGGTGCAGGTGGAGCTGCGCTTTCAGCCTTTTGAGCTGAACCCGCACATGGGCCCACAGGGTGAAGACAGTGCCGAGCATCTCAAGCGCAAGTACGGCATGGGAGATGAACAGTTGGCTGCCGCCCGCGAAAACCTGCGCCGGCGGGGTCGCGAAGTGGGCTTTGCGTTTGGCCAACGCCCGCGCATCTGGAACACGTTCGACGCGCACCGGCTGATTCACTGGGCAGGCCTGCACGGGCGCCAACATGCGATGAAGCGTGCCTTGCTGCAGGCCTACCAGGGTGATGACCGAAACCCGGCAGACCGAGCCGTGCTGATCGACTGCGCTCGCCAATGCGGCTTGGACGAGGTGCAAGCCGCCGAGGTGATCGACAGCCAAGCGTATGCGGCTGAGGTACGCCAGGCTCAAGCCGTGTGGCGCCAGGCAGGTATCCAATCGGTGCCATCGGTCGTCATCAACGAGCGCCACCTGATTCAAGGTGGGCAGCCGGTGGAGGTCTTTGAACAGGCGCTGCGCCAACTGGCGCAGCAGCCCACCGCCCACGACTGAACTGGTCTGCGCAAGGCCAATCTGGGCAAGTCCGATGGGCCGCGCGATGGTCGTGCCTTCCCGACGCTAGCGGTGTGGCGCTCGCTGCTCCAGCCCCTTGTGGATGACCAGCCCCATGGCAGCACCCACACACTGCGCCACCACGAAACCCCCGGCACTGTCCGGCGCAATGCCAGCAAAGCTGTCGCTGAACAGGCGACCGAAAACCGCCGCAGGGTTGGCAAAGGACGTTGAGGCGGTGAACCAGTAGGCCGCGCCGATATAGGCTGCCACCATGGGTGCTGCGCGTCCGGGCGGCGCGCGCAGGATCACCAATAGCAGGCCAGCAGTTGCCACCGCCTCGGCCACCCATTGGCCCATGCCAGAGCGAACTTTGCTGGAGAACTGCAGCACCGGCAGGTCGAACATCAGGTGCGCCAACCAGGCTCCGAGCATGGCCCCCAGCAGCTGCGCGGCCACATAGGGGATGAACGACGCCCTGGGCAGGTCCCCTCGCCAGGCCATCACGGCGCTGACCGCAGGATTGAAGTGTGCACCGCTGGTGGGGCCGAACACTTCAATCAGAACGTACAGGCCACCGACCGTTGCCAAGGTGTTGGCCAGCAGCGCCAGGGCCATATTTCCGTCGGCCAACTGCTCGGCCATGATCCCCGACCCGATCACGACAGCCAGCAGCAGCATGGTTCCGATGGCCTCGCTGGCCAGCTTGCGCAGCAGGTTCATGGTCAGCCCGCAGTGATGTCGGCCAAGGCGCGTTGCAGTTCAGCCTTGCCCATGGTGTTCAGCGGCAACTGCAGCAGCTGCAACATCCGGTAGCCAATGGCCTGACGGGTCAGCTCGAATGCACGGCGCTTGGCGTCATCGCCCCCTTCGGCATTGGAAGGGTCGGGGTAGCCCCAGTGCACCTTGGCGGGCGTGCCACCCGTGCCGCCGAAGAACACCGGGCATTGCTCGGCTGCAGCGCTGTCGCATACCGTGATCACGGCGGACAAGGGTGGGGCACCCTCGATGCTGAACTCGTCCCAGCTCTTGCTGCGGTAGCCATTGGTCTCAATGCCCGCAAGGTGCAGGGCTTCCAGCGCAAAAGGGTTGATGCGGCCACTGGGGGCGCTGCCCGCACTGTGGCCCTTCACGTCCTTGCCCAGGCGGCGCGCCCAGTGGTTGAGCATGGCTTCGGCCAACACACTGCGTGCCGAGTTGTGCGTGCACAGCACGAGGATGTGAATCTCCTTCATGAGTCCATCCTGGGTGTCAGCATGCGCAGCTGGAGACTTCCAACGGTTCGAATGTCCACGGTTGGCCGTTCTGGGTGGGGCTCCCCCGCCTGGGCCACTGCCAAACGGGGTATGGGGTTGATCTAATATTTAAGTATGGGTATTGACCCACCGAAGGCCTACAGAATTAGTGCCGCCGATTTAACCTGGCACCATAGCGCCACGCCTGGGGCCAAGCCCAGTTGCTGCACGGCGCGGTGCGTCACGCGCCCCAGGATCAGCGCCTGCCCGCAGCGCACCCGCGCCAAGGCCTGTGAGGGGTGGGCGTCGGGCTCGATCGACTCCAGCACCCCGGGCAGACGGTTCTGAATAGTGGTGTCGGCGTGTTCGCTGAGGGTGAAGCTGACGTCTCGAGCCAGGATGCGCACGCGCACGGTTTGTCCCACCGCCAGGCCTTGGTCGCGGACCCAGAGGCGGGCGCCGCCACCCAAGTCCACCTGGGCCATGTGGTCGTGTTCGCTGCGCGCCAGCACCACGCAGGTACTCAACATGCCGGCCTCTTCGCCGATGGCTTGAGCCACCGCCTGGGACACCAGGGCTTGCGCTATCGGCCCGCAGGCGCGCACCTGGCCTGCCTCCAACATCACCAGGTGGTCGGCCAAGCGGGCCAGCTCGTCCACCGAGTGCGTCACATACAACATGGGAATCTTGAGCTCGGCGCGCAGCCGCTCCAGCCAAGGCAAGACGTCCCGGCGCCGGGCCACATCCAGCGAAGCCAGTGGTTCGTCCAACAGCAGCAGCTTGGGCTGCGTGGCCAGGGCGCGGGCGATGGCCACACGTTGACGCTCACCGCCCGAAAGGCTGCCCACGGCGCGGCCCAAGAGGTGCTCGATCCCCAAGAGCTGAAGCGCCGCGTCCAGCACATCGCCTTGGCTGCGGTTGCCCGCACGGCGCAGGCCGTAGTGCAGGTTCTGCCGAACATCCAGGTGTTCGAAGAGGCTGGCCTCTTGGAACACATAGCCCAAGGCGCGCTGCCAGGTCGGCGTGAACCGCTGCCGCGCGCTGTCTTGCCACACTTCGCCGCCGCAGGTCACGCGCCCTGTGGCCCGCTCCAGCCCGGCCACGCAGCGCAGCAGGCTGGTTTTGCCTGAGCCCGACGGCCCGAACAGAACGGTGATGCCGTTGGCCGGCAGGTTCAGGTTCACCTCCAGCGCAAAGGTGGGGCGCTGCAGGTGCAGCTGCAGGTTCAGCTCGTGCGGGGCCACGGTGCTCATGGCCGCACCCGATCACGCGGCCGCTGCAGCCGGGCCAAGGCCACCAGCACGGCAAAGGAGAACAGCACCATGCCCGCGGCCAAGACATGGGCCTGCGTGTACTCCATGGCTTCGACGTGTCCGTAGATTTGTGTCGACACCACGCCCGTTCGTCCCGGAATGTTGCCGCCGATCATCAGCACCACACCAAACTCGCCCACCGTGTGCGCAAAGGTCAGCACCGTGGCCGTGAGCAACCCGGGCTTGGCCATGGGCAGCGCCACCGAGAAGAAGGCATCGACCGGGCGGGCCCGCAGCGTGGCGGCCACTTCCATGGGCCGTTGCCCCATGGCTTCAAACGCAAACTGAATGGGCTGCACCGCAAAGGGCAGCGAGAACACGATGGAGCCGATGAGCAGCCCCGTGAAGGAGAAGGACAGCACGCCCAGGCCCAGCGCCTGCGTGACCTGACCCACCCAGCCCTGTGGGCCCAGCAACACCAAGAGGTAGAAACCCAGCACCGTGGGCGGCAGCACCAAGGGCAGCGTCACCAGCGCATGGACCCAGGGGCGCCAGCCAGACCGGGTTTGCGACAGCCACCAGGCCAGCGGGGTGGCCAGCACCAGCAACAGTGCCGAGGTGAGTGCAGCCAGCTGCAGCGTCAGCGAAATGGCCTGCCAGGCTTGTGGGGTCAGCGCGGCGTTCATCGTGTACGAGGCGGCGGCTGCACCCCATAGCCGTAGCGGCGGATGATGGCCTGCGCTTTTTCGGTGCGCAGGTACTGCAGCAAGGCGGCCGCTGCCGGGTTGTTCTGCCCCACCTTCAACAGCACCGCGTCTTGCGCCAAGGGTTCGTGCAGGGTATCGGGCACCACCCAAGCGGAGCCTTCGCGCAGCTGACCGTTTTCAAACACCTGCGCCACGGCCACGAAGGCCAGGGCTGCATTGCCCGAGGCAGCAAACTGGTAGGCCTGCGTGACATTGGCGCCCTCCACCAGCTTGGGCGTCAGGCGTTCGTGCAGGCCCAGCGCCTGCAGGGTCTGCAGGGCCGCCGTGCCATAGGGTGCCAGCTTGGGGTTGGCGATGGCCAGTTTGTCGAAGCGGCCCGTGCGCAGCACCTGGCCTTGGGGATCCACCAAACCGGGCTGCCGGCTCCACAGCGCCAGGCGGCCCGTGGCATAGGTCAGGCGCGTGCCGGCCACAGCCAAGCCTTCACGCTCAAGCTTGAGCGGCGTGTCATCGTCAGCGGACAGCAGCACGGCAAACGGGGCGCCGTTTCTGATTTGGGCGTAGAACTGCCCGGTGGCACCAAATGCCAGGGTGAGTGGATGGCCGGTGTCGCGCTCAAAGGCCTGCGCCAACGCCCTCATGGGCGCGGTGAAGTTCGACGCTACCGCTACGCTGGCTTGGGCTGCCAACAGCGGCCGGGGCATCAACAGCGGCAACAGCAGCGCCAGATAGACGGCGCAGCGGTGTAGCCGGCCTATGGCCTTCGCGAGCAGCGTCAGGGAACCTGCAGGGGCCATCCTGTTCTTCGGCACGGGATACGCCTCATGGAGAACTTGCTTCAACGCCGCCAAACCCGCCGCACCCAAAGAAACAGATGGTATCCGTGCTCCAGCGCCGCCAGGCGCAGGCCAGAGCCAAAGGCCAGGCCCAGCCAGCGCCAGCGCGGCAGTTGTTTCCACAGTTGGGTGAAGGCGGCAGCGCCACTGACCAGTTGCCCATTGCCGCTGCGCAGGTGCAGCCGCGCCAGTGCCGCTTCGCGGCTCAAGTCTTGACCCAGTTCTTCCGGACTGCAGCGGGCAGCGTCTACCCAGCGGATGTTTTGGCCCCCAGGCCCGTGCTGGTAGACCGCAATCTCGCGGGAACACACCGGGCATGCGCCGTCGAAGTACACCGTGGGCGGTGCGCAGGGCGCTGCTGGCTGGGGCAAGGTGGGGGCGTCGGGAGTCATAGCTTGATGCTAAGCCGCAGGTGTTGGCCCTGGTGGGGTGGGGGCCATGCAGCCGGTACCCCTGATGTCCCTGGCCGAAGCAGGCTCACGGTATGAGCCTGTGGACGTCTACGCTGGGCTCATCACACTGGAGAACGCCCATGAAGAAGCTGCAGTCCCTTTACGCCGATCCCGACCGCCTGGTGGTGCACGCCTGCTTGGCCTGCCTGGCCTTTTTGCCGGTGCTGCTGGTTTACTGATGCGCCGCCACCAGCAGCTTGCGCCGGTCGAACTGCGAGGTGAGGGCGGCCATCAGCGGCGCGCCCACGCACATGATGAGGGCCGCCAGGCTCAGCAGACCGCCGGCGGTGGGGACCGATACGGAAAGGTCGCGGGCCAGCAAGTCCAGCATGCCGGGCACCACCAGCACGCCACACCCCACCACCAGGTTGCCGAAGAAGGCTGCGGCAATGGCGGAGCGGTGCGTGCCGCTTTGCACGTCAGCGCTTGCGTTTGAAGGCCGGTGCGCCAGCCGCGCGGGGCGCCTGGTTTTCGATGTGGCGGAAGGTGATGCGCCCCTTGGTGAGGTCGTAGGGCGACATCTCCAGGGTCACCTTGTCGCCCGGCAGGATGCGGATGCTGTGCTTGCGCATCTTGCCGCCGGTGTAGGCGATCACCTGGTGCGCGTTGTCCAGGGTGACGCGAAACCGCGAGTCGGGCAGCATCTCGTCAACGACGCCGCGCATTTCAATCAGCTCTTCCTTGGCCATGGGGTCCTCGCTCCGCGTGTTCTAGTGGTGTGATGCAGACGGCTGGCGCCCACGGGGCTGCTGTCTGACCTTCAACGAGGTCAGGTGCGTACAACCCCCGAGATTCTACCACCCGCACCATTTCGGGGACACTGCCGGGATGCACACGCACACCCCTGGTATCAAGGCCGCCGCGGGCCTGCTCACGCCCGAGCGTTGGGACGTGTGCCTGTGTGAGGGCAACGTGGCTCAGCTGACCATTCCTGGTGCCTTGGACCGCACCCGCACCTTCGACGTGGATGTGCAACTGCTGGCCCGCCTGCCCGACGCAGCGCGCCAGGCGGAACTGGGCTTGAGCTTGGAGGTGGATGGATCCCGTCAATGGGCACGCACCATTGCCGGCAGCACCCCCGGCGAAACGGAGACCCTGGAGTACCACTGCCGCCTGGTGATTGAGCCCGGGCGCGATGTACGGCTGCGCGCACGGGCTTCCCTGAAGAAGGCGGCCCTGGTGGCCCTGAGCCTGCAGGCGGTGGAAGAGGTGCACGAGGTGCACGCTGCAACACAAGCGCCCGCAGCCTAGGGCGGGGCCTCAGCACTCCACCACGTTCACCGCCAGGCCGCCGCGCGCGGTTTCCTTGTACTGGGTCTTCATATCGGCGCCGGTTTCCCGCATGGTGCGGATCACCTTGTCCAGGCTCACCTTGTGGGTGCCGTCCCCACGCAGCGCCATGCGCGCGGCGTTGATGGCCTTGACGGCGGCAATCGCATTGCGCTCGATGCAGGGGATCTGAACCAGGCCACCCACCGGATCACAGGTCAAGCCCAAGTGGTGTTCCATCCCAATTTCGGCCGCATTCTCCACTTGGGCAGGGGTGCCGCCCAGGACCTCGCACAGGGCGCCTGCAGCCATCGAGCAGGCCACGCCCACTTCACCCTGGCAGCCCACTTCGGCGCCGCTGATGCTGGCGTTTTCCTTGTACAGGATGCCGATGGCGCCAGCGGTCAACAGGAAGTTGCGCCGGCCCTGCGCGCTTGCGCCCGGCACGAAGCGGTCGTAGTAGTGCAGCACCGCCGGAATGATGCCGGCCGCGCCATTGGTGGGGGCGGTCACCACGCGGCCGCCGGCGGCGTTCTCTTCGTTGACGGCCAGAGCAAACAGGTTCACCCAGTCCATCACCAACAAGGGGTCCTGCAGCGCCTGCGGCTGCTGGTTCACCAGTGCGCGGTGCCACGCAGCGGCGCGGCGTGCCACCTTGAAGCCGCCGGGCAGGACGCCCTCGGTTCGGCAGCCCCGCTTCACACAGTCGGCCATAGCCTGCCAAATGCGGTCCAGGCCGGCGTCTACCGCTGGCGCGCTTTGCCAATGGCACTCATTGCGCCGCATCAGCTCGGAAATCGACAGGCCCTGTGCGGCTGTGATGTCCAAGAGGTCCTGCCCGCTGTGAAAGGGGTGCGGCAGCACCGTGGTGTCCGGTGCCACGCGGGCGTGACGGGTGCCGTCGGCCGCCAGTTCCTCGCTGACCACAAAACCACCCCCCACCGAGTAGTAGCGCCGCGTGCACAGCTCCTGCCCGTCCGCCGCCCAGGCTGTCAGGCTCATGCCGTTGGCATGAAAGGGCAGGGCGGTGCGCCGGTTGAACACCAGGTCCTGCGCCTCCGTGAAGCCCCACTCATGGCTAATGGAGCCCTGCACGAAACGCAGCCGTGCCTGGCTGCGCATGGACTGCAGCAAGGCGGGTATGGCCTCCACGTCCACGGTCTCGGGGTCGTGGCCAGCCAGGCCCAGGATCACAGCCTTGTCAGATCCATGGCCCTTGCCCGTGGCGCCCAAGGAGCCGAACAACTCGCAGCGGATGCGCGCGGTGCGCAGCAGCACGCCTTCAGCCAGCAAGCGCTGCATGAAAAGGCGTGCAGCCCGCATGGGCCCCACGGTGTGCGAACTGCTGGGGCCAATGCCGATCTTGAAGAGGTCGAAAACCGAGACCGCCATCAGCGGCGGCCCTCGGCGGCCAGCGGCGCCAGCAGGTCAACGCCCATCTGCAGGAACAGATGGGGCAGGTCGATCAGCACCCAGTTCTCGGCCAGCAGGCCCTCTTCCTGCCGCCACCAGTCCATCACCCGCATGGTGATGGGCCGGTTGGTGGCTGGTGTGCCCAGGTAGGGCCCGGCGTGCGTGGCCCGAACGCTGGGCCAGCCGGTGGAGGCCGCGTAGTCGCCTTCTCCAAAGCGTGCGCGGTGGTGGCCACCCTTGCGGTCGGGGAAAGCCACGAGAAAGGGCTTCTGATGGTGGCGTTGAAAGCCATCAATGCCGCGTGACGTACCAATGCCACAGGGGCCGTACCACATCATGTCGGGCTGCCAGTACTGCTCCATCCCCATGCTGCGCAGGTCTTGTTGGTTGTAGCGGCCCAGGCCGCCGATCATGGCCTCCACCAGGGGCAGGCAGGTCGAAGGCGCACGCCCATCGGCAGCCTGTTTCAGGATGCCCGTGGCGTTCTGCGGCCCGGGCACCAAGAGTTCCAGGCCTGAGGACGCCGGCAACAGGCGCTGCCCGGCTTGGCGCGCCAGGTCGATCAGGTCCAGCAGGATGCGCGCTTCGACAATGCGGCCGCCCTCGATCCGGTAGAACTCGCCAAAGCGCAGCCAGGCGGGCTCGCCCGTGGGCGGGATACCCCACAGTGGCGCCAAGAACTTGCCCAGGTAGTGCCCGTTACAGGTGACCCAGGTGCCCGCCCCGCCGTCGATGCGGCCGTCCCAATGGCCCGCGAAGAAGACATCGGTGCGCCGCTCCACATCAGGCATGGCCTGGCGCAGGGGGTTGAGAAAGCCACCGAGCACCTGCTGTGCGCCGATGAGTTCATTGACCGGGTGCGACACCACCCACTGAGAGTCGGGGCTCAGCAGCCGTGCAGCCTCCTGAGCCGAGCTGGGCCCCAGCAGTGCGGGCAAGCCCAGCCAGGCTGTGTCTTTGGCGCTTTGCAGCGAGAGGGGGGTGGTACTCATACTTTATGCATTCGTATGCAAAATTTGGTTGATGTTGGGGTTCAGAGGAAGTCTAGACAAGCGGCATCGAAAGTACAACCGTCAGAAACGACCCTGGTATTTACCATGAATCCAGCTGCGCAGGAGTGACCTCTAAAATGCAAGCGTATGCAAGTTTGATGAGGAAACCTGCTGTGATTCGTCATTTGAAGAGGGGCCAGGACGCTGCGTCGCTGGCTGCGGCCGATGGCCAGGTTCGGGCCACTGTGGAGACCATCTTGGCCGACATCGAGATGCGGGGCGACCAGGCCGTGCGCGAGTACTCCAAGCGCTTTGACCAGTGGGACCCGGCCGACTTCCTGTTGTCGCAGGATGCCATTGCCCAGGCCATGGGCCGCCTGTCCGCGCGCGAGCTTGAAGACATCCGCTTCGCGCAGGCTCAGATTCGGCGCTTTGCTGAAATCCAGCGCCAGAGCATGCAGGATGTCGAGGTGGAGACCCGCCCGGGCGTGGTGTTGGGCCACAAGCACATCCCCGTGAACAATGTGGGCTGCTACATCCCGGGCGGCAAGTACCCCCTGATCGCCTCGGCTCACATGAGCGTGCTCACCGCCAAGGTGGCCGGCGTGCCGCGCGTGATTGCCACGGCCCCGCCCTACCAGGGCCAGCCGCACCCGGCCATCGTGGCGGCCATGCACATGGCCGGCGCCGACGAGATCCTGGTGCTGGGCGGCGTGCAGGCGGTCGCGGCCTTGGCCATTGGCACGGGCTCCATCAAGCCGGTGGACATGCTGGTGGGCCCGGGCAACCAGTACGTGGCCGAAGCCAAGCGGCAGTTGTATGGCCGAGTGGGCATTGACCTGTTTGCCGGTCCTACCGAAACCCTGGTGATTGCCGACGAGTCGGTGGATGGCGAAATGTGTGCGGTGGACCTGTTGGGTCAAGCCGAGCACGGACCGACCTCCCCCGCGGTGTTGTTGACCAACAGCGAAAAGCTGGCGCGTGAGACCATGGCGGAAGTGCAGCGCCAACTGGGCATCCTGCCCACCGCTGAGATCGCCCGCAAGGCGTGGAACGACCATGGCCAGGTGATCGTATGCGACACGATCGACGAGATGATTCAGGTGGCTGATGAACTGGCTTTCGAGCATGTGCAGGTGATGACCGCCGATCCCGACCTCTTCCTGCGCCGTATGAGCAACTACGGCGCCCTGTTCCTGGGCCCGCGCACCAACGTGAGCTTTGGCGACAAGGTGATCGGCACCAACCACACCCTGCCCACCAACCGCAACGCGCGCTACACCGGCGGCCTGTGGGTGGGCAAGTTCCTCAAGACCTGCACCTACCAACGCGTGCTGACCGATGAAGCCAGTGCCGAGATTGGGGCCTACTGCTCGCGCCTGTGCCACATGGAAAACTTCGCGGGCCACGGCGAGCAGGCCAACCTGCGTGTGCGCCGCTACGGCCAACGCGATGTGGCCTGGTACCAGCCCGTCTCGGCGGACTGAGCGGCATGCACAGCCTGCCCAGCTTTCGCCTGGATGGCCAAAGGGCGCTGGTGGCCGGTGCGGGCCGGGGTATCGGGGCGGCCTGTGCGCAGGCGTTGGCGCTGGCCGGCGCGCAGGTGCTGG
>JBJTHN010000065.1:0-72728 GCA_046094505.1 Betaproteobacteria bacterium
GGCCTGGAGACCATGGGGGGCTTGGTTGAGCGCGTGATCGAACGCAACAGCTCCATCCCCACGGCCAAGGCGCAGGACTTCACCACCTTCAAGGATGGGCAAACCGCCATGGCCATCCATGTGGTGCAAGGTGAGCGCGAACTGGTCAGCGACTGCCGCTCCTTGGCCCGGTTTGAACTGCGGGGCATTCCGCCCATGGCCGCCGGTGCCGCGCGCATCCGGGTGACCTTCGAGGTAGATGCCGATGGTCTGCTGCAGGTCAGTGCGCGCGAGCTGGTGTCCGGCGTGCAGGCCGCTGTGGCCGTCAAACCCAGCTATGGACTGGCCGACGACGAGATCGCTCGCATGCTCAGCGAAGGGTTTTCCCATGCCGATGCCGACATGGGCGCACGGGCCTTGGCCGAAGCGCGGGTGGAAGCCGAGCGCATGAGCCTGGCCACCTTGGCCGCGCTGCGGGCCGATGGAGACTTGCTGAGCGCCGAAGAGCGCGCAGCCATCGAAGAGCTGTTGGTGCAGTTGCAGGCCGCCGCCCAGACGGTCGACCACGGCTCGATCAACACCGCAGTGGAAAGCCTCGCGCACGGTACCGAAGCTTTCGCTGCGTTGCGCATGAACCGCAGCATCCAGCAGGCCCTTTCTGGCCGCTCGGTGGATTCGCTGTAGCCTGACCATCCCGACCATGCCCACCATCAAGATCCTGCCCCATGCCCACTACTGCCCGCACGGCGACACCATCACCGCCGAGGTGGGCACCTCGATCTGCGAGGCCTTGCTGGACCACGGCATTGAAATCGAACACGCCTGCGAAATGAGTGCAGCCTGCACCACCTGCCATGTGGTGGTGCGCAGTGGCTTCGATTCCTTGGGTGAGATCGATGAGATCGAAGAAGACCTCTTGGACAAGGCGTGGGGCCTGGAGTCCACCTCACGCTTGAGCTGCCAGGCCATCCTGTCCGACCAGGATGTGACCATCGAGATTCCGAAGTACACCATCAACCACGCGCGCGAAAACCATTGAGCCGGGTCTGGCCAAGGGCCAGTGGGCTGGGGGATGCTTCATGTTGATCCTGGGGATTGAATCAAGCTGCGATGAAACGGGGGTCGCGCTGGTGGAGTTCTCATCCGACCGTGCAGACCCGCCGCGCCTGCGCGCCCAGGGCTTGCACACGCAGATCGACATGCACAAGGCCTATGGGGGCGTGGTGCCGGAGCTGGCTTCGCGCGACCATATCCGCCGGGTGGTGCCGTTGATTCGGCAGGTCACCCAAGAGGCTGCGATCGACTTGGAGCAGGTCGATGTGGTGGCCTACACCGCGGGGCCCGGTCTGGCCGGGGCCCTTTTGGTGGGTGCCGGCGCAGCGCAGGCCCTCGCGGTGGCATTAGGCAAACGGGTCTTGCCGATTCACCACCTCGAGGGCCACCTGCTGTCTCCGTTTCTGTCGGCCGACCCGCCGTCCTTCCCCTTTGTGGCGCTGCTGGTCAGTGGCGGCCACACACAGCTGATGCGCGTTCAGGCGGTGGGCCAGTACGAGATGCTCGGCGAATCGATTGACGATGCGGCGGGTGAGGCCTTCGACAAATGCGCAAAGCTGATCGGGCTGGACTACCCGGGCGGTGCGGCCCTCTCGCGTTTAGCCGAGCGGGGAAGGGCACAGGCCTATGCTTTTCCCCGTCCTTTGCTGCACAGCGGCGATCTTGATTTTTCTTTTGCTGGGCTGAAGACCTCGGTGTCCACGCAGGTCAAAAAGCTTCAAGCCCACGGTGCTGCCCATGGCGGTGACCTGACCGATGCCCAGCGCGCCGACGTGGCCGCCTCCACGCAGGCCGCCATCGTTGAGGTGCTGGTGCGCAAGAGCTTGGCAGCTTTGAGGCACACCGGCCTGAATCGATTGGTGGTGGCCGGTGGCGTGGGCGCCAACCGTGAACTGCGTGCACAACTCAACACGGCTTGTGCACGCCTGCAGGCCCGTGTGCACTATCCCGAACTCGCTTTGTGTACGGATAACGGCGCGATGATCGCTCTGGCCGCGGCCATGCGCCTCCAGGCAGGGGTTGAACGACCGGTGGTGCCTGGGCCTTTCGAGGTTCGACCACGCTGGCCCTTCGCTGCTCATCCCGCCACCACGCCCGTGTGAACCCATGATGATCGACCGCCCGGCCATTGCGACCCTGCCTGGATCCAAGATTCGCGAGGTGGCCAACGCGGGCATGGGCCGGGCCGATGTGCTGGCCTTTTGGTTCGGCGAGAGCGATGAGGTCACGCCGCTGGCCGTGCGCGAGGCTGCACAAGCCTCCTTGCAGGCCGGCGAAACCTTTTACTCGCACAACCTGGGTCTGCCCGAACTGCGGGAGGCTTTGGCGACCTACACCGCCGCCTTGCACCGGCCGGTGGGGGTGGACCGTGTGGCCGTCACCTCGTCCGGGGTCAGTGCGCTCATGTTGGCGCAACAGTGGTTGCTCAACCCGGGTGACGAGGTGGTGGCTGTGGTGCCAGTGTGGCCCAATCTGACGGCGCAGCCGCAAATCTTGGGTGCTTCGGTGCGCCGCGTGGCGCTTCGCCCCGACACGTTGGGCCGCTGGGCCTTGGACCTCGATGAACTCCTGGCGGCCATCACGTCGCGTACGCGTTTGCTCTTGGTCAATGCGCCCAACAACCCCACCGGCTGGTGCCTTTCCTCGGCCGAGCAGGCGGCCATCTTGGCCCACTGCCGTCGCACCGGCACTTGGGTGCTGGCCGATGAGGTCTACGAGCGCATCTGGTTCGGCACACCCGCAAGGGGTGAATGGGCCTGCGCCCCCTCATTTTTGGATGTGGCGGATGAGCAGGACCGCTTGGTGGTGGCCCACAGTTTTTCAAAGAGTTTCCTGATGACCGGCTGGCGCCTGGGATGGCTGGTCCTGCCCCCTGGGGCCATCGTCCCCATGGGAAAGCTCATCGAATTCAACACCTCGTGCGCGCCGGTGTTCGTGCAGCGGGCGGGCCTGGCGGCTCTGCAGATGCAGGCTGCATGGGTGCCGGATCTGGTGGCGCGTCTGCGCGGCTGCCGTGACACCTTGACCCAGGCCCTGAAGGCGCTGCCCGGGCTTGGCGTGGCCGTGCCCGAGGGTGGCCTGTATGCCTTCCTGCAGGTGCCGCAGGAGCCTGACTCCTTGGCACTGGCCACGCGCTTGGTCCGCGATCATGGCCTGGGGCTGGCGCCGGGCGCTGCCTTTGGTGTGGAAGGCGAGGGCTGGCTGCGCTGGTGTTTTGCCTCGCAAGACCCCCTGCGGCTGCTCGAGGGCGTGCGGCGCTTGAGGGCTGGGCTGGCCTAGTTGGGGGCCGCCTCGCTTTTTACCGTACAATCCGCAACGCCCTTGAGACCAGGGGCAACACCCACGGCGCCGGTCGGTTTCACTGGCGTTCGCGAGTCCAAGCCCGAAACCCGTTTGGCGGCCCGCTCTTGAAGGAGCACAGCGCAGGCCCTGCGGTGTTCGGATTTCATCCTGGAAACTGCAGAGGAAAACATGTCCGCAGCCGACAACAGCAAGACCGATATCGTCAAGGCCCACGCCCGTGGTACCAACGACACCGGCAGCCCCGAGGTGCAGGTGGCCCTGATCACCGCCCGCATCAACGAACTGACCCCCCATTTCAAGCAGCACGCCAAGGACCATCACGGCCGCCGCGGTCTGCTTCGTTTGGTCAACCAACGCAAGCGCTTGCTGGCTTATCTGAAGGACCGTGACGCCGACCGTTACGTCGCCCTGATCCAGAAGCTCGGCCTGCGCAAGTGATGCTGAATTGACGAACAGAGGCCTGTCTGGGTGTCGATCCAGCACAGGCTTCTTTCGTTTTGGAGCCGGCGCCAAGGGTGTTGTCGATGTGTCATTCCAAGGGAGTTCGCTGGAGCTTCGCTGGAATGGCATCGCGCACAAGGCGTCCGGTAACTGCAACGGCCTCGCGGGGATCCTGCTCATCTCTTGTGCCTGACGGTCCCGAACAATCAAGGGACGCCAGGCCGATCCACCCCGCCAGGGCCTTCATAGGAGCCTAAGCATGAGCCTGTTCAACAAAGTTAACAAGACCTTCCAGTGGGGCCCCCACACCGTCACCATGGAAACGGGCGAGATCGCCCGCCAATCCAGCGGCGCGGTGATGGTGGACATCGACGGCACGGTGGTGCTGGCCACCGTGGTCGCCAAGAGCGAAGCCAAGGCGGGTCAAGACTTCTTCCCCCTGACCGTCGACTACATCGAGAAGACCTATGCCGCGGGCCGCATCCCGGGTAGTTTCTTCAAGCGCGAAGGCCGCCCCAGCGAGCTGGAGACCCTCACCAGCCGCCTGATTGACCGCCCCATCCGCCCGCTGTTCCCTGACGGCTTCTTCAATGAAGTGCAGGTGGTGGTGCATGTGCTGAGCCTGAACCCTGAAGTGCAGGCCGATATCGCAGCCCTGATCGGCACCAGCGCCGCGCTGTCCATCTCGGGCATCCCCTTCAACGGCCCGATTGGCGCTGCGCGCGTGGGTTACATCAACGGCGAGTACGTGCTGAACCCGGGCAAGGCACAGCTGGCACAAAGCAAGCTGGACCTGGTGGTGGCCGGCACCGAGAGCGCCGTGTTGATGGTCGAGTCCGAAGCGGACCAGTTGACCGAAGAGGTGATGCTCGGAGCCGTGGTGTTTGGCCACGAGCAGGGCAATATTGCCATTGCCGCCATCAACGAGTTGGTGCGCGATGCGGGCAAGGCCGAGTGGAACTGGCAGGCGCCTGCCAAGGACGAAGACTTCATTGCCAAGGTCACTGGCCTGGGCGAAGACAAGCTGCGCGCGGCCTACCAGATCCGCAGCAAGCAGGCGCGCACGCAAGCCTGCCGTGACGCCTATTCAGCCGTCATGGAAGGCCTCAAGGCCGACGGCATCGCCTTTGATGCCGTGAAAGTTGAAGGCCTGTTGTTCGAGATCGAGTCCCGCATCGTGCGCGGCCAGATCTTGGCCGGTGAGCCCCGCATCGACGGCCGCGACACCCGCACCGTGCGCCCCATCGAGATCCGCAACAGCGTGCTGCCGCGCACGCACGGCTCGGCCCTGTTCACCCGCGGTGAAACCCAGGCCCTGGTGGTGGCCACCCTGGGCACCGAGCAAGACGCGCAGAAGATCGACGCCCTGGCCGGTGAGTTCACCGACCGCTTCCTCTTCCACTACAACATGCCCCCGTTTGCCACCGGCGAGACCGGCCGCGTGGGAAGCCCCAAGCGCCGCGAAATCGGACATGGCCGCTTGGCCAAGCGCGCCCTGGTGCCGCTGCTGCCCAGCAAGGAAGACTTCCCCTACGTGCTGCGCGTGGTGTCGGAAATCACCGAATCCAATGGCTCTTCGTCGATGGCGTCGGTGTGCGGCGGCTGCCTGGCCCTGATGGACGCCGGTGTGCCGATGAAGGCCCATGTGGCCGGCATTGCCATGGGCCTGATCAAGGAAGGCAACCGATTTGCGGTGCTGACCGACATCCTGGGCGATGAGGACCACCTCGGCGACATGGACTTCAAGGTGGCCGGTACCACCGGTGGCGTCACCGCCCTGCAGATGGACATCAAGATCCAGGGCATCACCAAGGAGATCATGCAGGTTGCCCTCGCGCAGGCCAAGGAAGCGCGCCTGCACATCCTGGGCAAGATGCAGGACGCCATGGGCGAGGCCAAGACCGAACTCTCCGAGTTCGCGCCGCGCCTGTACTCCATGAAGATCAACCCGGAGAAGATCCGCGACGTGATCGGCAAGGGCGGCGCCACCATCCGTGCGCTCACCGAAGAGACCGGCACCACCATCGACATCGGAGAAGACGGCACCATCACCATCGCCTCCACCGATGGCGAGCGTGCTGCACTGGCCAAGAAGCGCATCGAAGAGATCACCGCAGAAGCTGAAGTGGGCAAGGTCTATGAAGGCCCGGTCACCAAGATTCTGGATTTCGGCGCGCTGATCAACATCCTGCCGGGCAAGGACGGTCTGTTGCACATCAGCCAGATTGCTCACCAGCGCGTGGAGCGCGTGGAAGACTTCCTGAGCGAAGGCCAAGTGGTACAGGTCAAGGTTCTGGAGACCGATGAGAAGGGCCGCATCAAGCTGTCGATGAAGGCTCTGCTGGAGCGCCCTGAGGGCATGCCCGAAGAGGACGATCGTCCCCGCCGTGAGTACCGTGACCGCGGTGACCGTGGTGACCGTGGCGACCGCCCCCGCCGTGAGCGCAGCGACCGCGGCGAGCGTGGAGACCGCGGCGAGCGCGGTGAGCGCCGTGCGCCGGGCCACACGGGTGAGCCGGGCGAAGCCGGCGCATCGGGTGCCGAGGGGTCTGCAGCCAGCGCTGGCCAAACCGACCAAACAGGCCAAGGTGGCCCAAACGGTACGCCAGGCCAACAGGGTTAAGCGTTTTCACGGTGCAACAACAGTCGTCAACGATGAACGCCATCGAAATCGCCGGCTACGGCGGTCCCGAGGTGCTGCGCCTGACCGAAAGGCCGGTGCCGGTGGCCGCTGCCGGCGAGTTGTTGATCCGGGTCAGCGCATCGGGTGTCAACCGCCCCGATGTGCTGCAGCGCAAGGGCCTGTATCCCATGCCGCCGGGCGTGTCCGATCTGCCCGGCCTGGAGATTGCGGGTGTGGTGGAAGCCGGTGCGGCGCAGGATTTGGCGGCCGCCGGCGTGGAGCTGGGCCAGCAGGTGTGTGCCCTTGTCGCCGGTGGCGGCTACGCCCAGTTCTGTGTGGCCCCGGTGGGCCAGGTGCTGCCGGTCCCCAAAGGCTGGAGCGACCTCGAGGCAGCCAGCCTGCCCGAAACCTTCTTCACCGTTTGGCAGAACGTCTTCGAGATCGCCCGGCTGCAGCCGGGTGAAACCCTGCTGGTGCAAGGGGGCTCCAGCGGTATCGGTGTGACGGCCATTCAGCTGGCCAAGGCCTTCGGATGCACCGTCATCGTGACGGTGGGCGCGGATGAAAAAGGCCGTGAGTGCCTCAAGCTCGGTGCCGACCATTTCATCAACTACAAGACACAAGACTTTGCCCAGGAGGCGCTCGAGCTCACCGGGGGTGTTGGCGTCAACGTGGTGCTGGACATGGTGGGGGGCGACTACATCGGCCGCGAAGTGCAGTGCCTGGCCAACGATGGCCGCTTGGCTTTGATTGCCACCCAAGGAGGTCACGACAGTGCCTTTGACAGCGGCGTGGTGCTGCGTAAACGCCTGTCCATCACCGGCTCTACCTTGCGGCCTCGGCCCTTGGCCTACAAGGCTCTCTTGGCCCGCGGCTTGCGTGAGCGCGTATGGCCGCTGCTGGAGTCAGGCCGCATCCGTCCCGTGATCCACAGCGTGTTTGCGGCGGCCACACCCGATGGCGCCAAGCGTGCCCATGCGCTGATGGAAAGCAGCACGCATGTGGGCAAGATCATGTTGAGCTGGTAAAGCGGGGTTCACATGCGCAAGAAGCTTGTCATCGGCAACTGGAAGATGCATGGCAGCCGCGCGGTCAACGCGGAGCTCTTGAGCGGCATTCTGGCTGCAGGCCCGCTGCCATGCGACGCCGCGGTTTGTGTGCCCTTTGTCTATGTCGCCGACACGGCGGTTTCCTTGGCAGCTTCGGCGCTTCGGTGGGGTGCGCAGGACGTGTCGGCGCATGCGCAGGGTGCCTACACCGGCGAGGTGTCGGCGGCGATGCTGCGCGAGTTGGGCTGCCGCTACGCCATCGTGGGCCACTCCGAACGCCGGGCAGGCCACGCCGAAACCGATGCCCAGGTGGCCGACAAGGCCAAGGCTGCCTTGGCACACGGACTCACGCCCGTGGTGTGCGTAGGCGAAACCCTGGATCAGCGCGATGCGGGACACACCGAGGCCGTGGTCAAGCGCCAGTTGTCGGCGGTGATCCACGCCTTGGGCCATTGCGCGGGCGAAATGGTGGTGGCCTACGAGCCGGTTTGGGCCATCGGCACGGGCCACACGGCCACCCCCGAGCAGGCGCAGGCGGTTCACGCCGTGCTGCGCGCGCAGCTGCGTGCGGCTACCGCCCATGCCGACACCATGAAGATCTTGTATGGCGGCAGCGTGAAGCCGGACAACGCGGCCACGCTGTTCGCTCAAGCGGATATCGACGGAGGCCTGATCGGAGGCGCTTCGCTCAAGACGGCTGACTTCGTGGCCATCTGCCGCGCAGCCCGGTGATGGCAACAACGCCGCGGAGCCAAAGCCAAGCTGCTGCCACCCAAGCCTTCGTTACATCGAATCACACTGACCACCACTGACCATCATGCAATTCCTCGCCAATCTGCTGCTCATCGTTCAGATCATCTCCGCCCTGGTGATGATTGGCCTGGTGCTCATTCAGCACGGAAAAGGCGCCGACATGGGGGCTTCCTTTGGAAGCGGTTCGTCGGGCAGCCTTTTCGGTGCCACGGGCAGCGCCAACTTCTTGTCGCGCTCCACCTCGGCTTGCGCCACCGTGTTCTTCCTGTGCACCTTGGGCTTGGCCTACTTTGGCACGCCGCGTGAAGCGCCTGCTGGTGGCACCAGCGTGTTGGAGAAGGCCACGGTGCCGGCCGGTACCGCCCCGGGCGTGATCCCCGGCGCCGTTCCGGCTGCCGTGCAGGGCACTGACAGCCAGACGCCGGGCAGCAGCGCACCTGCCGCTTCGGGGGAGGCCGCAGGGGCCAAGCCCGGCGAAATCCCCAAGCGTTGAGCCAGGCGCCCGTCAGGTTCACGGATGTTTTCGGTCTAGAATTGAAGGCTGTTCCGAGGCCATCCTCATGCTGTTCGGAGCAAGGATTCCAGTGCCGTCGTGGTGAAATTGGTAGACACGCTATCTTGAGGGGGTAGTGGCGAAAGCTGTGCGAGTTCGAGTCTCGCCGACGGCACCAATAACAAGAAGACGAAAGTCGAGTCGAGTCAAAGTCGGCGTGACCCCGGAGGGTGACGCCGAGCGCCCAGTGCAGCAGAGCTGCCAATCGGGACAGGCGGGCGCGCTGAGGGAATCGGGGGATTCTCTACGCGCCTTTTTTGCGTCCGGCCAGTGCCGGGCGGACTGAAGTCGGTTGTAAACATGAACCTGCAAGAGTACCTGCCCATCATCCTGTTCATCCTGGTGGGCACGGCCATCGGCATCGCGCCCCAGGTCATCGGTTTCATCATGGGCCCCAACCGCCCAGATGCAGCCAAAAACTCCCCCTACGAGTGCGGCTTCGAGGCCTTCGAAGACGCCCGCATGCAGTTCGATGTGCGCTACTACCTGGTCGCCATCCTCTTCATCCTGTTCGATCTCGAAATCGCCTTCCTGTTTCCCTGGGCGGTTTCGCTGCGTGACATCGGTCCCACGGGTTTCTGGGCGGTGATGGTCTTCCTCGGCATCCTGGTGGTCGGCCTGGTGTACGAATGGAAGAAGGGCGCGCTGGATTGGGAGTGAAGCATGGGCATTGAAGGCGTACTCAAGGAAGGCTTCGTCACCACCTCGGTGGACAAGCTGGTCAACTGGTCCAAGACCGGTTCGTTGTGGCCGATGACCTTTGGTCTGGCCTGCTGTGCGGTGGAGATGATGCACGCGGGTGCATCCCGCTACGACATCGACCGTTTCGGCATGCTGTTCCGGCCCTCGCCGCGGCAGTCTGACTTGATGATCGTGGCCGGCACCCTTTGCAACAAGATGGCGCCCGCACTTCGCAAGGTCTACGACCAGATGGCCGAGCCCCGCTGGGTGCTGTCCATGGGTTCATGCGCCAACGGCGGTGGCTATTACCACTACAGCTATTCGGTGGTGCGCGGTTGCGACCGCATCGTGCCCGTGGATGTCTATGTTCCGGGCTGCCCACCCACGGCCGAGGCGCTGCTCTACGGCATCCTGCAGCTGCAGTCCAAGATCCGCCGCGAGAACACCATCGCCCGCTGAGGCGCACGGTTCACAAGGCCTCACCCACCACCGCGCAGTACCCCGACCGGCAGCCGCACCCCTCCGAGGAAGCCCATGTCAGAAAAACTTCAACGCCTGCAAGCCGCGCTTCAAGCCGCGCTGGGCGACCGCGTCCAATCGATGGAGTGCCGACTGGGTGAGGTGACCCTCACCGTGCGTGCAGCCGACTACCCGGCGGTGTGCCAGCAGCTGCGCGACGACCCTGGCTTGGGGTTTGAGCAGCTCATGGACCTGTGTGGTGTCGACTACAGCGGGTACAAGGACGGGGCCTACGAAGGGCCGCGCTTTGCGGTGGTGCTGCACCTGTTGTCGGTGGCGTACAACTGGCGGCTGCGGCTGCGGACCTTCTGCGCGGACGACGATCAACCCCTGGTGGCCAGTGTCAACGATATCTGGAACGCCGCGAACTGGTTCGAGCGAGAGGCCTTCGACCTCTACGGCATCCTCTTCGAGGGTCACCAAGATCTGCGGCGCTTGCTCACCGACTACGGCTTTATCGGTCACCCCTTCCGCAAGGATTTCCCGGTCACCGGACATGTGGAGATGCGGTACGACGCGCAACAGAAGCGGGTGATTTACCAACCCGTGACCATCGAAGCGCGAGAGATCACGCCCCGCATCATCCGCGAAGAACCCTACGGCGGCCTGCACTGAGCGGCTGGCCCACGAGACGAACATGGCGGACATCAAGAACTACACCCTGAATTTCGGCCCTCAGCACCCCGCTGCGCACGGCGTGTTGCGCCTGGTGCTGGAGCTCGACGGCGAGGTCATCCAGCGTGCCGACCCGCACATTGGCCTGCTGCACCGTGCCACCGAGAAGCTGGCCGAGTCCAAGACCTACATCCAGTCCTTGCCTTATATGGACCGGCTGGACTATGTGTCCATGATGTGCAACGAGCACGCCTACTGCCTGGCCATCGAAAGGCTGTTGGGTATCGAGGTGCCCGAACGTGCGCAGTACATCCGGGTGATGTACAGCGAGATCACACGGCTGCTCAACCACCTGCTGTGGCTGGGCTGTCACGGGATGGACTGCGGCGCGATGAACATGCTCATCTACTGCTTCCGCGAGCGTGAAGACCTGTTTGACATGTATGAAGCGGTTTCGGGTGCGCGCATGCACGCCGCCTACTTCCGCCCGGGCGGTGTGTACCGCGACCTGCCCGACCGCATGCCGCAGTACCAGGGCAGCAAGATTCGAAACGCCAAGGCGATTGCCCAGCTCAACGAGAACCGGCAGGGCTCGCTGCTGGATTTCATTGAAGACTTCACGCGCCGCTTCCCGGCTCTGGTCAACGAGTACGAAACCCTGCTGACCGACAACCGCATCTGGAAGCAGCGCACCGTGGGCATTGCCGTGGTCACCCCAGAGCGCGCGCTGAACCTGGGCTTCTCCGGTGCCATGTTGCGCGGTTCGGGCATCGCCTGGGACCTGCGCAAGAAGCAGCCCTACGATGTTTACGACCGCATGGACTTCGACATCCCGGTGGGCGTCAATGGCGACACCTACGACCGTTACTTGGTGCGTGTCGAAGAAATGCGCCAGAGCAACCGCATCATCCAGCAGTGCGTGCAGTGGCTGCGCGCAAACCCGGGCCCTGTGATCACCGACAATCACAAGGTGGCGCCGCCCGACCGGGTGGGCATGAAGTCCAACATGGAGGAGTTGATCCACCACTTCAAGCTGTTCACCGAGGGCTTCCATGTGCCCGAAGGCCAGTCTTATGCGGCGGTGGAACACCCCAAGGGCGAGTTCGGTATCTACCTGGTCAGCGACGGCGCGAACAAGCCGTGGCGCCTGAAGATCCGCGCGCCGGGCTTTGCCCACTTGGCGGCGCTGGACGAGTTGACGCGCGGTCACATGATCGCCGACGCCGTGGCGGTGATCGGCACCATGGACGTCGTGTTTGGCGAGATCGATCGATGAGCGGCCACACCATGAGCAACCCTGTGTCCGATAACCCCAGCTATACCCTGAGTGACGCCACCCGCGCGCGCTTTGACCGCGAGGTGGCCAAGTACCCGGCCGACCAGCGGCAATCGGCCGTGATGGCCTGCTTGTCCATCGTGCAGCAGGAAGAGGGCTGGGTGAGCGCGGCTGCTGAGAAGGCCGTGGCCACCTACCTGGGCATGCCCCCGATTGCGGTGGCCGAGATGACCACGTTCTACAACATGTACAACCAGAAACCCGCTGGGAAGTACAAGCTCAACGTGTGCACCAACCTCCCGTGCCAGCTGCGAGACGGCCAGAAGGCGCTGGAGCACCTGTGCAACCGCTTGGGCGTGGCCGAGGGCGGCACCACGGTCGATGGGCTGTTTACAGTGCAGAAGACCGAGTGCCTGGGTGCTTGCGCCGATGCGCCGGTGATGCTGGTCAACGACCGGCAGATGGTGAGCTTCATGAGCCATGACCGGCTCGATGAGCTGGTGCAACAGCTGAAGAACGAGGCTTGAGCAGCATGGACCACACACTTGACCTTTCCCGTTTCCAGGCCAAGGGCACGGAGACCTGTTTCCACGGCAAACACATCAACCCGCAGATCTATGCGGGGCTCAACGGTGGCAACTGGAGTCTGAAGGACTACGAGGCGCGCGGTGGCTATGCCGCGCTGCGCAAGATTTTAGGCAAGGACGGCGGTGAGGGCATGACGCCCGACGCCGTGATCGCCGACGTCAAGCTCTCGTCCCTGCGCGGCCGTGGGGGCGCAGGCTTTCCGACCGGCTTGAAGTGGAGCTTCATGCCGCGGCAGTTTCCGGGTCAGAAGTACCTGGTCTGCAACTCCGACGAGGGTGAGCCGGGCACCTGCAAGGACCGAGACATTCTCAGGTACAACCCCCACGCCGTGATCGAGGGGATGGCCATCGCGGCCTATGCCACGGGCATCACGGTGGGCTACAACTACATCCACGGCGAGATCTTCGAGGTGTATGAGCGCTTCGAAGCCGCCTTGGAAGAGGCCCGTGCTGCGGGCTACCTGGGCCCGAACATCATGGGCTCGGGCTTCAGCTTCCAGCTGCATGGCCACCACGGTTTTGGTGCCTACATCTGCGGCGAAGAGACCGCGCTGTTGGAGTCGCTCGAAGGCAAGAAGGGGCAGCCCCGCTTCAAGCCTCCGTTTCCGGCCAGCTATGGTCTTTATGGCAAGCCCACCACCATCAACAACACCGAAACCTTTGCCGCGGTGCCCTGGATCATCCGTAACGGCGGTCAGGCCTACCTGGACGTGGGCAAGCCCAACAACGGAGGCACCAAGATCTTCTCGGTGGTGGGGGATGTGAACGCGCCGGGCAACTTCGAGATTCCGATGGGCACGCCGTTTTCCAAGCTGCTGGAGTTGGCCGGCGGTGTGAAGGGTGGGGCGCTCAAGGCCGTCATTCCCGGTGGCTCGTCGGCCCCGGTGCTGCCCGCCAACATCATGATGGGCATCACGATGGACTATGACGCCATCGCCAAGGCCGGCTCGATGCTGGGCTCGGGTGCGGTGATCGTGATGAACGACACGCGCTGCATGGTCAAGAGCCTCCTGCGCCTGTCGTACTTCTACCAGCATGAGAGCTGTGGCCAGTGCACCCCCTGCCGTGAGGGCACGGGGTGGTTGTGGCGCATGGTGGACCGCATTGAGAAGGGGCAGGGCCGCATGGAAGACCTGGAGCTCTTGAACTCGGTGGCCGACAACATCCAGGGCCGCACCATCTGCGCGCTCGGCGATGCGGCGGCCATGCCGGTGCGCGCCATGATCAAGCATTTCCGTGATGAGTTCGTTCATCACATCGAACACAAGACCTGCGTGGTACCGGCCTATGTCTGACCCCGTGAAGAACCTGGTGGAGATTGAGCTCGACGGCCGCAAGGTCGAGGTTGAGCCTGGCAGCATGGTCATGCACGCCGCGGAAGCGGCGGGCGTGTTCGTGCCTCACTTCTGCTACCACAAGAAGCTCAGCATTGCGGCCAATTGCCGCATGTGTCTGGTGGAGGTTGAAAAGGCACCCAAGCCGATGCCCGCATGCGCCACGCCGGTTACGCCAGGCATGGTGGTGCGCACCCAAAGCGAAAAGGCCAAGAAGGCCCAGCAGTCGGTGATGGAGTTCCTCCTGATCAACCACCCGCTGGACTGCCCGATCTGCGACCAAGGCGGGGAGTGCCAGCTGCAGGACCTGGCCGTGGGCTATGGCGGCAGCGCGTCCCGCTACACCGAGGAAAAGCGGGTGGTGTTCCACAAGAATGTGGGCCCGCTGATCTCCATGGAGGAGATGAGCCGCTGCATCCACTGCACACGCTGCGTACGCTTCGGTCAGGAAGTGGCCGGCGTGATGGAGCTGGGCATGCTGCACCGCGGAGAGCACTCCGAGATCACCACCTTTGTCGGCAACACGGTCGACTCTGAGTTGTCGGGCAACATGATCGACATCTGCCCCGTGGGAGCGCTGACCAGCAAGCCCTTCCGCTACAGCGCCCGTACCTGGGAACTGTCGCGGCGCAAGAGCGTCAGTCCGCACGACAGCACGGGCGCCAACCTGGTGGTGCAGGTCAAGTCAGACCAGGTCATGCGCGTCGTGCCCTTGGAGAACGAGGCCGTGAATGAGTGCTGGATTGCAGACCGCGACCGGTTCTCGTACGAAGCCCTGAACAGCGATGCCCGTCTAACCGAGCCCATGATCAAGCAGGGTGGCCAGTGGCAGGCCGTCAGCTGGCAGCAGGCGCTGGACTACGTGGCCGATGGCCTCAAGCGCATCCAAGCCGAGTTCGGGTCCTCGGGCATCGGCGCGCTGGGCTCGCCCCACGCCACGGTGGAGGAGCTTCACCTACTGGCCAAATTGGTCCGCGGCCTGGGCAGCCAGAACATCGACCATCGACTGCGGCAAAGCGACTTCCAGCTGCAGGAGGGCGGCGTGCGCTGGTTGGGCATGCCCATCGCCGACCTGTCCTCGCTGGACCGCGCTCTGGTCGTGGGCAGCTTCCTGCGCAAAGACCACCCACTGTTTGCGCAGCGGCTGCGCCAAGCCGCGCGCCGCGGTGCACAGATTTCCCGCCTGGGGTCCTCAGGTGAAGACTGGCTCATGCCGGTCCGCCAGACCATCACCACCGCGCCTTCCGATTGGGTGAATGCCTTGGCGGCGGTGGCCACGGCGGCGGCGCAGGCCAAGGGCGTGGCCGCACCGGTCGCCGGCATTGAAGCCACGGCGCAGGCCACAGCGGTGGCGCAGTCGCTGATGAGTGGTCAGCGTTCGGCGCTGCTGTTGGGTCTGGCGGCCGAGCAGCATCCGCATGCCACGGCCTTGCTGCAGCTGGCCAATTTCGTGGCCCAGCACACCGGTGCCCGCGTCGGCTTCCTGGGTGCAGCGGCCAACAGCGTGGGGGCCCAGTTGGTGGGCGCGCAGCCCGGCCCGGGTGGCCTGAACGCGGCCCAAATGCTGTCCCATCCCATGAAGGCACTGTTGCTGTTCAACGTTGAGCCCGAACTCGACGCCGCCAATGGCGCTGCAGCCAAGGCGGCGCTACAGGGCTCTGGCCTGGTGGTGGCCTTCACACCCTTCCGCGATGCGAAGGTTGAGAACGCCGATGTGTTGCTGCCGATCGCACCCTTCGCCGAAACCGCCGGCGCCTTCATCAACGCTGAGGCCCGCTTGCAGGCCTTCCAGGGGGTGGTGAAGCCGCGGGGCCAAACCCGCCCGGGCTGGAAGGTGCTGCGCGTGCTGGGCAACCTGCTGGGTCTGCAGGGCTTTGAGCAGGAAACCGTGGAGGAGGTGCGCGCCCAGGCTTTGGGCGACCTGTCCAACCTGGCTGCCCGTCTGTCCAATGCCTGCACGGGCCTGCCTCAGGCCATGCCTGCAACAACGGGCCTTCAGCGCCTGAGCCCGGTACCCATTTACAGCAGCGATTCGCTGGTTCGCCGTGCTGCGAGCCTGCAGGCCACCACCGACGCCAAGGCACCGGTGGCAGGCCTGCCCACGGGCATTTGGCAAAGCCTAGGCCTGGCGGCGGGCGACCGCGTGCGTGTGGCACAGGGCGCTGCGGCGGTGGAACTGCCCGCGCGCCATGACGACAGCCTGGCCGAGGGCACGGTGCGTGTGCCGGCTGGCCACCCTGACACCGCGGCCTTGGGCTCGATGTTCGGTGTGCTCACGGTTGAGAAAGCCTACGGGGCCTGACGATGTTTGAGAACCTTCATCATCTGGGCAACACCACCCTCGGCCCCACGCTGTGGTTGGTGGTGTGGAGCCTGATCAAGATCATCGCTGTGGTGCTGCCCTTGATGGGCTGCGTGGCCTATCTGACGCTGTGGGAGCGCAAGGCCATTGGCTGGACGCAGGTGCGCCCGGGCCCCAACCGTGTGGGTCCGTGGGGCCTTCTCACGCCTATTGCGGACGCGGTCAAGCTGGTCTTCAAGGAAATCATCCGCCCCACCGCCGCCAACAAGGGTCTGTTCTTCTTGGGCCCTGTGATGACCATCATGCCGGCCTTGGCGGCCTGGGCTGTGGTGCCCTTCGGCCCAGACGTGGCTTTGGCCAATGTCAATGCCGGCTTGCTGTACCTCATGGCCATCACCTCCTTGGAGGTTTACGGCGTGATCATCGCCGGGTGGGCGTCCAACTCCAAGTACGCCTTCCTGGGCGCTTTGCGTGCGTCGGCCCAGATGGTGAGCTACGAGATCGCCATGGGCTTTGCCCTGGTGATCGTGCTGATGGTCTCGGGCACGATGAACATGAGCGGCATCGTGCAGCAGCAGGGCGACGGCTACTTCGCCGACATGGGCCTGAACTTCCTGTCCTGGAACTGGCTGCCGCTGCTGCCGGTGTTCATCGTCTACTTCATCTCGGGCTTGGCAGAAACCAACCGCCATCCGTTCGATGTGGTGGAAGGCGAGTCGGAAATTGTGGCCGGACACATGATCGAGTACTCGGGCATGTCCTTCGCCATGTTCTTCTTGGCTGAGTACGCCAACATGATCCTGGTGTCCACGCTGTGCGTCATCATGTTTCTGGGCGGCTGGCTGCCGCCCATCGACAGCGCCTTGTTCAATTGGATCCCGGGTTGGATCTGGCTGGCCATCAAGGTCTTCGTCGTGGTCACCATGTTCCTATGGGTACGCGCCACCTTCCCGCGCTACCGCTACGACCAGATCATGCGTCTGGGTTGGAAGATCTTCATCCCCGTCACCCTGGTGTGGCTCATCGTGGTGGGACTGTGGATGCAGACGCCCTTGAACATCTGGAAGTGAAAGAGAACGCCTGATGTCTGCCGTCAAGGATTTTGTTCAGAGCTTCATGCTCCTGGAGCTCCTCAAGGGGCTCAAGGTCACCGGACGCCATTTCTTCAAGCGCAAGGTCACCGTGCAGTTCCCCGAGGAGAAGACGCCGCTGTCGCCGCGCTTTCGGGGCCTGCATGCCCTCAGGCGCTACGAGAACGGCGAAGAGCGCTGCATCGCCTGCAAGCTGTGTGAGGCGGTGTGCCCAGCCATGGCCATCACCATCGAGAGCGATGTGCGAGAAGACGGTTCACGCCGTACCAAGCGCTACGACATCGACCTCACCAAGTGCATCTTCTGCGGCTTCTGCGAGGAGAGCTGTCCGGTGGATTCGATCGTCGAAACCCACATCTTCGAATACCACGGCGAAAAGCGTGGCGACCTGTACTTCACCAAGGACATGCTCCTGGCGGTCGGGGATCGCTACGAGAAGGAAATCGCTGCGAACAAGGAGGCCGACGCGAAGTACCGCTGATGCGGAGACCTTGCCATCTGAATCATGGACAACCAAGCCGCCCTGTTCTATGTGTTCTCCGCGGTGCTGCTGTTCGCAGCCCTGCGCGTGATCACCGCCCGCAGCACGGTACATGCCGCGCTGTTTCTCGTGCTGGCCTTCTTCAGCGCCTCCTGTGTGTGGATGCTGCTGCAGGCCGAGTTCTTGGCCATCACCCTGGTGCTCGTTTATGTCGGCGCAGTGATGGTGCTGTTCTTGTTTGTGGTCATGATGCTGGACATCAACACCGACCAGTTTCGTCAGAACTTCTGGCAGCACCTGCCCTTGGCTGGGCTGATTGGTGCGGTCATTGCGGTGGAGATGGCCCTGGTGCTGATGAGCGGCTTCCGCGTGTCGCAGGCCGCACCGGTGGACCCCCGCCTGGCCGAGTACGGCAACACCCGTTTGCTGGGTATTGAGCTCTACACCCACTACCTGTATCCGCTGCAACTGGCCGCCGTGCTGCTGTTGGTGGCGATGGTGGCCGCTCTGGCGCTGACGCTGCGCAAGCGCAAGGACGTTCGGGCCATGGATCCCGGCCAGCAGGTACGCGTCAAGCGGGCTGACCGGGTGCGCATCGTGTCGATGCCCGCTGAAGTGGAGCCGTCCGCGGCCCCCGCCGAGCCGGCGGACGGCGGCGGTGCACCTGGAGCGCAGGCGCCTGGGGCTGCGCCCGGGTCCGCAGGGAAGGGAGCCGCATGATGGGTTCGATCACCTTGGGACACTACCTGTCGCTGGGCGCCATCCTGTTTGCGCTGTCGGTGATTGGCATCTTCCTCAACCGACGCAACCTCATCGTGCTGCTCATGGCCATTGAGTTGATGCTGTTGGCCGTGAACCTGAACTTCGTGGCCTTCTCACACTACCTGGGCGACATGGCAGGCCAGGTCTTCGTGTTCTTCATCCTCACCGTCGCTGCGGCTGAATCGGCCATTGGCTTGGCGATCCTGGTGGTGCTGTTCCGCAACCGAGCCTCGATCAATGTCGAGGAACTCGACACCCTCAAGGGTTGACCACCATGGCAGCAGAACTTTCCTCCAGCACGCTGTTGGCCGTTCTCCTGGCCCCCTTGGCCGGAGCCATCATCGCCGGCTTTTTCGGCCGCTATGTGGGGCGTCGCGGCTCGCATTTCTTCACCATCCTGGGTGTGCTCATCAGCTTCATCCTGTCGGCCATGGTGCTCAAGAGCGTGGCCATTGATGGCGCTCGATTCAACCAGACCATCTATGAATGGATGGTGATCGGTGGCCTGAAGATGGAGGTCGGCTTCATGGTCGACGGGCTGACGGCCATGATGATGTGCGTGGTCACCTTCGTGTCCTTGATGGTGCACCTCTACACCATCGGCTACATGGAGGACGACCCGGGGTACCAGCGCTTCTTCAGCTACATCTCGCTGTTCACCTTCTCCATGCTCATGCTGGTGATGAGCAACAACTTCCTGCAGCTGTTCTTCGGCTGGGAGGCGGTGGGCCTGATGTCGTATTTGCTGATCGGTTTCTGGTTCAAGAAGCCCACGGCGATCTTCGCCAACATGAAGGCCTTCCTCGTCAACCGGGTAGGGGACTTCGGCTTCATTTTGGGCATTGGCCTCGTGGTGGCGTACGCCGGAACCCTGAACTACACCGAGGCCTTTGCCAAGGCTGATGAGTTGGCCCAACTGGGTTTCCCCGGCACCGATTGGATGCTGATCACGGTGGCCTGCATCTGCTTGTTCATCGGGGCCATGGGCAAGAGCGCCCAGTTCCCGCTGCACGTGTGGCTGCCCGATTCCATGGAAGGCCCCACGCCGATCTCTGCGCTGATCCACGCCGCCACCATGGTGACCGCGGGCATCTTCATGGTGGCCCGTATGTCACCTCTGTTTGAGTTGTCGGACACCGCCTTGAATTTCGTGATGGTCATTGGCGCCATCACGGCCTTGTTCATGGGCTTTTTGGGCATCATCCAAAACGACATCAAGCGCGTCGTGGCCTATTCCACGCTGTCCCAGTTGGGCTACATGACGGTGGCCCTGGGCGCTTCGGCCTACTCCGTGGCCGTGTTTCACCTGATGACCCATGCCTTCTTCAAGGCACTGCTCTTCCTGGCGGCGGGCTCGGTCATCATCGGCATGCACCATGACCAGGACATCCGCAACATGGGCGGCTTGCGCAAGCACATGCCCATCACTTGGATCACGTCGCTGTTGGGTTCGCTGGCCTTGATCGGCACGCCACTGTTCGCGGGCTTCTACTCCAAGGACAGCATCATCATGGCCGTGGAAGCCAGCAACCTTCCGGGCACCCCCTTTGCGATCTTTGCGGTGGTGGCCGGCGTGTTCGTCACGGCCTTCTACAGCTTCCGCATGTATTTCCTGGTCTTCCACGGTGAAGAGCGCTTCCGCCACAAGCCTTACCCCGGCGAGCATGACCACCACCACGACGGCCATGAGGAAGACCACACGCCGCACGAGTCTCCCTGGGTGGTGACGGCCCCGCTGCTGCTCCTGGCCGTGCCTTCGGTCCTGATCGGCTATATGACCATCGAGCCCATGCTCTTTGGCGGGTTCCTCCAGGATGCGATCGTGGTGGACGCTGCGCGCCACCCGGCCATGGCGCACTTGGCCGGTGAGTTCCATGGGGCCGTGGCCATGGCGCTGCACGGCTTGCAGACCTTGCCGTTCTGGCTCGCCCTGTCGGGCGTGGTGATGGCCTGGTGGTTCTACCTCAAGCAGCCGGCCATACCGGCGGCCATCGGCCGGGCCTTGGCACCCGTGGTCAAGGTGCTGGAGAACAAGTACTACATGGACGCCTTCAACGAGAAGGTGTTGGCCGCCGGTTCCCGTGCCCTGGGCACGGGTCTGTGGAAGGGTGGCGATGCCGCCGTCATCGATGGTCTGATCGTCAACGGGTCGGCCCGTGCGGTGGGGGCCCTGGCCGGACTGAGCCGTTTGGTGCAGACCGGACACCTGTATTGGTACGCGCTGGTCATGCTCTTGGGCGTGTTCGGTTTCATGACATGGCGGCTGTGGCCGCATCTCACCGGCCTCTTCGGCCATTGATCGCCTGGGTCCACCCTGGCTCGTGCAGAAGAGGCGGAGAACAAAAAAATGGGTTTGTTGAGTGTTGCCATCTGGCTGCCCATCGTGCTGGGCAGCTTGTTGTTGGTGATCGGGCGTGATGAGCATGCGGGTGTGGTGCGATGGTTGGCGCTGGCGGCGGCCGTGCTGTCCTTCCTGGTCACCATTCCGCTGATCACCGGTTTTGACACCGCGGCGGTGGGCATGCAGTTCGTCGAGAACCTGCCTTGGATCGACCGTTTCAATGTCCGCTACCACCTGGGTGTGGACGGTCTGTCGGTTTGGTTCATCTTGCTGACCGCCTTCATCACCATCGTGGTGGTGATCGCAGCCTGGGAGGTCATCGAGGACCGCGTGGCCCTGTACATGGGCGCCTTCCTGATCCTGTCGGGCCTGATGGTGGGCGTCTTCAGTGCGCTTGACGGCCTGCTGTTCTACATCTTCTTTGAGGCCACCCTGATCCCGATGTACATCATCATCGGGGTGTGGGGCGGCCCGCGTCGCGTGTATGCGGCCTTCAAGTTCTTCCTGTACACGCTCTTGGGCTCCCTGCTGATGTTGGTGGCCTTGCTGTACCTGTACCTGCAGTCCGGCGGCAGCTTCGACATTCAGGCCTGGCACCAACTGCCCCTGCCGATGACGGCGCAGACGCTCTTGTTCTTTGCCTTCTTCGCAGCCTTCTCCGTAAAGGTGCCCATGTGGCCGGTGCACACCTGGCTGCCCGATGCGCACGTGGAAGCGCCCACCGGGGGTTCGGTGGTGCTGGCGGCCATCATGCTCAAGCTTGGGGCCTATGGCTTTGTGCGCTTTTCCATGCCCATCGCACCGGATGCCGCACGTGAATTTGACTGGCTGATGATCACGCTGAGCCTGATTGCGGTGGTCTACATCGGCCTGGTGGCCCTGGTGCAGCAGGACATGAAGAAGCTGGTGGCCTATTCGTCGATTGCCCACATGGGATTTGTGACCCTGGGCTTCTTCATCTTCAGCGACCTGGGGGTGGGCGGCGCGATTGTTCAGATGATCAGCCACGGATTTGTCTCCGGGGCGATGTTCCTGTGCATTGGCGTGCTCTACGACCGTGTCCACTCGCGCGAGATTGCGGCCTACGGTGGGGTGGTCAACACGATGCCCAAGTTTGCGGCGTTTGCCGTGTTCTTTGCCATGGCCAATTGCGGGCTGCCGGGCACCGGGGGGTTCGTGGGTGAATGGATGGTGATCCTGGGCGCGGTTCAGTACGACTTCTGGATTGCGGGCTTGGCCTCCACCACCTTGGTCTTTGGTGCGGCCTACACGCTGTGGATGGTCAAGCGCGTGTATTTCGGCGACATCGCCAATGAGCAGGTGCGCGAGCTCACCGACCTGAACGACCGTGAGTTCTTCATGTTGGCGCTGCTGGCCTTGGCGGTGCTTTGGATGGGCCTGTACCCCAAGCCCTTCACCGACGTGATGCAGTCCTCCATTACCGAACTCCTGCGCCATGTGGCGCTGTCCAAGCTGCCGGCCTGAGCCCATGGAGACCACAAGCATGACTTTGCTGAACTGGGTCGCCTTGACCCCCGAGATCTTCCTGCTGCTGGCCGCCTGTGCGATCGCCTTGGTGGATTTGTTCGTGGCCGATGAGAAGCGCCACTACACCCATTGGATGAGCCAGGCCGCTCTGGCCGTCACCGCCGTTCTGCACTTTCAGCAGTTCGATGCGGGTTTGACCGTCTATGCCCTGGGCAACATGGTGGTGATGGACCCCATGGGGCGGTTGTTGGGCGTCATGGCCACCCTGGCGATGATGATCACCTTGGCGTATGCACAGCCCTACATCGTTCACCGCGACATGCACAAAGGGGAGTTCTATGTGCTGGCGCTGCTGTCCTTGCTGGGTGTGCATGTGATGTTGTCGGCCAATGACTTCCTGGTGGTCTACATGGGCCTAGAGGTCATGAGCCTGTCGCTGTATGCGCTGGTGGCCTTGCGCCGCGATGACGCCACCGCCACCGAAGCGGCCATGAAGTACTTTGTGCTGGGTGCCTTGGCCAGTGGCTTCCTGCTCTATGGCTTGTCGATGATGTACGGCGCCACGGGAACGCTGGAGATCCCCAAGGTGTTCGAGGTCATCGCGCAGGGGCGGGTCAACAGCCAGGTCTTGGTGTTCGGCGTCGTGTTCATCGTGGCCGGGCTGGGCTTCAAGCTCGGCGTGGCACCTTTCCACATGTGGGTGCCCGACGTGTATCAGGGCTCGCCCACGGCGGTTACCCTGCTCATCGCCAGTGCGCCCAAGTTGGCCGCCTTTGCCATCACGATTCGACTGCTGGTTGAAGGCCTGCTGAAGGTGGCCGTGGACTGGCAGCAGATGCTGCTGTTCATGTCGGTGGTGTCCCTGGTGGTGGGCAACCTGGCGGCTATCGCCCAAACCAACCTCAAGCGCATGTTGGCCTACTCGGCCATTGCGCAGATGGGCTTCATGCTGCTGGCGCTGGGCTCTGGCGTGATTGGTGGTGACACGGCGGCGGCTGGAAACGCCTACAGCTCGGCCATGTTCTACATGGTGACTTACGTGCTCACCACCTTGGGCAGCTTCGGCTTGGTCATGCTGCTGGCGCGCGATGGTTTTGAGAGCGAGCAGATCGCCGACCTGGCGGGCTTGGCGCGCCGTCAACCCTGGATGGCGGCGGTGATGACGGTGTTCATGTTCTCCTTGGCTGGCATCCCGCCCACCATGGGGTTCTACGCCAAGCTGGCGGTGCTGCAGAGCCTGGTGACCACCGGCCAAGCGGCCTACATTGCGCTGGCGGTGGTGGCGGTGCTGCTGAGCCTGGTGGCGGCGTTCTACTACCTGCGGGTGGTCAAGGTCATGGTCTTCGATGAGCCAGCGCAAGGCATCATCGAGCCTTCACAGGGGCCTGTCCGTGTGCTGCTGATGGTCAACGGTGCAGCGGTGTTGGTCTTGGGCTTGTTGCCTGGCGGCTTGATGGCGGTGTGTCGCGATGCGGTCATTCGTGCACTGGCCACCTGAGCAACATCCATCGGAGCGCTGATGGACATCGCATTCGAAGTGGGCTTGGTGTTGGCGGTCGGCCTGCTTCTGGCCAACCTGCCCTTTGTCAACGAGCGCCTGTTTGTGGTGGGGCCCAAGCGGGCCCCCAAGCACCTGGGCTGGCGGCTGCTGGAGCTGTTGCTGGGCTGCGGGCTGTGCATCGGCCTGGGATTCGCCCTGGAGGCGGGCATCGGCCAGCGGCATGTCCAGGGATGGGCCTTCTACGTGGCCATGGGCAGCCTTTTTCTGACCTTCGCCTTCCCCGGATTTGTGTGGCGTTACTTGCGCCGTTCGCGCCCGGCCAGCCGTGTGGCGGATGAGGCCTGAAGATCGGCGGCTGCATGAGGAGCCTGTTGCGTCCGAACAGGTGCTGCAGGGCTCGTTCCTGCAGGTGTTTCGAGACCAGGCCCGCTTGTCCAACGGATCCCTGGTGCAGCGGGAGTACATCCGCCACCCAGGTGCGGTGATGGTGGTGCCGCTGCTGCGGCCGGACCGTTTCATCATGGAGCGGCAGTACCGCTACCCCCTTCAACAGGTCTTGCTGGAGTTTCCAGCAGGCAAGCGCGACCCCGAAGAGCCCACCTTGTTCACCGGGATGCGGGAACTGTTGGAGGAGACCGGCTATCGCGCGCAAGAGTGGGCCGTGGCCGGTCGCTTGCACAACGCAGCGGCGTACTCCGATGAGTTCATAGAGGTCTGGTTGGCACGAGGCTTGGAAGCGGGGCCGTCCCAGCTCGATGCCGACGAATTGCTCGACACCTGCGAGATGGGTTTGCAGGAGCTGCAGACGCTGGCCGCGCGCGGCGAGTTGAGCGACGCCAAGACCCAGATTGGTCTGTTGTGGCTGGAGCACTGGGCAGCGGGCCGTTGGCAGCCTCGTTTTCAGAGTCCGCAGGCCTGGTGTGCCGAGCTGGGCCTGCCCCAGCCCGATTCGACCCTGTTGCCAGCACACCTGGGCATCTGAACCTATCATGTGCGCAATGAAGGTCTTCGACTTGGGCTGCAAGGCGGGCCATGCCTTTGAGGGCTGGTTCGCCTCGGATGACGACTATGCCCAGCAGACCCAGCGCGGTTTGCTGGAGTGCCCTTTCTGCGCATCCAAGGACATCAACAAGCGCTTGAGCGCCCCACGCTTGAACCTGGGTCGCAGTGGGCTGCATGAAGCTGCTGGGTCTGACGTCCAAACCACTGACAGCACCGGTGTGGACCCTCAGGGGTCACCTTCCGAGGTGGGCGCGCACCAGCGGCCTCCGTCACCCGAAGAGGCCGCCACCATGGCCCTGATGCAACAGGCGTGGCTCAAAGCGGTTCGCCACGTGATCGAGAGCACTGAAGACGTGGGTGGGCGGTTTGCCGAGGAGGCGCGGCGCATCCACTATGGAGAGTCCCCCGAGCGAGGGATTCGGGGGCAAACCACCGCGCAGGAGCGCGAGTCCTTGCTCGACGAGGGCATTGAGGTGGTGCCCCTGCCCATGCCCAAGGGCCTGGGCGGTCCCCTCCAATAACGGCACCGCGCTGGCCGGGGCTGGATGTCGGCCTAGACCACCCGCCCCGGATTCAACGTCCCCCGAGGGTCAAAGGCGGCCTTCAGGCGCTTCATCAGGGCCAAGGCCACAGGGTCTTTGCGGTGCACCAGCTCATCGCGCTTGAGTCGCCCAATCCCGTGTTCGGCGGAGATCGAGCCCTGGTGCCGCTGGACCGCATCGTAGACCAGTGCATGGATGGCCGGCTCCTGCGCTTGCAGGAAGTCAGGTGCGGCCACGGCGGGTGGCGCCTGAACGTTGTAGTGCAGGTTGCCATCACCGAGGTGCCCGAAATTCACCAGGCGGCAGCCCGGGTGCGCCCGGGTCAGGGCTGCATCCGTCTCGGCGATGAACATCGGGATGCGAGACACCGGGATCGAAATGTCGTGCTTGATGTTCAGGCCTTCTTCGGCCTGTGCCAAGGGGATGGCCTCTCGCAGGTGCCACAAGCCGCGGGACTCGGTCAGGTTCTTGGCCACCACAGCATCGTCGATCACACCCTCGTCCAGGGCCTGCGCCAGAAGCGCCTCCAGCCGCTGCTGCGCCTGCTGCGGACCTTGCTCATCCGATTGCTCCAACAGGACGCTCCAGGCGGGCACATGCTGCGCTGTGCACAGGGGTTGTGCGATTTGCGGCAGGTGGCGCGCCACCAGCTCTCGCGAGAAGGCGTTCATCAGCTCAAACCCCGTGAGCGTGGCGCCCAGTTGGGTTCGGGCCAGACGCAGCAATCGCACGGCCTGCACGGGACTCGCGCAACTGGCCAGGGCCGTCATCACCGCAGCCGGTTGCGGCACCAGCTTCAGCGTGGCCGCGGTGATCACCCCCAGGGTGCCCTCGCTGCCGATGTACAGGTCCCGCAGGTCATAGCCCGTGTTGTCCTTGCGAAGGCCGCTCAAGCCCTGGAGCAGTTCGCCTTCTGCAGTGACCACCTCAAGCCCCAGGCACAGCTCGCGCGCATTGCCGTAGCGCAGCACCTGCGTGCCGCCGGCGTTGCTGGCCAGGTTGCCCCCAATGGTGCAGCTGCCTTCAGCAGCCAGGCTCAAGGGAAACAGCAGTCCACGGTCTGCAGCCGCAGCCTGGACCGATTGCAAGATGCAGCCCGCTTCCACCGTCATGGTGAGGTTGTCCGCATCGATCTCGCGAACGCGGTTCAGGCGCCGCAGGGACAGCACTATCTGGGTACCGGTTTCATCCGGTGTTCCGCCACCCACCAAGCCGGTGTGGCCCCCTTGCGGAACCAGTGACACGCCGGCTTGCGCGCAGGCCCGCACGATCCTGCAGACTTGATCGGCATCGGCCGGGCGCACCACGGCCAAGGCACGGCCGTGCCAGCGGCGGCGCCAGTCCCGCTCATAGGCCTCCAAACCATCCCCGGTCAACACATGGTCGTTCCCGGTGATGGCCTGCAAGTCTTGGAGCAGGGACGAATGCCGCATGCCGTCCCCGGTCGTGTCAGGGGCGCCCATCAACTGGTGGCCTCCTGAAGGCCGCGCGCCTTGGCCTGCTTGAGCCGCCAGCGGACATGCACGGCACTGGCGGTGAACAGCACCAGGCACAGCAGCACCTCGATGCAGGCCAGGATCCATGAGGGGTAGGGGTCTGAGGTGGCGCGTACAACCCCTTCGGTGAAGTACAGCCAAACCAGGAGGCTCACCCACCGGTGCGTGTACATCCGGTGCTTGAGCAGGCCCACCAAGGGAAAGAGCAAGGGGATCACCTTGAGCACCAGGGTCCGGTTGCCCGTGGGCGCCAGCACCAGCTCCCAGGCCAGGCCCAGCACCACCAAGCCCAGCAGGGCGCCAATCGACAAAGCCCGGGTGGCCTGCACCACGCGGTCGGCTGAGCCGAGGGGGCTGGCGGGTTGGGCAGCGGTGGCGGGGTCAGAGTGGTTCATGGCTGTGATGATAGGCCGATGGACCGTGCCCGCCGTATGCGGGGCCTCTGGTGCTTGTGCACGCCCCACGGCGGTGCTTACGCCACAAACCCACCCGTGATCCCGCGCAGGATGCGCAGGAAGTCTTCGGGGTCCTCTTGCATGAGGCCATGTCCCGTGGCCAGGGTATGCACCTGTGCGTGCAGCCCCACCTGCAGCACGCGGCTGGCCTTGGGCAGTGTCATCTGATCACGTGCCCCCAACACGAGGTGGGTGCGGGCCTGCACCAGAGGCATCGCCGCTTCGGCTCCTCGGTAGGCGTCGCACAGCTTGAAGTCGTGGCTGAACAGGTTCACATCGCGATTCGAACCCAGCACGCGGTGCATCAAGGCCCGGTTTCCGCCATGCAGCCAGAAGCCCGGGCCAGGGTAGCTGGGTTTGGATGCCCAACTGCTGAGCGTGTACTGATTGACCATGTCGATGCCCTGGGCGGGTCGCTGTTCGGCTGCCTCGAGCAGGGCCGGCGAGACGGCCATGGGGTAGGCGGTGCCCACCATCACCAGATCGGCAACCCGGTCAGGGCGGCGTGCGGCGGCCTCCAACGCGATCAAGGACCCCATGCTGTGGCCCACCAGGCACACGCGTCCCGCGCCTACGGCGTCCAGCACCTGCCAAAGCGCCAGTGCGCCTTCTTCGATGGAGGCGCAGACAGGGCCGATGCTGCGCATATGGCCCGGCTGGTCCAGTGCCAACACGCTGTAGCCATGGTGCGCCATCCACCGCGCCGGCAGGGTCCAAACGCTGTGGTCGTGCAGCGCGCCGTGGATGAACACCACGCAGGGCAGGGTGGGGTCGAAGGGCCGCCCACCGGTGTAGGCATAGATCTGGCGGTCACCCAGTTCGATGTTCATGTGGCACCTGGCGCAGCCGTGGGGGACGTGTTGGGTTTGCTGGCGGCCCTTTCAGCCACCTTGAAGGCGCGCTTCAGATCATCGATGAGGTCGTCGGCCGACTCCAGCCCGATGGACAGGCGGATCGTGCCGGGCCCGATCCCGCTGATTCGCAGCGCATCGTCGCTCATCCGGAAATGGGTGGTGGAGGCGGGGTGGATGACCAGCGAGCGGCAGTCGCCGACGTTGGCCAGGTGTGAAAACACCTGCAAGGCCTCGATGAAGGCGCGCCCCTGCTCACGAGTGCCCCGGAGGTTGAAACTGAACACGGCACCAGCGCCGCGTGGCAGCAGCCGTGTGGCCAGGGCGTGGTCAGGGTGGGACGGCAGTTCGGGGTAGGCCACGTCCAGCACCAGGGGATGGCTGCACAGGAATTCCACCACGCGCCGGGTGTTGGCCACATGGCGTTCCATGCGCAGGGGCAGGGTCTCCAGGCCCTGCAGCATCAACCAGGCGGTGTGTGGGCTCATGCACGCACCGAAGTCGCGCAGTCCCTCGCGCCGGGCCCGCAGCAGAAAAGCGCCGGTCGAGCTCTCTTCGGAAAAGTTCATGCCGTGGAAGCCCTCGTACGGTTGGCTCAGCTCGGGGAAGCGGGGGCTGGCGGCCCAGTCGAAGCGGCCCCCGTCCAGCACCACGCCGCCCACCACCGTGCCATGCCCGCACAGGAACTTGGTGGCCGAGTGAAACACCAGGTCCGCGCCCAACTCCAGAGGCTTCATCAGCCAGGGGGTGGTAAACGTGGAGTCCACCAGCAGCGGAAGGCCGGCCTCGTGCGCCACGGCCGACACCGAGGGAATGTCCAGCACGTCCAGACCGGGGTTGCCCAGGGTTTCGCCAAACAGCAGCCGGGTTTGCGGACGTATGGCTTGCCGCCAGGCGTCCAGGTCGCGAGGCGCAACGAAAGTGGTCTCGATTCCAAAGCGCCGCAGCGTGTAGGCCAACAGGTTGTGTGAGCCGCCGTACAGCGCGCCGCTGGCCACGATGTGCGCGCCTGCACCGGCCAAGGTGGCCACGGCCAGGTGCAGGGCCGCCTGGCCACTGGCCGTGGCCACAGCCCCCACGGCCCCTTCGAGGGCGGACATGCGTTCCTCGAAGACCGCATTGGTGGGGTTGCTGATGCGGCTGTACACATGGCCTGGCCGCTCCATGTTGAAGAGCGAGGCCGCGTGTTCGGCGTCCTGGAACACGAAGGAGGTGCTCAGGTGCAGGGGCACGGCGCGTGCGCCGGTGCTGGGGTCTGGCGCCGCGCCGGCGTGCAGGGCCAAAGTATCGAAATGGGGTGCGCTGTATCCGGCCATGGAAGAGCCTTTGGGCGTTGGATTGCGCTTTATTGTGTGCTATGTTGGGTGCTCTCCCGACTCCTAGCGTTCCCCCTCAGCCACCCCCGAACACCAGCAGGCAGCGTCATGAAGGTCAGTGACATCCTCCGCGTCAAAGGCAGCACCTTGATTACCGTGAGCTCGGACACGCCCCTGACCGAGGCGGTCAAGACCATGGCCGAACAGGATGCGGGGTCCCTGGTGGTCATGGACCACGGTGACCTCACCGGCATGCTCACCTTTCGGGAGGTGATTGCAGCGGTGGTGCGTAACCAGAACCAGGTGGGCACTTTGCTGGTCCGCTCGGTCATGGACGACCACCCCATGACCTGCACCATGGAAACCGAAATGGACGAGGTGCGCCGCATGATGCTGGGCCGACACGCGCGCTACATGCCGGTCCTGGATGGCCGAACCCTGATGGGCGTGATCTCGTTCTACGACGTGGCCAAGGCCGTGGTGGATGCGCAGGACTTCGAGAACCGCATGCTCAAGGCCTACATCCGCGACTGGCCGTCCGATGGCCCAGCCGCCACCGGCGACGCCGCGCCTCGCTAGCCTGGGCCTGCGGCGCGGGCGGTGTGCGGTGGCCTGTCACAATCGGGCCTTCCCTGGAACGCCCTTGACCCATGTCCGGCAGCACGTTTGGCAATCTGTTTCGCGTCACCAACTTCGGTGAGAGCCATGGCGTGGCCATCGGCTGCGTGATCGACGGCTGCCCACCCGGTATGGAGCTTCAGGAAAGCGATATTCAGCCCGACCTCGACCGTCGTCGGCCGGGCACCAGCCGTCACGTGACCCAACGCAATGAGCCCGACGCGGTGGAGATCCTCTCGGGCGTCTACGAGGGCCAAACCACCGGTACGCCCATCGCGCTGCTGATCCGCAACACCGACCAGCGCAGCAAGGACTACGGCAACATCCTGGACACCTTTCGCCCCGGGCATGCCGACTACACCTACTGGCGCAAGTACGGGCTGCGGGATCCCCGTGGGGGCGGGCGGTCGTCGGCGCGCTTGACCGCGCCGATGGTGGCGGCCGGTGCAGTCGCCAAGAAGTGGCTCAAGGCCCAACACGGCACCGGTTTCGTGGGCTGGATGTCGGCCCTGGGTGATCAGGAGGTTGCCTTCGAGGGCACCGAACACATCCCGAACAACCCCTTCTTTGCTGCCAACGCCAGCCAAATCCCCGAGCTTGAGGCTTACATGGATGCCCTGCGCAAGAAGGGCGACTCGGTGGGCGCGCGCATTGAGGTGCGGGCCACCGGCGTGCCCGTGGGCCTGGGCCAGCCTTTGTTCGACAAGCTCGATGCCGACATCGCCTACGCCATGATGGGGATCAACGCCGTCAAGGGTGTGGAGATCGGCGACGGCTTTGCGGTGGTGGCCCAGAACGGCAGCGTGCACGGCGACGAGTTGTCCCCAGAGGGCTTCAGAAGCAACCATGCCGGGGGCGTGTTGGGTGGCATCAGCACCGGGCAGGACCTGGTGGTGCGCATCGCCATCAAGCCCACCAGTTCCATCCGATGGCCCAAGGCCTCCATCGACCGCCAGCTGCAGCCGACCACGGTTGAGACCTTCGGCCGGCACGACCCCTGCGTGGGCATAAGGGCCACGCCCATCGCCGAGGCCATGCTGGCCCTGGTGCTGATGGACCACGTGCTGCTGCACCGCGCCCAGTGTGGCGACGTGCAGCTGCCGGTGGCACCGATCAAGGGTGCCTCGGCGGCGTGAACCGTCCGCCCTGGGCGGCATTCGCCGCCGTGTCCTTCACCTACTTCGCCAGCATCGGCTTCTTCACCACCTACGCTCCGCTGTGGTTCAAGTCGCTGGGGTACTCCGCCCTGGCTATCGGCGTGATCTCGTCCCTGCAGGCCTGGACGCGGGTCTTCGTGCCCTATGCCTGGGGCTGGTTGGCCGACCACACGGGGCGTCGGGTTTGGTTGCTGCGCGCGGCCACACTGGGCTCTTTGCTGGTGGGCAGTCTGTTGGCGCCAGCCCATGCATGGGGTTGGTTGCCGCTGTGCGTGTTTTTGCTGTTCATTTGCAACGGCGGCGTGGTGCCGCTGTCCGAATCGGCCTTGGCCCGCTTCCTTCAAACCGACGGGGGCATGGATGCAGCCCGCTACGGTCGTATCCGAGTGTGGGGCTCCATCGGTTTCATCCTGTCCGTGACGGCCGCTGGGTTCATTCTGGAATCGGCGGGCATCGATGCATTTCCCTGGGTCGTCAGTGTCTTGTTGGTGCTGCTGTGCGTGGCCGCTGCCCGCCTGCCTTCCCGGGTAGACGCCGTGGCGGAAACCACGGCGCAGGAGGGCTCGGTGTGGCAGGTCCTGCGCCAGCGCCGCGTCCAGTGGTTCTTTGCCACCATCTTCTTCACGGTCCTGGGCCACACGAGCCTGTACACCTTTCTGAGCCTGTACCTGGATGAGCTGGGTTACGGCAAGTCGGCGGTGGGATTGGTGTGGGCCGTCAGCGTCTTGGCCGAGATCGCCTTCTTCTGGATGGGCACTCATTGGGCGGGGCGCTTGGAGCCGGTGCGCTGGTTGTGGTGGGCTGCGGTCTTGTGCGTGCTGCGCTTTGCTGCGATTGCGTCCATGGGTCATGTGATGGCGGTCTTGGTGGCCGCGCAGCTGCTGCATGCCGTCACGTTCGCGGCCCAACATGCGGCTTGCACGGCGCAGCTGGGGGTCTTCTTCCCGGGCCGCTTGCGGGGCAGGGGGCAGGCGCTGTACGCCGTTTTGGGTTACGGCCTGTCCGGTGTCCTCGGTGGTTTGGGCGGCGGCCTGCTGACGCAGCACCTGGGATTCGAATCGGTGTTCTGGGCTGCCACTGCTTCAGGGCTGATGGCCGTGGCCTGTGCGCATCAGCTCGCGCGACATCTCGGCGATCAGCTCTGAGGCCGGTAGAACCAGGGACCGGCAGCGCCCTGTTTCAGCCTCCAGGTGATCGGCCGCTTTGCCATGCAGGTGCACACAGGCGGCCACCACATCGTGCAGGCTCGTGCGCTGCGCATGGGTGCTGGCCCATGCGCCTGCGATCCAACCCGCCAAGACATCGCCGGTGCCGCCGGTGGCCAAGCGTGCGTTGCCACTGCCATTGATCCACGGCACCTGGCCGGGGCTGGCCACCACCGTACCGGCACCCTTGAGCACCACGGTGGCACCACTGCGGTCGGCCAGGCGCTGGGCAGCGGCCAAGCGGTCCGACTGCACCTGAGCGGTGGTCAGGCCCAACAAACGGGCGGCCTCGAGCGGGTGGGGCGTCAGCACCGTGTGAGCGCCATGGTGCGGGCGGGCCCGCAGCCGGGCCCACAAGGGCCCCTCTGCGGCCAGTGCGTTCAGGGCGTCGGCGTCCAAGACCAGGCGCCAAGCGCGCGTGAGCAGGGTGGGCAGGAGCGGGGCTATGAGGGTGCCGCCCCCGCAGCCGGCCACCACCACAGCCGGTGCCAAGCTGGCCCGGGCCAGGTCGGAAACCGTGCGCGTCATCACCTCGGGCGCCAGCTCATCCACCAGCCCTGGGGGTTCCGGGCGGCCTTTGTGGGACTCCGATGGTCCGGGCGCGGCGCCGCCCTGCAGTTCCACCCGGTGCACGCGGCCGGCGCCGGCCGCCACGGCCGCGCGTGAGGCCAGCCGCAGTGCGCCCACCATGCCGGGCGCACCGCCCACCAGCCAAACGTCTCCAAAGCTTCCCTTGTGACCGCTTGCCCGTGCCTGGCCATCGGGCTGCAGGCGGCTGCTGCGCAGGAGTGCCAAGGCCTCGGTGGGCACCAAGTGAGCGGCTGGCGCGTGTGGCGGCGTTGGCGTCAGCGGTTCAACGCCCAAGGCATCAAACCAAACTTCACCGACCCAGTCGCCTGCCTCATGGGTGTACAGGCCGGGCTTGAGCGTCAGCACGCTCAAGGTGTGGTGGGCTCGCACGGCACAGGCCTGGCCCTCGGTATCCAGCAGCCGTGCACCCGTGTCCGGGTGTAGCCCGCTGGGCAGGTCGACGCTGAGCACGCGCACGTCGGGCTGCGCCTGGGTGCAGGCGTTGATCCAGCCGATCGCCTCGGCCACGGGCGGGGGCAGCGGTGAGCGGGCACCCAGCCCAAGCAGGGCATCGATGATCAGCAGCCCGTGGCTGGGCACGGTGGGCCGCGCCGCGCAGGCGCCCGGCCCCACCCACGTGGGCCAAGGCTGAACGGTGAGGCCTGCCGCCACAGCCTGCTGCCGTGCGCGGCGTGCTTCAGGGCTGTTGGCGGCCTGCACCTCCCAGACCACGGGCGCCAAGCCTGCGGCCTGCAGACGCCCAGCGGCCACCCACCCATCCCCGCCGTTGTGGCCTGATCCGGTCAGCACCCAGATGCTGCTACCCGGGGGCGCCACGGCCACGGCCAGGCGGGCCACAGCGGCGCCGGCACGCTCCAGAAGGCTGGGCACGGGAGGGCTGGGCAACGCTTGGCCGTCCGCGGGATGTCCGGTCGAGGCCTGGGCTTCCAGGCTGCGGGTGGCCTTTGCGTTCCACAAGGGCCAAGCGCCGTTTGGGCACGGGATGCGGCGGGGGCGCCAGGGGGCGTGGGCCAAGCCTGCTATACTCCTTGGGTTTACCCGAATTCGGGTGAGCCAATCGCGGATCCAGCCACCAGAGGTGTTTCGGTTCGGCAAGCACCCTGTTCCAGGGGCTTCGAAGCGGAATTTCGGCGGGATTCTAGACCCAACCTTCTAGGAGAAATCATGTCTGTCAGCATGCGCGAAATGCTGGAAGCCGGTGTGCACTTCGGTCACCAAACCCGCTTCTGGAACCCCAAGATGGCCCCCTTCATCTACGGCCATCGCAACAAGATCCACATCATCAACCTGGAAAAGACCCAGCCGCTTTTCCAGGACGGCTTGAAGTTCATTCGCCAGTTGGCCGCGCGCCGGGGCACCATCATGCTGGTGGGTACCAAGCGCCAGGCCCGCGAGGTGGTGGCCGCCGAAGCGCAGCGCTGCGGCATGCCCTACGTCGATCAACGCTGGTTGGGCGGCATGCTGACCAACTTCAAGACCGTCAAGGGCTCCTTGAAGAAGCTCAAGGACATGCAGGCTCAAGTGGAGGCTGGCACACAGCCCGCCATCAAGAAGGAAGCTCTGATGTTCCAGCGCGAGATCGCCAAGCTGGAAAAGGACATTGGCGGCATCGCTGATATGGCGGCCTTGCCCGATGCTCTGTTCGTGATCGACGTGGGCTATCACAAGATCGCCATTCAAGAAGCCAACAAGCTGGGTATTCCGGTGGTCGGCGTGGTGGACACCAACCACTCCCCTGACGGAATCGACTACGTGATCCCGGGCAATGACGACTCCGCCAAGGCTGTGGCCCTGTATGCCCGCGCCGTGGCAGACGCCGTGCTGGACGGCAAGGCCAACGCGACGCAGGAACTCGCACAGGCCGTGGCCGGCGCTGAAGGCGACGAGTTCGTCGAGGTCAACGAAGGGGCCTGATGCCCGCGGCAAGCAGGTCCGTTCGTTAAGGGCCTGTTCGCTGCAGCCGGGTTCGTGATCGACCCGGCACCCACATTCCCAAGGGGGGCCTGCGCGGCCCCTTTTTCAAACCGATGGAGAAGACGAGATGCCTGCGATTACCGCCAGCATGGTGGCTGAACTGCGCGCCAAGACCGACGCGCCGATGATGGAGTGCAAGAAGGCCCTGACCGAGGCCGACGGCGACATGGTCCGAGCCGAAGAGATCCTACGCGTCAAGCTGGGCAACAAGGCCGGCAAGGCGGCTGCCCGCATCACCGCAGAGGGCGTTATTTCGGCTGCCGTTTTTGGCAGCACGGGCGCTCTGATCGAGATCAACTGCGAGACCGACTTCGTTTCCAAGAACGACGCCTTCCTCGCCTTCGCCAAGGCCTGCGCCGAACTGGTGGCTTCCCATAACCCGGCCGACGTGGCCGCCTTGTCGGCCCTGCCCCTGAGCATGGAATCCTTCGGCCCGACGGTCGAAGATGTGCGCAAGGGCCTGATCGGCAAGATCGGTGAGAACATGACCATCCGCCGCTTCAAGCGCTATGCCGGCGGTGGCAAGCTGGCCTCCTACCTGCACGGCGCGCGCATCGGCGTGATCGTCGAGTTTGAGGGGGACGACGTGGCAGCCAAGGACACGGCCATGCACATCGCCGCCATGAAGCCCGCCGCCTTGTCCAGCGCAGAAGTGCCCGCTGAACTGGTGGACAAGGAACGCAAGATTGCCACCGAAAAGGCGGCCGAGTCGGGCAAGCCCGCCGACATCGTGGCCAAGATGGTGGAAGGCTCGGTGCAGAAATTCCTTAAGGAAGTCTCTCTGCTGGACCAGGTGTTCGTCAAGGCGGCCGACGGCAAGCAGACCGTCGGTGCTTACTTGAAGTCCACCGGGACCACCGCCAAGGGTTTTACCCTGTACGTGGTGGGCGAGGGCATCGAGAAGAAACAGGACGACTTTGCCGCTGAAGTGGCTGCCCAAGTGGCGGCGGCCAGCAAGGCCCAGTAAGGCCCAGTAAGGCGCTGCGCGTGGCGGCGGCCCTATGGGCTCGCCGCTGTGGCGGGTGTGGGCCAGCCGATTGCGCGCCGGCCCCGCCAAGCCGCCCTTTCGCCCCTTACACTGGGGTGTTTGTCGAAAGCCTTTACCGCCGCGCATGCCTGCCTACCGACGCATCCTTCTGAAGCTTTCTGGCGAAGCCCTCATGGGCGACGATGCCTACGGCATCAACCGGGCCACCATCGTGCGGATGGTCCGAGAGGTTGCCGAAGTGACCCAGCTGGGTTGCGAGGTGGCGGTGGTAATCGGTGGCGGCAACATCTTTCGGGGTGTGGCCGGTGGCTCCGTTGGCATGGACCGTGCCACGGCCGACTACATGGGCATGTTGGCCACGGTCATGAACAGCCTGGCCCTGTCCGACACGATGCGCCAAGAGGGGCTCACGGCCCGCGTCATGAGCGCCATCGGCATCGAACAGGTGGTCGAACCCTATGTGCGCCCCAAGGCCCTTCAGTACCTGGAGGAGGGCAAAGTGGTCATCTTTGCGGCCGGGACCGGCAACCCCTTCTTCACCACCGACACGGCAGCGGCCCTGCGCGGCGCTGAGATTGGTGCGGAGGTGGTGCTCAAGGCCACCAAGGTCGACGGCGTTTACTCTGCCGACCCCCACAAGGACCCCAGCGCCCAACGCTACGCCCAAATCAGCTTCGACGAAGCGATTTCCCGCAACCTGGCGGTGATGGACGCCACGGCCTTTGCGCTGTGCCGAGACCAGAAACTGCCCATCAAGGTGTTCAGCATCTTCAAGCCTGGGGCCTTGCGCCGCGTGGTGCAGGGTGAGGACGAAGGCACCTTGGTGCATGTGTGAACCCCATCCGAACCGTCCACAGCCATGACCATCGCCGACATCAAGAAGACCGCTGAACAGAAGATGGCCAAGTCCGTCGAGGCCTTCAAGGGTGAACTGCAAAAGATCCGCACCGGCCGTGCCCACCCGGGCATCCTGGACCAGGTGCAGGTGGACTACTACGGCTCGATGGTGCCCATCAGCCAGGTGGCCAATGTCAGCCTGCTCGATGCCCGTACCATCAGCGTGCAGCCCTGGGAAAAGGGCATGGGCCCCAAGATTGAAAAAGCCATCCGCGAAAGCGACCTGGGCCTGAACCCCAGCACCCAGGGTGACTTGCTGCGGGTGCCGATGCCGGCCCTGACCGAAGAGCGCCGGCGCGAGCTGACCAAGGTGGTGCGGTCCACCGGCGAAGACTGCAAGGTGGCGGTGCGCAACCTTCGGCGTGACGCCAACGAACAGGTCAAGAAGCTCTTCAAGGACAAGCAGGCCAGTGAGGACGACGAGCGCCGCGCGCAAGACGAGGTGCAAAAGCTCACCGACCGTACGGTCGCCGAGGTGGACCGTCTGGTGCAGGGCAAAGAAGCGGAGATCATGGCGGTTTGACCGCCCATTCGCACCGGTAAGGCCTGTGAAGTCCGACAGCACCAAGCCCAGCAAGACCAAGCCCGATCAAGCGGTGCCGCGTCATGTGGCCATCGTGATGGATGGCAACGGGCGCTGGGCCACGCAGCGCGGGCTGCCGCGGCTCATGGGGCACAAGGAGGGCGTGGAGGCCCTGGTGCGGGCCGTCAGGGCCTTCACCCAACGCGGTGTGCAGGTCTTGACGGTTTACGCCTTCTCTACCGAGAACTGGAGCCGGCCACAGCCCGAGGTGTCGGGGCTGATGTCCCTGGTGCCCACGGCGATGAAGGCACACTTCCAGGCCTTGGCCGCGCAGGGTGTGCGCTTGCGAGCGGTAGGCGACCTGGGCGCGCTGTCACCCAAGGTGCGCCAGGCCTTTGCCAAGATGGAGGCCGAAACCGCTGGCAACCGGCGGGTGACACTGAACGTGGCCTTCAACTACGGCGGCCGCTGGGATGTGGTTCAGGCCTGCAAGCGGGCCATTGCCGCGGGCGTGGCACCAGATGCCTTGGACGAGGCAACCCTGGCCCAGCACATGGCGCTGGCCGATACGCCAGACCCCGATCTCCTGATCCGCACGGGCGGCGAGTGCCGTTTGAGCAACTTCCTCTTGTGGCAGTCGGCGTATGCCGAAATCTTCTTCACCGAGCGGCTGTGGCCTGAGTTCGATGACGAAGACGTTCAGCAGGCGCTGGCCTTCTACGCATCGCGTGAGCGGCGCTTCGGCTCCCTGCCTGACCACCACCCGCCGGCCGCCGCGGGCCGTTCCCTGCAAGCGGTGGCCGTGGGCGGCGCCAAACCGCTGACAGCCCATGGCTGAGACAGCCGCGCGCGGCGGGCTTGAGGCAGCGCTGCGCGCTCTTGGCGGCATCATCCACTGGGCAGGTTTGAGCTGATGCTGCGCCTGCGCGTGATCACGGCCCTGGCCCTGTTGGCGGTGCTGCTGCCGACCTTGTTCACCGAATCGGTGACCCCCTTCAGTGTGTTTGCGCTTGCCTTGGCGACTGCGGGTGCATGGGAGTGGGCGTGTCTGAACGGACAGTCGGGTGCCCGCGCGTGGGCCTACGCCGCCGTGCTGCCGCTGTGTGCAGCGCTCATGGCGCTGTGGCCAGACGAGGCTTGGGCCCTGTGGGGCGCGCCGGGCGTGGGTTGGGCTTGGCTGACGGTGGCCTGGGTGATGGCCTGCCTGTTGTTGATGCCGCAGGGCCCGCAGGGGTGGGCGCGCCTGCCGGCGCTTATGCGCCTGGGCGCCGGCTTGGTGGTGATGGCGAGCACTTGGTGGGCTCTGACCCTGGCCCGCGGGGTGGGTGTGAACTTCTTGTTGTCGGTGATGTGCATCGTGTGGGCGTCGGACGTAGCCGCCTACTTTGCGGGTCACCGCTGGGGCCGCCGAAAGCTGGCCCCATCCTTGAGCCCCGGCAAGACCTGGGAAGGGGTCGCTGGGGCCTGCCTGGGGGTGGGTCTGCTGGCGGTGCTGTGGATGCTGCTGGAGCAGCAGATGGCGACCGATTCCCTGAGTGTCTTTGCGCGGGTGTGGAAACACTTTGGCGCGCTGGGTCTGGTGTTCGTGGTGGCCTCATTGGTGGCCCTGGGGGTACTGGGCGACCTGTTCGAGTCAATGCTCAAGCGTGCCGTGGGCGCCAAGGACAGCAGCGGTTTGTTGCCTGGGCATGGTGGCGTGCTGGACCGGGTGGACGCGCTGTTGCCGGTGTTGCCCGCGTCCATGGCGGTCTTGGCCTTGGGGGGACGATGAGCAGCCGTATGCGATTGGCCGTGTTGGGCTCGACGGGTTCCATTGGGTGCAACACCTTGGACGTGGCGGCGCGCCACCCCGAACGCATCGAGGTCTGTGCCTTGTCGGCCCACGGCCGGGTTGATGAGCTCATCGCACAGTGCCTGCACTGGAAGCCACGTTGGGCGGTGGTGACCGACCCTGCCAAGGCCGATGGCGTTGGCCAGCGGCTGAAGGCTCAGGGCTGCCGCACCGAGGTGTTGGCCGGGCCCCAAGCCTTGTGCGAGGTGGCTGCACATGCCGAGATCGACGCCGTGATGGCGGCGGTGGTGGGCGCTGCGGGCCTGCCGTCGTGTATGGCCGCCGCACGCGCAGGCAAGCGCCTTCTTTTGGCCAACAAGGAGGCCCTGGTCGTGGGTGGCGCCGTCTTCATGGAAGCGGTGCGCGCGGGAGGGGCCACCCTCATCCCCATCGACAGCGAGCACTCGGCGATCTTCCAGTGTTTGCCTGAGGACCGCAGCACCTGGGCCAGCCGGGTGGACCACATCATCCTGACCGCATCGGGCGGGCCGTTCCGCCAGCGCGACCCCGGGTCTCTGGAAGCGGTGACGCCTGAGGAGGCCTGCGCCCACCCGACCTGGGTGATGGGCCGCAAGATTTCGGTGGACTCGGCCACGATGATGAACAAGGCGCTGGAGGTGATCGAGGCGCGTTGGTTGTTTGACTTGGAGCCCGAGCGCATCCGGGCCGTGATTCATCCCCAAAGCATCGTGCACTCGATGGTCGTGTGCCGCGACCAATCGGTGCTGGCCCAACTGGGCACGCCCGACATGCGCGTGCCCATCGCCTACGGGCTGGCCTGGCCACAGCGCATCGAATCGGGAGCCTCCTCCCTGGACTGGACCTCCTTGAAGGCCTTGACCTTCGAAGAGGCCGATCAGCGCCGGTTTCCGGGGCTGTTCCTGTCCTGGCAAGCCTTGCGCGGCCCCTTGGGCGCAACAGCCGTGCTCAATGCCGCCAACGAAGTCGCTGTGGAGCGGTTTCTCGCGGGGCGCATCGGCTTCATGGACATCTACCGGCTCAATGCGCACGCACTGGAGTCGATCGACCCTGGCTTGGGTGACGGTGCCGGCCTGGACGACCTGATCGAACTGGACCGGCGCGTGCGTGCCCAGGTGGGCCAGTGGGCCGATGCCCGATCGACCTGAAGCCTGGGCCCTGCTGCATGACCACGGTTCTGTCTTTCTTGCTGACCATCGCGGTGCTGGTCACCGTGCACGAGTGGGGCCATTACCGCATGGCACGGGCCTGCGGTGTGCGCGTGTTGCGTTTTTCCGTGGGATTCGGGCCCGTGCTCTGGCGCCGACAGACCCACCCGCAGGCCACCGAATGGGTGGTGTGTGCCTTGCCGCTGGGGGGCTATGTGCGCATGTTGGATTCGCGTGAAGACGACGTGCCGCCGGGGGCTGAGCCCCTGGCCTTTGACCACCGCCCGCTGTTTCAACGCTCCTTGATCGTGGCTGCCGGGCCTTTGGCCAACCTGGTGTTGGCGGTGCTGCTGTACGCGGGTGCGGCCTGGTGGGGCACCCAAGAACCGGTGGCGCGGCTGGCCAGCCCCGTGCAGGGCAGCCTGATGGAGCGGGCCGGCTTGCAGGGCGGTGACCGCGTACTGGCGCTGTGCGCGGGCCCGCAGAGCCCCCTGGGCCGTGGTGCAGCAGAGGATTGCCGAGCCGTGCAATCCCTGACCGACCTGCACTGGCAACTCACCCGGGCCGCCCTGGACCGTGAATCGGTGACCTTGGAGGTGGCCGCCGAGGGCCGTGCCGCAGCGCGCGGCGTGACCCTGGACCTGTCGAGCTTGGGTGGCGAGTTGGACGAACAGTTTGTGCGCCGGGTCGGGTTCAGTGGTGCGTTTGCCGAGCCGCTGATCCAGCGCGTGATCGACGGTGGAGCCGCGCAGGAGGCCGGTGTTCAAGCGGGCGACCGCGTGCTGTCGGTGGACGGCGTGGGGGTTCGCGATGCGGCCGCGCTGCGTGAACGTATCCGCGCCTACACAGGGCCGCAGCCGCAGATCTGGCGGGTGGAGCGGGCAGGGCGGGAGTTCACGTTGGAGCTGCGACCGCGGGTCCCCGCAGCGGCCGAGGGCCCGAAAGTGGCACGGGTGGAGGCGGCCATCGGCGGCAGTCCCGAGTGGGTTCTGGTGCGCAAGGGCCCGCTGGAGTCACTCGGCCATGGCCTGTCCCAATCCCTGGAGATGTCGTGGCTCACGGTACGCATGATCGGACGGATGATCGTGGGTGAGGCCTCTTTGCGCCAGTTGTCCGGGCCCCTGACCATTGCCGACGCCGCGGGGCAGTCGGTGCAGCGTGGGGTCAGCCAATACCTGGGCTTCCTGGCCCTGGTCAGCATCAGCCTGTTCGTGCTGAACCTCGTGCCATTGCCGATGCTCGACGGTGGGCACCTCATGTATCATCTTTTCGAGGCGTTGACGGGCCGGCCCCCATCGGAGGTTTGGCTCGAACGCCTTCAGCGCATCGGCATGGTGCTCCTGCTGATGCTGATGGCCTTGGCGCTGACCAATGACGTCTTGCGCCTGATGGGCCTGAACTGACTTCCTTCCATGTCCCTACTTGAATCGGCGCACCGCCTGAACCCCCTGATGGCCTGCGTGGCCGCCGCGGCCCTGTCGTCGATTCCATCGACAGCCTGGGCGATCGATCCTTTCTCCATCAAGGACATCCGGGTGGAGGGCCTGCAGCGTTCCGACCCCGGAACGGTGTTTGCCGCGCTGCCTTTTCGCGTGGGCGACCTCTACAACGAGGAAAAGGGCGCTGCGGCGGTGCGGGCCCTGTTTGCCACCGGCTTGTTCAAGGACATTCGCCTTCAGGTCGAGGACCAGGTGCTCGTGGTGGTGGTGGAAGAGCGCCCCATCATCGGCAGCGTGAACTTCGCCGGCATCAAGGAGTTTGACAAGGACACCTTGGTCAAGGCGCTCAAGGATGCGGGCATCTCCGAAGGCCAACCATTTGACCGCGCCCTGGTGGACCGGGCCGAGCAGGAGATCAAGCGCCAGTACCTCACCCGCAGCCTCTATGGCGCTGAGGTGGTGACCACGGTGACACCCCAAGAGCGCAACCGTGTTTCGGTCACCTTCACCACCACCGAGGGTGAACCGGCCAAGATCCGCGAGATGCGCATCCTGGGCGCCAAGGCCTTCAAGGAGAAGGACCTGCTCGAGCTGTTCGAGCAAACCACCAGTGGGTGGTTCACCTGGTACAGCAAGCGCGACCGCTACGCGCGCTCCAAGTTGAATGCCGATTTGGAGTCGCTGCGCGCACACTACACCAACCGCGGGTACCTGGAGTTTGCGGTCGAGTCCACCCAGGTGACGATGTCGCTCGACAAGCAGTCCATCGCCATCGTGGTGAGCGTGCGCGAAGGCCAGCCCTACACGGTGACCGGTGTGAAGTTGAGCGGTGAGCTCCTGGGGCGCGATGATGAGTTCCGATCGCTCATTGCCATCAAGCCCGGCGCCCCCTACCGAAGCCAAGACGTGGCCGAGACCCAGCGCCGGATCACCGAGCGTTTCGGGGTGTACGGCTATGCCTTTGCGCGTGTGGAAGCCCGCCAGGATATGAACCGTGAGACCGGCCAGGTCGAGCTCACCCTGGTGGCCGATCCGGGTCGGCGGGCCTATGTCCGCCGGATCAACATTGCGGGCAACACCACCACGCGAGATGAAGTTGTGCGGCGTGAGTTCCGGCAGTTCGAATCCAGCTGGTACGACGGCCGCAAGATCAAGCTGTCCAAGGAACGCCTGGAGCGCATGGCGTACTTCAAGGACGTGAACATCGAAACGCAGGAAGTGCCGGGCACCGCCGACCAAGTGGACCTGAACACCACCGTCACCGAAAAGGCCACGGGCAACTTCCAGATTGGCGCGGGCTACTCGAGCCTGGAGCGTCTGACGGTATCGGGCTCCCTGCAGAAGGAGAACTTCCTCGGCACGGGCCATTACCTGGGCCTGCAAGTCAACAGCAGCCGCTTCAACCGCAACCTGGTGGTTTCCACGGTGGACCCGTACTTCACGAAGGACGGCGTTTCACGGGCACTGGATGTGTTCTACCGCACCTCACGCCCCTACAACACCCAGGGCGAAACCTATGAGCTGATGACGCCCGGCGCGGCCATTCGGTTCGGCGTCCCGTTCTCAGAGGTGGACACGGTCTTCATGGGCATCGGTGCGGAACAGACCCGAATCAAGGGGTCGGCCGCGCTGCCCAATCTGTACTTCCTGTACCGGGAAAACTTCGGCTCCAACAGCACCTCCTTCCCCTTGACGGTGGGCTGGGCTCGTGACCAGCGTGACAACGTACTCACGCCCACACGCGGGCGGCTGCAGCGCATCAACCTGGAGCTGTCGGCCCTGGGTGATGCGCAGTACACCCGCACCAACCTGCAGTACCAGGAGTACTTCCCCTTTTGGAACCGCAAGCTCACCCTGGGCGTCAATGCCGAGCTGGGTTTGGGGGCTGGAGTGGGCAACAAGCCGTATCCCATCTTCAAGAACTTCTACGGCGGTGGCCTGGGTTCGGTGCGCGTCTTCCAGCAAGGATCGCTCGGCCCGGTGGACGTCACGGGCGCCTACATCGGTGGATCGCGCCGCTTCAACCTCAACACCGAGCTTTACGTGCCGGTACCGGGCACGGGTAACGACAAGAGCCTGCGGCTCTTTGGCTTTGCCGACGCCGGCAATGTGTGGGCCGAAACCGAGCGTGTGGACTTTGAGTCCTTGCGAGCGGCTGCCGGCATCGGTTTGAGCTGGATCTCGCCAATGGGGCCGCTCAAGCTCAGTTGGGGCGTGCCGGTGAAGTTCCGCCCACAAGATAGAATCCAACGTTTCCAATTCCAGATCGGCACAGCGTTCTGACCATGATGATGAAGACGATTTCTTTCACAAGGCTCTTGGGTGCGGCTGCCTTGGCCGCGTTGCCGCTGTTCGCCCAGGCGCAGGAACTCAAGATCGGCTATGTCAACAGCGAACGTGTGCTGCGCGAGTCCACCGCGGCCCGCTCGGCCAGCACCAAGATCGAGACCGAGTTCGGCAAGCGCGAAAAGGACCTCAACGACCTGGCCAACCGCCTGAAGACGGCGTCGGACAAGTTTGACAAAGACGCGCCAACCCTCTCCGAGGCCGAGCGCAACCGCCGGCAGCGCGAGCTGGGTGAACAAGACCGTGACCTCCAGCGCAAGCGCCGCGAGTTTCAGGAAGACCTGAACCAGCGCCGCAACGAGGAGATCGCGGCCATCCAGGAGCGCACGGGTCGAGTCATCCGTCAGATCATGGACAGCGAAAAATTTGACCTGATCCTGATTGACGTGGGCTTTGCCGGCCCCCGCGTCGACATCACCAAGAAGGTGATGGACGCGATGAACAACGCCAAGTAACGCCCAGGGGCGCTGTGTTCGCGCCCCATCGCAAGACAATGTTGACCACGCCGCAGGCCATTGCCACCTTGGTCAATGGCCGCGTGCAGGGTGATCCGCTTCGGCCGCTGGCCGGCCTCGCCACGCTGCAGGCTGCGGGCCCTGACCAGGTCTCCTTCCTCTCCAACCCCCGCTACCGCACTCAGCTGGGCACCACGCGTGCCGGCTGCGTCATCTTGTCCGACCGGGTGCTGCCGCTGGCCGACTCAGAGTGCGTGCAGGCCAGCTTGGTGGTGGTCGACGACCCCTACCTGGCCTACGCCCGCCTGAGCCAATGGTGGGCTGGGCAGCGCCGTGCTGCCGTTCGCACGGGGGTGCACCCCAGCGCCGTGGTGGAGCCTGGCGCGCGGCTGCATCCCAGCGCTTCGGTGGGTCCTCTGTGCCACGTGGGCGCAAGCGCGGTAATCGAAGCCGGCGCCGTGATTGGGCCGCACTGCGTGATCGGTGAGGAGGCGGTGGTCGGCGCCAACAGCCGCTTGTCAGCCTCGGTGTCCCTGTTGTGGGGCTGCCGAATCGGTGAGCGCGCCGTGGTCCACCCCGGTGTGGTGATTGGCGCTGACGGATTCGGCTTTGCGCCCCATGCCGGACAGTGGGTGAAGATTGAACAGTTGGGTGCCGTTCGCATCGGGCACGATGTGGAGATCGGCGCCAACACCTGCATCGACCGGGGCGCTTTGGAAGACACCGTGATCGAAGACGGCGTGAAGCTGGACAACCTCATCCAGATCGGCCACAACGTACACATTGGCCGCGGATCGGCCATGGCCGGCTGCGTGGGCATCGCCGGCAGTGCCACGATCGGGCAGCGCTGCACCGTGGGCGGAGGCGCCATCGTTCTGGGCCACCTGAGCCTGGCCGATGACGTGCACATCTCGGCGGCCACCGTGGTCACGCGGTCGATCCACAAGCCCGGTCAGTACAGCGGCGTGTTTCCCTTCGATGACAATGCGGCTTGGGAGAAGAACGCGGCCACGCTGCGGCAGTTGCATCAGATGCGCGACCGTTTGCGCCAACTTGAAAAGAAGATCCCCGGAACATGATCGACATCCACCGCATCCTCAAGCTGCTGCCCCACCGCTACCCCATACTGCTGGTGGACCGCGTGCTGTCCTTTGAAAAGGACAAGCGCATTCAAGCCCTGAAGAATGTGTCGATCAACGAACCGTTTTTTCAGGGGCACTTCCCCTCCCGGCCGGTCATGCCTGGCGTGCTGATGCTCGAGGCCTTGGCACAGACGGCGGCGCTGCTGAGTTTCGAGTCGGCTGGTACCGAGCCCAGTGAAGACACCGTGGTGTACTTCGTGGGCATTGACGGCGCCCGTTTCAAGCGGGTGGTGGAGCCTGGCGACCAACTGCTGCTCCATGCTGAAATCGAGCGGGCGCGGGCCGGCATCTACAAGTACAAGGCCTGGGCCACCGTCGGCGAGGAGGTGGCCGTGGAGGCCGAGCTGATGTGCGCGATGCGCAAGGTGACCTGAAGAGGGTGAGATGAGCCTCGTCCATCCCACCGCCGTGATCCATGATGGTGCCCAGCTGGCTGCCGATGTGCAGGTCGGGCCTTATGCGGTGATTGGGCCCCGCGTGTGCATCGATGCCGGTACCACCGTGGGCTCTCACGCGGTCATCGACGGCCACACCACCATCGGCAGGCACAACCGGATCTTTTCCTTTGCATCCCTGGGGCAGGCGCCGCAGGACAAAAAGTACGCGGGCGAGCCCACCCGCTTGGAGATAGGCCACGGCAACACCATTCGCGAGTTCTGCACCATCAACACCGGAACCGCACAAGACGAGGGCGTGACCCGCATCGGTGACGACAACTGGATCATGGCCTACGTCCACATCGCCCACGACGTGCACCTGGGACACCATACGGTTTTGGCCAACAACGCCACCTTGGCCGGACATGTGCAGGTGGGTGACTGGGCCACCATCGGTGGGCTGACCGGTGTGCACCAATTCGTGAAGATTGGGGCACACGCCATGATTGGGTTTCAAGGGCATGTGGCCCAAGACGTCCCGCCCTACATGACGGCCGACGGTCACCCACTGGCCATCCGCGCAGTGAACCTCACGGGGCTGAAGCGGCGCGGTTTTGACGAGGTGCGCTTGGCCCTGGTGCGGCGCATGCACCGCTTGCTGTACCGCGAGTCCTTGACCCTGGCTGCGGCCATCGACCGCATGGCCGCGCTGACCGATGAGGCCGCCACCGCCGGCCAGCCCTTGAGTGAAGCGGCCCAGGCGGATGTGGCCCTGATGCTGGACTTCCTGCGCCGCGCCGATCGCGGCATCGTGCGCTGATGCGCCTGGCCCTGGTGGCCGGAGAGGCCTCCGGCGACCTGCTGGCGGCCCTCATGCTGCAGGGCCTGAAGCAGCAGTGGCCGGGCCTGCTCAGTGGCGGCATTGGCGGGCCCCGCATGATCGAGCAGGGGTTCGATGCCTGGGCACCGTCGGAACGCCTGAGCGTCTTCGGGTACCGGGATGCGCTGCTGCGCTTGCCCGAGTTGCTCTGGCTTCGGCGCACCACCCGAGGGCGCATCCTGCGCGAACGGCCGGATGTCTTTGTGGGTGTGGATGCGCCGGACTTCAACTTTGGTTTGGAGACCGCCCTGCGAGAGCAGGGCCTGCGAACGGTGCACTTCGTTTGTCCGTCCATCTGGGCCTGGCGGCCGCAGCGGGTGCAGCGGTTGCGGGCTGCAGCCGATCATGTGCTGTGCCTGTTCCCCTTTGAGCCGGGCTTGCTGGCCGCGCAGGGGGTGGCCGCCAGCTATGTGGGCCATCCACTGGCCGATGCCATTCCCCTGGACATCGATCACCGGGCGGCACGGCGGGTACTCGGCCTGGGTGATGAACCGTTGGTAGCCTTGTTGCCCGGCAGCCGACGCTCCGAGATCCGCCACATTGCGCCGGTGTTGCTGGCCACGGCCCAAGAGCTGCTGCGGCAACGGCCAGGCCTGCGCTTTGTCTTGCCTGTGGCGCCGGGCCTGTCCGACCTGCTGCAGCCGCTGGTGCAGCCCTTGGTCCACGGTGGCCACCTGACCCTCGTGTCCGGCCGTTCACACGAGGCTTTGGCAGGCGCCGATGTGGCCCTGGTGGCCAGCGGAACGGCCACCCTGGAAGCGGCCCTGCTCCGATGCCCACAGGTGATCGTGTACCGCCTGGCGGCCGCCGATTGGCAGCGCATGCGGCGCATGCGCCTGCAGCCCTGGGTGGGCCTGCCCAACATCCTCAGCAGCGCCTTCATCGTGCCCGAGCGCATCCAGGACGAGGCGCAGCCGCAGGTGGTGGCGGCCGATGCCCTGCGCTGGCTGGATGATCCGCAAGCCGTGGAGGTCTACCGCGCCCAGTGCCGGGCCTTGCACCAGACCCTGCGGCAAGACACCGGCGCCCGCGCGGCGCAGGTGATCAAGGAGCTCGTGGGTGCCTAAATCATCGGCCAAGCCCGGGCGTGTGCTGCAGGGCACGCAGCCCTGCCAGCAGCTGAGCCTTTGCTGGGGACGCGAAGGCTTGGTGGCCGGCGTAGACGAGGCCGGTCGCGGACCCTTGGCGGGGCCTGTCGTGGCCGCTGCGGTGATCCTCGACGATGCGGCCCCGATTGCCGGACTGGCCGATTCTAAAGTGCTGAGCGAACGCCGGCGCGAGGCCTTGTTTGATGAGATCCGTGCCAAGGCGCTGTGTTGCAGCATTGCGCATGCCTCGGTGGCCGAAATCGACCAACTCAACATTCTGCAGGCCACGATGCTGGCCATGAAGCGTGCGGTAGAGGGCTTGCGCCTGATGCCCGCACGCGTGCTGGTGGACGGCAACCGGCTGCCTTCGCTCAAGGTGGCTGCCGAGGCGGTGGTGGGCGGCGACGCCACGGTGCAAGCGATTTCCGCCGCGTCCATCCTGGCCAAGGTCACTCGCGACCGCTGGTGCCGTGAGTTGCACGAGGCCTACCCCGACTATGGCTTCGACGCTCACAAGGGCTACCCGACCGCCGAGCACTTGCAGGCCTTGTTCCGTTTGGGCCCCACGCCAGTGCACCGTCACAGCTATGCACCGGTTCAGCGGGCCCAGGCCCTTCAAGCGGCAGCCGGCAACGGCTCGCCGGCCACACCACCCCCTACACGCCGATGAATCCACCGGTTCAAAGCATCACCTCCCGGGACAACGAGCTGATCCAGCGTTTGCGCCGGCTCTTGGCCAAGCCAGGCGCCTACCGGGCCGAGGGTGTGGTGTGGTTGGAGGGTGACCATCTGTGCCGCGCCTGGCTGGAACGGGGGCATGCCGCCGTTCAAGCGGTGATCACCCAGGAGGCCTGGGACGCGCGAGCGGACCTGCGCGCCCTGGCCATGGGGGCACCGCGCGTGGCGGTCATCCCGGCTGCGCTGATGAAGTCGGTGACAGCGCTGGAGTCCCCCAGCCCCCTGGGCCTGTTGGTGGCGCCACCGCTGGCCACGGCAGCCGGGGTGCAGGCAGGCGTTCCCACGGTGGTCCTGGATCGCCTGCAGGACCCTGGCAATGTCGGCAGCATTCTGCGCAGCGCGGCAGCCCTGGGCGTGACCCAGGTGTTGTCCTTGCACGGAGGTGTGGCGCTGTGGTCGCCCAAGGTGCTGCGAGCCGGCATGGGTGCGCATTTCGGGCTGAGGCTGTTCGAAGGGCTGGGCTTGGAGCAGCTCGAACCCCTGGCGGGGCAGTTGGTGGTGACCAGTTCACATGAAGCCCAAGATCTTCCCCACGCGAGGCTGCCCGAGGCCTGCGCGTGGGTCTTCGGTCATGAAGGGCAGGGCGTGGATCCGTCCGTGGAGGCGATGGCGCCGCTTCGGGTTCGCATTCCCCAACCCGGTGGGCAAGAGTCGCTCAATGTGGCCGCCGCTGCGGCCATCTGCCTGTACGCATCGGCCCAACGCCGGGCTCAGTAGCTCAGCCGGTCCGGTCGGATGTCGCGCAGGATGGTGGTGGCGATTTCCTCGATCGACTTGTGGGTGGAACTCAGCCACTCGATGCCAGATCGGCGCATCATCTGCTCGGCAGCCGCCACCTCAGATCTGCAGTTGTCCAGCGCGGCGTAGCGGCTGTCAGGGCGGCGCTCGTTTCGGATCTGGCTCAGCCGCTCGGGGTCGATGGTCAGTCCGAAGCACTTGCGCTTGTGTGGCATGAGCGCCGTGGGCAGGTGGCCCCGATCGAAGTCTTCGGGGATGAGCGGATAGTTGGCCGCCCTGACCCCGTGCTGCATAGCCAGGTACAGCGAGGTGGGTGTCTTGCCACTGCGGCTGACGCCCACCAGGATCACATCGGCCTGTTCCAGGTTGCGCGCGGACTGCCCGTCGTCGTGCGCCAGGGAGAAGTTGATCGCCTCGATGCGATCGTGGTACTCCTGGCTCTTGGCAGCGTCGGAAAAGCGCCCGATCCGGTGGTTGCTCTTGATGCCAAACTCGTCCTCCAGCGGCTCCACGAAGGCGCGAAACAGGTCCATCACCTTGGCGCGGCAGTGGGCCGCCGGGCCGTTTTGTCCGTCGGTCAGGATGTCGCGAACCGCGTTGTTCACCAGGGTCAGGAACACCACCGGCGGCACCCCTTCACGCGCGGCGCACTCGTTGACCTCGCGCACCACCTGCCAGGCCTTGTCTTCCGAGTCGATGAAAGGGCGGCGCATGTGCCGGAAGGGCCCTGGGAATTGGGCCAGGATCGAATTGCCGAAGGTTTCCGCGGTGATGCCGGTTCCGTCGGAGACGTAGAAGATGGTGCGCGGGCTCATGTTGTGGCGTGTGTAGGTGGGCAGAGCAGGGGACTGCGAGTTTGAAAGCTGATGATAGGCAATCCTCCCTAGAATCAGCCTCAATGGCGCCACGCGCCCACCTGTATTTTTTTGCCTTGGAGAGCCTTGATGTCCAATTCTGCATTGGAAGAGGCCTTGGTGTTGCCGTTCGAGCAGTTGCGCATGACCGATGTCGAATCGGTTGGTGGCAAGAACGCCTCGCTGGGGGAGATGATCAGCCAGTTGGCTGCCTCGGGCGTGCGGGTGCCGGGTGGCTTTGCCACCACCGCCCACGCCTTTCGCCAGTTTCTGGCCCAAGATGGGCTGTCCAAACGCATTGCCGCTCGCTTGGCCAGCCTGAACACCGACGACGTGAAGGCCCTGGCCGAGGCTGGGGCGGAGATTCGCTCCTGGGTGGTCAACACCCCGTTTCCGGCAGCGCTTGAAGCGCAGATTCGGCAGGCCTACGAGCGGCTGGCAGCACAGTCGCCGCAGGCCACGTTTGCCGTGCGCTCGTCGGCCACGGCCGAAGACCTGCCCGACGCCTCCTTTGCGGGTCAGCAGGAGACCTTCCTGAACGTGGTGGGGATTGAGGACATCCTGCACAAGACCAAGGAGGTCTTTGCATCCCTGTACAACGATCGGGCCATCAGCTATCGGGTGCACAAGGGCTTTGCCCATGCCGACGTGGCCTTGTCAGCGGGCATCCAGCGCATGGTGCGTTCCGACCTGGGGGCCGCCGGCGTGATGTTCACCATCGACACCGAAAGCGGCTTCGAGGACGTGGTGTTCATCACCAGCAGTTACGGGCTGGGTGAGACGGTCGTGCAGGGGGCGGTCAACCCCGATGAGTTCTACGTGCACAAGCCGGCGCTGCGCTCGGGCAAGAAGGCGGTGATCCGCCGCAACCTGGGCAGCAAGCTCATTCGCATGACCTTTGCCTCCGAAGCCGACCGCCAGGCCAATGGACAGTTGGTGAAGACCGAAGACACGCCATCCGACCTGCGACATCGGTACTCGCTGTCGGATGCGGACGTGACCGAATTGGCCCACTATGCCCTGATCATCGAGCGCCACTACGGCCGCCCGATGGACATCGAGTGGGGCAAGGACGGCCAGGATGGCCTGCTCTACGTGTTGCAGGCCCGGCCGGAGACGGTCAAGAGCCAGGCGTCGGGCCAAGTGGAGCATCGCTACCGGCTCAAGGGGCGAAGCAAGCCCCTGGCGGAGGGCCGTGCCATAGGCCAAAAGATTGGAGCGGGGCCCGTACGGCTGGTGAGCTCGATTGCGGAGATGGACCGGGTTCAGCCCGGCGACGTCCTGGTCACCGACATGACCGACCCCAACTGGGAGCCGGTGATGAAGCGGGCCAGTGCCATCGTCACCAACCGCGGAGGGCGTACCTGCCACGCCGCCATCATCGCGCGCGAGTTGGGTATTCCTGCCGTGGTGGGCTGCGGTGATGCCACCGAGCGGCTCAGCGATGGTGCCCTGGTGACCGTGGTCTGTGCCGAGGGTGACACGGGCGTGATCTACGACGGGCTTCTCGAGACCGAGGTCAGCGAGGTCAAGCGCGGCGAGATGCCCTATTGCCCGATCAAGATCATGATGAACGTGGGCAACCCCCAGTTGGCTTTTGACTTTGCCCAGGTGCCCAACTCCGGCGTCGGCTTGGCCCGCCTGGAGTTCATCATCAACAACAACATCGGCGTGCACCCCAAGGCGATCTTGGACTATCCCAACATCGATGCCGACCTCAAATTGGCTGTGGAGTCGGTGGCACGGGGCCATGCCAGTCCCAAGGCCTTCTACGTGGACAAGCTGGCCGAGGGCATTGCCACCATTGCCGCAGCCTTTTGGCCCAAGCCGGTCATCGTGCGCTTGTCGGACTTCAAGAGTAACGAATACCGCAAGCTGATCGGCGGCAGCCGCTACGAGCCCGATGAAGAGAACCCGATGTTGGGCTTTCGAGGGGCCAGCCGCTACATCAGCGGCGAGTTCAGCGATGCCTTTGCCATGGAATGCGAAGCGCTCAAGCGCGTACGGCAGGACATGGGCTTGAGCAATGTGGAAATCATGGTGCCTTTCGTGCGCACGGTCAAACAGGCTGCACGGGTAACGCAGATGCTGGCCGAGCGTGGGCTCAAGCGAGGGGATGAGGGCCTGCGCCTGATCATGATGTGCGAGGTGCCGAGCAACGCCATCCTGGCCGATCAGTTCCTGGAGCACTTTGACGGCATGTCCATCGGCTCGAACGACCTGACGCAGCTGACCCTGGGATTGGATCGGGACTCCGGGCTTGAGCTCTTGGCTGAGGACTTCGATGAGCGGGACCCGGCCGTCAAGGCCATGGTTTCCCGGGCCATTACGGCCTGCCGGGCCACGGGCAAGTACATCGGCATCTGTGGCCAGGGGCCCTCGGACCATCCCGACTTTGCGGATTGGCTGGCCCAGGAAGGCATCGTCTCTATTTCCTTGAACCCCGACACCGTGGTGCAGACCTGGCAGCGTCTGGCTGGCGTCAAGGTCACGGGCTGAGGCCCGCGTGCGGGCTGAACCCCGGACAAACCCGAAAATCCGCTATACTAAAAAGCTTTTCGCCACCTTGCCGCACCCGCACCGACGCGCGTGGGCGGCTTCCGAACAACGGAATCCACAAGGAGATGACATGCGTCACTATGAGATCGTTCTGCTGATCCACCCGGATCAAAGCGAACAGGTTCCGGCCATGCTGGAGCGTTACAAGACCCTGATCACCGGTGCCAATGGCAAGGTGCATCGCGTCGAAGACTGGGGCCGCCGCCAGCTGGCCTACCAGATTCAGAAGCTCGCCAAGGCGCATTACCTGTGCCTGAACATCGAGTGCAGCCAGGAGACCCTGGCTGAACTCGAGACGGGCTTCCGCTTCAACGACGCGGTTCTGCGCCACCTCACCGTGGGCAAGGACAAGGCCGAACTGAACCCCTCCGTCATGATGAAGTCGGTTGAGCGCGAAGAAGCGCGCAAGGCTTCTTCACAGGAGGCTGCGGCCTGACGAACCAGCAGGCGTTGACGTCCGCCGCCCCGGCGGCCCCAGCGGGTACCAACCGCTTGAGCCTGTCGGGTGTGGTCAAGGAACGTTCGGCGCTGCGCTACACGCCTGCGGGGCTGCCCGCCCTGGACCTGGTGCTGGAGCACCAATCCGTGGTTCAGGAGGAGGGCGTACCCCGCAAGGTGACGATGGACTGCAAGGCGGTCTGCATCGGCACCACGGCGGTCAAGGCGCAGCAGTTGGCGATGGATGAACCGGTGGATTTCCAAGGGTTCCTCGCGCCAGCCCGCAACGGACGGGGATTGGTGTTCCACATCACCTCGCTGCAGCGGCCGAACCGCCCCACATCGGACTGAACGCCCCCATACCGAACCATCACCTGATTCAGCGAAAGAGAGCACATCATGGCACCTCCCCGCGGCAAGTTTTCCAAGGACCGCAAGCCCAAGCGCAACCAGCAGTCCCTCCTGTTCCGTCGCAAGCGCTTCTGCCGCTTCACGGTCGCCGGCGTCGAGTCGATCGACTACAAGGACGTGGACGTCCTGCGTGACTTCATCGGCGAGAACGGCAAGATCACCCCCGCGCGCCTGACCGGCACGCGTGCCTTCTACCAGCGTCAGCTGACCACGGCCATCAAGCGGGCACGCTTCCTGGCCCTGCTGCCGTACAGCGACCAGCACAAGGTTTGATAGGAGCCCACCATGCAAGTCATCCTGCTTGAAAAGGTGGCCAACCTCGGCAACCTCGGCGACATCGTCCGCGTCAAGGACGGCTACGCCCGTAACTTCCTGATCCCCACCAAGCGCGCCCGCCGTGCCACGGATGCGGCCATCGCCGAGTTCGAGGCCAAGCGTGCCGAGCTGGAGCGCCTGGCGGCCCAAAAGCTGTCTGCGGCCCAAGCTGTGGGCGAAAAGCTCAACGGTCTGCGCCTGAGCATCAGCCAGAAGGCTGGTGTGGACGGCCGCCTGTTTGGTTCGGTCACCAACCACGACATCGCCGAGGCCCTCAAGGGCACGGGCCTTGAGATTGCCAAGGCGCAGGTTCGCATGCCCAACGGCCCCCTCAAGACCGTGGGCGAGTTCACCGTCTCGGTGGCCGCGCACACCGAGGTGGTGGTGGACATCACCATCGTGGTGGTGGGCGAGACCGACTGACCGCACACGCTGCGCAGGCTTGCGGGCTTTGTGCCCGCAGCCCAGCAGAAGGGCCGGCTTTGCCGGCCTTTTCCATTTCTGGCGTGGATGCAAAACGCTCCACCAATAACCCACCCCTTATCCCCAGGCTTGCCCACAGCGGTCGGGCCGATGCCGACCTATGATCCACGCCATGGATGCCCCCCGCAACGAATTCGACCTCATGGACCTGCCGGCGCCCGGCACCACCTCGCCCGATGCCGATGTGGCCAAGCTGAGGACGCCGCCCCATTCCTACGAGGCTGAGCAAAGCGTCCTGGGTGGGCTGTTGCTGGACAACAGCGCCTGGGACAGGGCCGCAGACCTCGTGACGGCCTCGGACTTCTACCGGTATGAGCACCGGGTGATGTTCCAGGCCATCGGTGACCTGGTGCAGCAGGGCAAGCCCGCCGATGTGGTGACGGTCCACGAGCGGCTGCAGAGTTTGGGCAAGGCCCAGGAGTGCGGCGGGATTGCGCACCTCAACGCCTTGGCCCAAAGCGTGCCCAGTGCGGCCAACCTGCGCCGCTACGCTGAGATCGTGCGCGAGCGCGCGGTGCTGCGCAAGCTGATCGAGGCCAGCGATGAGATCGCCACCAAAGCCTTCAACCCGCAGGGCCGGCAGGTGTCCACCATCTTGGATGAGTCGGAAACCAAGATCCTGCAGATCGGTGAGGAAGGCTCGCGCGCCCGTCAGAACTTTCACCAGATGACCGACTTGCTGGTAGCGTTGATGGACCGGGTCAACGAGCTGCACGAGAACGGGGCCGAAGAGGTCACGGGTGTGCGTACCGGCTTCTACGATTTCGACCGTATGACCGCAGGCTTGCAGCCGGGTGACCTGGTGGTCTTGGCCGCACGCCCTAGCATGGGCAAGACCGCCTTGGCCATCAACATTGCCGAGCATGTGGCCGTGACCGAGGGTCTGCCCGTGGTGGTGTTCTCCATGGAAATGGGCGCTTCGCAACTGGCCCTGCGCATGGTGGGCTCCATTGGCCGCATTGACCTACAGCACCTGCGCACGGGCAACTTGGGAAACGAAGAGTGGTCACGCTTGACCGAAGCCGTGGACAAGCTGTCCAAGGCGAACATCTTCATCGACGAGACGCCCGCCCTCAATCCGGCCGAGCTGCGCGCACGGGCTCGTCGGCAAGCTCGCCAGTGCGGCAAGCTCGGGCTTATCGTGGTGGACTACCTGCAGCTCATGAGCGGCAGCAGCGGCAGTGAAGAGAACCGGGCCACCGAGCTGGGTGAGATTTCTCGGGGCCTGAAGGCGCTGGCCAAGGAGCTGCAGTGCCCGGTGGTGGCCCTGTCCCAACTCAACCGCAGCGTCGAAACCCGCAACGACAAGCGGCCGATGATGAGCGACCTTCGGGAGTCGGGTGCCATTGAACAAGATGCCGACGTCATCATGTTCATCTACCGCGACGACTACTACAACAAAGAAAACAGCAAGGAGCCCGGCGTGGCCGAGGTGATCATCGCCAAGCAGCGCAATGGCCCGGTGGGCACGGTGAAGTTGGCCTTCGTCAAGGCCAACACCAAGTTTGATAACCTGGCACCGGGCAGTATGGGTGCCGAGTACTGACCATGCTTGGTAACCCCGGCCCGCAGCGGTGCTGCGCTGACGGCGCCGGGTCCGGCCACATGGGCTTCAGCCTTACTTGAACAGGTCCTTGACCCGATCCGTCCAACTCTTGGCGTTGGGCGAGTGCTTGTCACCCCCGCTGCGGAATGACTCGTCCAGCTCGCGCAGCAGCTTGCGCTGAGCATCGGTCAGCTTCACCGGCGTTTCCACGTTGACGTGACAGTAGAGGTCGCCCGGGTAGGCCGAGCGCACACCCTTGATGCCCTTGCCCCGCAGCCGGAAGGTCTTGCCGTGTTGCGTGCCTTCGGGCAGGTCGATTTCGGCCTTGCCGCCCAAGGTGGGCACCTCCATCGTGCCGCCCAAAGCGGCCATGGTCATCGAAACCGGTACGCTGCAGTGCAAGTCGTCGCCATCGCGCTCGAAGATGTCATGGGCCTTGATCCGGATTTCGATGTACAGGTCGCCAGGCGGGCCACCATTGACGCCGGGCTCACCGTTGCCCACTGAGCGGATGCGCATGCCTTCAGCAATGCCCGCGGGGATCCGCACCTCCAAGGTCTTTTGCTTCTTGAGCTTGCCCGCACCGTTGCAGGTGGTGCAGGGGTCGGGGATGATCTTGCCCGAGCCGCGGCACTGGGGGCAGGTTTGCTGGATGCTGAAGAAGCCCTGGCGCATGTGGACCGCACCCGAGCCATTGCAGCCCGTGCAGGCCTTGGGGCTGGTGCCCGGCTTGGCGCCGCTGCCATGACAGGTATCACACGTTTCCCAGCTGGGAATGCGGATCTGCGTGTCTTTGCCTGCGGCAGCTTCTTCCAGGGCGATCTCAGTGGCGTAGGACAGGTCTGAACCGCGGTAGACCTGTTGCCCACCGCCGCGGCGGCCGCCCTGTGCGCCGAAGATGTCTCCAAAGATGTCACCGAAGGCTTCTGCAAAACCACCGAAGCCCTCAGCACCCGGGCCGCCCCTGGCTCCGCCCATATTGGGGTCGACACCCGCATGGCCAAACTGGTCGTAGGCTGCACGCTTCTTGGGGTCGGAGAGCATCTCGTAGGCCTCCTTGGCCTCCTTGAACTTCTCCTCGGCCTTCTTCGCACCTTCGCCCTGGTTGCGGTCAGGGTGGTACTTCATAGCCAGCTTGCGATAGGCCTTCTTGATGTCCTCATCGCTGGCGTTCTTCGGAACGTCCAGCACTTCGTAGTAATCGCGCTTGGTGGCCATCGGGTTTCCTGGCTCTATGAACTCAAAAGCCGCGTGGGCTGCCGCCGCTGCGGGCGGGCCTCACGCGGCACGCGGGGTGTCGGCCGAGCCGCACCCCGGGGCATCACTTCTTGACTTCCTTGAACTCAGCGTCGACGACATTGTCGTCGGCGGCCTTGGCGGCCGATGCGCCGCCAGGGGCTGTCCCGGCGCCGGCACCGGCTGCTTCGGCAGCACCCGCCGCTCCAGCAGCGGCCTGGGCCTCGGCATAGACCTTCTCGCCCAACTTCTGGCTGGCCGACATAAGGGCTTCGGTCTTGGACTCGATGGCCTCCTTGTCTTCACCCTTGAGGGCTTCTTCCAAATCCTTCACGGCGGCTTCTATCTTGTCCTTCTCGCCCGCGTCAAGCTTGTCACCGTGCTCGCCCAGGCTCTTCTTGACGGAGTGCACCATGGCCTCGCCGCTGTTGCGGGCCTGCACCAACTCCAGCTTCTTCTTGTCCTCGGCGGCGTTGAGCTCGGCGTCCTTCACCATCTTCTGGATCTCGTCTTCGGACAAACCGGAATTGGCCTTGATGGTGATCTTGTTCTCCTTGCCCGTGCCCTTGTCTTTGGCGGACACATGCAGGATGCCGTTGGCGTCGATGTCGAAGGTCACCTCGATCTGGGGTGTGCCACGTGGGGCGGGCGGAATGCCTTCCAGGTTGAACTCGCCCAGGGACTTGTTGCCGGTGGCCATCTCGCGCTCGCCTTGGTACACCTTGATCGTCACCGCCGGCTGGTTGTCGTCGGCGGTGGAGAAGGTCTGGGCGAACTTGGTGGGGATGGTCGTGTTTTTCTTGATCATCTTGGTCATGACGCCACCCAGGGTTTCAATGCCCAGGCTCAGCGGCGTCACGTCCAGCAGCAGCACGTCCTTGCGGTCGCCCGAGAGCACCTGGCCCTGGATGGCCGCACCCACGGCCACCGCCTCATCGGGGTTGACGTCCTTGCGGGGGTCCTTGCCGAAGAACTCCTTGACCTTTTCCTGCACCTTGGGCATGCGGGTCATGCCGCCGACCAGGATCACGTCGTCGATGTCGCTGACCTTCACGCCGGCATCCTTGATGGCGGTGCGGCAGGGTTCGATGGTGCGCTCGATGAGCTCGTCCACCAGGCTTTCCAGCTTCGCGCGGGTGAGCTTGATGTTCAGGTGCTTGGGGCCGGTGGCGTCTGCCGTGATGTAGGGCAGGTTGACGTCGGTTCCCGATGAAGACGACAACTCGATCTTGGCCTTCTCAGCGGCTTCCTTCAAGCGCTGCAGGGCCAGCACGTCCTTGGTGAGGTCAACGCCCTGTTCCTTTTTGAACTCGGCGATGATGTAGTCGATGATGCGCTGGTCGAAGTCTTCGCCGCCCAGGAAGGTGTCGCCGTTGGTGGACAGCACTTCGAACTGCATTTCACCGTCGACATCGGCGATCTCGATGATGGAGATGTCGAAGGTGCCACCACCCAGGTCATACACGGCGATCTTGCGGTCGCCCTTGCCACCCTTGTCCAGGCCAAAGGCCAGGGCTGCTGCGGTGGGCTCGTTGATGATGCGCTTGACGTCCAAACCCGCGATGCGGCCGGCGTCCTTGGTGGCTTGGCGCTGGCTGTCGTTGAAGTAGGCCGGAACCGTGATCACCGCCTCGGTGACTTCCTCACCCAGGTAGTCCTCGGCGGTCTTCTTCATCTTGCGCAGCACTTCGGCGCTGATCTGGGGCGGCGCCAGCTTCTTGCCACGCACCTCCACCCAGGCGTCGCCGTTGTCGGCTGCGCTGATGGTGTAGGGCATCAGGTCGATGTCCTTTTGTACTTCTTTTTCCGTGAACTTGCGGCCGATCAGGCGCTTGACGGCGTACAGCGTGTTGCGGGGGTTGGTGACCGCTTGGCGCTTGGCCGAGGCACCCACGAGGATCTCGCCGTCCTCCTGGTAGGCGATGATGGACGGCGTGGTGCGGGCGCCCTCGCTGTTCTCGATCACGCGAGTGGTGTTGCCTTCCATGACCGAGACGCACGAGTTGGTCGTGCCCAGGTCAATGCCGATGATCTTTCCCATGATGGCTCCTAGTGTGGGGGTGGCCGCGCGTGGCGGCGTCATTCAAGTCTGGATAGAACGTAGGGGCATTCGTGGGGTTTTCAAGCCCCCAAGCCCCGGTCAACGTGGTGCGACCACGGTGACCAGTGCCGGCCGCAAGACCCGATCTGCGATCAGGTAACCCTTTTGCAGCACCGTCACCACGGTGTTGGGTTCCTGCTCGGCGGGCACCATGCTGATGGCCTGGTGGTGGTGCGGGTCGAACTTTGTACCGGCAGGCGGGTTGATCTCCAGAACCTTGTTGCGCTCCAGCGCCGAGGCCAGCTGGCGCAGCGTGGCGTTGACGCCTTCGAGCATCTGCTCGGTGGTCGCAGCAGACAGGGCGGTGGCCGCTTCCAGGCTGTCTCGAACCGGCAGCAGGCTCTCGGCAAAGGACTCGATGGCGAACTTGCGCGCCTTGCTGATGTCCTCTTCGCTGCGGCGGCGGATGTTTTCCACCTCGGCCTTGGCCCTCAGGTAGGCGTCGGACACCTCGGCGTGCCGGGCTTGAAGCTCGGACAGCTGCTGTTCGGGCGTCAGTGCGCTGCCAGCCTGCGGGGCGGCAGCGCCGGGGTCCAGGGGTTCGGCGGCTGATCCAGCCTGGGGTTCTTGCGCGGTGCTCATGTGGTTTCTTGTGGATGGGCGCTAAAAGAATGTGTCAGCAGGCCATACCTGCGATCGGTCGGTTTCATGCGGGGTGTGCCAGAGCCCGCTGCGCAGGCGGCCCCGCGGCCGCACGCCCGACCCCAGGCAGATGGGGCCGCTGCCGGCCAATTCAAGAGGGGCTGGTGTCGTCCCAGCTGGCGCTCCAGCGGTCCCAGTGGCCGAGCTCGCGGCGGTCTCGCTTGGTAGGGCGGCCCGCCGGTTGGCTGAGGGCGGGCTCCACGCCCATGCGGCGCAGCCGCAGGGCTTCCTCACGCGCCAGGCGACTGGCCTCGGTTTCGGCATAGAGGGCTTGGGCCACGGGTGCGGGGCCCCGGGTGGTGCTCAGGCCCAGCACGCGCACGGTTCGCACCAGTCCGCCGCTCTCGCGGATCTCGATCTCATCGCCCGGGTGCACCTCCCGGGACGGCTTGGCGGCATGGCCACCCACCCACACGCGGTGACGGTCGATGGCCTCCAAGGCCAGGGTCCGGGTTTTGAAAAACCGCGCCGCCCACAGCCACTTGTCCAGCCGACACCGATTGGCTGGCGCCGCATCAGCCGCCGCTTCAGCAGCTTCGCGGTGGGGCGACGCACGCCGCCCCATCAATCCTTGGCGCCCAGGCGCAGGGCGGCTTCGCGCTGAAGGCGGCTTTCTGCCAGGGCCACCTGGCCGTCGCCGGTGCCGGCACGGGTCTGTACCGGCCAGCCCTGCAGATGCTGCTCGGCGATGGAGGCCAGGGCCTCGATCCAAGCGGGGTCGTCGTTCAGGCAGGGAATGTAGTGAAAAGCCTTGCCGCCGGACGTCAAGAAGGCGTGTTGGGCCTCTTGTGCGATTTCCTCCAGCGTTTCCAGGCAGTCGGAGGTAAAGCCCGGGCACATGACGTCTACCCGTTCGCAGCCCTCTTGGGCCATGCGGATGAGGGTGGGCTCGGTGTAGGGCTCAAGCCATTTGGCCTTGCCAAAGCGGCTTTGGAAGGTCACCACCACTTCCGACTCGGCCAGGCCCAAGGCTTCGCGCAGCAGTCGCGCGGTCTTGTAGCACTCGCAGTGATAGGGGTCGCCCAGGTGCAGGGAACGCTCGGGCACGCCATGAAAGCTCAGCAACAGTTTGGGGCTGCGGCCGTGCTGTGCCCAATGCGCACGCACCCGGCCGGCCAGGGCCTGGATGTACCCGGGGTGGTCGTGGTAATGGTTCACGAAGCGCCACTCGGGCATGCGGCGTTGGCGCGCAGACCAGGCCATGACGGCGTCTTGGGCGCTGGCGGTGGTGGCGGCCGCGTACTGGGGGTACAGGGGCAGCATCAGGATGCGCTGAACGCCACCGGCCTTCAGATCATCCAAGACCGAGGCCACCGATGGATTGCCATAGCGCATGGCCGGGCGAACCGTGATGTCAAGGCCCCGGGCCTGCAGGGCCTGGTCGAGCAGGGTGGCCTGTTGCTGGGTCCAGTGCGCCAACGGTGAACCCTGAGGGGTCCAGATGCTGGCGTACTTGGCCGCGGACTTGGCTGGCCGCACGCGCAGGATGATGCCGTGCAGCAACGGCTTCCACACCACGGCGGGAATCTCCACCACGCGGGGGTCGCTCAGAAACTCGGCCAGGTAGCGCCGCAAGGCTGGCGCGGTGGGTGCATCCGGCGTACCGAGATTGACCAACAGCACGGCGGTGCGGGCGGCGCTGCCGTGTCGGTAGGCGGGTTCGGTTTGGAAGCTCATGTCCCGCTATTGTCGGGCAGCCCGCTGCTCGAGGGCCTGCGTGGCACCGGTATCCGGGCCTGGTGTGAGGAGTTGTCGGCACTGGCCGGCCTCAGGCGCCGTGGCGCCGAAGACCTGCACAGGGCCGGGCGAGGGCGCTGAGGCCTAAATGTTGTCGAGGTAGGTGCGCAACTTGTCGCTGCGGCTGGGGTGCTTGAGCTTGCGGATGGCCTTGGCCTCGATCTGTCGGATGCGTTCGCGGGTCACATCGAACTGCTTGCCCACCTCTTCCAGGGTGTGGTCGCTTTGCATTTCAATGCCAAAGCGCATGCGCAACACCTTCGCTTCGCGTGGGGTGAGGCTGTCCAGGATGTCCTTGACCACGTCGCGCAAGCCGGCCTGCATGGCCGCATCCATCGGGGCCACATTGTTGGTGTCCTCGATGAAGTCGCCCAGGTGGGAGTCGTCGTCGTCGCCGATGGGTGTCTCCATGGAGATCGGCTCCTTGGCGATCTTCATGATCTTGCGGACCTTGTCCTCGGGCATCTCCATCTTCTCGGCCAACGTCGGGGCATCAGGCTCGAAGCCGAACTCCTGCAGGTGCTGGCGCGAGAGGCGGTTCATCTTGTTGATCGTTTCGATCATGTGCACCGGAATACGGATGGTGCGCGCCTGGTCGGCGATCGAGCGGGTGATCGCCTGGCGAATCCACCAGGTGGCATAGGTCGAAAACTTGTAGCCGCGGCGGTACTCGAACTTGTCAACCGCCTTCATGAGGCCGATATTGCCTTCCTGGATCAGGTCCAGGAACTGCAGGCCACGGTTGGTGTACTTCTTGGCAATCGAGATCACCAGGCGCAGGTTAGCCTCGATCATCTCCTTCTTGGCTTCGCGGCTCGCCCGCTCGCCCGCATTCATCTGCTTGTTGATGTCCTTGAGGTCATCCAGCGGCACCACGGCACGCGATTGCAAGTCGATCAGCTTTTGCTGCAACTCCTGCAGGGCCGGCAGGTTGCGGCTGAGCACGGCGGAGTAGGGCTTGCCCGCGGCAGCCTCTTTCTCGGCCCACTTCAGGTTGAGGATATTGGGCGGGAAGGTCTTGATGAAGTGGTCCTGCGGCATGCCGCACTTTTCGACGGCGATCTTGCGCAGTTCGCGCTCGTAGCGGCGCACGTCGTCAACCTGTTGGCGCAGGATGTCGCACAGCCGCTCAATCGTCTTGACGGTGAAGCGGATGCTCATGATCACTTCGCTCACACCGCCTTGGGCCTTGTTGTAGGCCGGCGATTTGTAGCCTTCCTTCTCGTAGGCCTTGCGCATCTTGTCGAACTGCACGCGCAACCCGGTGAACTTCACCAGGGCGGCGTTCTTGAGTTCTTCAAGCTTCTTGGTCAGGGCCTTGGAGCCACCGGCGCCGTCGTCGTCTTCTTCTTCGTCGAACTCGTCGAAGTCTTCTTCGGCCACGTAGTCATCGGCTTCGTCTTCGGCCACGAAGCCGTCGACCACTTCGGAGATCTGAACTTCACCGGCCGCAATCTTGTCGGCCATGGCCAGGATCTCGGCGATCGTGGTGGGCGACGCAGAGATGGCCACCATCATGGCCTGCAAGCCGCCTTCAATCCGCTTGGCGATTTCGATTTCGCCTTCGCGGGTGAGCAGTTCGACTGTTCCCATTTCGCGCATGTACATGCGCACCGGGTCGGTGGTGCGGCCGAATTCGGAGTCCACCGTCGACAACGCGGCCTCGGCGGCTTCTTCGGCTTCTTCTTCAGTGGCGGTAGCAGCATTGCCACCTTCGATCAGCACCAGGGCTGCATCGGGGGCTTGCTCGTATACCGCAATGCCCATGTCGTTGAGCATCGAGACGATGGCCTCGAGGATCTCGTGTTCCACCAACTTTTCGGGCAGGTGGTCGCTGATCTGCTGGTGGGTGAGGTAGCCGTCCTTCTTGCCCATCTTGATCAGGGCCTTGAGTTCCAGACGGCGCTTGTTGACCTCCTCTTCGGTCAGGGCGGTTTCGTCCAAGCCGAACTCGCGCATCAGGGCGCGCTCCTTGGCGCGGCTGACCTTCATGCGCAAGGGCTTGGCCTTGGCTCGCTCTTCAGCATCGGCTTCGGCCGCCGCGGTCTCAGGATCGGCTTCCAGGTCTGCTTCGATGTCGGCAAAGTCCTCTTCCAGGACTTCTTCCTTGGCCTTGGGCTTGCCCTTGGCATCGGCCTTGCCAGCCGCTACCTTGGCGCCAGCCTTCGCAGCCTTGTCTTTGGTGCCGGCCTTGGCCGGCGCGGGGCTGGGCTTGACGGGTACGGCGGCGGCTTTGGCCTGTTTGGCGGGTGCGCCCTTGGCAGCGGGCTTGGGCACCGCAGCCGAGGCTGGCTTGGCTGCCCCTTTGGCTGCCCCTTTGCCGGCCCCTTTGCCGGCCCCTTTTCCGGCCCCTTTGGCTGGTGCGGCGGCCTTCGCTGTTCCCTTCGCAGCCGCCTTGGGGTCCACCGCGGCTTGAGCCTTGGGTTTGGCGCTGGGCTTGGCAACCGCCGCAGTGGAGGGCTTGGCCTTCGCAGCCGCCGCGGTCGTCTTGGTGGACGGCTTGGTGACGGATTTGGCGGCTGCCTTGGCAGCGGCCTTGGCGGGCGTCTTGTTCTTGGCGTTCGAAGCGGACGGGGCGGCGTTCTTGGCGGTCATGTGGTGCAGGGCGTTGGTGCGAAGGGGGGTGCAAACGTGCGCAGCTCAGGGGTAGAAAAGCAAAAGGCTTGCGCGACTGGCTGTCCGGTTTCAGTGAGCGATCCGTGTGGGGTCTCGGCCCGCTCAGGGGCCGGGCACCGGGCGTCGGCTCGTGAACTCAGAGGAGGGCCGCTGGCTCAGGGTTCCCGATGGGGCCCTTGCCCTTTTCCCTATCCCCTCTTGCACGATCGATCACACGGTGGCCGCAGTGGGCCGCGGCGCATGGTCTGGATTATACCCATGCTGATTCAGCCGCCGCCCTCGGATGCGGAGGCGGCCAGGGACTGTTTAAGCGACTTCCATCTCTCGAACACGCGCTGGTACTCCGCCAAGGCGCTGGGGTCTTGCCCGGCGCGTGCGGCCAGTTCGGTTTGCAGTTGCTTGAGCCGATCCAGGTGCAGCTGGTCCAGGGCGCGGCGCAAGCTGGCCCATGTGGATTCCGACTCGTCGGGTTGGTGCTGTTGGAGCTGTCGCCAGGCGCGGCTGAGCTCGGGCGCTTGTTCCAAGGCCACCTGCAAGGCCGCCCAGGGGCGTGCACCATGCTCCTCGATGTCGCGTTCCAGCCATCGCAGCAGCGTGGCGTGCGGCGTGGGCAAGTTGTTGAGCAGGTTCAGGTCGTCGGCGCTGAGTTCACTCCACCAGTGTGCTTGCATCAGCAGCAGTCGTGTGACCCAGTCCGAGGGACTGCGGGGCGCTTGCCGCAGGGCTGGTGGCGCGGTGCCTCGGCGCATGGGGTCTGCCAGTGCTTGGCGTTCAGCCCAGGACAGCCGTCGGTTGCGCCCGCCACGCACCGCCCCTGGGGAGTTGGGGCCGTAGCCTCCGGCCGTGCCGCCACCGTATGCGCTGCCTTCGAGGCCCGCCGTTGCGGTGTTGGTCTGTCCTGGTGCAGGCGATGGCGCCACGCCAGCCGGGGAGCCCGCTGGGCTGCTGTGCTGGGGCGCGCCCCGTGCCCGGCCCATGGCCGTCCACAGGTCTGCCAGTTCCTGCACCGGCAGGGAGGCCGCTTGTGCAAAGGCCTGCAGCATCTGTCGTTGCAGGGCGCCTTCGGGCAATGCAGCCCAAAGGGGGTGGGCCTGGTGGGCAAAGCGGGCCCGCCCCTCGGGGGTGTCCATCTCGCAGCCCACGGCCGCCAGGGCCAACATCTGCTTGGACAAGGGGACCGCCTGTTGCACAGCGGTTTCAAAGGCGGCCGCGCCGTGTTCGCGGATGAAGCTGTCGGGGTCGTGTTCGGACGGTAGAAACAGGAAGCGGATGCTGCGAGTGTCGCTGGCATGGGGCAGGCAGGCCTCCAAGGCACGCGCCGCCGCCTTGCGGCCTGCGGCATCCCCATCAAAGCTGAACACCACGCTGTCGGTGAACCGAATCAGGCGACGCACGTGGTCTTCGGTGCAGGCGGTACCCAAGGTGGCCACCGCGTGGCCCAGGCCCCACTGCGCCAGGGCCACTACGTCCATGTAGCCTTCCACCACCAGGGCATAGCCCGCCTTGCGGATGGCGGTGCGGGCTTCGTACAAGCCATAGAGCTCGCGCCCCTTGCTGAACACCGGGGTTTCAGGGGAGTTCAGGTACTTGGGCTCCCCGCTGTCGAGCACCCGCCCCCCAAAGCCGATCACCTCACCCTGCACCGACCGGATCGGAAACATGATGCGGTGGCGAAACCGGTCGTAGCGCTTTTCTTTGGGTGTGCCGGGATCATGGACGATCACGAGTCCAGCTTCCTCCAGCTTGGGGTCGTCGTAGGCGACAAAGGCACTGGCCAGCCCATGCCAGCTGTCGGCGCTGTAGCCGATGCCGAACTGTTTGGCCACCTCGCCCGTGAGGCCACGCCGCTTCAGATAGGCCACCGCCTCAGGGCTTTGCTTGAGTTGCTGCCGGTAGTGGGCAGCGGCCTTGCCCAACAAGTCGGTGAGGGTCGTGGCCTCCTGGCGGCGCTGCGCCTGCGCCTGGCGGTCCTCGGCTGATCGGTCGTCAGCGGGCACCGTCATGCCCACCTGTTGGGCCAAGTCCTGCACCGCCTCCACGAAGCCCAGCCCAACGAACTCCGTCAAGAACCGCAAAGCGTCTCCGTGCACGCCACAACCGAAGCAGTGGTAGGTCTGGCGCGTGGGGCTGACGATGAAGCTTGGGGTCTTCTCGCCGTGGAATGGGCACAGGCCCTTGTGGTTGATGCCGGCCTTTTTCAACTCCACGTGGCGTCCCACCACATCGACCACGTCAACACGGGTCAAGAGGTCTTGGATGAAGCCACTCGGGATCATGCCCTGCAGTCTAGCGGGCAGGGCGCAGGGCTTGCCGTGCGGTGTGACCGCCACAATAGAAAACGGCCTCCGAGGAGGCCGATTGCTGCATCCGCTGCCGTGCAGCGTGCGGTGTCAGACCGCGAAGTCTGACAGGGTCTTGCCTTTGGCCAGGGCTTCCTTGAGCCAACGGGGCTGCAGGCCGCGGCCCGACCAGGTGTTGCCGCTGGCGTCACGGTACTTCACGGCAGCCTTGCGGGTGCCGTCGGCAGCCGCCTTCTTGCGGCCAGGGCCGGCGGCTTTGCCACCCAGGTCTTCAACCGACAAGCCGAACTCGGCCATCAGGGCCCGAACCTTGTCGACGGCCGCTTGGCGCTCGTTGCGCTGGGTTTCTTGAATCTTGCGCTCGAGTTCAGCCTTTTGTGCCAACAGATCCTGCAGAGTACTCAAGTGATGCTCCTAAAGGGTTAATCGATAACCGGTACTATATACCAGTTAGGTCAGGATATTCAATATCCAACCCATTTGGGGGTATTGCAGGTCGCTTTTGAGGCTTAGGGCCTTGAGCTTCCGCAAGGTTAAGCCGATGGGGGAACATAGCCGGCGGGTTGATCCCCACCGTTGCCGAAGAAATACTGTTCCATTTGACGAGCAAGATACTGCCGTGCCCGCAGGTCGGCCAGATTGAGGCGGTTTTCATTCACCAGCATTGTTTGGTGACGCTTCCACTGCTCGAAGGCCTCCTTGCTGATATTTTCGTAAATCCGCTTGCCCAATTCCCCCGGGTAGGGAGCGAAATCAAGGCCTTCGGCCTCCTTCTTCAAGTGGGTGCACTGGATCATGCGGGGCATGGTTTCTCCTTGGATATCAGGGGCTGAGTTTCTTCATCAGGACCACCGATCGGCGGTCCCAGTTGTATTTGCGCTTGCGGCCCTCGGGCAGCGACTCGGGGTCGACCTGTTGGAAGCCCCGCTTGATGAACCAGTGCATGGTGCGGGTGGTCAGCACGAAGAGGCTGGTCAAGCCCATGGCGCGGGCGCGTTGCTCGATGCGCTTGAGCAAGCGGTCGCCGTCTCCTTGACCTTGCACTTCGGGGCTCACCGTCAGGGCCGCCATTTCAGCGGTCTTGGCCTCGGGGTAGGGATAGAGGGCGGCACAACCAAAAATCACCCCGTCATGCTCAATGACGGTGTAATTGGCCAAGTCCCGTTCGATTTCATGGCGTTCCCGGCGCACCAGGGTGCCATCCTGTTCGAAGGGTTCAATGAGTTTCAATATGCCGCCCACGTCATCGGCCAAGGCCTCGCGCAGGCTCTCGAGTTTCTCATCCACAACCATGGTGCCAATCCCGTCGTGGGTATACACCTCCATCAACAGGGCGCCATCGACGGAATACGGCAATATGTGGGATCGCTCGACGCCTGCTTCACAGGCCTTGACACAGTGCTGCAAATAGAAGGCTGTGTCCGTGGGGTGGGTGGGGGCCGGAAGCTTTCCCAGAATCTTGCGGGCGTCGGCCACGGTCAGTTCGGTGTCGATGGAGCTTTCCGGGTCGTCAAATACCTCCCTGACCCCGGGAACTTCCGTCATGAAGATGAGTTTGTCGGCCTGCAGCGCAATGGCCGTGGCCGTGGCAACGTTTTCCATGGCCAGGTTGAAGGCTTCACCGGTCGGTGAAAAACCAAAGGGCGACAGCAAGACGATCGTGCCGGTGTCGATGGCGCGTCGAATGGCCGGTGCATCGACCTTGCGGACCACGCCGCTGTGCATGAAGTCGACGCCGTCGACCACGCCCACCGGTTGCGCCGTCAGGAAATTGCCTGAAATCACACGAACGGTGGCGTTGGCCATGGGTGTGTTGGGCAGACCCTGGGAGAACGCGGCCTCGATCTCGAACCGCAGTTGACCCGCCGCCTCCTGAGCGGCGTCCAGCGCCGTGGCATCGGTGATCCGCAGCCCTTGGTTGAAGCGCTCGGGATGTCCTTTGGCGCGCAGCTGCTCGCTGACCTGGGGCCGAAACCCATGCACGAGCACGATCTTGATGCCCATGGCGTGCAAGATGGCCAGATCCTGCACAAACGGGTTGAGCTTGCCGGCGGCGATCATTTCGCCGGCCACGGCCACCACAAAGGTTTCCCCCCGATAGGCGTGGATGTAGGGCGCCACCGAGCGGAACCAAGGGACGAAGGTGTGGGGGAAGACGAGGTTCATGGGCGCTGAAGTCTGCAGCGGGATTGTGCCGCAGCAACCCGGATAATCGCGGCCCTGTCCATGAGCAACGAAGCACACCCAGCCCCCTTGCTGCACCTCGAGTTTCCGCAGGCCCTGCCGGTCAGCCAGCGCCGGCACGACATCATGCAGGCCCTGCAGGCCCACCAGGTGCTGATCGTGTGCGGGGAAACGGGCTCGGGCAAGACAACCCAACTGCCCAAGATGGCCCTGGCCCTGGGGCGTGGTGCGGCGCGCGCGCCTGGCGAACGCCCGCGCTTGATCGGCCACACACAGCCACGGCGCATCGCCGCATCCAGCGTGGCCAAGCGCATTGCCGAAGAGTTGCAGACCCCTTTGGGCGAAGTGGTGGGCTACAAGGTTCGTTTTCAGGACCGGCTGCAGCCCGGTGCACGGGTCAAGTTGATGACCGACGGCATCTTGCTGGCCGAGGCGCAGGGCGATCCCTTGCTGAGGGCGTATGACACCCTCATCGTGGACGAGGCCCATGAGCGCAGCCTCAACATCGATTTCTTGCTGGGCCACCTGCGTCAAATCCTGCCGCGGCGGCCTGACCTCAAATTGATCGTCACCTCGGCCACCATCGATGCGGAGCGCTTCGCCCAGCACTTTGCCGGGCCCAAGGGGCCTGCACCGGTGTTCATGGTGAGCGGGCGCACCTATCCGGTGGAGGTGCGCTGGCGGCCGTTTGAAGAGTCCAAAGACCGCGACCTTCAGGATGCGATTGCACAGGCCGTCGACGAACTGTGGCGCGGTGGTGCGCAGGGCGGCGACATCCTGGTGTTTCTGCCCGGCGAGCGCGAAATCCGAGAGGCCGCCGACCACCTGCGCAAGCACCTGGCCGCCCATCCGGTGCTGCGCAGCGCCGACATCCTGCCGCTGTTCGCGCGCCTGAGCCAGGCTGAACAGGACCGCGTGTTTTCCGCCAGCAATGGGCGGCGCATCGTGCTGTCCACCAACGTGTCGGAGACCTCGCTGACCGTGCCCGGCATCCGGTTTGTGGTGGATGCCGGCACGGCGCGCGTCAAGCGCTACAGCTACCGGCACAAGGTGGAACAGCTGCAGGTGGAGCCGATCAGCCAGGCCGCGGCCAACCAGCGCGCCGGCCGTTGCGGCCGTGTGGCTGCAGGCGTGTGCATCCGGCTTTACGACGAAGCCGGCTTTGCAGCGCGGCCTGCCTTCACCGACCCGGAGATCTTGCGCAGTTCCTTGGCCAGTGTCATTTTGCGCATGAAGAGCCTGGGCCTGGGAGACGTGGAAGACTTCCCCTTCTTGGAGGCACCGCCGCGCAAAGCCATTGCCGACGGTTATGCCTTGTTGGCTGAGCTGGATGCGGTCGATGAGCAGTTGGCGCTGACCGATTTGGGCCGCGCCCTGGCGCGTTTGCCGCTGGACCCCAAGATCGGCCGCATGATCTTGGCTGCGAAAGACCGTGCCTGTCTTACCGAGATGCTGGTGATTGCCAGTGCCATGAGCTGCCAGGATGTGCGTGACAGGCCTCTGGAGGCCCAGGCGGCAGCCGATGCGCGGCACAAGCCCTTCGATGACGAACGCTCGGAGTTCATGGGCACGCTGCGCTTGTGGCAATGGATCGAGGAGGGGCGCGGGCATGGCACGGGGCAGGCCACCCACAAGCTGTCCAACCGGCAGCAGGAGGCCCGCCTGCGTGAGCAGTTCATCAACCCCCGGCGCGTGCGCGAGTGGCGCGACGTGCACGCCCAACTGCACACCGTGGTGGCCGAGCACGGCTGGCGCCTGAACAGCGAACCGGCGGGCTATGAACCGCTGCATCTGTCTCTGTTGACCGGCCTGCTGGGCAATGTGGGCCTGAAGTCTGATGAAGAGGAGCACTACCTGGGCGCGCGGGGTATCCGATTCTGGCGGCACCCCGGGGCGCACCTGAGCCGCAAGCCGGGACGCTGGATCATGGTGGCGGAACTGGTGGAGACCACCCGTCTGTTCGGACGGGGCATTGCGGCCATTGAGCCGGGCTGGATTGTTCAGGTGGGTGCTCACCTGCTGAAGAAGCAACTGCTGGAGCCGCATTGGGAGCGCAAGGCCGGTGAGGTGGTGGCCTTGGAGCGGGCCACGTTGTACGGGCTGCTCGTCTATGCCAACCGCCGCATCAGCTACTCCAAGGTCGACCCCACCGTGGCCCGCGAGATCTTCATCCGTGAAGCCCTGGTGCAGGGTGATGTCCCGCCAGAGTGGGATCAACGCTTTGCCTTCTTGCCCCACAACCGCCGGGCGGTCCGCTCGGTAGAGGCCTTGGAGCACAAATCAAGGCGGCAAGACCTGCTGGTGGATGACGCCCTCATTGAGGCCTACTACGGCGAGCACTTGGGCGAGCAGGTTTGCAGCGCTGCCACCCTGGAGCGCTGGTACCGGGTGGCCCGTCAGCAGCACCCCGATGTGCTCAAGCTCACCCCCGAAGAGCTGATGCGGCACGAGGCCGCAGGCATCACCACACAGGCGTTTCCGAAGATCGTGCGGCTGGGTGGTGTGGACTGTGCGGCCAGCTACCTGCATGAACCTGGCGACACGCGCGATGGTGTGACGGTCACGGTTCCACTGTACGCGCTCAACCAGGTGCAAGAGGCCCGCTGCGAGTGGCTGGTGCCCGGCATGCTGAAAGAGAAGGTCCACCTCCTGCTGAAATCAATGCCGCAGAAATTGCGGCGACAGTGCGTACCACTGCCGGACTATGCGGCAGGATTTTGTGATCGTATTCATACGGCTAAAAAATTTGCGCAAAGTGCGCTACTGGATGCTTTGATCGCTGATGTGCGGCAGCAAACCACCACCGTCGTCAAGCTGGCAGACTTTAAATTAGAGACGCTGCCTGCGCATCATTTCATGAACTTCGAGCTGATTGATGAGCATGGCCGTCAGCTGGATATGGGCCGTAATCTATCGGCGCTGCAAGGCGAGTACGGTTCACAAGCGCGCGAGCAGTTTCAGAAAATCGTCGAACAAGCAGTTGCGATAACCGAAGTCGATGGTGATAGTGAGACGGGCTCCTCGTTGACGTCATCATCAGGCAGGCTAGCGACAAGTTCGGTAGAGAGTTCAAAAGCGAATTCAGAAAAAAATGCGTTAGCAAGTTCGGCGGCTGTAACGCGATCGACATCACGTGGCTTCAGCGCGGAAGCAGCTCAAGGTACTTCTTCTTCAGCCTCTGCCACCGGGGCCGCCTACCAAAGCCTGACCACCTGGTCGTTTGGCGAGTTACCCGAGTTGCTGGAGATTCCTCAAGGGCGTCAGAAGCTGATCGGATTTCCTGCGCTGGTCGATAAATTGAGTCATTGCGATATCGAAGTATTTGATGACCCGACCGAGGCTGCCAGTATTCATCTTAACGGCCTGCGCCGGCTATTTGCCATCCAACTGAAAGATCAGCTGAAATATCTGGAAAAAAATGTCCCTGGTCTTCAGCAGATGGGTATGCAGTTTGTTGGTTTGGGGTCGCAAGAAGAGTTGCGCGATCAGATTATTCAAGCGGGTTTGGCGCGTGCCTGTCTGCAAGCACCGCTACCTAATAATCAGAGTGAGTTCTCGATCCGACGTGATGAAGGTAAGTCGCGGCTGAACCTGCTGGTCAATGAGATTGCGCGTCTGGTGGGACAAATTTTGTCGGAGCATCACGGCTTACAGAAGAAGCTGCAGGGTCTCAAAGCACACCCGGGCGCTCATGCCGATATCAGCGCGCATTATTAATGAGTTTGGCCAGCTAGGCAAGCGATATTTCCCGTTCGGGAAATTTATAGCTCAGACACCCTCTATTCGATAAAAAATTC